>CAWAUU010000001.1:0-126203 GCA_963785215.1 Candidatus Bathyarchaeota archaeon
TCTGGTGATGTGACGCAACGCGAGCGTTCTCTGCTCCAGTTCGAAATGGCGCAAATACTTAAGAACAATGTTCGGCATCGTCATGCGAAGAGCAGCGGAAAAGTTCTGTTCCGCCATAGCCTGCTGCTGGGCAGGATCGGTGAGGAAGCGAATCAGGCAGGCGGCGAGGTCGTTCGCGTCACCGGGCCGGTAAAACTCAATGGCCATGCCCTCGCCGTCAGACATTTCGTGAAAATCCTCGAGGTCGGCACACACAATCGGAACGCCGTAGGCACATGCCAGGTGAGCGACGCCACTTGAGCCGTAGAGGACGAGTAAGGCATGACAGTGACGGAAGAACTCTGAAAAGATCGGGCAATTCCTTCTCGTGAACATAGCCAGTGAATTCAATTTTCGAGTTTCCCGAGTACTCTTTCCTCATTGACTCCACGTAGCCAGCGGCGCTCGGATGGTTCCCTCCTGCAATTACTAACTTTGCATGGGGGAGCGCGTCGGAGACGTACTGAAAGGCTTCGATCATCAACTCCATAGAAACGGTAGATTACGTTGCAGCCAAACCCGTGAATACATTAAGCGCACGGCGTATGCGGGTGTTGTTTTGCTTAATGATGCTAAACTTTGGAAAGACACCGTTAAAAAAGCCTGCAGGTCAGCGTGTAGAGCAAAGGGGTTAGCGTTTGATTCTGTTGATGCTGATGTTGAAGGAAGCAAAGAGATTTTAGTTCGTTTAGAGAACATTTTGCGTAGACAGTTAAGCGAATAACCTTGATTCAAGCTGACTTACATATGTTTGTAAAAACCATAAAGTTTGATTGAGAGCTTTATTAATAGTCAGGGTTTGCTGAGGCTCTGGAAACTTGAGGAGAAAAGAAAAATGCAAAATATTTTAATAGGAATATTCAACAAGAGCCTTCTCAGCCCATCTTTTTAACTTGTGTTGCCTGAAGCAGCGTTGTCAAAAAGCTTATCCTAAAAACACGTTTTTCCTGATTCCTTTGTCCTATAACCCAGAGGCACGCAAGAAAGTCTAAGTCATAGAAGGATGAGGCGCGCTTTGGGATGAATAGGAATTTTGTGGTAAACTTTTTTACCCCGTAAACGGTTATAGACGCTTAAAATGTACTCAAACATAAAATTGCTGCATTAATGGGGATGTACTTATCGAACCTATTTACGCCGACTTTCATAATCCAAGCAACTTCAAGATGATTGCAGGAACAATTCCTAAACCAAACAAAACAAACCAAATATATTTTCTTACAGATTTTTGTGAAGGCTCACCGTATTCAAAGTATGGAAAAAGCCATTGTACAAAAAAATACAATGCTGTTCCACCAAACATTGCAACTAGTACCGTTCCTATTATTGCATTATAAAAATCAGCTGGATTAATGAACCTAATAACCGTGAATGTTAAGTAAGCGAAGACCAGAGTTAAAACGGTCGGTATTGCAAGTTTTGCTGACCAACTGGTTTTTACAGAAGCATACCCTAATCTGTGTTTCTGAAATATGTCTTTAATACAACTTGCTATGCCAGTAACGTTTGTTATGTTTTTGCCGTAAATGGTATATCTACTACGTCTTGGCTCATCAAGGTCAATTCTTATTCTTACCATAGACTTACTGTTTATTGTAATTCTCCGTAAACCCTCTCCCCAATCAGCATCAACGAAATCTTCTACATTTTGCCTAGTAGTCTCTTTTGTTTTGGAATCCGAACTGTAAGTTAATAGTAGATTTAAGTCTAAATTCTCTAAGAATTCTCCTAACTCCTGAATTAGCGTTTTATCTATTTTAATAGGTGGAATAGGAAAGGTTCTCTTCTGAATATCCGTGTCAATTGGGGATTGTCTTATTGGCATTTAGCAAATATATACCCTTAAAAGAATTTAAAATATTCGTATAAGCAAAAATTTAAAACTGCATAGCAAAGAAATAGAACTGAGAGAAAAAACATTGAATGAAAAGCTAAGAACGTTTCTTATTTTTGCTACAACTATTGTTTTAGCTGTAATACTTATTTTGGTAGTTCCATCATCAGTTTTTAAAAACGGAATTAATAATGCTCCTACTTTCATTAATGGTTTGACAACGTCAACCAGCATAGTTGTAGGTTTCGGAATAGCTCTAAATGGATTGATGTTTCATGAAATTACTAAGGACAAGCCGAAATTCAAGCAAATATACTTTCAGAGTTTGGGCTTGTTCTTAATTCCACTTGTTGAAATATGGGGTTCATATTATTCATTAGCCACTGGAAATGTTGAGTATGCAGTTAGAACTTCTCTCACTAGGTCTTTCTTACTGCTTTTCTAATATTAGTCGCCTTCTGGATATATTATTGCAATAAGATTAGAAATCCCAAATCCATCAACAACCATGATAGCAACTCCACAAATACAAAAGTTAGATTCAGAACCAGAGAGTGACAAACTCAAGGAAGATAGAAACAAAATCTTCAAGGTAAAGGTCAATTTTCTTGGGTTGCTTTCTGTAGAACAAGAAATAAAAGATGACGAAGTAAATCGTGAGAGAAAATTACAAATCGACATAGCTAAACTTCAAACGGATGTTCAAAATTACTTAGCAATAACCTTAGCTTTTATTGCTCTAACAGGCGTCTTTATTGTGGCTGAAGCGCAAAATCCTTTGTCTTATCAAGGGTTTATTTTTGCGGGAATAGCAATTTTGTTTGGAGTTTATGCATGGAAATCTGTTAAAAAAGCGCAATCCTTTAGAAATCAA
Organism: Candidatus Bathyarchaeota archaeon; assembly: GCA_963785215.1. Lineage (GTDB taxonomy): Archaea > Thermoproteota > Bathyarchaeia > Bathyarchaeales > Bathycorpusculaceae > Bathycorpusculum. The sequence continues at coordinate 2,748 of CAWAUU010000001.1, forward strand.
ATGGACGATTTAACTTAGCTCTTTTTTCATTAAATCTTTTTTAGCGGGAGCGTCTTAATTAGGTTAGAAATCAAGTAAAAACTGCTTTAGAGTATTAATGGGGATGTAATTATAGAACCTCTGTACGCCGACTTACATATTCACACTGTTTATTCTAGTGATTCGCTTATTCAACCGAAAACTTTGGTTGACCAGCTTGTAGCTCACAGTTTCATTAAGGTTGCAGCCGTAACAGACCATGACAGCGTAAGAGGCTGCAGGGCTACGGTTGAGTTGGCTTCGGCTTATCCTGACATTTTGATTATTCCAGGCGTTGAAATCAGCACGCCGCAGGGCGACATGTTGATTTTGGGCACTGAGGAGTTGCCGCCGAGACCTTGGACGCCTGAAGCTGTGGTTGATTACGCAAAAAGCATAGGCGGGGTCTCTATTGTGGCGCATCCTTATCGTGAGTATGGCATGGGCGATTTAGCGAGAAACTACAAAGTTGACGCCATAGAAGTCCTAAACGGCGGGTCCACGTCGGCGGCGAATAACGAAGCCAAGGAGCTTGCTAAAAGTATGGGTTTGCCTGGGACAGCTGGCAGCGATGCTCATCAATTGTCAGAGTTGTTTAGTGTCTGCTCGAAGATTGATGCTTCTTTAGATGTTGACGCTGTTTTGAGGGCGATTCGGAAGGGTTCTGTATCATCGCAGACGGCGAGAGGGTCAATACATATTTAAAACAGCATATTCATTTTTAATCGTTAACTGTTAACACAAGGATTGGTTTGCTTGCAAGTTGGATTTTTGGGCGGCGCCAGAGAAGTTGGCAGAATAGGTATAACTGTTAAGTCTGAGAAAAGTAAGGTTGTGTTAGATTACGGTGTTATGCTTGATCATGAACCGGGTTTTCCAATGCATGTTCCGCCGAAAGAAGTTGACGCGGTAATTTTAACTCACAGTCACCTTGACCATTCAGGCGCTATACCGATGTTTTATATTAACGATAAGAAGCCGCTGTACGCGAACAAGCTTAATTTGGAGTTAACGCAGATTCTTATTCAGGATTTTATTCATTTGTCTGGTTATTATTTGCCTTTTGAGTATCTTGAGCTTGATGCTATGATGCATAGCAACAGGCATTTAGATTTTGGTGTTGAAGAAGCCATCGGTGACATGAAGGTTAAACTGTTTGATGCTGGTCATACGCCTGGAAGCGCTCAGGTACTCATTGAGGCGGACGGCAAGAAGATTCTTTACACTGGCGACTACAACATGGAAGACAGCAAATTGTTAAAGGGTGCATCGATGGATTACGGAGATTTAGATGCAGTTGTCACTGAGAGCACTTATGCAAGTGAAGATCATACACCGCGGCCCGAGCTTGAGAGAAGTTTTGTTGAGGCAGCGACTGAGGTGGTTGAGCGAGGGGGGACCGTTCTGGTGCCGGCGTTCGGTGTCGGGCGTGCCCAGGAAATTGCTTGTGTTTTAGCAGCGAATCATTTTGAGTACCCTGTTGTTTTGGATGGGATGGCTCGAGAAGCTAGCAGAATAATAATGAATTACAAGGAGTTCCTTAGGGATCCTAGGCTTTTTGTTAATGCTATTCACTCGCTGGATTGGGTTGATGGCTGGCGTGACCGACGGAGAGCCGCGAAGGATCCGGGCGTGATTATTTCGCCTGCGGGCATGTTGAAGGGTGGTCCATCACAGTTTTATATTTCCAAGATAGCTAAGAAGGCGGGGAATTCTATTTTCTTGGTTAGTTATCAGATTCCTGGGACACCTGGCAAACAGTTGTTGGATAAGGGTGTCACCACGATTGATGGGAAAGTGAGTAAGGTTAAAGCGCAGTATCGGCATTTTGATTTCTCTTCCCATTGCGGTGCAAGTCAACTTAAAGAAGGGCTGCGGCGTCTTGGGGGTAAACCTAAAGTTTTCGTTGTTCACGGCGCCGAGGGTAACTGTGAGCTTTTGGCTAATTGGGCGAAAACTGAGTTGGGTTTGGATGCTGTGGCGCCGAGGACTGGAGAAACCTACGAGATATAGGCTGTCTGTATGAAGATTGGTATTTTGGCTGTTGGGCATGTGGATTCAGAGGTGTTGGTTGGGCTTCAGCAGGGTTTAGTTAAAACTTTTCCTGATACCACTTGCACGATTATTAAGAAGGTTTTGCCTGTTCCTAAGCTGGCTTTTGATAAGAAACGTAACCAGTACAGTTCCAGCCTGATTCTTAATGAAATCAGGGCTTACGCCTCTAAAAGCGACAAGTTTCATGGGGTTTTGGGCGTGGTTGATATTGACATTTTTGTGCCCGAATTGAACTACGTGTTTGGTGAAGCGTACACACCTGGAAGGGCTGCTTTGATTTCGTTGTGGAGGCTTAAGCCACAGTTTTATGGCGAAAGTGGTGGCTCAGCTGTTTTTGTGTTGCGGGCTTTGAAGGAGTCTATTCACGAGTTGGGGCACACGTTGGGTTTGCCGCATTGCCCGAGGTCTTTGTGTGTTATGCATTTTTCTAATTCTATTTTTGATACGGATAAAAAGCAAAACTTATTGTGTGACCAGTGTTATTTGCAAGCGGCGTTAGCTATTAACAATTTAGGGTAGCAACTGTGACTGAGCAAGATAAGCTGGACAAGTTCAGGTTTCAAATTGTTTATTTGGTTCCGATACTGGCAAGCCTTGTTTTCGGTTTAGGCTGCGCTTACTTGCTGAAGCCACAGCCTCAGTCAACGGCTATTCCAGTCACGCCTATTCCTAACAACACTCCTGCAGCACCAGTTGGCAATGCTCTCTACTTTGTCGTTATTGTCGCGATAAGTGCAGCGTTGTTTTATCTTTTGATTAAGCGGCGAAGCAAAAGAATCATCAGAGGATTAATCGTTGTTGCTATGACGACTGCGTCTTTGTTGTTGTCTTTGGTTTACTTGAATGCGATCCTCAACTATTTTCCAAGTTTGGACACTCTACTCATACTCATACTTCTATCTGTAGCCATTACGGTGCTGTTTGACTTTGCCATCTTCCGTTTAGGCAGCATACCTCGAAACGTAGCTGTAGTCGGTATTGGCGGTGCACTGGGCATCTTCTTCGGCTTCTCAATTCCGCTATGGAGTGCGGTGCTGATTTTGGCGTTTTTGGCAGCGTATGATGTTTTTGCAGTTTATCGTGGTCCAGTGGGTAAGATTGCTCAGTCCTCAGGAGGAATGGATCAGCTTCAGGGTTTGAGCTTCTCGTTTAAGGATATTCAGATGGGGCTCGGCGACTTGGTGTTTTACTCCATGCTGACTGGAGCCATGTTCTTCAGCTTCTTACCCAGCATTCTACCATGCTTAATATCAATTGTAGGCATTATGGCAGGTTCAATCATAACGTTTTTCATGCTTGAGAAAAAAGGAATCTTCCCAGGCTTGCCTTTCCCAATCATGCTGGGGTTGGCGGGCGGGTTGATCACGGGGCTTTTGATTTTACCGCTTCTTTAGGTTCTTCGTTGAGGTTGCTTTTTGTGGCTGAATTTTGGCACAAATAGTAGGGTAGGTCTACAGGCGAGAGGTTTCTGGTCAGGGCTTGTTTTGGGTTGCTTTTTTGGTTTAGGGTTTGAATCGAGCGATAAAACAGTTTGCTGTTAGTTGGATTGGGTTCGGTTTTCTTTTCCGCGTGTTGCAGAGAGTATTGCTGCTATTGCCAGGATTGCTATGGATGCGTAGAGTGCTGCGTCTATGCCTGTGATGAAGGATGCGCTTAAGCCGCCTGAGAGTTTTACGGTGCTGATGAATACTTGAAAGGCTAATTGTCGGGGAATGGAGGCGGAGGCGACGGATATTGCCACCACGAAGCTTCCTAAGATGCCTACGTTCTGCAGGGTTCTTAGCAGACCCGAGATGCTGCCGTAGTTGCCTTGTCGTGCTTTTGCCATGACGGCGGAGTTGTTGGCTGGGAAAAACATGGCTGTGCCGAAGCCTGAGACAGCGGATGCCACTAAAATGATGTATAGGATGAGTTTTGGTCTGAGTAGGGTGTAGATTAGTGTGGCTGCAGCAAGGCAGATGATGCCGATTGTGGCTATTGTTCTGGCGCCTATTTTGTCTGAGTGCCTGCCCATTACGGGGCTGAAGAAGGCTCCAACCACGTAGCCGGGAATAAGCAGAAGCGCTGCGTTTAGAGGTGATAAGCCGCGTACGCCCTGCAGATACATAATTATCAGAAAGACCACGGATATGTAGCCGACGCTGACAAAGAATGTGGCCAAGCAGGAGTTTCTTAAAACCCTGTCTTTGAAGGCTTTGAAGTCAACCATCGGGGTTTCCAAACGTTTCTCGTACATGATGAACAGCGGAACCAGAAAAGCGCCCAGCAGCAATGAAGCAGTGTTTGCGAGAGCATATTCCTTGTGAAGCTAAGCTTGTTGCACCGTAGGAGATGAGCAGAAGGCTTGCTGCAAGGAGCACCATGCCGCCTATGTCCAGTTTCGCTTTTACTCTTGGGAGCTTGTTTTAGATATTTTAAGCCGAGGATAAGGGCGATTGCGCCTATGGGGATGTTAATGAAGAAGATGAATTGCCACCCGATGAAAGTAGTGACTATGCCACCTAAGACGATGCCCATCATTGAGCCTATTGTCCAGCCCAAAGAGCTGAAACCGTAGGCTTTGCCGCGTGAGTTCGGCGGGAAAGTATCGGCGATTATGGCGCCGCTGTTAGACTGCATCAATGCACCGCCCAACGCCTGCACCACTCGGGAGCCAATTAGAAAGTAAATGTCTGGTGAAAACCCGCATAGGGCAGAGCCGACTGTGAAGATGGCGAAGCCCGCGTTGAACATGGTTGTTCGACCGTAGATGTCGCCTATTCTGCCAAGCTGGGTGGTGGTGACGGCAATTACCAGCAGGTAAGTTAGTATTATCCAGATGGTTGTGATGAAGTCTGAGTGCAAACCATCAGTTATCGCGGGAAAAGCCAGCAACACGATGGTGCTGTCTAAGGCACCCATCAACGTTCCCAAAACAACGATAACCAGAATGATGTTCTGACTCTTCACCATAAGCTCCTAACGATGAAAAAAACTGCTTTTTATGCTTTTACCCATATCGAAGCTGTTAATAGGCTTAAATATTTAGAATAGTTAACGTCTAGATACGTTATGAGAATTCACTAAGGGAGAAACAGAAAAATTAACATTGGCAGTTAAGGAGATAATGAAAAATGTCGTATGATCTTTTAGTGAAAACTGCTCTGAAAAGAAAGGAAGCCTTCATCAATCTATCAAAGTATTTGGAAACCATCAAGAGAACGGTTCTTAAACTCGACCCGAAAGCACAAACCTACCTGTTTGGCTCAGCCGCGGAGAAAGAACACAGTTACTCAAGCGACATAGACATCCTCATAATCACAAATCTTCCTCCAGCAAAGATACATTGCGAGCTTTGGAAAGCTGGAATAAAAGAACCCTTCGAAATCCATGTACACTCACCTAAGGAAACCTACTTTTTCAAAAAAAGAGCAAAACTCGTAAAAATATAGTTCGGTCTATCTTTCTCAACTTTTGAAACGCTTTGCTTCTGACCCTTTGCCTGCACGTTTGTGTGTGCTCAAGCCTACCCCCTAGTCCTAGATGCTTTTATTATGCTTCAAATATGATTCAACATAGTTCAACATAGAATTAAGTCGCGCACTTTTCAACATGAATTGGTGCTTTTGTATGTTGAATAAGTCCAAAGTGGACTGTTGAGCCGATGGTAAACGTTTAAAGCTTGATTGAGCCAATAGGAGTTGGTGTCTTAAACGGAGAAATCGACGGTCGCAATTGTCAGGGGCGAAAGAGGGCACGAGCCCGTTTTTAAAGCGCTTGACTTGATAGATTACAAATCATGCTTATCGGGTTACAAGAAAGCCCTCATAAAAGTCAATTTCATATGCACTGAAACATGGGATTCGGGAGCAACAACCGACCCGATGGTGGTTGAAGCCATAATAATGAAGCTGAAGGATTTACCCCTTGAAATCTTCGTTGTGGAATCAGACGCAACCATGACTAACGCTGACAAAGCCTATGAAGCCACAGGCATGAAAGAGATGTGCCAGCGAAACGGCGTGGAGTTCCTCAACTTGCGGTACCAAAAAGACAAAGTCAAAATTCCCATCCCAGACTGCGAAACCTTAGGCAGCATTAAAGTGCCGCGCATCGTTACGGAATCCGCCATAATAAGCGCTGCAAAAATGAAAACTCACATGGCAACCAAAGTCACTTTGGGCATGAAGAACATGTTCGGTCTCTTGCCCGACAAGCTCAAAATGAAGTATCATACGAAAGGCATAAGCAAAGTCGTAGTAGACATCAACACAGTAATCAAACCCGCACTAACAGTAATCGATGGCTTCGTCGCAATGGAAGGACGCGGACCAACAGACGGCACACCAGTCAAAATGGACCTGATAATCGCAGGAAAAGACGTCGTTGCCACAGACGCAACCGCCGCCAGAGTCATGGGATTCGACCCCGCGGAAATCTCTCACATCCGAACAGCCGCCCAAAAAGGACTGGGAAACATCGACAACATAGAAATCGTCGGCTCAAAGCTTGAAGATGTTAGACGAGTGTTTAAGCCAAGCAGTATTCGATAATAGATTTCATCAGCTTAAGGCTTTGTTATTGATGCGTTATGAGGAGGCAAAGTCGTAGAGAGCGAAGCAAAGGGTAACACAAAAGTGTTTTTGCATGGGACTTCAAGCTTGAATTTTCGCCTGAGAAGTTGACGGAGGCGTATAAGCTTCAAGCGTCTATGGTTTGCTGGAAAGGTTTATTTCATTGCATGGTACTATGATGTGAAATTGCAGGCGGATAATCATTGTCCGTTGGGATGTGGCCGTAAGGCTGAACCGTAAGCAAATGAAACATTTAGGAGGAAAAACGAAAAAATGGCATACAAGTACATCGCGGAAGAATGGGCTCAACCCGAAAAATCCTTCGTTGAAGAACTCATGCGGGAAAGATTGGTGCAGTGGCGAAAGCAGCCCTCGACACTTCGCATTGAGCATCCGACAAGGCTTGACCGTGCAAGAAAACTAGGCTACAAAGCCAAACAAGGCTTCGTAGTGGCACGCACAAAAGTGCGCAGAGGCGGACTCCGAAAAAAACGCCCGCGCTCAGGCAGACGACCCAAACGTATGGGAGTCGCCAAATTTAAACCAGCCAAAAGCATAAGGCTCATAGCTGAAGAGCGTACAGCAAAGCATTTCCCAAACATGGAAGTTCTAAACAGTTACTGGGTAGGCGAAGACGGAAAACACAAATGGTTCGAAGTCATACTGCTTGACCCCAAGAGCCCAGTCATAAAAACAGACAAAGACGTCAACTGGATAACAGAGAAACAGCACACCAGCAGAGTCTTCAGAAGCTTAACAAGCGCAGGCAAAAACGTCAGAGGCTTACACCACCGCGGAGCAGGAGCAGAAAAAGCTAGACCAAGCCACCGCAGAGGAGCAAGAAAACGAGCACAGCCAACTGGCAGAAAGCCAAACCCAGGGAGATAAATTTTATGCGTCAAATCAAAGTCAGTAATAACTAAGCACAACAAAAAACAAAACATCGGCAAAGGATTCAGCCCAACCGAACTGGAGAAAGCAGGCGTAAACAAGCAGCAAGCCAAACAAATCGGCTTACCCGTCGACGTCAAAAGAAAATCAGCACACGACCAAAACATCACAACCATAAAAGAGTGCGCGGAAAAAGCAAAAGCAGCGGCAGCAGCAAAACCAAAACCGCAAAAACCTGAAACCAAACCCAAACCAAAGAAAAAAGCTAAAAGCTAGAAGCCCAGAAACAAAATCGGTGTCCAATGTCTTCTAAACCGCCAATAGCCTACATCGATATTCGAGTATTTGCACACGCTACCGAGGACACAAACAAAGTCCAAACAGCCGTACGCAACCTACTGCCAGACGGAACTGGCAGAAACCCTTATTTTCCAAACAACAAGTTTAACGGGGCACTATGGAAACCCCATCACCCTTTTAACAGCTAAACTAACAGACAAAAAACTGCTTCCAGCAGCACTGGAAAAAATTGGTTCAGGCTTAAACTCGCTCGACAAAGAAGAGTTAAGCCGCGACTTAAAACTGCACATAGAAAAAGGAAACCTGTATCTCAGGTTCGACAAGCAATCTGCCTATTTAGGAAACATAAAGTTTACGCAAAATGACCCCGTCCACTTTAAAATTCATTTTAAAAACAAATCCGCTGCAGAAATAACGGATCTATGCAAGAGTGCTGGGTTGCTGCCATGACACGAGCTTTCGCCGACTTGCATTTACGCATTAACCCCAAAGACCAACATGCAACACAAAAACTCATCACCAAAGCCGCCCGCTTCGGCTACAGCCAAATTTCTATCCCGTTCACTTCAAAACTAAGCGAAGAAGAATTAACCCAGCTTAAAACAATGTGCAGCGAAGCAGGCTTAGATTTTGTTTCACGAGCAGATTTCCATCCAAGATCGGAAAATGACCTGACCCATTTTCTGCGCAAGTTCAGGCGACGATTCGAAGTCATATGCATCACATGCGACAGCAAGGAAGTGGCAAGGCAAGCAGCCAAAGACAGGCGCGTAGACCTCCTAAATTTTCCCAGCCTTGACTATCATAAACGGTTTTTTGACCGTGCAGAAGCCGAATTAGCCAGCTGCAGCTTAGCCGCGTTGGAAGTGGATGTTAAGCCGCTTTTGATTTTGGAAGGTCCACCCCGAGTTCGATTGCTTATGAGTTTGCGCCGTGAAGTCGCCATCGCACGCGAATTCAAAGTGCCCATAGTGGTTTCAAGCGGCGTTGCTGAGGAGCGGCTTATGCGGCTGCCAAGGGACCTGGCAAGTTTAGCTTTCCTATTCGGGCTAGATGAGGCTCAAGCTTTAGATGCAACCTCAACCAATCCAGCGGCAATCGTTGCGCGTAACCGTGAAAAACTCAGCAGCCGATTTGTTGCACCCGGCATCAGCATAATTAAGGAGGGCAAGCCATCTTGAAGCGGGTTAAACGGCGTTACCTAGCACTGCAACTGGAATGCGAAGGCATACCTGCTGAACGCGAATTTATTGACGCAGTTTGGGCTGCCGTAACCAAGCTGTACGGCGAGGTTGGCGCAAGCTTAACTGGTTTAGCCCTGATTAATTTTGACGAGGAACACAAAGTTGCTGTGCTCAGGGTCTCGTTGGCTACACTAAATATGCTGAGAGCATCTTTGGCTACAATTACCAGCATTGCCGGCAAGGAAACATCGGTGCATGTTTTGGGCGTTTCAGGCACACTTAAAGCACTATACGCAAACGCAAGGTAGCTTTTTATTTTTCAATAAAATGTCAGGCTAAATTATTTTAACGTGCGCATATCGCATATTTGATGATTTTTGCGGTTATTAGGCATGTTATTTAAGAGCTAAGTCTTGATTTTTTGGCAAGTTATAAATACCGACAGATGCAGAAGGGGTAAATATAGCGCAGGAGAATAATTAAAGATGAGCAAAGTGAAAATGGCAGAGGTCAAAATCGTGAAGTTCGATCCTGCTGTAGAAAAGAAGATGATGGTAAAACTCACGAGAGCAAGGGAAGATATGAGATGGTTCTTTGCTAACGAAGAGAAGCTTCGCTCAAAATACCTAAACAAGTACATCGCCATCAAAAACAAAAAAATCCTGTTCACAGCCGATACGCCTGAGGAAATGTACGCTAAGATAGAAGCATCTGGAGAAGATCCAAACGATTTACTTTGCGATTACATGCGTAAAGAGCCAAGATGCCTCCTTTACTAGGAAGACAAATCATAATTTAATATTTAGGTTTCGAGTTTTTATCAGAGAATTTCTCAAACTTTGATACAGTATTGCGCTTATACTTGATTAAAAATATTCACAGGCTTTTTACGGGTTGCCACTTGGCTTTGCTAGGTTTATGTGTAAAGTTTTTGTTTACATTTAGACAAGACGCTTCATAGCTAAGTCGCATATTTGCTTGAACAAACTTACACAAGTAATGCAGAAATGTTTATCAACTTCATAGAAGTGTAAATCAACATTACAGAAATGCTTGGGGAGAAGCATAAAAAAAGACAGAGTAATGAAAAATGGACTTACACGACTTCTATTTCAAACTGCCGCTAAAAACCGAGCCCATCATAGACGACACCACATTGCGTGATGGCATTCAAATGCCCGGCTTAGCAGCTGGACCAAAAGACGCCGCAAAAATAGCCCAGTTCCTAGCAGAAATCGGCGTTGAACGCATCGAAGTGTTCCATTATCAAGAGCCCGACAAGAAAGCAGCAAAACTTATCCAAGATTTAAACCTTGACTTGCGCGTCGCGGGCTGGTGTCGAGCGTTAAAAGAGGATATTGACAGCGCCGTGGCATGCGGATTTAAAGAAGTCGGCATCTCTCACCCTGTCTCCGACCTACATTTTAAAGCTAAATGGCCTGAAAAAACCCAAGAGCAAATCTTAGCCAACATCGTTAACGTAGTTGAATATGCAGCTAAAACCTGCGGACTGAGAACTTTCGTTCACGGCGAAGACAGCACACGTGCAGACTGGAACTTTGAGAAGAAACCTAATCAACGCCGTTGCAGACGCAGGCGCGGAATGTTACCGTATCTGCGACACCGTCGGCATCGGCTTATCTGACCCAGCGGCGCCTTTACCTAACGGTGTACCAGCCAAAGTAGTAGCCATAAAGAAACAAACCAAAATCGATGCCATAGAGATTCATGCGCACGACGACTTCGGAAACGCCGTTGAAAACACGATGGCGGCAATTAAGGCAGCTTCAGGCGTATGGGACAAAGTATACGCCAGCACAACGTATCTTGGCATCGGCGAACGCGCAGGCAACGCTGAAACCGAAAAAGTGCTGCTAAACCTGTACCTGCATCACGACGTCAAAAAGTTTGAAGGCAAAACCCAGAAGCTAAAGCAAACCGCTGACTACATTGGCAAAGCAACAGGCTACGTGGTTCCGCCAAACAAGGCAATCGTCGGCGACTACGGATTCGCACATGAGTCAGGAATCCACACACACGGCGTCTTAGTTGACCCATGGACCTATGAGCCTTACCCGCCTGAACTAGTCGGCAACGAGCGCCGTTTAACGATTGGGAAGCAGTCGGGAAAAGGCATAATCAAACACAAAATAACAGAACTAGCGGGAAATGAGCCAGACGACCAAACCGTAGCCAAAGTAGTGGAAAAAGTAAAAGACATCTATGCCAACGGCAGAAGAGCATCATTGAAAGAGGAAGAATTCAAAAAAATCCTCCGCATACTAAAAATACTCCCAGAAAACAACCGCTAAATTCAATTACTAACATTTTGCCTAAAAATCTAACAAAAAGAACAAAAAATGAGTGTGTTCTCATTGTTCTGTTCTCTGTTTCGAGATTTGAAAACAAGTCCGTCAGTATTGAAAAAAGAGGCTAGACAGGATGGTGGTTAAGTTAAGGGTAATTTTGGATGGGCAACAAAGGCTTGTTAGTGAAAAATAAAATCCCGCCATATTATGTTGAAAAATACTAACTATTTGTTCTGCAGCAAACGAGCAGCTAGCCATAACCTGACAAAGAACGAGAAGGAATGCCTAAATTTTTAGATATTTGCCTGCATTGGTATAAAATCTTGCGCCGAGAACCATTCATGTATTCATGAGTAGCGAACCTGAAAACATCGTTAGAGACGCAATAAAAGGGATAGCCCATAACTAAGACTTTTCAATAATTAATTTTCCATCTTCGATTTTGACGAGCAGTTCATCGCCTACTGTGAACGGAAATTTCTTATCTTCCACAACATAAATTGACAGATAAATGAAATATTTATCATATTTTACTCCTTTCGTAGTTGTCGGTTTATTCATTAGTTTGGCTCTTCCAATTTTCATTCTGTGTATCCCTTTTGTTGTCACAATATCACCACAAAGCATTATGTTGTTTTCCGAGCCACATTGAGGCTATTTTGTAACCACAAATTTTATAAATAAACGCGGGATAAATAACTGTGTCGTTGGGCAAGGGTGTATTTGTTTATGCTTTTGCTCAATGCAAAATAAAATAATAAGGAAGAAAAAACACAGATGAAAATGCAAAATCTAAAAGGAAAATCTATGGCTATTTTGATTGCAGCAATTTTAACAATTTCTATAGGAGCTTCAACTTCATTATTACCAAGTGCTAGCGCGCACAGTCCACCGTATAAGATCCAGCTTTTCGCTTTCATTAACGTTGCACCTAATCCAGCAGGTCTCAGCCAAACCGTCACTGTCGCCTTCTGGCTTAATGAACCGCCAATGACAGCTGGCGGCCCATATGGCGACAGATGGGCTAATATGACGATAAAAGTTACAAGTCCTAGCGGAACCATTTCGACACTGGGGCCGTTCACATCCGATGATACAGGCGGAACAACTACTCATTTTACACCCTCCGCAACTGGCACGTACACTTTCCAGATGAGCTATCCAGGACAAACATTAACTGGCGGTCAATATGGTAGCATAGGCGTCAGCAATCCTAGTTACCTTGGCGACATTATTGAACCTGCGACTAGCTCAGTAGTGTCACTTACAGTACAACAGACGCCGATACCAAATGTTCCAACAACTCCGCTTCCAACGAGTTACTGGCAGACCCCGATAAATGCACTGAACGTCAACAACTGGTACGCAATAGGCGGTCCTTACCTAGGCCTCTACATGGGCTATAGTGCAGGCAAAGGTGCCTCCAACTACAATTGCACCACCAACTTCAATCCATACACTACAGCGCCACTAACATCTCACATCATGTGGACAAGACCTGTGGCTTTCGGAGGAGCAATCGGTGGAGACGCAGGTGGAACAACAACTTACGGCAACTACTACTCAACTTCTCAATACGAACGCAAATATGATCCAATAGTAATTAACGGTTACATCTACTACACTCAATTCCCGGGAAGTTCAACTAGCCCGATAACTGACGTATGCGTAAACTTATACAATGGTCAAACAGTTTGGTCTGACGATGCAAGCAACTATGGCGGTGGCAGTGCACAGTATAATATGTTAACAAATGCTGGTGTAGTTACACCTTTCGCATGTGGTCAAGTACTCGATTATGTATCACCTAACCAATACGGCGGAATCGCATATCTATGGACATCTGGAACTCCTACTTGGATTGTCTCGGATGGGCAAGGCTTAACTCCGGGATCGACAACCCTGAACATGTTTGACGCCATGACTGGCGCGTACATACTCAGCATTGTAAATGGCACAGGTTTCAGTTATGGATTGATCGTTGACTCAAGCGGAGATTTGGTATCTTACTACACCAATACTACTGTTGGCACACAAACAATCCATGGCGCTCCAATTCAGCCGGAAACTGGACCAACACCGACCAAAGTCACAAACACCGCTGGCAACTCACTACTCGAAGCTTGGAACTCAACACAATGCATTATGCTGGGCGCTGGCTGGTCAGTCGCTTCGGCTTCAGGTTGGGAATGGAGACCCCCACAAGGTACGCTGATTCCATTTTCAGACGGAATACAATCCGCATGGCAACTACCTGGCACCGTTCCAGTTGGTGCATACGCAAACAATGCGACATTGCCAACCGCTTGGACCATGATGGGTGTTAACAGCGGTGTAGCTATGCTTTATGCAGAAGACAACGCTGGGCTCACAAACTACTTCCAGGCAGGATACGTTATGTATACAGGCTACAACGTGAATACTGGACAGCAGCTATTCGTAGTAAATCAAACCTTCACACCTTACACTGCAGTCAACCTAGACAACTATGGCAACGTCGGCGACGGAGTCTTTATCACTGTTATCAAAGAGACAGGCCAAGTTACAGCTTTTAGTGTTGACACAGGCCAGAAAGTATGGTCAACGACACTTACAGGTTATAATGGCGGAGCAATCGATCCTTATGATACTGTCGGCGGAATTAAAGGAAACATTTACGGCGATAGCTTCCTACTCTTTGGTTTCGGTGGAGATATCTGGTCTCTAAACGCACTAACTGGCGCTCTCAATTGGTACACCAACACAACCACAATTACTGGTCCCGCTGGTGAAAACACTCCATATGGCGTTTGGCCAATCTGGGTACAAACAGGCATCGGCGGTGGCGGCGGAGTAGAATTCCTAGGAGAAGGACACGAGTACTCACCACCATTGTTCCTCGGAGCACAACAACTCGCTTTGAACGTTACTACTGGACAGCTTGTATGGACGATTGATGCTTTCGACGTTGATTCAAACTCTGAATTGTCATATGGCATAATGACAACTTTAAACGCATATGATGACCAGATATACGCCTACGGCCAAGGACCGAGCGCTACAACAGTTTCCGCACCTAGTGTGGGCGTTACAACTGCCACACCAGTAACGATAACAGGCACAGTGATGGACATCTCTGCGGGCTCACAACAAGAAGCAGTCGCAGCGAACTTCCCCAACGGTCTTCCATGCGTATCTGACGCTAGCATGACTCAGTTTATGGAAGCTGTTTACATGCAGCAGCCAATGCCAACCAACATAACTGGTGTTCCAGTTACCCTAAGTGTTCTAGACGCTAACGGCAACTACAGAGTAATCGGCACCACTACAACTAATGCCCAAGGCACATTTGGCTTCAACTGGACACCTGACATCCCAGGCGCATACACTGTCACCGCCACGTTCGCTGGTACAGGAGCATACTACGGATCTTCTGCTACAGCATATTTCGATGCTACCTTACCTTCGACACCAGCGCCAACCGTTGCACCTGCATCGGGCCTAGCAACAATGTCGGGCCTAACTATTGGGATCGCTGCTGCAGTAATCGCTATGATCATCGCAATCGCCATAGTCGGCTTACTCTTAATAAGAAAAAAGCCCTTGTCATAAAAACAAAACAGTAAAACAACCGCAATCCCTCTTTCCCCCTTTTTTAGTGGGTCCAAAACGATTCAAATCAAAGGCATGAGAGAAAAGACAGAGAAGATAGGCTGAGTAGGCTCTGGTTAAATTCGAAAAAGTTCCTGAGAAAGAATTTGCATTTTTCTTTTCTCCTTCAATGTTCCAGAGCCTCAGCAAACCTCACTAAAAAATATCAACGTTAGAAAACACTTTTCCATCTACTGGAATTAATTCCATCGCTGAAAAAGAAGGAAGGATGGACAGACATCATATATACTGAAGCATGGTTTAAAAGACCGCATTCTCCAGAAATACGTCATTCTCCAGAATATCCTGACATTCGACATAATTGTTTATTCCACCTTTCCACCTGCCTCTGTTTCATCGGCGGAAAAGGCTCAGATCGACAGTACAGATGGATCTGGGGGATATAGAATCTTTGGAAAATTCTGAGGGGGTACTTTCCTGACCATGTTAATCGTGTTAACTTGCAGGGGGTTCCTCCAAGGCCTTCAAAGCAGCAGTAGAAGAAGAAGAGTGTTTTTTTCTATCTTCTTCTTTTAGCAACTACGAGGAACACAAGGCGCTTGTAGGCATGTTTCTGAATTTGTTTTTAGGTCCTAAGACCCCTTACAAGAGGCCCAGAAACTAGGCCTAGAAAGCACCTTGTGGCAAAATAAGTTCCAACCGAAAGAATCGTTATATTATTATAGCTTAAGCTTATCCCGTTTGAACCGTTATTTACTGGAAGAAGTCATGTCACTTAGAGAAGTAATTGTTGACTGCTAATTTTTTTCTCAGGCTCAACAACAACTTCTAAGCCTAAAACCAGAGCCAAGAGAAGCATTAAAAGGCCCACGACTTAACATTTTTGCATAAAAAAAGGAATTTAGCTGCTGCTTGGCTCGCACTTTTGGAGAAGCCGTTCCCAATGTTCATCAGTGAAACGTTGCATCTCAACGAGTATATGCTGGTTTTGCGGGGTAAACAGGTGCCTGAACCTGCCTTGGCCAGCAATGTAATCTTTAACTGGCCTCTTCTTTTGCGGTGCCAGAGCAATCAGTTTGCTCGGCGTTGAAAGCTGCCGTTTGCCGTTTACTGCTTCCCAAACTGGGAACACGCATGATTCCACCGCCAACTTGGAGTATTCTATTGATTTGCCTGGTTCACTGCGCCAACCTCGTGGGCAAGGAGCAAATATGTGCAGAAACGCTGGGCCTTCTACTTCTAAGCCTTTCCGTACTTTTGTCAGCATGTCTTTCCAGTAGTATGGTGTCGCAGTTGCCACATACGGCATGTCATGAGCCAACATAATCTCATCAATCGGTTTTTTCTTCTCAAGTTTGCCTGGAATTACTGAGCCCGCTGGAGTGGTCGTTGTTGCTGCACCAGCCGGTGTTCCACCGCTGCGTTGGATGCCTGTGTTCATGTAGCCCTCATTATCATACAGCACAAACAAGAAGTCATGTCCACGTTCAACGGCACCAGACAAAGCTTGCAAGCCAATGTCAAATGTTCCGCCGTCACCAGCTATCGCAATAATATCAATGTGCTCTTTCACTTTGCCCTTCTTGCTCATAGCTTTCAATGCAGCGTCAATTCCAGAGGCGTTAGCAGCGGCAGTCTCAAAAGCCGTGTGCAACCATGGCACACCCCAAGATGTGTATGGGTAAATTGATGAGACTACTTCCATGCAGCCCGTTGCTTGAGTCACAATTGTTGGTCCGCGTGTAGCTTTCATTATCAAACGCAGCACCGTTGCTGGTCCGCAACCTGCACATGCCCGGTGACCTGAAAGGAACAATTCTGGCTGAGACGCGATATCTTTGGCTGTGAATTTCCATTCTTGTGTTGTCAATTTTTTTTCCTCCTAATTTACTCCCTTAACCCAAAATAATGAACGAGGCTTTCAACATGCCCGGTCCTTGCAATATTCGTAAGTTCTTCGAAGATTGTTCGCAGTTCGCGAGGACTTGAGTCTCTCCCGCCTAAACCGTAAATGTAGTTCACAATAAACGGGTGCTTCTTATCATCGTAGAGCGCATGGCGAACTTCAGTGAAAACTGCACCGCCGAAACCGCCGAAACTCATGCTTTTATCCATAACCGCTATTGCAGCGACGTTGCTTAATGCTTTTCGAAGTTCTTCGACGGGTAGCGGCCTGAACGTACGTAGTCGTAGAAGCCCGGCTTTGACGCCCTCTTGCCTAAGTTCGTCAACAATTACTTTTAGTGTTCCAGCTGTTGAGCCTACGCACACCACTGCAATTTCAGCGTCTTCAAGCTTGTAAGCATCTATTAAGCCGTTGCCGTAGCTTCTGCCAGTGAGTTTGGCGTATTCAGTGTTAACCTCTTGTATTCTCTTTAGCGCGTTCTTCATGCCTTCTTCCTGCTGGCGTTTAAACTCAAAATAGTAGTTTTGAAAAGCAATCGGCCCCATAGTCATCGGATTATCTGGATCAAGCTTAAACGGCACTGTTTTACCTTCATGCGTAAGCACGTATGGGCAGTTGCCGTTCTCCAACGAACTGTTTCACTGATCGTCTTCAGATAGTACATCGACTTTCTCCAGCGTGTGACTTATCGTAAACCCGTCTAAACCAACAATAATCGGCAAAGACACGCCAACATCCTCAGCAATCTTGAAGGCTTGAATAATAGAGTCGTAGGCTTCCTGAGCGTTCTCAACGTAAATGTGAATCCATCCGCTATCTCGCTCAGCCATGCTGTCTGATTGGTCACCGTGAATGTTAAGCGGCGCAGATAAGGCGCGGTTAGCAACCGCCATCACAACTGGCACTCGAGAACCTGAAGTGACAAAAAGCATTTCATGCATCAACGCTAAACCTGCAGAAGCGCTGGCAGTGAAGGTTCTTGCACCTGTCGCTGCAGCGGCAAGACAAGCGGTCATGGCACTGTGTTCTGATTCAGTGCAGACAAATTCTGTTTGGACTTCTCCGTTGGCGACGTATTCGCTGAATTTTTCAACTATGATTGTTTGAGGTGTAATTGGGTAAGCAGCAACTACGTCGACGTCGCATTGTTTAACTGCGAAGGCAACTGCTTCATCTCCGTTTAAAGCCATAGTTTCCTGTTTAGCTTGTTTTTCCATGTTGTTTTACTCCTCCTTCTATTTTCATTGTTATTGCTTTAGTTGGACACTCGTTAGCGCATATTCCGCAGCCTTTACAGAAGCTAAAGTCAAACTCGATTTGCCCATTATCTGGACGCCACTTTATTGCTCCTTCAGGACAAAACATCACGCATGTTAAGCATATCGTGCATTTTTCAAGGTCTCGTACTGGCATGTAGGTTTTCCAGTCGCCTGTCATGAATCCAACGCTGGATTTTGAGCATACTCCAGCTATGGAGATTTCTTTCCAGCCTTTTTCTCTGACTCATTCTGTTTTTGCCTCCTCGATAAGATTCCTTGATAATCGCGAAGTTTTTCTCCGCTAAGTCCGGTCTGAAACGTCCCTTCAACGTTTTCTCTATGCCTTCTAAAGTGACTATTCCAGTTGCTTTAGCGACGCAGCCCAGCAGTGCCGTGTTGGTTATTGGTGCACCCAAAATTTTTATGGCAATTTCGGTTGCTGGAACTGTCCACACTTTGCCTTTCGTCACCTTAAGGTTTTCTTTCAGAACAGCTGGGTTCCTCGGTGGAATTGATGATCAGTATGTCTTCATCATCGTTTAATCCAGCTGTAACTGGAACAGATTTCAGCAGGGTGTTATCTAAAACGACAACAACGTCTGGCTCGTAAATGGCGCAATGTAATCTTATTGGTTCAGTGCTTATTCTTGTAAAGGCAGTTACTGGCGCACCCATTCGTTCAGGCCCAAATTCAGGGAATGATTGAATGTATTTGCCTTCGTCAAGGGCTGTTCTTGCCAATAGTTCGCTGGCTGTCCATGCTCCTTGACCGCCTCTACCATGCCATCTAAACTCAATCATGTTTTTCAAATAATCCTCTTCTCCGAACGCGTTTTTCTCATTAAATAGTCAAATACCTTGATATATTTTTCTGCTAAAACTATCAAATTTTCCATTTAATGTAAAAATTGGGCTTTTTAAAGTTGACAAAGTTATCCTTATAGATATGGTTAAGGACAGTTAATTAAAATTTTTGGATTTGGAGGTTAACCGAGTGAGCAATAAAGTTATATCTGCCTCGCACCTTAGGAATAAACATTCAAAGATTTTAAATGACGAAGGGTGAAGGGGCTATGGCAGAGGTAGTGTTGACTGCTGACAGGACTTTAATGAGCAACTATCACAATAACGAGTTTCTTAGGGTTTGGTACTTGTGCCCCTCCAAATTTTATTCCAGAATGGCTCTATAGCTACCTCTTCTTTCCACTCATTAAAAACAAAAAATGGCCATCCGCAACAAGCACCTTACGGACTGCGAAAAACTGAAGCTCAGCTTTTAAAAGAAGGATTCCACGTTGAAACAGTAAGCCCAAAATATTTAGGCAGCTATCTTAATGACGCAAAAGTTCTTGGCATACACACGATGGACCCGTTCGGGTTAGGTCCAGCTTCCACAACTTTAGCTTCTCTTTTCAAGAAGGAACCCTATCTTGCAAAGCACTTCCATGCTCTACTAGAAAACCCAGCCATTAAAAAAGCGAAACAAAACGGGTTAAAGGTAATTGTTGGTGGACCTGGCGCATGGCAGTTCCATTACCGAGAAAAAGCCGTCAAGGACTTAGGTATTGACTGCGTTGTTGAAGGCGAAGCAGAAAATGTTATTGGGAAACTTTTTAGGGCAACTAATTGAAGGCCAAGAGATTCCCAAGCCATTATGAAGTTGGAGTTGGCGAGACACCAAGTTTAGAGGAGATTCCTGATATTGTTCAGCCTTCAGTTAACGGTTTAGTTGAGATTGGCAGGGGCTGCTGCAGAGGTTGCCAATTTTGCAATGTTACCTTAAGACCGTTAAGATGGTATCCGATTGAAAAGATTAATCGTGAATTAAGCGTTAATATTGATTCAGGCAATACTGGCGTATGTCTTCACGCCGAAGATGTGATGCTTTACGGCTCAAAAAACACGATACCAAACGAAGAGAAACTCGTGGAACTGCACGAATTAGTAACGAAAAAGTGCTACACGGCGTAAGTTGGAGCCACTGTTCCTTGGCTGCTGTAGCATCAAACCCTAAGCTTCTTTCAAAGTTGTCGGAGCTTATCTTGCAGAATCAAACTTGGTGGGGAGCAGAAGTAGGTATAGAAACTGGTTCTCCAGAGATAGCGAAGAAGATTATGCCTGCCAAGGCTCATCCTTTTAGCGCTGACAATTGGCATGACGTTGTCGTGCGAGGGTATGGGTGTAATGCATGACAACATGCTTGCTCCTGCTTGCACGTTAATTGTTGGGTTGCCCGATGAACAGGAATCGGACATCCTTAAAACAATGGATTTAATCGACGACCTTAAGGACATACGATGCCTTATTGTGCCATTATTCTTTGTTCCACTGGGCCAACTGACAAGTGAAGACTGGTTCACAGACACCAAACTGAATGAATTGCACAAAAAACTTTTGATTCAATGTGCAGAACGTGACTTTCGCTGGGTTGACAATTTGATTGATTTGTCTTTCTCCGACAAATGGTACCAGCGCATAACCAAAGAGTTCTACAAGGGCTTCTCGGCAATAGCAAAGCGCAAAGTTCGACAGATAGAATAACCTGCCTTTGAGAAGACTAAACTTAAATAACGGTTTCCGCCGACATGGTTATTAAATTTTTGTTCCATGCCGTTTACAACCTGATTAAATAAAACTGCTCATTGTTAAAAAAGTTGCTAGAAAATTTCCTACGATTAAGGTCAGATAGAACGAAGTAGCTTGACTACTATGTTTAGGTGTTGCGCTTTTTCTTTTTCTTTGTTTTTATGATCTTCGGATGACGTTGTCCAGACAAAACCATTTTTTCTATTTTTGGGGCAAGGCAACTCACAACGGCTTCAATGTCGGCTTAACTGTAAGCGTGACGCTCTACACAGCGCAAGCAATGTACTATTCTTTGTTATATTTTTTGGTATGCACAAGTTTTCTTATCTTACTTTCGGGTATTGTTTCTTCAATGATATAAAAATGAGGAATATACTGAAGAATCGTTTGGCTCTAAGTACAGTCATTACTACGCTGATTATTCTGGTTGTTTCGGTGCTTCTCGCTGGAGTCGTTACTTACTATGCTATCAACGTTGTCAGCACTCGAGTTCAAGAAGAAAGCCTATCTATAACAATGCTACACGTATGGGTCGATCCAGTTTCAGCCTCAGCTCAAGCAGCATTCGTGATAACTAACACTGGCGGTCGAGACGTAGTCATAAACAAAATCACCATTAGAGGTCAATCCGCTAAATGGGATACAGTGTGGTGCACAGTGGGCACACCTGACAATGACCTTGCATATTCACTTGAGCTTACAACGAATGACGCTTATTACTTCATCACTTCAGGCGATGGATCACAACAAGGAACCGCGTTGACCCAACCCACAGGCGAAATTACCCTCCAATCAGGTAATACATTGATTGTCTACATTACCAGCCCGGACAGCATCACCATTAATGATATAGGCTTAACTGTTGGGATAACGGTGTTCACTTCGCAAGCGATGTACTATCAAGAATGCAATGTTCAAGCAGTCGGTTAAATGTATAATCTTTATGTGTTTGTTTATACTTTGGATGGATTACCGAAAAAAACTAATCAGTAACGCTTTTGCGAAAGACATTTTTGGCTTAGTTATGCCTCCCACCCTAGGGTCGACGTCACTGAAATCCTCAGGTTCTTCAGTTGCTTCAGTTGGCGCTAGCGCGTCTTCAGGCACTATGCAAGAATTCTGCCGACTTCAATAGCATACTCATGAGTGCCTATAAGAGCATCTCTTAAGAAGCTTTTAACAGCACTTAAAGCTAAACTCTTTTGGTGAATTGTTAACTTAGTATCAGAGCTGTAAAGGTAGTTGTCTAAGAGGTCTTCCGCTTGCCACTCTTTCTCTGAATTAATATTTTTTAACCCTTCAATTTTCAGCACAATCAATTCATCTGGACTTTTACCCTTGGTTTTGTAATAATGTTCCAAGCGCTCGACATACGCCTTTTTTGTTGTTCTGATTTGAAAGTGTTATACCATTTTTTACCGCTTTCAAACTTTAACAGCCACGGGTGATTTCCTCGCTCATACGACTCAAGAACTAACACTT
Source organism: Candidatus Bathyarchaeota archaeon (assembly GCA_963785215.1). Lineage (GTDB taxonomy): Archaea > Thermoproteota > Bathyarchaeia > Bathyarchaeales > Bathycorpusculaceae > Bathycorpusculum. The sequence goes on from CAWAUU010000001.1 coordinate 24,882, forward strand.
TGCGAGCGTATAAAAGGCTTTGATTTTTGGGTTTGTTTAATAGTTGTTTCGGGGGAAACGATTATACTTAAATACTATATTGAAACTCAAAAGTGGCATAAGCATTATGCTTTGCCGCCGTGGCTCAGCCCGGTAGAGCGGCTGGCTGTTAACCAGTCGGTCAAAGGTTCGAATCCTTTCGGCGGCGCCACTCCTGTGGCACATTTATACTGTTGCCACATGCTGGATTAGCTGTTTTAATTTGTTGTTCAAAATAGTCAGTTGATGATTCTTAAGTTCTTCTTGTTTTGAGTTCGCTACCATTTATCGCGTTTGCTGCTGGAGTGGGAAAAACTCACTTGTACAATTGGTAGTTTTCTTTCCCATTTTTGCTTAATTTTGGAATGGTAATGGTGAATTTTGCTCCTGTGCCGGGTTCGCCCTCTTCAGTTATAGTCCAGCCGTAGACTTCGACCATTTTCTTTATCATGAACAGTCCAAGTCCTGTGCTTTTTCCCGTGGTGAAGCCTTCGGCGAAGAGTTTTGACTTGTTAGCGTCGGGAATGCCGACGCCATTGTCCTCGTAGAATAGTTTCACCTCATCTTCATCTTTTTTGTAGCGAAGCCGTATTTGGGTGACTTTTTCTCCGTGCTTTAACGAGTTGTCGATTAAGTTGTAAAAAAGTTGCTTGAGCAATGAATCAGCCATAACTTCTAGCCCTTGACAATCATTGATAATTTTTATGGTCCCCAAGTTTGGCAAAAGGGCAAAAGCTTGATTGAAACATTGGGCAACATCTGTTTTTGAGGGTTTTTCTACCCCAATTGTCTCATAGGACCGGCTAAACTCAAAAATCTTATCTGACTGATTAATTGCAGAGTCGATGTCCTCAAGATACTTAGCTAATTTAGGATTGTCGCCAATTTGCTTCTTGAGCAAATAAACATTGGACCTTATAACCATGAGCTTGTTGCGCGCATCATGCCTTGTCAAACCGCCAACAACGTGAAGCTTCTCATTCATTAATTCGTTTTTATAAATGCTTTCTCTTAGTTTCTCTTCGTTTTTCTTGCGTTCAGTTACATCTACACAAATCTCCACTGCAGACGTGATGTTTCCATTCTCATCCGTAAGTGGGGTAGCGACAATTTCAACCCAATACGGGTTGCCATCGACAGTCGTAGAGAAGTATTCATGAGAGTCAAGAGTTGTTGTTCCCGCATAAATCTTTGCGACCCCGCAATCCAAGCACGGCGCATCTAAACTGTTAAGCGTAGCATAACACAATTTTCCTATCGTATCCCCTTTGTACCGTTTTATAAAATCGTTTGCCCATAGCACATGGTAGTCTTTACTGATAATTACCAAACCGGCACCGCTGGCTGCGGTAACTGATTCAAGCATATCTCGCTCTTGCCTAAGAGCCTCTTCAGCTTTCTTGCGTTCAGAAATGTTTCTGGCGATGCTTAAAATTGCTTGCTTTCCTTGGTAGGTTATAAGGCTGGAGCTAATCTCAACTGGAATTTCTTTTCCATCCTTTGCGGTGTGAACTGTTTCAAAAACCCTATTCCTAATAGTTACCATGGTACTAACGAGCTTTTTAATTTGTTCTGGGCTCAGATGCTTGTCAATGCCTTTTATCCCTATAGACAGCAACTCTTCTTTGGAATAACCCAATGCCTTAACAGCGGCGGCATTTACCTCAACAAAGTTTCCGTCAAAATCAATAACCCAAGCCGTTTCGTTCATGCCATTAATTAAGTTTCTGTAATTTGCCTCACTTTCAATTAAGGCCTCTTCAGCTTTTTTGCGTTCGGTAATATCTTGAAGCACGCAGTGGGTCTGTTTGAAATTGCCAGCTAGGTCGTGGCCAATTATGCCATCAAACCCAATTAAGGCAATCGAGCCATCTTTGCGTTTTATCTCAAATTCAGAGTGGATTCTGCCGGCAGATTTGAAGTAGGGGAATCTTTCGCGGAACAGTTCCACCTGGGTAGGCACAAGAAAATCGCCAAACCACCGTCCAATCACTTCCTCGCGACTATAACCAAGCAAATCCAGCCAAGCCTGATTGACGTCAATAAAATGTCCTTCCGCATCAAGAGACTGATAACCCAAGGGCGATTTCTGTAGAGCTCCCGGTAACGCCTTTCGCTCTTCTCTATCGCTAATTTTGCTTTAGCTTTTTCCGTGGCTGAGCGTATGTTGTGTGAGAGTTCTCCGTAGACGGTTTCGGTCGAGCCTTGCTTGTTGATGTATCCGTCAGCGCCAAGGTTTAGTGCTTTGATGGCTAATTCTTCTCTGCCTTTCCCCGTAAACAAGATAAAGGGAATTTCGTTGTTCTGTTCACGCAGCTCTTTTAGAAACTGCAAGCCATCTTTTTGGGGCATCTCATAATCAGAAACCACAATGTCATAAATCCCAGTTGCCAGCTTCTTGAAGGCTTCATCAACACAGCAGGCATGGTCAATCTCAAGGTTGCCTTCCATTTCCAGAATACTTTTTGATACTTCTAAAATGCATGGATCATCATCAACATGTAAAACTCGAATGACGCTTTTTTTGTTTGAAGACGCCAAATTAGTTACTTCTACAACTATTTTATCTTGATTAAGGTGTTGCGTTAGCCATATCTCAGATTAAAAGGGTTAATGAATTGATAATAAATAAATTATGAATCATGAATATTGAGCACAGTTACAACAAAGGAACTCGCCGCTTTCAAAGCTAATTGGCTGAAGTATAGCCAGAGTATTTTAGACGTTTTGTAGCCTAAGATTTTCATGAAGTATAGCCTGTCTTTGGTTTCGGCGTTGAAACCCGTTTACCATCCCACTTGGGGGGAAAATCATTTGAAATAGAATAGCAATCCACCTCAATTCATTTTAGGCCCAAACTTGAGCAGGTATCAAATGAATAGCCATAATTAAAGCGAGAAGACATAATGGCTGTCTTGAAATACACAGCTGAAATGGTCAGGGACGCGAAGGTAAATTCATCACCACAAGATTCCCGAATCATTTTCGAGCTTCTTTTAATCGTTAGAAGGGTGCAGGGCGACTGTAAAATTAAAATAAAAGCTCGATATGTTGTCAAAGCTAAATGTATTGGTGCTGAGGAAAAAATATGAGCGGTAAACTTAATGAAAATATGCGAATTCCTGCAACGATGTCTACTCAGCACCCTGACAACGCAAACATTCCCGAATGGAGCAGCGAAGAAGTAATCAACGGCAACTCAGAGGTGTACGAAGCCTACTACGCTTATAGTACGTTGGGCTGCCAAGAGGTGATGTGGGATTCAGAGGGAAAAGACACTGATACGCGAGTCGTGAGGAAACTGTTGCAGAAGCACTGGGACTACTTCTCTGCGCACACAATCGGTGAAGATGTCTACTTAACTTACCGTATACCTAACCCCAGAATTGAGGGTCCTGAAAGAAAATTCTTTGTTGAAACACTCCAAAATATTCCTGTAGCCCATGACGTTGCGTCTTTGGTTTATCAAGAGGGAAGTTATCGCCCATTTTCGAGGTTATCTTGCCTTTCACAACCGACTCGCAAGAACTAATCATGCTTCTTAACTACTATAAAAAAGCCATAATTGGCCGATGAAGACGTAACTCTTTATGAGTCAATAACAACTAAAGACTGGATTGGAAGCTTCAATCCTAAAACGATCAAAGTGATTCCTCTAGTTGAAGATTTTGACAGCGTCTTAAACGTCGATAAGGTTATTCGACCTTACTTGGAAGCTGTTAAACCCACGCATCAAAGAGTATTCATTGCACGCTCCGACCCCGCCTTAAATTACGGGTTCTTATGCGCGGTTTTACTCTCCAAAATTGCACTCAGCAAGCTCAAACAGCTGGAAAAAGAACAAAACACGGTGATATACCCCATTCTTGGCGTCGGTTCAAAACCTTTCAGGGGACACCTATCACCAGATAACATTGACAACTTCTTGGAAGAATACAAGGGCATATCAACCGTAACGGTTCAGTCGGCTTTCAGATACGACTACCCGACCGCGCAGGTAAAAGAGGGCATTGAAACGCTCAACCAACGGCTACCAAACGGTGACCCAGAAATAATAGACGCCAAATGAAGAAACAACCATTTTAAGCGTACTTGCTCAAATGCAGACAGCAATATGAGAGCCAAATAGAATCAATGGCACCTTTCATAAATAGTATTGCAGCCTATGTTCCTCGAGAAGAGCACGAAAACTCCACATTGGACTCTTCGGCTACAGCAGATGCGTAGCAGGCGTATGCCTACCCCGAGCAATAGCGTTTGCTGCCTCCTTGTACAGCATCGGATTACCGCCTGAATTTATAGGCATGAAGGCTCTTAATCAACTAAACGACAAAGAATGGGCGCTTCTCAAGAAATATTACCTAAAAATGCAGTCTGACCTAAAACTTGTCGGCGCATACGTTTCTAGGGAAAACATAAACATGCTCATAGAAATGAGTTGCCAAACGGCTAAAAGAGCCAACATGGGCGAAGAAAAAATCAAAAAAGCACTCACAAACAGCTTAGAGGATTTAAAAACCGTGGAAGAAAAACTCGGGGTTAAACTTGGACCCAAGAGTGTCTCCGAGAGGAAACATGAGAACTTTACCAACAACTTCCTACTAAGCTACCTGCAAAAAGAAGATGACCGAAGCAAAAAAAGCATTACTTGAATCAGCTAAACTCCGAAAATGCCTAGGATGACCATGGATATACAGGCGGCAATTCACCATCCGATACGCCACTTGAGCCTACCTACTTAACGGGTTCAGCTCTATTTTTTAGAGTCCAGCGAGAAGCACGGCGATTATACCAGTTAAGAATACGCCGTCGAAGGTGCCTGCTCCGCCAATGCTTGCTACTGGCGCACCGAGCTTGGGAATCTTTCGAAGGTTCAGTAGGTCAGCGCCTATGAGTGTTCCGAGTACACCTGATACGTAAGCGATTGTTATTGGGTGTGCAGGTGAAAGAATGAGTGCGGCTACAGCTGCAGCTATTGGCGGAATGAACATTGGAGTGGTTATTCCTACGCCTTTTACCGGTCGGGCTACTAAATGAGTTAACAGCGCAACGGCTAATACGCCAATGAAGCAGAGGAAAATCATTGAAGGCGCCGATTTGAGGAGCAGGTAAATGCAGACGCCGGTTGGAATTAATGCGCCTCCAACGTTAACTGCAACTAACGTGACGGTTTCTCCGTACTCAACTTGGGGGATGCGGTAGGTTACGCCAAACCAGTTGACGGTTTCATCTCGGATCATGGGTACGGTTGTTTTCAGTTTAAGTAATGGAATGTCGATGAAGCTTCCGATCAAGCTGCCAATCAAAATCAGAAAGATAATGAGCGGTGTGAAGCCGATGCTTTCAAAGGCGATGCTTATGGCTCCAAAAAAAACTAGACCAACAACAACAAACAATAAAGCTAGTAAGACTGCGAAGAACAGAAAGCTATGATGGAAGTAAATCGTTTTCTTACTCATACGATCACAACTTCACTGGACTATTTTCCAAAGTTAACTCTAAAGAAATGCCTTTATTTAGATTGCCATTCTAAAAAATCTAGCTTCCGCCCAAAAGTTCTCTAACTTTTATAAATTGAAAAACCAATTTTGAAAGGAAAACTTACCTATTTCACACATTTCACGCCCAAGCGCGCATGAGATGAATCCTAGCAAACAAGGCAGTATACGGCTTTTTTTGGCATTATCGTCCTGTGGTGAAGTTCAAAGCCGCAAACGGGCAGAGTTCTTGTTGATGGCAAGCCGGGCAGTTGTAGCTTAGTTCCTCTGCGCTTTGCAACGATAACTGCGGCTATTGCAATGATTATTGCCAAAACAACAACCGCTATAATTATGGGTTGGTAAACAGATAGAAAGTTTGTAAGACCGTTTAAAGCATTGGGCGTTGATTGTGTCCACCACTGGTTTATGGAAGCAGAGTTGAAGGCAGACACGTCAGACTGCAGGTCTTGTTCGCTGAACCCGCTTTGCCCCGCTGCCGGAAGCGTCAGCATCTGATTCGAGTCTACAGTTATTGTGTTGTTTGTGATTGGATCAATGAAATAGACCGGGCCGTCAATGACCTGAACCGTCGTCACCCCGTCGGAGACGTTTACAACATACTCAGTGTTTTCGCCCGCGATCACTCCTTGAGGTACTTGGACTAGATGCGAGTTACGCTCGTTCATGTATGCGGTTCCATAATGTATCAAAAATACGCCGCCCTCGACGACTAACGCGACTGCCGCAGCGGTTCCAACTGCTTCTCCAAATAACGCTACCGCAAGTGTTGCTTCTAATGGTATTGATATTAGCATATCTTTAGCGTCTTGTCCCCAGATTGGGGGCAGAGCGGTATTTGAGGGATACATTGAATAGGCGATTTGGTTATCCGGCGCAGGTTCCGACGTAAGAGCTACCCAACCAGCAGCAGTATTTCCGTCCAAGTACACGGTCCCATCCTGTTCAGGGTAGGTGAAGCCGATAATTGAGTTGTTGCCTAGTCAAAACTGTGGTTCCGGAGCCCATTTGACCTGAAGAAAGCGGCACATTCGCGCCTGTATTTGTGAACACCGCCGAACCCTTGACTAGTGAAACGCTACCCAAATAGCGGTCGAACGTCGGCTGCGTTGGCGCGGGCGAAGACGTTGATGGAGCTGACGTTGAGGTTGGTGCGCCGCTTTCTAGTACCCCATACCACGTGCCCGATCCTGAGACGGTTCCAAGGGGAGAAGTAGTCGTTAAAGTGTATGTTCCGCTGACGTAGGTGGCGTAGGGAAAATTGCCATTGGCTGTGCCTTCTGCCGTTCCAATGCTCTGATAGCCTCCGCCTGCACCTCCGAAGTTGACAAAAGTCCAAGTGTCGCCCGGACTGCTATGAGCTATATTTCCCCCTATGTTGAAGCGAAAAGCCTGAGCGCCGCTAGAGTCCAGAAGCCACCACCCGGCGCTGTCGGCGGTTTCGCTGAATGTACCGCTGTAGGTGAACGGTTGCACTATTACAGTTGCGGTCTGGCCGTCGTCGTTCGTCAGATTCCAAATTTGGGCGCTCACCGCTGTGCTGTTTGAAATTTCAGTGGTAAGCTGAGCATACAGCGGCGTTATCTGTGCCGCAAACAGTAATAGAACGCATAGAACTGGAATGATAATCTTGAACGGAGTGGCGGCTTTACTGGTGAACCTGAAGAATACGTCGGTAACTTTTCTTTTTTGCATGTGTACCCTTATCCTATAAGCACTTGGGAATCTGAAGGGTCTGATATAAAATGATTTGAATATAAAATTTATGAAGTTTAAAAGCACTTAAAGTAAACTCATATTTATGGAAGCGATCAAAGCTGCACTTTTTTCTCGGAAAGAAGAATGGCAACGTGTTACAGTTAAAGAGTTATTTGTTACACCCTGCGCTATTACCCAATAGCCGTAAATTATGTCTGATGTTGAGCGCGCTGCCTTGTCATTCGCGCTCTTCACGCTTTTTTCAAGCCTGTCAGCTTTGGAATTCAACTGAAGAAGCGTATCCGCGAGTTATCCGCCTCTTTTTCTAAACTTTAAAACTGTGGCAGTAACCGCAACAGCAACCAGAATGCTTGCTGCAATCACATAAAGGTAAACAGCATTCGAATAAAACGGCAAGGAAGTGTTTTGTTGATGCTGAGGCGATGGGGTGGGTATAAGTCTTGTGTCGTTCCAGTAGATGATGCTGTGGTATCCTGCAGATTCGAGCGTTTGTGATGGGTAAACTATGTCTAGGTTAGTGCCGTCCATTTGCAAGAGTGTAGCTGTACTCATGCCGATGTCAATGGTAAGTGAATCTGCGTTCCATAGCCCCCAGATTTTATCTTGCGGTCCGCGAAAACCGTAACCATAATCCTCAGGAAGAACATATGCGGTTCTGTCGCTTACTGGACTGATGGTTCGGGGGTTGGCTTGAACATACTGCCAGAACTGCTTCATAGCGTTGAGCTGTGGCTGCTGTAGAACGTTTTGAGTCCAGTTTTGGTTGCTGTCAAACACGATGATGTATTTTGCGTCATTTTCATAGGCCAGTAGCATATCGTTGTAAAGTGCTGGACCTGACTCGATTTGCAGATTGTACGTCAAAGTTATCATGACCCCCCAATCCTCGTTGAAAGCGGTGGCTGCCCCTCTGCAAAGAGCCACATTCAGTTGTCGACTATCATTCGCCCAGCCAGTTTGCCAGCCAAATTCTGCAAAAACCGTGTTATACCCTGCTTCATAATCGTACCAGTAAAGCGCATAGTCTGAGGTGAACAATTGATATTCTGTTGGGTAAGCAAAATTCTTGGTAATTGCGTATGGTCCGCTGCGTATCCACCAATTAAGGGTACTGACATACTCGTTCGCCGCGTCACTATAGTTTTCTGCCGCTGTGTTACCATAGTTTCCTGCCGCTGTGACAATCGGGTAATTGGTCTGGTTCTGGTCAAGTTGCTTTCCACCTTCTTCATCATCATAATAAATTCCAAGAAAACTGTTGCCCCAATTGTTCTTGGCATCTTCAAGCCATTGGCTTGAGGGATAACTAGGTTTATCGGAGTAAACTATGAAGGTCATGCCCTTGTCATAGACGTACTGACTGATGATAGTAAGTCTCGTTAGATTATAGTTTCCAGTGCATCCAATTACGAAGAAATTTGTGTAAGAACTAACATTATCGATTAATTGTTCAGTTGCAGCTATGCTTTCGAAGGCGACATCGACGCCAAAGTACAGGCTGGGCGCAGTCTGCGTGGTAACGGCTTTGGCTGTCAAGGTACAGTTTAGGAAAAGTGGTAAAGTCAGAACAAGAATGAGCAGAACTGTCAGTTGCTTGAATTTCATTAGTCTAGATTGAAATTCTGTGAACTAATAAGACTTTTCCAAAATCAGCACATAATAAACAAAACGGGATTAGAGCTGAATTCTATTGGTTCTTTTAGTGCCTACTTATCTGGACATTTTTCTTTAAGAGGGCATTCTGAGCTTCGGCGTTTCTTGCAGTACTCAAGGTTTAATCGAACAAGTTGGGATTCGTAGCGTTCCACATCTTCTGGGTTTACCCCGATCTTTTGTGCCGTTGCAACTGCTATTGGCGAAGGCTTCGGTTTTGCTTTTTCCCATATTCCGCGCAGTTCCCTTAGGAATATGTTTACGCCTACAGGGCCAACCCCTCTGAATTCTTGTAGGCGCCTCTCCAAATCTGCGGGGCTGCTTGATTCGGCATGGAGTCGTTCGAGGTCGCCGTATTTTTCTTTAAGCATTTTTGCGATTCCCAGAAGATTTGTGGCTGTTGAGAAGTCATATCTAGTGTAGCCTCCAGAATCAAGAACTTCCACGAGGCGGTCCCATCCCGCTTCTAATATGGCTTCGGGGCTTGTCAGTTCCTCCTGTTCAAAGTAAAGGTAAGTCTCTTTGGCAGTTTGGGCTGAGATTCTCTTGGCAAAAAGCACTGAAGCCAAGAACCATTTGAACCTATCCTCGGCTTTAGATAAGTCGAGGTTAAGCTCATTTGAGTAACTTTGCAGCGTAGATAATGCTTCCTTCACGCTCATGAAAAAACGACCAGTTTATAGTATGATTAGGTTGGCATAAAGGTTTGGATGCGAGCTAATTTTACTATCTTTCGGAGTATTCAAACGCATAGGCAAGGGTTGGGTTAATTTTACTGGCGAAAATTAGTATTAAAATGAGGAGAGGCAGGAGTAAATAGTTTTTAGATAGTGAAAATAGGTTTAAAAATGAAGATTCGGTAAGATGAGGCCATTTTTTTCTCATGATTTCTTTATCAAAAATAGGGTGCGGCTCTGGTTTCTCAAAATAGGTCTTTGCATGCCAGTTACGGTTGCGTGGAAAAAAATAGTGTTAAGATAGTTGAGCTATGGTTTAAGGCTGTTTAGTCCACTCTTCCTTTACAAGTTTAGCAATGTTATCCAAGTTTGATTGCGCTGTAAGGTCGGCAATAACGTTGTTCAGTTCGTTCTTAATTAACAAAGCGACTTCATTAGGTCTTAGCGGTTCTGGCCTTGTAGCTTGATAAACTCTTAGGGCACGCAAACAAAACTTTATCATTAAATTTTGCTGTTGGTTCTGTAAATCTGAAAGTTCGTTTTTGCTATTTTTCATTAGCTTGTCAAAACCGTTTGAATCCCATTTTCCTTCTTCGGTCATTTTTAACCTATCCTTACCGTCTCATATCAATCATGCATTATAGCCTTTTCTACTAATTAGCTCTTGATTGCTAAGAAATAGTGGCTTTTGGTTTTCCAAGCTTCTTATTAACGCATGCTTGGATAAACCCGAAGTATTCAGGTGAAGGTCTTCCAGGTCGACTCTTGAATTCTCCATGGAACTGAGAGGCAAAGAAGAAGTAGTTTTTTGGCAACTCTAAGGTTTCCATTCTTCTGCCGTCAGTGCTTTTGCCAGTGAAGCATAAACCATTGTTTCTTAGGTTTTCTTGGTAGTCCAAGTTAACTTCAAAGCGGTGTCTGTGGCGCTCGTAAATTTCTTCTTGCCCGTACATGCTGTAGGCAAGCGTGCCTTTTTGCAAAATCACTTTGTGGGCACCCAAGACGCATCGTTGCACCCTTAATTTCTATGCCACGCTGTTCAGGCATAAGGTCTATGACTGGATGTGGAGTTTCAGGATTAATTTCCGTGCTATTTGCATCTTTTAAGCCGCAAACGTTTCGAGCGTACTCGATAACTGCTAATTGGAAACCGTAGCAAATGCCTAAGAATGGAATATCATTCTCTCGGGCAAACTGGACAGCTGCAATTTTGCCTTCAGTTCCTCGTGGACCAAATCCGTAAGGAACGAAAACTCCGTCAAAATTGGCAAGGTCTTTTACGCATTGAGGTTCATGCTCTAGTTTCTCAGCTTCTAAGTAAGAGATGCAAACCTTAGTCTTGCATGCGCCGCCACCGTGCCGGAGCGCCTCGGTCATGCTTACGTAACTGTCAGTTAACCCAGCGTATTTGCCTACTAACGCTATCTTTACTTCATTTTCTGGATTTACCAGACCCGTCAACGAACTGCTGCCAAGCACCGAAATCTTTAGTCTCACATTTAATAGCTAATCTTTGACAGATAAAATCGCCCATGCCCTGCTTATCTAAAATAAGCGGCACCTGATAGACGGATTCAGCGTTATAAGAGCAGAAGACGGCGCTTTCGGGAATGGTGCCGAATAACGCTATTTTTCTGAGGGCTTCAGCATCAATCATTTTGGGGCTTCTAGCAACTATAGTGTCAGGTTGAATACCGATGCCTCTTAACTCGTTAACGCTGTGCTGTAAGGGTTTAGTTTTCATTTCACCAGTAACATCCAAAATCGGCACCAAAGCCAAATGTACATAAAGCGTATTCTCGTAGCCTTCCTCCATACGCATCTGGCGAATAGCTTCCAAAAACGGTAACCCTTCAATGTCGCCGACTGTTCCGCCAACTTCAGTCAAAACAACATCGGCGCATGCAGCTTTGCCAACGATTTTAATGCGGTTTTTAATTTCGTTAGTTACATGCGGCACAATTTGGACGCATCGACCTAAAAAGTCGCCTCGCCGCTCTTTCTCAATAACAGATTTATAAACCATGCCAGTGGTTAAGTTGTTTTCTTGTTTGAGGCTTAAATCTAAGAAGCGTTCGTACCAGCCTAAATCTAAGTCGGTTTCTCCGCCGTCGTCGGTTACAAAGACTTCCCCATGCATGTAGGGATTCATCGTTCCCGCATCAACATTCACGTAAGGATCAATTTTTACAACTGTAGGCTTTAATCCTCGAGCCTGAAGCATTTTGCCGATGGAAGAAGTCAATATGCCTTTGCCGACCGAACTTAACACGCCACCCGTCACGAAAATATACTTAACCATGCTTTCCCCGCAATAACCTACACCTTTCAAGCTGACTTAATATAACTCTTTTGTGTGCGAAGCTGCAAAAACGTGCAATCAAGAATGATTTACTTTAAACATGTAAGCAGACTAATGAGGCGGCGGTTAACTTTATCTTCGGTTGCGCATCAACCCACGCATAATAAGTCAACGTCAGGGTTTAATGTGCGCATTTGTGCAATAAACCAATTTCATTTCTCCCTAACTTATCTTTTATAAAATAAAAATAGTTCTCACAAAACTTCTGGTAGATTAAAATTTGAATGTGAAAATTTGTCTTTTATAGCAGAAATATTTTAATTAAGAACCTGCTAAGTATGAGTGGAGATAGAAATGCCTAAAGCCTTTGTATTGATAAATGTGGAATCAGGTTCGGAAGAAGAGGTTCTTGAGCAAATTAAAAAAATTGAAGGCGTAGAAGAAGCATACTACTCTTATGGCGTGTATGACATAATTACTAAAGTAAAAGCTGATTCAATGGAAAAACTTAGGGACACGGTAACGCGGAAAGTAAGAACCATAAGCAGAGTCAGGTCAACGTTAACGCTGATAATGATGGAAGAATAACGCGGGCGAACTATCGCGCTCCCTAATTTTTTCTCTACAATGTGGAAATTAATTCGCTTATAACTTACTGTAACTTTCCTACTAGACGAGTTATCAGACTTTTGCTCTTTAAGTTCGTGGCTTAAGCGTTTTTGGTTGCTGATTCCGATTATGCTTAAGAAATAAATCAAAAATGTGATTTAATTGGTTGGGTACGCTTAATAGATTAGGTGCTGAGTCTTTAATAAAAGGCTTGAAAACCTAAAATGAACACAGCTAAAAGACCGTTCCGTCAAAACGTGATTCTTGCAGTTTTAATATTAGGGTTAATAGCCTTCATTCTTTATTTTTACTTCTTCATAAATCCCTCACAAGTTTTGGACATACTTTCAAAGACAAATCTTGCTTACTATGCATGCGCTTTTGTAACATATTGTATGTACGCATTTTTCTCTTCGCTCGTTTGGCGTAACTGCTAAATAGTTTATCCGTAAAAATTAGCATTCGAAAGGCTTTGTTGTTAACATGGGTTGGATTATTTTTTGAAGCAACAGTTCCGCAACTAGGATGGTCAGGGGAAATATCTAAAACTTATTTTTTAACAAAGGACTCAAATGAAGATTCAGGAAAAATAGGAGCTTCTGTCGTTGGGCAAAAAATTTTTACCATAACAATCACTGTTGTTGCTATGGGTCTGGGTTTAGGATTAGTACTTTTCAGTTATCCCTTGCCTTTCATAGTTACTTTTTTAATTGCCCTTGTTTTAGCTCTCTCAATTTTATCCGTACTGCTCATTTACTACGTAAGCCTTAAGCCAAAAGCAACCAAAACTTTGCTAAACTGGGGCATACGCATAGCGTCTTTTTTCAGAAAAAGGTGGAACCCCCAAAATTTCATGCTTAAAGCAGAAGAAGTGTTGGGTAAATTTCATTTAGGAATGGAACAATTGAAGGCTAATCCTAAAGCGCTAGTTAAACCCATAATATATGCCGTTATAAGCTTTATTTTCGAAGTATCTGTTATATTTTTGACTTTTATTGCATTAGGTTATCCCGTGCCCGTTGATAAAGTGCTCATTGTATTCACCTTAACTGGGACGCTTCAGACTATAGGCGTAACATTTTTCGGTTTTCCTGAATTAATCATGAGCGTTTCATTTACTGCACTTGGAATCCCCGCGGCACTGAGTGTTTCTGTTACTTTGCTGACAAGGGTTGTGAGCCTTTGGTTCCGGCTTATCGTGTCTTACGGAGCCTTGCAATGGGCAGGTATAAAAATTATACGAAACCAGTAGACTGATAATTTTCCCAATTTCTATATATTTTAGATGACAATCAAACGGTAACTTGAGAGCTTTATAGGAAACATTTTAATGCACACTTAACTAATCAATTATTATAGGATTGGATTGAAATGCCAACAGCCTTTGTTTTAATAAATACCGAGATAGGTTCGGAATCTGACGTGCTGAAAGAACTCAAAAAGGTCGAAGGTGTTGAAGAAGCATCAGCCGTGTACGGAGTCTACGACATAGTAGCAAGAGTCAAAGCAGACACTATGGATAAATTAAAAGAAATAGTAACGTGGCGTATTCGAAGACTAGACAAAGTGCGGTCAACGCTTACAATGATCGTCGTTGAAGAAAAATAACATCATTTAAACTCTTTTTCTTTTATAATACGTCAAAGAACTGCGGTTATTATTTTTAGATGCATTCTTAAAATAAGTAAAAACAACGGAGAAGTGATAACTATGAAAGTCGAATTCAATGTCCATGGTGCGAAATCGGTTTCCAAAACAGAACAGAACTAGACACCATGCCAGAAACCTCTATTCTAAGTAAAACTGAGCTTAATACAAAAAAACATCCAAACTTCTGTAAAATTATTGTTAAGTTGTGACTGTATCAAGCTAGTCACATAATTTTAAATTTTGTGCAACTCATTTTAACATTCCAGTGCGTCTGGAGTAGTGAGAGAATGAAAGCAAACGTGCAAATCCACAATAGTAAGGCAGTGCGGAGCAATATGTTAGTAAGAACTCTCCCCTCGAACAGGTGCACTGAATTTTTTATAGGTTGGATAAAGCGGTTTGGACACCCATTGAGCCTTTTTTCGTTCCCCTTGAACAAGAAAGATTCTCCGAACCTCTGAATCCAACCACCCACCCCCAAAATTAAAGGAGTTTGTTAAAAAAAATGCCAACAGCGTATATCCTCTTAAATACTGAAATAGGAGCCGAGAATCAAGTGCTGAAAGCACTGAAAAAAATTGAAGGCGTCGAAGAGGCGCATCACCTCTGGGGTGTCTATGATATAATCGCAAACGTAAAAGCAGACAACATGGAGAAACTCAAATACATCGTAACAAAAAGAATCGAGAAAATCGGCAAAATTAACTCAAAATTAACCATGATAATAAGCGAAAAACATCCAAAAGCACTGCAGGAACAAGTAATTTTTGAACAAAACCCCATTCTTCAATAAATAATAGACTAACCTTCGCTTCTGGCTAACAATATTTTTTACCTTCGCGGCTTCATTCTCTAATTTAACTTGGAGAGCAGCTGCTTTGAATAAGGAACAGGTAATGCACATCGGGCTGGACGATACAGACTCAACGAAGGGAGGTTGCACAACCTATCTTGCGGCATTACTTATTGAAGAGCTGGAGAAGTTTCACGTTGAATTTATTGATTATCCAAGCTTGATTAGGCTTAATCCGAACGTGCCATGGAAAACAAGAGGCAACGGCGCCCTATGCCTAAGATTCAAGTCCGACGCGAAGTTTGAAGAGCAAATAAAAGAATCAGCTATAACTTTATGGGAAGAAAACTCAGCCATCAAAGAGAGAGGCACCGACCCTGGAATAGTCTTTTTGAAGGGGCAAGAAATCCCTGAGGAACTTGGGGTTTTTGCGAAAAAAACTGAGACAAGCATTGTGACACTCAAGGAAGCAATGGCGCTAATCAAGAAGTTGGGGGCTGAAGCGTGTAGGCTTTAACTCTTGCAGAGGCATCATCGGCGCGTTGGCAGCCGTCGGCGAAACCCTCAACTGCGACCACACCTACGAGTTAATTGCTTATAGGGCACCTGCTGAATTGGGGTTCAAAGAGGAAAGTTGATGAAGCATCCATTTTTGAAATGGATAAGCAATTGCAACCTTACACTTTTAACAATGTTGATTGTGAGAAGCGCCGAGTAATCATTACTCCGCGAGGTCCAGACCCGATTCTCTTCGGAATTAGAGGCGAATCGCCAGAAATAGTAAAGAAAGCTTACGACATGGTTAAGCCGCTTGAAGTTGTTGAGCGCTGGGTCATTTTCCGTTCAAACCAAGGCACCGACGCCCACTTAAAGCCTGTTGAAGCATTAAGCAATATTGAACCTTACAGTTCAGTAATCGCTAAAGGCGTTGTTTCCCAGAACCCGCGGATAGTTCCCCTGCGCCACGTTATCTTTTCAATCAAGGATGATTCGGCAGAAGTGGATTGCGCCGCTTACGAACCAACTGGCAACCTACGCAAAATCGCAAGAGAGCTCATCGTTGGCGACAGCGTTGAAGTGTATGGTGCAGTGCATAAGCCAACACAGGGCAAGCCGTTAACAATTAACCTTGAAAAAATTAACATCCTAAACCTTGCACCGAAAAACACTATTGGAGAATCCGCTCTGCCCAAGCTGCGGTAAACGCTTGAAGTCCATGGGCAAAAACCAAGGGTTCCGCTGTGAAAAATGCGGAGCGGAATATAGCGACTTAACCAAGAAAGAATCAGCCCTGCCTAGGACGCTTAACGCTGGTTTATACGTGACTTCGACAAGGTCACAGAGACATCTCACTAAACCATTAAGGCGCTATGGCTTAGAAAAACAGTACTATGAGCCAAAGCCAATGATTGAGGGTTGGCATTCTTCTTAGTTTGAAAGTTGAGCGAAATTATTTAAATGCATGAATCTCGTAACCCATTAAAAGCCAAGAAAACAATTAAGCAAACGGAGTGCCAAAAGTTTGAAGCAGTTTACGGCAGAAGATTATGCTCTTCCATTCTTTAAACAGGAAGGTTTCGTTAGGAAGCATTGTCCAAAATGCGGCGAGTACTATTGGACTCAGAACCCTGAGCAGGAAACTTGCGGCGAATCCAGCTCCGACGAATGCGGATGCTACACTTTCATTAATAATCCAGCCACAAAGAAAAGTTTCAGCCTTTCCGAGATGAGAGAGGCGTTTCTTTCGTTTTTCGAGAAGAATGGGCACACCCGCATTAAGCCTTATCCTGTTGTTGCCCGATGGCGCAAAGACATTTACTTAACGCATGCAAGCATAATTGACTTTCAACCGTACGTGACCGAGGGGATTTCGCCGCCTCCGGCAAATCCGCTGGTGATTTCTCAGCCATGCATCAGGCTGACGGATATTTCGAATACCGGACCAACATTTGGCAGGCACTTAACCATTTTCGAGATGGGCGGAGCACACGCATTCAACTATCCAGACAAAGAAGTTTACTGGAAGGATGACACAGTGCGTTTTCACCACCGTTTCGCAACTGAAGCGCTAGGCATTAAATCTGAAGAGGTCATCTATAAGGAGGGCGTGTGGGTTGGCGGAGGCAACGCTGGTCCAGACGTGGAATGCATCTGCCGTGGCTTAGAGGTTGGCACTTTGGTTTTCATGCAGTACAAGGTTGTCGGCGACGACTTCATCGAGTTGCCTATCCGAACAGTGGACACAGGTTACGGCATTGACAGGTTTGCATGGATCAGTCAGGGAGTAACAAGCGCGTTCCAGGCGATTTACGGCAAAATGCTTGACAAAATCTACGCTATGGCTGGGATAACAAACGTTGACAACGACTTCTTGGCTCGTGTGGCGAAGTATTCAGGTTTGGTCAGCGTTGACAAAAACGCGAACAGGATGGTTACTCGTAGGCGTGTAGCTGAACTATCAGGCATCGATTTACAAACACTTGAGAAAGTTTTGGTTCCCATTGAGAATGCTTGGGCAGTAACCGACCACACTAAAACGTTGAGCTTCATGCTTTCCGAAGGCGTTGTCCCATCAAACATTCAAGAAGGCTACTTGGCGCGGCTGCTGTTCCGCAGAGTTTACCGTTTAATGCGAACCCTCAACATGGAGCCCGCAAAACTCTACGACATCGTAGACATGCAGGTTGATTACTGGTCAAAAGATTTCCCCCGCATCAAACAAATGCAAAACGAAATCATTGAGATGCTCAAAGTTGAGGAGGAAAAATTCAAAGACACTCTGGTGCGCGGTGAAGGCATGGTTAAACGAATCGCCAGCGAGCTAAAAGCGGAAGGCACAGGCAAACTACCCATGGACACGCTCACTGAACTGTACGATTCACATGGGCTTCCCCCAGAAATCGTTAAACAAGCGGCTGAAAAAGAAGGCGTACAAGTGGAACTTCCCGAGAACTTTTACGCGTTAATCGCTAAACGGCACATGCAAGCAACCAAACCCGTTGAAGAGGAAGAAACCCAAGCGGAAAAAACGCTTGAGAAAGTGGCTGAGCAACTGCCAGCAACAGAGCTACTGTACTATGCTGACACGTACATGCGCGAGTTCGACGCTAAAGTCCTCAAAATAATCAACGACAAATACGTCGTGCTGGACAGAACTTGCTTTTACCCTGAAGGCGGCGGGCAACCGGCAGACCACGGATGGATAAGCTTTGGCGCTTCAAAGTTTGAGGTGGTTGATACCCAAAAGATTGGCAAAGTCATAGTGCACAAACTCGGCACATCGCCAACGTTCAAGGAAGGCAGTACTGTTCACGGCGTTCTCGACTGGGAACGGCGTTATGCGTTGATGAAGGCGCATACGGTTACGCACTTAATTAACGGTGCTGCAAGACGGGTTTTAGGCGAGCATGTTTGGCAATCAGGCACGCAGAAAGGCTTGGAAACTTCACGCCTTGACATTTCACATTACCGAAGACTGAGCACTGAAGAAATTCATAAGATTGAGATGTTGGCTAATCAGGCAATTGCAGCTAACATGAAGGTTGAGACAACTTGGCTACCGCGCAACGAGGCGGAAGCACGTTACGGTTTCAGGCTCTACCAAGGCGGTGCAGTCCCAGGCAAAGACATTCGAGTGGTAAAAACTGGCGATTGGGATGTGGAAGCGTGCGCTGGAACACATCTGGGAAGCACTGGCGAAGTTGGCTTTGTAAAAATCGTTTACACTGAACGCGTGCAAGACGGCGTTGAACGCTTAGGCTACGCGGTCGGGCTGGAAGCGTTAAAAGCAGTACAGAAACAGGAAACGCTTGCTCTGGAAAGTTTCAGAAGCTTCTGACGGCTCCTGTAGACAAATTGGATAAGACAGCTGAGAAAATCGTGAAAGAACTAAAAGAGGCCAATGTTGAGAAACGCAGACTAATCAAAGAATTAGCTGAAAAAGAAAGCATAGTTGGGCAGGCAAAAACATGTGAAGCAACCGTTGAAGCGGACGGCGTAGCCATTGTCAAGCGCGACTTCGGAGAAGTAATTGACGTTAACCGCATGATACAAACCGCCACTGAAATGATAAAACGCAACGAAGCAACCGTAACGCTGTTTTATGGTTCTGACGGAAAAACCTGCAGACTCATGGTTATGGCTGGAGAAACCGCAGTCCAAAAAGGCAGTCAACGCAGACAAATAGTCAAAGAGGTTGCACCGATTTTTGGCGGCGGAGGCGGCGGCAGACCAAATTTTGCGCAGGGCGGAGGAACAAAATGTGACAAAATGCAGGAAGCAGTGCAGGCAACTGAAGCAGTAGCGAAGAAACAACTGAAACACTAAGCGCTTGAAAAACCCGTTTGCAAACTATTAGAAATTTGTTTAATATACCGATGTGCATAGCGGAGCATAGCGATTTTCCTTTACTCGAATTCGGAATTCGGGTAAAATTTTAAATACGTACACCCTTAATAACGTTTTTAGGGAGAAGGAATGCTTTTATCGGTAGAAGATAAAAATTTTGAAGACCGTGTTCTCAAAGTAGCGCAAGACAAAATCATAGCAGCCTATCTTGATGGTATAATTCTTTGCCGATTAAGAAATAATCAGTTAAGTGGTTATGACCTGCTTGCAATACTGCAGAAGAGGTTTAATGTCTTAGTTAGCCCTGGCACAATATACTCGAACCTTTATTCCATGGAGCGACAAGGGCTTATTGAATGTAGTTTACCGAATGGAAAAAAAAGAGTATACCGGTTAACTGAAAAGGGTATAGCCACAATTCATATACTATCGCATTCCAAAAAACTAAAAAATCTTTTAACCTTAGTAAACAAAGAAATTTGCTTGGAGCTTAAACGTTAGTCATCCTTCTAAAGGCAATCCCGGTACAATTAAAAGAACATTCAATAATCATCGCTTTTTTAACTGGCCGTGTTCAAGACGGCTATGCATGCCCATTTCATGTTAAATGGAGATTTATAGGTACTTCTGACTAGCTGGGTAGAAGATTTTACTTGTCTCAACAATTTAAAAGCCCAAGAATTTCCATCTACAATTTTCGGTTGTTATGTTTTCTGTTTTCGATCCTTTTTCATAAATAAATTTCCTATTTTTTTTTATTCTCATCATTATAAATAATGCCAAGTGACAAAAGCATTTTTAGGATAGAAAAATTTTTTTGTTTGAATGCAGGATTGATTTTGAACAAGAGGAGCAAAGCGTAAAATGGTTGATGCACAAAAAAAGCAAGAAGAGCAGTCTGTTGAATGCCTAGCTCAGCTTCTGGATTGTGAGCGGAAACGTGCAGAAGATTATTTGACTAGGCTGAGTTATTTGCAGGCTGACCTTGATAACTTTAAGAAGCGGTTTGATAGGGAAGCGGAGCAGATAAAGAATTACTGCACGGAACGCTTAGTAATTCAACTGTTGGATGTTGTGGATGAGTTGGAGTTAGCGGTTAAAAACGGTGAAATCTCAACATCGCCCGAATCCCTGATAGAAGGCGTGGAAATGACGCTAAAGAAGCTCAGAAAGGTTCTTGAGCAAGAAGGTGTCACTCCAATAGAAAGCCCAGAGGGCAAAGCTTTTGACCCCACACGTCATAACGCTATTGCCGCTGTAGAGCAAGACGATGTTGAAGACGGCACCGTAATTGAAGAAATAAGAAAAGGCTACATGATGAAGGGCAAAGTAATTCGACCCACCATCGTCAAAGTAGCAGTCAAACCATCAAAAAACAATCAAAGTAACCAAACGGAGGAAAAAAAATAAATGAGCAATCAAAATAAAAAAACAAATGAAAAAGTATTAGGAATTGATTTGGGAACAACCAATTCAGCTGCCGCTATATATGAAGGCGGACACGCAACGGTTATCCCAAGCGCAGAAGGCCCCACAATGGCGGGAAAAATGTTCCCATCAGTTGTAGCCTTCACAAAAGACGGACAACTCTTGGTAGGTGAACCAGCAAAACGCCAAGCCGCCACCAACCCGGAAGGAACAATTTTTGAAATAAAACGCAAAATGGGCACTGACTACAAAGTCAACGTTTACGGCAAAGAGTACAGCCCACAGCAAATCTCAGCATTTATACTTCAAAAAATAAAGAAAGACGCAGAAATCTACCTTGGCGGGACAATGAGCAAAGCAGTCATCACTGTTCCAGCACACTTTAATGACAACCAGCGTCAAGCAACCAAAGACGCAGGAGAAATTGCAGGCTTCCAAGTCATGCGAATAATCAACGAACCCACAGCTGCATGCCTCGCATACGGCATAGACAAGGTACAGCAAGAAATGAAAATTCTCGTGTTCAGTTTCGGCGGCGGAACACATGATGTTACAGTTATGGATTTCGGCAAAGGTGTCTTCCAAGTTCTCAGCACAAGCGGAGACACTCAACTTGGGGGAACAGACGTTGACAAAGCAGTCATGGACTACATTTTAGGCGAGTTCAAACGCCAGACAGGCATAGATGTCTCAGGCGACAGAATGGCAATGCCTAGGCTTAAAGAAGCAGCGGAAAAAGCCAAAATCGAGCTTTCAGCGCTAATGAGTACCGACATCGACCTGCCATTTCTAACAGCGGACGCTTCAGGACCAAAACACCTACACCTAACATTAACCAGAACAAAACTTGAATCCTTAGCACAACCAATCGTGCAACGAACACAACCTACCCTTCTGAAAGCTCTTGAAGACGCAAAACTGACGCCGCAAGGAATCGACAAAATCATTCTAATCGGCGGAATGACCAGAATGCCACTTGTTCAAAGGTTTGTTGAGCAAATCTTAGGCAAATCACCCGAACGTGGACTTGACCCCATGGAATGCGTTGCAATAGGAGCAGCCATCCAAGCCGCCGTCATAACAGGCGAAGTCACAGACCTACTTTTACTTGATGTTACACCATTGACGCTCGGTCTTGAAACCATGGGCGGTGTATTCACTAAAGTAATGGATAAGAACACGACCATCCCAACTAAGAGAAGCCAAATCTTCACCACAGCAGCAGACTTCCAGACAGCAGTAACCATCCACGTGCTCCAAGGCGAACGTGCAATGGCAGGGGACAACGTTTCACTTGGCATGTTTAACCTCGTAGATTTGCCGCCTGCACCACGAGGTGTCCCACAGATAGAAGTAACATTTGACATCGACGCCAACGGCATAATGAACGTAACTGCCAAAGACTTAGGCACAGGAAAAGAATCAAAAATACGCATAACCGCATCCACCAAGCTATCTAAAGAAGAAAAGGAACGTTTAATCAAAGACGCTGACCAATTCGCTGAGCAAGACAAAAAGAAACGGGAAGAAGCTGAACTGCGCAACAACGCCGACAGCTTAGTCTACACGGCGGAACGAACGAAAACAGATCTTGCAGGCAAAATTACTCAGGAAGAAATAGGCAAAATCGACACAGCCGTAACAGAACTTAAGAACGCGCTGGCAAGCAATGACATGGCACAGGTGAAAGCAAAATCCGACGCACTCCAGAAGGTACTACAAGAAGTCGGAACAAAGGTTTACCAGCAAGCAGCAGCAGATTACGCAAAACAGAAAGGACAACAACCAGGACAAGGACCAGAGTCAGAAGCTGGACCCCAACCACCTCCAAGCAGCGGTCCTGAAGGTCCAGTTCCCGAAGGCTCAGGTGAAGAGAGAGTAGTTGATTCAGAAGATTACAAAGTTAAATAAAATAATAGATGTTGATTTAGCGGTAAAGAACTGATGGCTGAAAAACGAGACTACTACGAAGTTCTAGGCGTTCAACGCGGCGTATCAAAGGACGAAATCAAAGATGCTTACAGAAAACTAGCAATGCAATTCCATCCAGACCGAAACAAGTCTCCTGAAGCAGAAGAAAGATTCAAAGAAATCTCTGAAGCCTACGCTGTTCTCTCCGACGACCAAAAACGACAACAATACGATACCCTTGGTCATTCAGGTTTTGATCAAAGATACACGTCAGAAGACATTTTCAGAGGCGCCGACTTCGACTCCATTTTTAGAGATGCTGGCTTCGGCGACATTTTCCGCACTTTCTTCGGCGGGGGATTCGGAGCCGAAAGAAGAAACATAGGCCAAGACTTAGCTTATGACCTTGAAATAACCCTGGAAGAAGCTGCTAAAGGAGCAGAAAAAGAAATCGAAATCCCACGTACCGAAAGATGCGATGTATGCGGCGGTTCAGGTGCTGCCCCAGGCACTTCCGCTAAAATTTGCCCGAGATGCGGCGGTTCGGGCCAAGTGCAAAACATGCGCAAAAGCGGCTTCGCGATGTACGTGCAAGTGACTGCTTGCCCAACATGCAAAGGAAAAGGCAAACTGATTGAAACGCCGTGCAGTAATTGTCATGGTTCAGGGCGGGTTAGGAAACGCCGTAAAATCAGCGTTAAAGTTCCAATGGGCATAGATGAAGGTAATCAGCTTAGGCTTAGAGGAGAAGGAGAAATGGCGTCTAACGATGGCGAACCAGGCGACCTCTACGTCGTCGTTCACGTTAAGCCGCACCCGCAATTTTT
The DNA here is from genome assembly GCA_963785215.1 of Candidatus Bathyarchaeota archaeon. Taxonomy (GTDB): domain Archaea; phylum Thermoproteota; class Bathyarchaeia; order Bathyarchaeales; family Bathycorpusculaceae; genus Bathycorpusculum. Next base: position 48,314 of record CAWAUU010000001.1, read on the forward strand.
AAGGGAAGGAGACGACCTATGGCACGTAGCCATTATTACTTATCCGCAAGCAGCATTAGGCGCTGAAATAACCGTTCCCACCCTTGAAGGACCAACAACCATCAGGATTCATCCAGGAACGCAGGTAGGCGAGGTTATAACGTTGAAGGGAAAAGGAATGCCACGTTTCAGGGCTTATGGCAAAGGCGACATAATAGTACGTATAGGCATATCAGTTCCAGAAAAACTTACGTCCCAGCAACGAACGCTTCTTGAAGAATTAGCAAAAGAGTTCAGCACAGAAGTGAAAAGCCATAAATTCCACTTTTAAAAATTAATCTAAAGGCATTAGTTAGCCTTAACGTTAAATAGTTTATTAAATTTTTAAATTTTAAAAAAGTTTTAAAAAATAAGAAAAGAAATTATTTAGTTATCTGCTTTCGCAGCTCGTTGTATGTTGCTTTTATGTCTTCAATTGAGCCTTCGTCTTCGATTGTTGATGTGTCGCCGAGTGGTGCTCCGGATAGTACTGCTTTGAGTAGTCTGCGCATGATTTTGCCGCTTCGGGTTTTTGGCAGCTTGTTAACTATGATAATGGCGTCTGGAGTGGCTATTGGACCTATTGTGGTTCTAATCTGCTTTATGAGGTCTGCACGGAGTTCGTCTGATGGCGTGAACCCGCTTCTAAGAACAACGAATGCTACTGGAACTTCGCCTTTCACTGCGTCCTCTTTGCCCATTACTGCTGCTTCTGAAACCGCTGGGTGCGCGACCAATGCACTTTCAAGCTCTACTGTTCCTATGCGGTGTCCTGCAACTTTGAGAACTTCGTCTGCTCTGCCAAGAAGCCAATAGTAGCCTTCGGGATCTCGGACAGCGTAGTCGCCAGAGTAGTATATTCCTGGCCACCTGCCAAAGTACGTTTGCTTGAATCGATCGGAGTCTTTCCAAATTGTCTGCAACATTCCAGGCCATGGCGATTTGATTACTAGAACACCTTTAGTGCCTGCTTGTACTGGCTGTCCTTTCTCATCGTAGATGTCAGCGTTGACTGCTGGCATTGGGAACGTTGCGCTGCCAGGTTTTAGGGGTGTGAGTTCTATTCCTGCGGTTGGGGAAATCATAAATCCGCCAGTTTCGGTTTGCCACCAGGTGTCAATTATTGGGAGTTTTTCTTTGCCAACGACGCGGTAGTACCATTTCCACGCTTCAGGGTTTATGGGTTCGCCTACTGAGCCTAGAATGCGCAGGGTGCTTAGGTCATGTTTTGTTACGCATTGCTCACCGAATTTCATGAACATTCTGACGGCGGTTGGTGTACCGTAGAGGATGGTTACGCCGTGTCTTTCAATCATTTCCCACCATCGGTCTTGCCCGGGGTAATCAGGTGTACCCTCGAAAAGAAATGCGGTAAGGCCTAGGCTTAATGGTGCATAAACGTTGTATGTGTGCCCGGTGATCCAGCCGATGTCTGCAACACACCAGTAAATATCCTCGTCAGTTGGGTTAAAAGCCCACTTGAGCGTCCAATAAGCCCAAACAAGGTATCCGCCTATTCCATGCTGAACACCTTTTGGTTTCCCTGTGGTTCCTGAAGTGTAAAGTATGAATAGCGGGTCGGTAGATTTCATGCTTTCTGGTTCCACGTAGGCGTCTGCGCCTGCGTTTGCAAGAGCGTCATGATACCATACGTCTCTGCCTTCCTTCATCTGAACAGGTTGACCAGTTCTTTTGACAACAATAACTTTTTCAATGTTAGGCATGTTTGGTAATCCGCGGTCTGCGTTGTCTTTAATGGCGATTGGTTTTCCTCTTCGGAATGAACCGTCCGCTGTTACTAGGATTTTTGCTCCGCTGTCATTTACTCTGTCGGCTAATGCTTCAGCACTAAATCCTGAAAAGACTACTGTGTGGACTCCGCCGATTCTTGCTGTTGCAAGCAAAGTTATAGGCAACTCAGGAATAACGGGAAGGAAAACTGCGACGCGGTCGCCTCTTTTGACGCCGAAATCTTTTAGGGCTTTTGCAAGTTTGTTTACTTCTCGGTAAAGTTGATAGTAACTGTAAGTTTTTACTTCACCCATTTCGCCTTCCCAAATGTAGGCAAGCTTGTTTTTACGGCTACTTTTAACATGCCTATCTAGGGCATTGTAGGAGATGTTTAGTTCTCCGTCAGGAAACCACTTGTAAAACGGCGGGTTCGAATCATCAAGAACCTTGCTGAATGGCTTAAACCAATCAATGGCTTTTGCTTTTTCCGCCCAATATTCCTGCGGATTCTTGATTGATTTCTCCCATTCTTGCTTCCGTTTTTCTCCACTGGAAAATTTTGCAATACTTGGACAAAACTTCTCATCAAAGGGTAAACTTGATTCAGACATTTTGCTCAACCTAATGCTGGGAATGGTAAACACTAAAGAATATAAGTTTTTAGTTGTTTTATTAGAAAAATAAAAAAAGAATTTTAGTTATTTTTAGCTTGTAGGGTAAATTGGCAAGACAGTTTTTTGGTTGGCTTCATTTAAGACTTCAGCTATTCCAAGATACACCGCGCTTAAGCCGCATATTACGCCTTCGATGCCAGTGATTTTTGTAAATGTTGCGCTTCCAGCGTATTGTCCAATAGCCAACATAAAGAATAGTATAGTTAAGCTCCCGAACACGAACTGCAAAGCCCGATTAGCCTTCAAAGTGCCAAAGAACATGCCGAAGGTAAAGATTCCCCACATTATGAAATAAGCCGCCAACGACGCTGCAGAGGGACCACTGAATCCACTTAGGAACGAAAGTTTCGGTAAAACCAAAAGCATCACAAGACTCCACCAGAACAAGCCATAAGACAAGAACGCTACAGTACCGAAAGTATTTCCTTTTCTGAACTCCATTATTCCAACAATAATCTGTGCTATACCTCCGTAAGCAATGCCCATAGCTAAAATCACGGTATCCAATGGAATAGCGCCTGCGTTAACCAAGTTAAGAAGAACGGTAGTCAATCCAAAGCCAAGTAATCCAAGAGGTGCTGGATTCGCCAATTTTTCAAGAGTGTCACTCATTTTTCATTATTTCTCCAAGTTTGTGTTTTATCCCCATCAATCATCACACTTTATTTTAAAGCTTTACGGTAGTACTGACCTCTTTCTTTCTTGAAGCAACATATTTGCCAATTTCTAAGACGCTAAAGATTCAAGCCTCTTTAAAGCTTCATCTACATTGCAGAACAGAGATTTTTGATGCATGCCCCATTCCGTGGCCTTATAAGACGAGTTAGCCACAAAGTTTATTGTAATCCATATTTATATTAGAAACAGCATTCTAAAATGGATATGATTTTTATGAAGTTTGAAACACAAATCACTGAAATTATACCTAGAACCGCTGACGTAAACAGCTATAGGTTTCCTAGATCAGCAGAGTTAACTTACAAGCCTGGGCAATACTTTTTCATAACTATAAAACAGGGCGACAAAGAGTTAACTAAGCATTTTAGTTTTAGCAGTAGCCCAACAGAAAAAGAACACTTTGAATTTACTAAAAAACTATCTGACCATGAGTATTCAATGGCGCTAAAAGCCGCTAAGGCAGGCGACTGGGCAAGAATAGACGCGCCATATGGGCAATTCACTTTTGAGGGCGAGTATCCTAAAATTGCATTGCTTGCAGGAGGCATAGGAATAACCCCGTTTGTGAGCATATGCAAATACGCCGCAGACAAACGCTTGAATTCAAAAATTACGCTCTTCTATGGCTGCCGTACAGAAAATGACATAGCATTCAAAGAAGAACTTGAGAATATGCAAGAAGAAAACAAGAATTTAAAAGTCGTTTTTATCGTTAACGAAGCAACCAGTCAATGGAAAGGTGCAACTGGCGTAATCACTGCAGATATGATTAAGAAGGAATTGCCTGATTACATGGAAAACATGTTTTATGTTTGTGGACCGCCGCCGATGGTTGCAGCGATAGAAAAACTTGTCGTAAGCATTGGCTTACAAAAGGAGCAGTTAAAACTGGAGTATTTTACAGGTTACCCGTAAACAAAAAATATTATGGGTAGAACCTGCGGGTTGTTCTTGGAAACGGAATAGCGTCGATGATGTTGTCGAGGTCAAGCATCCAAGTTAACAATCTCTCTAGTCCCATGCCAAAGCCAACGTGGGGCACGGTGCCGTAGCGTCGTAGGTCAAGGTACCATTCGTAGTCTTCAGGTTTCAAGCCCTGCTCTTTCATACGTTGAATAAGTATGTCCTTGTCTTCTTCTCTTGCTCCGCCTGTGCTGATTTCACCTATTCTTGGCACCATCATATCCACCGACATTGCAACTTCAGGGTGGTCAGTGTACGTCTTGCAATAAAACGCTTTAATCGCTGTAGGGTAATCATAAACGAAGAAGGGTTTGCCGAAATCTTCAGCTAAAACCTTCTCGTCCTCATAGCCTAAGTCGGCACCCCAATTTAATGTGGGATTTTTGACTTTTAGCCTGTTGATTGCTTCGGCGTAGGTTATGCGTGGGAAAGGGGGTTTAACCGTTTTGAGCTTGTTTATGTCAGCGCCTAGTTCTTTGAACTCTTTTTGGCAAGTGTCGCCGATGGTTTGGCAAACGTGCATCATTAAGCCTTCTTCAAACTTCATCAAGTCATTCATGTCGGCGAAAGGCCATTCAGCTTCCATGTGCCAGTACTCAGTTAAGTGCCGAATTGTCCTGCTTTTTTCAGCGCGGAACGAGGGCGCGATGCAGTAAACGTTTTCTAAAGAGTAAATGAGTATTTCAAGGTAAAGCTGGCTGCTCTGGGTTAAGTAGAGGTCTTGGTCGAAATATTTTAAGCCGAAAAGCGTTGAGCCGCCTTCAACTGCTGCTGAAATAAACATTGGAGGCGAAACCTCTGTGTAATCTTGGCTTTTGAAGTATTGACGGGCTTCTTCTAACACATCAGCCCGAACCTTCATCATTAAATTCATTTTTCGGCTGCGCAGCCAGAGGTGCCGCATATCGCGGATGAATTCTTCGCTTTTGTCTTTCGCTATTGGGAAGGTTTCTGCCAAACCGATAACCGTTATGGTTTCTGCGCTTATCTCGTATCCGCCTGGGGCACGCTTGTCTTCTTTGGCGGTGCCTTCAAGCGTTAGTGAAGATTCAATTGTTAAGCGCTGTGCTTCGTTCCAGGCGGGGCTGGCTTTTTTAACTGTACATTGGATTACTCCTGTTGAATCGCGGAGTACCAGGAAAATAAGCTCTTTTCCTTCACGTTTACGGTAAACCCAGCCTCGTACCATGACCTTCTGGTCTGGACAACACCCGTCTAATATTTTGCCTATTTTTGCTAAAGCCATCAGCATCAACCGTTTCCATTAATACTTAATTTCAAACCTAAATGCCTATCGATTTAGCCTTTTAACTTTCAGATACATTTAACCAAAATATTTTTTTCTTAAAAAAGAAAGAGCCATTTACGGAATAACATATCTAAGGATGGTCTCGGTTCAATATGTTTCTATGTCCTATAATGCGAAATAAGGACTGTGGATATGTATTGGTGTTCAACGGTAAATATTCTTTTTTCAGATTATTTGAGAAACTGCAATAATTAGTCGTGCGAAACACGACTTAATATGCTCAGCGCGAATCAGCGATGTAGAAAACCCATCTATAAGCTGGTAATAGAAATGGACACATGGAAAGGAACTTTGGAAGAGGATTACAACGCCGTGGACCGTAGACACAAAGAATGGCACAGGTACATCGAATCTTCCAAAATCTAACAACGAACACAGACCTTAATCGTGAAGCCTTAAATATATCAACCCAAGACAACCGTATCCCACACCGTCTGAATAAAAGGAAAATCTAAAGGATTGTTTTCTATCCTTCTTGTTGATCCACCAGCTTTTGGTCTAAGGAGAATCAGAATTGTTCTTGTACTTTCTCTGAGAATGGCTGAGTCTCCTCGGAAAAGCGCTGCCAACTTCATGTAGGTTTATGCAATCGGCTCAAGTATATTTAAATTAAAAGCAACGTAAAGTGTCGATTCAAAAATGATTGGTTCATTTTCTCCCGCAATTCTTAAATCGCCCTTGCCAAGAGCATATTTAGACTAATAAAAATGCAAGGCTCTGGCGAAGGAAAATACAAACTTAAAGCATTGAAAATTTCAGCTATTGCAATCTTTAGCGTTGTAATAGTTGAGGTTTCGATAGGGTTATTTGTTAACAGTTTAGCTATACTGAGCGACGGCTTACATGCATTGCTTGATGCTGTGTCAACCATCATGTTGTTTTTTGCGGTTCGCGCTTCAATCAAGCCTCCTGACGAAGAACACACTTACGGACATGAAAAGTTTGAAACCATAGGTGGACTGATTGGTGGGGTGATCTTGATTGCAGTGGCATTCTTAATTTTTTATGAAGCAGCGATTAGATTGATGGAGAACACGCAGATTGTTAAAGGCGTGGAGTTTGCAGGGTTCATTGCGATAGGCTACGCTATTTTTATTGCTTCTTTAAGAGTTACGGTTTTCAGGAAGTCTCAGCACATCGAAAGTCCCTCTATGAAAGTCGGTTTTTACGACGCTGTTTCAGATTTAAGCTCAACTTTGCTGGCTCTTTTGGGGTTTGGCTTAGCTACTTTAGGGTTTTATTATGGAGACGCATTGGCATCAATTTTCCTCGGAGTTCTGCTTAGCTATTTGAGCGTTAAGCTCGTGCGATTCAGTGTGATGGAACTCAGCGATACGGCATCAAAGGAGCTTGTTCAGAAAACAAGAAAAGTGATTCTTTCACATGAGGGCATCGTGAAAATTGAAAACCTGAAAGTTCGCAAAGTAAGCTCTAAAATTTTCATTGATGCATCCGTACAAGTTCCAAGCCATATGCCCTTGGAAGAGGCTCATTCTTTAGTATCTACGATTGAGGTTGACTTGAAGCAAGCCCTTGGCAATGTAGACGCCACCATCCATATTGAACCGTCAGAAAAAGAAACAAAAATGGATCAGCTAGTAGAAAAACTGGCAACAGTGGAGGGCGTAAAAGAGGTGCATGAAATCTCCACCATTTACACTGGCGGTAAATTCTACATTACCTTGCACGCCTACGTGGACCCTGAATTGTCAGTTGAAGAAGCACATAAAATAGCTGAAACTATCGAGCGAAGAATGAAAGCTGAAATTAACCCGCTTGAAAACGTTACTGTACATATAGAGCCTGCTGGTATAGCGGTTCCTGCCGCCGAGGTAAATGAGACGCAGCTTAGCAAAGTTATTTACGAAGTTGCTAAAGGCATCGGCGGTAACCTGCGTATAAAACGAATAGTAACTTACGCTGCTGACGGTAAACGTTACATTAACATCGACTGCTGCTTCACCAAGCAGATTCATATAAAAGAAGCCCACAGGATTGCCTCACAAGTTGAGAAAGAAACAAAAGAGCGCTTTGCAAACGCGGTTGTCACAGTTCATATTGAACCTGAATGTGCATAAAATTTTAACAATCGCTTAATAAAATAGTAAATAAATTAAAAAATTTCTTTATTCTCAAGCCTCAAATCTTTTAAAGTTGAGAAAAAGAAAGAAAGGGATTTTTACTTTTTTGCTCTTCTGGTGAATGCGTATGCTCCAAATGCAACTATGGCCAATACCAAAGCTAAGATGATTGCACTTGCAGTTGAAAACTCATTTATTTGCTATTTTTCAAAAATAAAGTAGTTTAATGTTATCATTATTACTGACTCGATTTATAAGGCAACTAAACGCTAAATCTTTAAATTGACAATGAGTAAATACACAAACGTGGCATTTGCAGGTAGTGCTTTTTAAATCGGTGAGCCTCTGCTTCGTATTATACAAGATGAGGAAAAATATACAAAATGTAGCGTTTGCAACAAGAGGTTTGTCAATCGCAAGTTAGCGATGTAGACGAGCGGAAGAGAGGCAAAATAAACACTTCAATGTTGCAGGTTATCTTGCGATGCGCTGAAATGTGCTCTGCGAAGATGCTTTAAAAGTGAAGCTTGAGAATAAAATAGTGTTCAAATCTAGAAACTGGCTAGAGCCATCAACAATGAGTGAAGAAACGAATGAAATGCGAAAAAACTGAAAAAAAGTACACGCCTGAAATCTCTACAAAAGAAATAGGCGAACTTAGAAACTCTATCAAAACGGCTTCTCAGAAGATAATGGCTGAGAATATTGAGCGCATGAAAAAAACTGACCCTAACAGACCTGAAGCCATGAAGTATTTTGATGAAATCGCAAACTTGTTTGGCAAACGTCCAACCGAGATTCTGGCTGAGAAGGAGAAGGGAAAGAAAGTTATTGGTTACATGTGCTTGTTTGCTCCGACGGAGTTAATTTTAGCGGCTGACGCTATTCCTGTTAGGGTAAATTCAGGTTGGTATGATGCTTCTAAAATTGGTGACAGGGTTGTGCCGGTGGAGGTTTGTCCTGTTATTCGTTCAACTATTGGGGCGAAAATGATTGGGCTTTCGCCTTTTCTTGAGTTGAGCGATGCTTTGATTAGTGTTTTGACATGTGACGGAATGACTAAGCTGAGCGAAATTTTAAGTGATTACAAGACTGTTTGGGGAATGAATGTTCCAAGGGTTAAAGATTCTGTTAATTCTCTTCGTTTTTGGAATGATGAAATAAAACATATGAAAGCGCAAATTGAGGAATTTACGGGCAACAAGATTACAAGTAAAAGCTTGAAGGAGGCTATTGAGCAGACACAGAAGGCAACAAAAGCTTTTCGCCGCTTACAGGATTTACGTAAAGGCCAACCTGTAATCATGGGAAGAGACGCTATGCTAGTTAATCAAACGTACTTATGGGATGATAAAGTGCGGTGGACAGAGAAAACTGAGGCATTATGTGATGAGCTGGAAAAAAGAGTGCAGCGGAAAGATTGGGTTTGCTCTCCTGATACTCCCCGAGTTCTGATAACGGGTACACCGATGTTTTGGCCTGACAATTGGAAGCTTCCAACTTTGGTTGAGGAAGCTAATCCTAAAGGCATTATCGTCGCAGATGAGCTTTGTTCAGGCGAGAGAATCCTCAACGACCCAGTTGGCGTAGATGAATGGACCATGGATGACATGCTTAACGCTATTGGAGAACGATACCTTATGGCTTCCACTTGCCCCTGTTTCACTTCAAGTGACGGAAATGAAGACAGGATTAACTGGCTTTTAAACAAAGTTAAAGAATGGAATGTTCAAGGCGTTATTTACTATGTAGTGCGCGGCTGCATGCTCTACGCAATGGAGTACACCAGAATCAAGAAAGCTCTTGACAAAATAAACGTCCCAATCTACTATCTTGACACTGAATACACTAGGGAAGACGTTGGACAAATGAAGACGCGTGTCGAAGCGTTCCTTGAAATGTTAACCGCGAGAGCGGATATTTAATGGTGAATTCATGATTACGGTCGGAATGGATTTAGGCACTCAAAGAGTAAAAGCGGTAGTGCTAAAAGATGATGCTGTTGTTTCAAGAGGGCAAGCTTTCTCAGGGTTTGATCCTGCCAAAGCCGCTGAAGAAGCAGTTGATGAAGCGTTAAAAGAAGCAAACCTGAAAATTTCTGATGTGGCTTATTTTGTTGCTACGGGTTCAGCTATGGAAATGGCGCCTTACTCTAACGGCACTGTAAGCATGATGGGGGCTGACGCTAAAGCAGGAGTTTACCTTTTTCCGAAAGCCAGAACGATAATTGATGTCGGCGCTGAAGAGGCAAGAGCCGTTAAATGCGACGAGAAAGCCGTTATGGTTGATTTTATCGTTAACGAACGCTGTGCTGCTGGTGCAGGAGCATTCATAGAGGCGATGGCGCGAGCGTTAGAGGTGAAATTGGAGGAGATGGGTCCGCTGTCACTTAAGGCGGAACGCGCAAGCCCCATAAACGCTTCCTGCGTTATCTTCGGCGAATCAGATGTTGTTTCGCTTATTCACCGCCAGGAGTCTAAGCCTGAAATTGCTCGGGCAGTTTTTGACGCGATGGCTGACCGAATTTCATCCATGGTTCACAGGTTAGGCGTAAACCCCGATGTGGTTTTGATTGGCGGCGTAGCTAAGGACGTTGGTTTTGTTGCATCACTGAAAAGAAAACTTGGAGTTGACGTGTTGATTCCTGATTTTCCCGATTATGCTGGTGCTTTAGGTGCAGCTCTTACAGCGGCAGCCCGAGCTAAGGAGCGTCAAAAATGAAAGAGCCAAGCAGTGTTAGAGAGGAATTTGAGTTTTGGCGTTGGCGCGAGTACCATCGCGTAGTCTGCCTGGCAAGAAGTGGACAAGTAAGGACATAATCACTGCTGGTGTTGATGTGGGTTCAGTCAGTTCTAAAGCTGCCATAATGGTTAACGGTGAAGCGTACTCTTGGGGAATAACGCGAACTGGCTCTAACAGTCCTGAGAGCGCAAAGAAAGCTTTAGACTTTGCACTGGAGGGAACTGGGCTTAAGGTAAGTGACCTCAAATACATTGTCGGCACAGGTTATGGGCGAGTTAACGTTCCCATGGCAAACAAAGCGATAACGGAAATTGCTTGCCACGCTAAAGGTGCAAATTACATTTGGGGACCAAGCGTGCGAACCGTGCTTGATGTTGGAGGACAAGACATCAAAGCCATCCGTTGTGATGAAACGGGCAGAGTTGTTTCTTTTTTGATGAATGATAAGTGCGCGGCTGGAACAGGCAGAGGCATGGAGGTTTTTGCTGATTTGCTAAAGATTCCTATTGAAGAGATTGGTGACATTTCGTTAAAGGTAGATGAAGAGCCGCCGCCTGTAAGCTGTACATGTGTGGCTTTTGCAAAAACCGAAGCTATGGGGCTGTTACGGAAGGGTTGGTCTAAAGAAAAGGTTTTGGCTGCTTACACGAGGGCTATGGCAGTTCGCATGGCTAACTTAATCAACAGGGTAGGCTTAGAAAAAGAACTGGTCATCACTGGTGGGCAATCGAAAAACATTGGAATCGTAAGCAGAATAGAGGTTGATCTTGGCGTGAAGTGTTTGCCGATGCCTAATTGGCGGGAAAACGGTTTAGATCCCATGGTTGCGGGCGCATTTGGCGCAGCACTTTTCGGTAAGGCGCTGTATGAGAAAGCGCAAAAATCTTAGATGGAGAGTGAGGGCTATTATCATGCATTATGGCTACAGTGATGGTTCAGGCGAGTATTACATAACTATTGACACAGACAAGTGCAGTGGCTGCGGCAGATGCGTTAAACAGTGCCCCCGAGGAGCGCTTCAGTTGGAGGCTATGTTTATTGACCTTGAAGATAAAACTGTAGCCTTGGTTGTGGAGGAGCATCGGAAAAAAATAAAGTACACTTGCTCTTCCTGTAAACCCGAAACCAACAAGGCTCCATGCATGTTAGCCTGCGAGAGCAAAGCATTAAACTGCACATGGAAGCCACAATAACACGTTTAATCCTGACTTTACATTAGTTTTTAAGCCAGTAGCTAAATTGCCAAAGAGAAGATTTTGTTCTGTTTGTTTTTGTTTGCTTTCCAGCGCTTCTCGAGAATCAAGCATATTAAAACATTTTTGAGAATTAGTCAAACGCGTTTTCTATTGCCAAGACGGAGGTAATAGCTTGAGTGCCCTAGAAAAAAGGGCTTCTGGCGAGTCCTTTGGGGTTAAGTCAAACAACTTTTACTACACACCCTGTAGTACTGCAGGCCATGTAGTTAAAAAATAAACCATTCGGTTTCGGTTATTATCCGTTGTTTTTGATTTCAATGTATATTTTTCCGTTTTCGATTTTGCATCGGTAGCATACCAGCTTTACTTGAGGGATTTCTTGGTATTGCCCATTTCGCACATCAAATTTCCAGCCATGACATGGACACATAACTATGTAGCCTGTCAGGATTCCTCCTTCAAAGGAGCAGCCCTCATGTGGGCAACGGTTTGATATTCCAAAAACTTCGCCGCCTTGCCGTACCAGCAAAATAGGTCTGCCCTTGACACGGACGGGTTTCATTTGGCCTTCTTTGAGTTCACTCTCTTTTATGCTGGACACAAAATCGGTTTTGCTCATGCGCTACCGCCTTCACAATACCAGTCTCGTCAAGGCTCAAAAATCTTGTCTAAAATTTAGTAATCAACTCTTTAAAATGCAATTAAAAAACAGGTAGCGGTACCCATACCAAGTATTGGGGGGGATACTTAATCTGGAAGCGCCTCTTCGTTGATACCTTTAACCATAAGCGGATCAACAATGGCGTATTTGTCATCGACTTTCTGCACGAAACTTGATTTAACCAGTATGTTAAGCACTTTTGAAGCAGCGGTACTTGTCAATGAATGTTCCTCTTTTGTTTCAATCGCAGCCTTAATTTGACTCCAACTAGCTGAACCGACCCTTGCCAATAAATTGAGAACAACACCATACCGCTTAGACATCACGGTAAGTTTAACTGCTTCCTCCCTAGCCAACCTTCCAGCCTCAGAAACAACCTCATCAGCTATCTCCTCAGAACTACTATGCTTACCAAGGCATCTTGTACCAAACAACGTTAGCCAGCCAGCAATCCCATCAAGATTCTGCACTGCATAATGAACAACCTCTGATGACGCATCTAAATCGATTTGCTGAAAACCTCTAGTCAAAAAATCCTCAGATTCATGTGTGGAAAAGTTTTGCATCTGGATTTGGACATAGTGTCTTCCGTATAACGGAGAATTAGGATCATCGAAACTCAAAAAATCAAACATGAGTCCGCACTCTGATCCGGTCAATATGAGCGTTATGTTGCGGTAGGAATCAGCAACATGTGCAAAAAGGCGTGGAATCCACTTATCCCCTCGCACCAGTTGTATCTCGTCAAACGCCATCAAAAACTGCTTCTTCTCTTTAGAAGCCCAAGCATCAATCTCGCCAAAAAGTTCAGGCAAATCAATACCCGTCTTACTCCAATCAAAACTAACATCATTTCCTAAGATCGAAACCCCCTTCAAATGCTTCAATGCCGCAGACAACCCTGAAAGCCATCTCCGATCAACCCTGTTAAAAGCAGCCTCTAACCTGCGAATAATATCAGAATACGAAGGATTGTATGGTAAACCACGTAAATCTAAAACAGTATAAGGCTGATTAGATTCAACCAGGGCAACGTTCAAAAAAGATGTTTTTCCAGTCCGACGCAAGCCAGTGATAACAATCAAAGGCGCGTAGGGTAAAGCACTTGAAAACTGTTCAAGCTCCTTCTCACGATTATACAAGTCTTCTTTTCTATTCTTAGGTCGCGGATCAAAATACATAGTATGGGTACCCATACCAAGTATGGGGGGGCATACTAATAACATTTTCTGAAAACACACATGCGAAATCACTATACTGCCTGTTGACCGCCATTTTTGTTATTATACAATTCGGATAATCAAGTGTCTCTCCTTGTAAACCTGAATCGCTTTAAGTACCCGTTTATCGGTCATTATTCTTTGTTCTTGATTTCTACGTATATTTTTCTGTCATAATTAACTCTTCACATGCAGAAAGAGCACTATTTCATGTGGAAAGTGCAGACGTTGAGTCTATGCAGTTCTATGTTGAATCATATTTGGGGCATATTAGAAGCATCTAGTAGACCGGGGGTAGGCTTGTGCACACACACAACCCCTCTTAAGGCAAAGAGCAAGCTAAACGCGTCTAAGCCGCCATGTAAAAATTATGTGCGCGTTAAGCTAAGATGTTTTCCTTTTTCCCAAACAACTTAGAGGTTGTTTACTCAAATTGTTGTTGATGATGTTGATGATACTAGCGTTTCAATACAAATCACAAGGTCTAGGGCGGTCGTAATACCTGCTTGTTGTTGATGATGATGAACTATTTTTCTTCTTTTCAGAAATTATAAGGTCTAAAGAACAGCTTTAGCTCCATATCCCTAAACAGCACAAAATAATTATTTAAAACTGAAATCTTTCCGAAAAGCGGTTGAAACAGCAAGAAAAACATCACGCGCTTCCTGAACAGACCCTATTTACGGCTTACTTGGCATCGTTTAATGCATTAATTTATAAATTAAAAAATCAATTAAAGATAGATGCAAAATGAGACTTAAGAGAAAGCAATCCAGCAATTCTGAGGGTCAAGAGGACCCGCCGAAAAAAAAGCAGAAGGGTATAAAGGTATCTAAAGTTGAAGTTTCCGACAATATAGTCAAGTTTTTTGCTGCCAAAGGGTTGTTTAAAAAACAGTGGATTGTAGTTAAGGAAATTCCTATTCTTGAAATTGAGCACATTAAGAAGTTTGGAAATGAGTTAAGCGTAACGTGGAAGGGTACTGCCTACACATTTCTCTCCAAGGAAAAAACTGACATATTTAGTAAATTGGTAGATCAAGTCAACGGAATAATTGAGGGGGGTAGTACTGAACCGCCAGTTGCGGAACCAGTTGCGCCTCAGATCAGTACGGAACCGCCTTCAACTAGTACTGAACCCTCAGTTGTGCCTCCAGCCAGTACGGAACCGCCTTCAACTAGTACTGAACCCTCAGTTGTGCCTCCAGCCAGTACGGAACCGCCTTCAACTAGTACTGAACCCTCAGTTCCGGCTCCAACAGATGTTACTCAACCTGCACCTGAAGGGTCCATGCCTCCAGATTCCAGCCAGAGGGTTAAGCGCAGGAAGAAACGGGAAAAAGCAAACATGGTATCGTAAACCTTCATATATCAGAACATATGATTCTTAATAGTTATAGGTATGCCTTTGCTGTGATATTACTTGAGGATTCGCTATCTTTATTTATAGTTTCCTCATATTGAGTTGGCAGATAATGGGGGGTATATTAGATTGACGAAGAATCCACAGTCAAAGGATGATGCATTAGAGGCTTTAGACTTCATAGTGAACGTTCTCAAAGAGCATGAGAGAGATTTAGACAAACTGATTAATGAATTGGCAACGGTTACCGAGCAACTTGGAGACACTGGCGAAATAAGCAGTAAAGTAGAAAAAGTTGAAGAAAAAATAAGCAATCTGCAGAAAGAAGTGACAAACTTGATCACTTACATGTCAGGTAGCGCACCAAAAGAAGCACTTCCTGCAGCAGCCAAGGAGCAAACAAGTCAAACTTCACCTGTTTCAGTGCTTCAGGGTAAGCCTTCAGTGATTTTGCGGTGCAAGCAATGGGAAGATTTTCAAACATTAGCTTTCCACGCTCAAACGTTGTCTTTTAGCTATAAGGAAGATGAGAAGGTTTTCCAAGCTGATGCGCTTAAGGGTAACCAAATTATCACTTACAGCGGCACACTTCCAAAGTTTTCGTCTATTCTGAAAGCGTCATTGTCTAAGCAACTGGATGTTCCTGAAACGAATATTTTGGAAGGCGTTTTAGCGATAGGGTAAGCTAATTTTTTTTCCTTATATTGTTAATACTTATTTTTGATTCATAATTCTTTTAAGTATTCTTGTAGTATCTTGAGTCTTGTTAGTGATTGGAGGGTAAGTTAAGGTTGAAGGCTAAACCACTCAAGCCAAAAGAATTTTTCCGTTTTCGAAGCCTTCTCCTTTCTCCTCGATGACGGATGGCGATGGGTAGCCAACATACAAAACCTGCCCTCCAACCACAAAACATTAAAAACTCATTGTCACAATTTAGCTTCCCTAAGCAAAAGAACATATCAAACCTTATATGCAGTCAACAACTAATTAGAGTACGGGTTGATTGGTTTGGGTGTAGATGCCTCAAGAACAAAGAAACCGAAGCTTCCCAAAAAGCGGTTGCTAAAGAAAATAAAACAAAGATGAACCATTGATAAGCGCTTCGAGTTTGCCCGATTTTTTTAAAAATTTAGCCGAGGAAATGCCTTTTTTAACCAGAAGTTTCCGTAAACAGCATACAAAGGCTCGTTTGTAAAAGCTGACTAAACTGAAAGGGGTTCTCTTTTTGACAGTTAAATTACCATGCAAAAAGTACCCTATTCCGACACAAAGCACCAATGTCAAATGTTTTGAAAAAAAGGAAATAGAATGCAAAAAGAGATGTTAACGCCTTACAGATCAAGTAAGGCCATTTTTATGAGCTGATTTTATTTTGGTGTTGCCAAATATTTAAGGTGTAATGGCTTGATTATGATTCCAGCTTTCAAATCAGCATGGAAAGTTTGGCTTTCAATCACCCACTCAGACAGTTCTGAATCATGAGCTCTTATGAACTCAGCGAAATTTGAAAAGTTTTCATGAAGCGAAATGCAGACAGCATCCCAACCCATTCCTCTCCCGTCCAAAACAAGAATTACATTGGGTTGCTTCATGTACCATTCTCTCATTTTCTTTAAAGCTTGATTTTTTTCTTCGCCTGTTTTAAGCTTTAGTTTGCTTTTCAAAAACGTGAAAGCTGCTATTTCAAACCCGATTTGACCAAACTTTGGTATTACAGTGTATCCTTCTATGAAGTTTTCTTCGAGCATAGCTCTTCTTCGGGTTACCGTAGGTTGGGAAACACCTAAAGATTTTGCTAGTTGCCTATCGCTTCTGTGAGAATCCTTCATTAATTCAAACAGTATTTTGTAATCTATAGGTTTCAGTTCCTTCATTACAACCATCTTTATCATTCAATAGCGATTTTGGCATCATATATAAACATCATTGTTGAATAATCAAAAAATCGTTCCAGTTCAACAGGGCAACAGTAACATGGTAATAGATACTCTTAAGAGAAAAAACAGCCTAGACAACATCAGGAGCTTTGAAAAACAGTGTCACCTCAAATTTTAAATTCGGTAAAGCAAGAAGTCACTCAACTGCTTAGAGAGTTAATACGGATAGATACAACCAATCCTCCGGGAAACGAAACACAAGCAGCCACTTACTTAGCACAGTACTTAGCTAACGAAGGATTCAAGACAGAAATTATCGAGTCAGCGCCTGGAAGAGGCAGCGTAATCACACGCCTTAAGGGAACAGGTGAAAAACCTAGCTTGCTCTTACTGTCGCATCTTGATGTGGTTGCAGCTAACCCAAACGAATGGACCGTTGACCCGTTTGGCGGCATAATTAAGGATGGTTACGTTTATGGCAGAGGCACCTATGACATGAAATGCATGACCGCCATCGAAATCATGGTTATCAAACTTTTAAAGAAAAACAATGTTAAGCTTAAAGGCGACATCGTTTTGGCAGCTACTGCGGACGAGGAACAAGGCGGGGATGAAGGGGCAGGCTACCTTCTGCAGCATCACCGAGAAAAAGTTTGGTGTCCATATGTTATCAATGAAGGCGGCGGCTTAGCTATCCCATCGAAAAAAGGCTATGTTTTCCCAGTGCAGACTGCGGAAAAGGGGATTCTATGGCTCAAAATAAAGGCAAAAGGAACCCCAGGGCATGGCTCTACGCCTAACATGGCCGACAATGCTGTCTTGCGCATGAACAAAGTCATCGATAAACTTGGAAACTACAAGCCACAAACCATCTATGTGCCCACGCTTAAACTGTTCCTAGCTGAAATGGCAAAGCAGGACCCAGAACTTGAAGAAACCTTCTCACGTTTGCTTTCCAATCCAAGGCAAAGTGAACAAATACTAGATGAGTTGGCAAAGAAGGACAGAGCTTTAGCCGAGGAAATCAGGCCTCGAACCAAAATGACTATTGCACCAACTATGATTCATGGCGGGGTTAAAGAGAATATTATCCCTTCGGACTGCGAAGCAGTGTTTGACTGTAGAATTCTTCCTGGGCAAAGCGTAACTGAAACAGTTGATTTAATCAAAGGCTTGCTTAAAGATGTGGGCTTGGATAAGTTGAGTTTTGAGTTTATACAAGCGCATGGCGGTTCAGAGTCAGTTTCAGACACACCACTCTACAGTACCATTACAAGCGTTCTAAAAGAGTTTGAACCAGGCTGTGGAGTAACACCAACGTTAACTACTGGTGGAACTGATTCGCGTTTCTTTAGGGAAAACGGCAGCATATGCTATGGTTTCCAACCGATGATTCCTGATGAGCCGAACGATGAATTGGAAAAGCGGATGCACGGCATCGACGAGCGAATAACTATAGAAAACCTTGTTTACGGAACAAGCATACTCTATGAAACCGTGAAGAGGTTCATGAGCTAACAGAGCCCAATTTACCCTTTACCTCTTTTTAATTATACCCTACTTGAGCTTTCTCAAACATTTAAACGCTCAAAACCTAACGGAATGCAAAATTTTTATACTGACCTCACCCCTCTAACAAGTAAGATAGTGCCAATTTGGTGTCAACCGCAAAATGACCAGCATGCAAACAATAACTAATCGAGAGAAGGCAAGTTTCGAAGCCGCTAAAATCATTGGGTTAATCTCTGATACGCATGTCCCTAAAAGAGCCATGTGTATTCCCAAAAAAGTGTTCGAGGTTTTAAAGGACGCAGATTTCATTATACACGCTGGCGACTTAGTGGAATTATCAGTAATTGACGAGTTGGAGCAGATTGCCCCAGTTTTAGCGGTTCATGGCAACATGGACAGCCAAGAAGTCAGCGGTGCCTTACCGGTGCTTAATTCACTTAAAATTTTCGATTGGAAAATAGGCGTAATGCATGATCCGAGCGTTCTTCAAGGTTCAGGTAAGATTGTGGAAATAGCTAAAGCGAATGGTTTCAACGTTTTTGTTTATGGGCATACGCATGCTTCTAAAATAAAATGGGAAGGAAAAATTCTCTTCATTAACCCTGGAAGCCCCACTGACCCAGCATCTTTCATAAATAAGCCATCGGTTGGATTGTTAAAAATAACAAAGCAAACCATAACGCCGCAAATAATCAACCTTTAACTCATCAGAACAGCCCAATAAAGAATAGCATACAAGGCTACTCCAAAAGACAGCGAAACAAGCCACATTGTCATTGTTGTAAGCATAATGCTTTTTTTCTTAAAGCAATCCTTCAAATCATGAAAGCGCCACGAAGCAACCAGCCAAACACCAAGCGAAACTGCTAAAGCTCCAGCGACTACCATAACCAAAGTAACAACAGATGTTATTCCATAGACATTTGGAACAATAAAGTCGGGGACAATCGCAAGAACAAAAGAAGGAATCATAATCGCAAACACCATTGCCAAATGCAAAACAACAGCGACGAACATGGCGATTCCGTGCTGCCGAAACCTCAGTCGCCTCTTCAGCAAGTAACCGTATAAAAGCAAAAATAAAACAACGATTTGAATAGTTAAACCAGTTGTGGCAATGAGCGCAAAAGGGTTATTTAAAAGAGCCATGAAACTACCGCTAAATAGTTTAAACGATAAACGTATAAAGTTTTACTTTCACTCACCCCTCCCCTACGCCAAACAGTAGTTTCTACAACCACCTTAAAAGCGCTAAATGCTAAAGCGGTACTTCAGAGGTAAGATACATGGAGCATTGTAAAAACCCTTGGAAAGATGAGTGCAAAAGCGAAAACATCAAACTATACATTCAGATAAAAGGCGAAAAATTGCCCATCTGCCAACAATGCTGGAGTAAAATAGCAGACCAAGAACAAGAGTGGTGAAAATGCAATGGAGAACTTCAGCGTTAACAGCGCCAAATCGTACATTGGAAAAAACGTTAACCTGCACTTAAAAGATGGTGCCGTAATAATAAACGTACAATTAATCGGAATCCATAAGGGCTCAGGAAAAAACAGCCTGATCGAGTACACTCCAGACAGAAATCGCAGAACTACCCGCATACCATTAAGGAATGTTGCTTGGGCTGAACTGTTAAATTTAAATTTTCTACGAAGAGCCGCCTAAAATGTTGCTAAAATAAGATAAAAGCAAAAATATAACCAAAATACTTCAAGCTTATGCGTTGTTCAAATTGCGGCGTCTGTTGCACAGAAACTGAAATGCTTCTATCCGAAAAAGACATCACTCGCTTAGAAAAGAAAGGTTTCAGCAAAAACTACTTTGTAAAATATGACAAGCAAGGCTATGCGCAACTCAAAAACCGAGAAGGCTACTGCGTTTTCTACAACCCCAAAAAACGCCAATGCAACATTTACGCTGATAGACCTTCAGGCTGTCGAGTGTACCCTGTTATTCTGGATGAAGAAAAAGGGATAGTTTTAGACGATATCTGCGATTCACGAAACACTATTACAGAAAAAGAAAAAAAACTAAAGGGCAAAAGAGTGATTAGGCTTTTAGAGAGAATCGATAACGAAGCAGCAAACAGGCGTTCTTAAGCTTCTTTTAAAAATCAGAGGTTAATTCTTGTTGTTTTGGGCATCTTTGCATTGACAGCAAGTTATTTTTTTGTCTTTTTCAGCTTCAGCTTCTTCCCTTGATATTACACTGGTTCTTACTAGTTTGCCACAGCAATCACATATAAATTGTACTTCAGCAACGCGGTCGTTAGATTGAAGGACCTTAATGGGCACAATTATTTTCCTTCTTTTGCAGCTTTGTCATTAGCAAGTAAGTATTCAACGTATTCTCTCATGGTGCGGTTGGTTTCTTCGGCTCTTTTTCTGATGTCTTCATGAACTTTGTCGGTGACAGTTATGCATTTGTATCCCTTTCGTGGCAAAACGACCAATCTCCTCTTCCGTACTTTACCGTACGATTGAATATATAATTAACGGTGTCCCCCCTATTGTGAAACCTTATATAAATGTACGTTCGCTAACTAGCTTAAGAGGGGAAACAAAACGCCGAAAAAAGGCTTTAAAAGCATCACTGTAAAGGCTGAGGTTTACGATTACTTTTTTAACGAGTGGCTTAAGGTCAAAGAGGAATACGCCATTAAAAAAGGCATTCATAGCTTCTCAGCCTATGTTACCTACACCTTGGCTCAATTGATAAACGAAGAAAAGAAACGAAAAAGTGAAAATAAGCCGTGTTAGAAGCCCTACATCTTTAAATAATTCTTGAGATGACTTGTCAACGGTGAAATTGAAATGCCTTGCACGGTAATTGTCGGTGCCTTCTGGGGAGACGAAGGCAAAGGAAAAATAATCTCTTACTTAGCCCTTAAAGATAAACTTGATTTCTGTGTCAGAACCGGCTCAGTAAATGCAGCACACACCGTCTGGTACGAAGGCAAAAAATACGCTTTACACATGGTTCCCGCAGCCTTCTTAAACCCTCAAACACGCCTACTTATTGCAGCAGGTGCAAACATCCATGTCCAGAAATTTTTTGAAGAAGTAGAACTCACAAAAGTGCAGGGCAGAATAGGCGTAGACCAGAACGCTTCAATAATTGAGGAAAAGCACAGCGCTCAAGATAAGGCAAGTGCCGTCAACAAAGGCATTGGAACCACAGGTTGGGGTGTAGGACCTGCAATTGAAGAACGCGTGAGACGCACCGCAAAACTTAGCCAAAGACATCCCCGAGTTGAAACCCTACCTTACTGACCAAGTGAAAGAAGTCAACGATGGCTTAGATGAAGGCAAAAAAGTGCTTCTTGAAGGCACACAAGGCTTCATGTTATCACTGTTCTTGAGCGGCGGCTACCCATACGTGACTGGAAGAGATACAGGCGCATCAGCCATCGCCTCAGAAGCAGGAGTCGGACCAACAAGAGTTGACGACGTTCTAATAGTTTATAAATCATTCATAACAAGAGTTGGCGCAGGACCGTTACCTGGAGAAATAACTAAAGAGGAAGCGCAGAAAAGAGGCTGGTTTGAAGTTGCTGCTGGAACAGGCAGAGACAGACGTTCAGCACCATTTGACTTTGAGTTAGCAAAGAAAACCGCCAAGATAAATGGTGCCACACAAGCGGCAATGACAAAACTGGATAGCCTTTTCCCAAACTGCAGAGGCGCCAAACAATACGGTGACTTGCCGAAGGAAGCAAAAGACTTCATAGAAGAAGTTGAAAACAAAACAGGCGTGCCAGTCGCTTTAATTGGCACTGGACCTGAAGCAATGGAGATAATTGACCGCAGAAAATAGCAACTCTTATCTTCTAAACTGCAAACTCTCTTTTCAAGGCGTAACGGAATAATGACATTCAAGCAGTTCCAGTAAAGCTTCAGCTACTCTTCTAATAGTCCTGTTTGTGGTCGGGTTACTTGTTGGAGCATTAGCGACTTACTACTTTACTAACAGACAAATAAATAACCTAAACAGTCAAATTACGACTTTGCGAAAGTCAAGTTTCTGACCTCAAAGGCTTCCAAAACGCCACTTACCAAAATATCACTATTCTGCAGAACGGCACTTCACTAACCGCTTTATATGAAGACGTAAGTAGCTCCATCGTTTTAATAGAAGGCGACATCAGCGGCGGTACCCAGCAAGGTTCAGGCTTTCGTCTACAACTTTTCAGGCAGAACCGTTGTATTAACTAATTATCATGTTGTTCAAGGCACCACAGACTTAAGTGTCACCTTCTCAGATGGAAACGGCTACTCAGCCACAGTTCTGGGAACAGACCCGTACTCTGACTTAGCAGTTCTTTCAGTTAATGCCCCTGCATCAGAGTTTAAACCGCTTGATATCGTAAGTTCCTCTACGTTAGCTGTGGGCGAATCAGTCATCGCTATTGGAAATCCCTATGGACTGGTAGGTTCCTTAACAACAGGCGTTGTAAGCGCACTGGGAAGAACAATAACAGAAGACATAGCTGGAGACTACGCAATAGCTAACATCATTCAAACAAGCACACCTATAAACCCTGGAAATTCAGGAGGGCCCCTGCTGAACGCGGCGGGAAACGTAGTAGGTATTACAACAGCAATAGTTACTAATTCACAAGGATTAGGCTTTGCTATTCCATCAGACACCATACTAAAAGAAATAAACGATTTGATAACAACCGGCTCGTACGATGGGCACTCTTATTTAGGAGTCGAAGGAGAGGACATGAGTTATAGCTTAGCTCAGCAGACTGGCGCCAGCGTCACTTATGGCTGGAGAATTGAGTCAGTAGTAAGCGGAGGACCATCAGATGGCAAATTAAACGTCAACGACATTATAATTGCCCTCAACAACCAAACAATCACTAACGGTGATGATTTAGCAAGCTACTTAGAAGAAAATACCCTGCCAGGCGACAATCTGGTTATAACTGTTATTAGAGGAACCTCGCAGATACAGGTAACAGTTGTTCTTGGAGCAAGACCTCCACCACCAACAACAGCGTAAAAACTAAACTTTTTCTTTTCATTTGAAACGCAGCTGTATTGGCGATCGCGCCTCTACCAGAACAGCCCCAAAAGTATGTGCAGGTGAGCACTCACACACAAAAGGATAGGTGTCTTTTTAGGGTTAATAGATGCATTGCAGCAAAGTAAGAGGTGAGTCGCCAATGCTTTTTTTTCGCAATTATGTTACCGTTTGTTTTAGCGCTTCTTTTTCGATTTTATGTCTGAATGGTCTCTTTCTACAGCCTGATTAATTATTGTTCGAAAATAGCATTCTGAACAGTAATGCTTTTCATCGATTTCATAAAGCGTGGTTGATACAGTGCCAATCGGTTGATTGCATCCTGAGCAATGTATAAATTTGTTTTTCTTGTAAGCTGTTCCTTCACTTGGTTCTGTTTGTGCTCCAAAAACATTCTTTCTTTTGTTTGAAAAATTTGCTGTCCCAACCCATGATTTTCATTCTCCTTAAATTGAGACTAGATATTTATCGTGTGATTTGCTAAAAAGCTTTTTCAATTTCCCCCGATGAAGCGTATTTTTCATCCGTAGGCAGATAAAAAAAGGTTGTATAGGAAGCTGGTTGACGGGCTACCTTCATTTTTGCTATAGGCATTTGTGAACAAAAATACCCCTACCGGTAGCTGATTTTTAGACATAGCTTAACTACCTAACATAGTCACAAGAATCAACCCCTAACCTCAACCTACCGCATAAGTCCTACAAGTCCATCAAAAGGTCGGTCAAAACTGCATTCTTGCCCATCTTTACTCAGAAATTAAAAAAACTCACCCGAAACTTCAATGGCAAAAATGAGACAACATAATGCCTTTTACATTGAATTTACGCAACATAAAGGGCACTCCATGAAAATAAATTTGGTGAATGACTTTTGCTTTTTATGCATTGCAGTTCATAAGAAACATTAAAAGGATTAGCATACAACTTATCCTTATAACTATAAATCGTTGGTGAAGTCTTGAGCGACCATTATGCCCCTTTAGTAGGAGACAGCTATGCTCCTGAAAAGATAAGAGTAATCATTCCAGTAGGCGGAAAAGCAACACGCCTCTTGCCGTTGACGGCTGAAACAAGCAAAGCCTGCCTACGCTTTTTGAACAGGCCGCTTGTGGAGTTTTCTCTTTTGTCTTTGGCAAGTCAGGGTATTCGCAACTTTATCTTCGGAGTTAAAGGCTATACCAACTATCGAGACCTGTATGATTATTTTGAGTCAGGCTATGGATTCTCAGCACGTTATAACATAAAGCCACGCATCCACATAAAATATCAGCCTAACGTTGATGATTTGGGAAGCGCTGATTCAGCAAGAATAAACATGGAGTACTATGAACTTAACAACCCAGTTTTCGCAGTACAAGGCGACAACATTTTTGACATAAAAGTTAAGAGCTTAATTGATTATCATAAGGAAAAATGCGCTACCTTAACCATAGTGCTGCGGGAAGTTGATAACGTTGAAGGCTTAGGCATAGCTGACATCGACAAGAACGGTCGCATACAAAGATTTGTCGAAAAGCCACTGCCTAAAGACGCTCCCAGCAACCTTGCGAATACAGGTTTGTACGTGTTATCACCTGAAGTGAAAAAGATTTTCAAGGAAAAAGGCGTTCAACAAATCATTAAAGAAAGAAACAGGTTAGACTTCGGTTACGACTTCATTCCCTACGTGATCCAGACTGGACGCCCAGTGTATGGTTACACGTTGAAAGGCAGCTGGTTTG
This sequence comes from Candidatus Bathyarchaeota archaeon, assembly GCA_963785215.1. Taxonomy (GTDB): domain Archaea; phylum Thermoproteota; class Bathyarchaeia; order Bathyarchaeales; family Bathycorpusculaceae; genus Bathycorpusculum. The sequence goes on from CAWAUU010000001.1 coordinate 73,092, forward strand.
ACGTGGGCACACCTAAAAGCTACTTAGAAGCCATGAAGAACATGCTGCACGGCGGCTTCTCAACCCTAAACGATTTCGGCGGAAGATTAAAAGAGGAAAGCCAAATTTGGGTTCAGGGCGAAAGCAATGATTCAGAAAAATGCCGTCAAGAAATTATCCATAAAATAAAACAAAAGAAAATCACTATTGAAGGCGCTGTTTTGATTGGGAGACATTGCCAAATAGAAGATGGCGCAAGAATCGTGGATTCATGCATTGACAATTTCACCAGAATAGGCAAAAACGCTGTAGTATCCAATTCAGCAGTAATGGACAGGGTGATAATCGGAGAAAACGCTGAAGTATACGAAAGCATAATTGGCAGACACGTAGTTGTTAACTCAAGCCAACGTAAACCAACAAAAATAACCGCCGTCTCAGTAATCGCAGACGACGTAAAACTAGAAGAAGGCTGCTCCCTTACAGCGTCAAAAATTTACCCGCACCAATACATTCGAGGCGAATTCCAAAACCAAACAATAATAGCAAACTAACGTTAAGCTACAAGTTAAGAGCCAACTATTATTTCCCATACTTGACCTCTCATGGGCGAAACAATGAAGTACTTGACTGCTAAAGCTAAGCCACAAGCTAAAAAATTAACTATTATTCCATCTTGATTTTTAATTAAAAGCCACATTTCTTCCTCAGAGACAAAGTGTCACCCACTATTTTATTGTGCTAGCAGAAACTCTCGATTGAAAATGCCTAGTTTTCGCCAACAAGAGAAGCGAGAATTCTTGCCAAGGTAACCAAATCAGGATACTGTGGGCTTCTAATGACAACTGGATCTTCCAGCATCGATTTAGCTTCAGTTTGCAATTTTTTAGACCGCGCCTTATCTTCCTCCCTTCCACGCATACCAAAAGTGATGCCGAGAAGAATAAGCGATGTCGTAAATCGGATACTGAAGCTTTCGACTGTTTCAAGTAATTCTCGACGTATCTTTAAGGCTTCGTCATAGTGTTCAATGGCTTGGTCAAGCAAATCCTTACCATAATACGCGTTAGCAAGATTGTTAAGGGCATCAGCAAGTTTCGGCTTGAAACTTTCGTCAATCTCAACTAACTCCCGTCGTATCTTCAGAGCCTCCTTATAATGTTCGATCGCTTGATCAAGCAAACCCATACTTCGATACACGGCGCCAATATTGCTTAGGGTGTTCGGCCAGTTTCGGCTTGAAACTTTCGTCAATCTCAACTAACTCCCGTCGTATCTTCAGAGCCTCCTTATAATGTTCGATCGCTAGGTCAAGCAAACCCTTACCATAATACGCGTTAGCAAGATTGTTAAGGGCATCAGCAAGTTTCGGCTTGAAACTTTCGTCAATCTCAACTAACTCCCGTCGTATCTTCAGGGCTCCCTTATAATGTTCGATCGCTTGATCAAGCATGTTTTATCCCATTATTAGCGACGCGTCTTCAACTGAAACATATGCGGAGGTTCGTTCTTTCTTGGCGGGTTTGCAGAGTTTCCTTTTCCGTCAAAACAATCTTTTTGAATTTGAGAAAGAAAAGAAGCTTCGACTGCGGGTTCGGTGCACACAAGGTTAATCGAAATAAGCATTTCTTTGAAATGGAGATCGCTTATCTTTGGCGACAGGTTGAACTCGAAATTGTCGTCTAAACCGCTCAGGCACCTTGGCCGAAACAAACCGGTAAAGAACTCTGAACTGAAAGTGAAGGACCGCCTAAAGTTAAGGATGATTTTGGTTCCGTTATTCTCCAAAAGAATCTGGTTGCCACTAATATCTTTAAGTCCTTCATAGGACGTATTCTTGACCATATGCACTCGCTTCTAACAACACACTAGTGTGAAGTCTCAATTAGAATCTTCTGAACTCAAAATATACATTTCATGATATTTGAAAACTGGAAAATCTAAAAAAGATGGCAGTTGCTCGATTTCGGCTCTGCCTTTCATTCTAATAAAATGAAGTAATTTTAGGTTTACTTTGCTAAGCCTTAAACCACTTAAAAATCAAGTATTTAATTTTATTTGAACCTAAATCTGGCACAGCAATAATAAAGCGTTTGCGCACTGTCGTGGCTAACCGTCCTGCTTTGACGATTTCTGTGGCGGAAATGTCTGAGCCTGCTTTCTTCACCGAGACCATGTAGGGGGCGTGTTCGACGCCTGGACCGTACTTGTAGACGGCGAAGTCGCAGCCGAACTTTATGCCTGGCGTAACAATTAAGCCGCTGTCTCGAAGGTCGTGGTAAACAGCGTATTTCTCTTCAAACTCATCGTATAACTGCTTAGCTTTTTGCCTTAGCTTTTTGAGGCTAACCTTGCTCTCGTCTGGATCCTCGTAAATTTCTATTTTCTTGTTCTCGACAAGGTACAAGCCTTCCATCAAATCCAAAATTAGTGGAGCATCAAACTCGGGAATTTTCGGTTTAGGAATCCCAACTGGTTTCCCATAGTACCCTGCTTTGTATAGTTGGGAGCCTTCAGTAGAATCCCACACAACTAAGAAGTTATCGATGAGTTCAACTTTTGTTTTCGGCATTGAAGTCGGCTCTTGTTACATGATGAACGAAAGCATTCGTGCGGCGTCCGCTGCGTCTTCGGCTTTGTCAGCGCTGTTTTCCAGCAGTTGAAGGACATCTCTTAGAAGCAGAAGCACTGGAACGTCGAGTTTGCCGCTGAGAACTTTTATGGTTAACGCTCGGTACTGGTCGTCAACTATGCGTTCAGCGATTTCTACGTCTTTGGCTCTTTCCAAGGTTTTCTGTGAGCCGTAGTTTAGAACCATCATTGTTTCCCGGAGCTTAAGCACCGTGTCCAAGACAGCTAAAGACAGCTTAAGCAGGTCTTTTTTGACGTCTGGTGAAATGTTCCAGTTATGCTCCATTATTTCAACAAAGTAATAAGCGATTCCTTCTGAGAAATCGGCTATTTCGCTTGATAAATTTGTGAATCTTAAGAAGTCTTCGCGGGCAATCAAAATGGCGCCTATCTCAGCTAGCTCCTGAGAAACCATGCGTCTTGCTTTAATAACTTCTTCTTCGCCTGTTCTGATTTCGCTGAGGAGCTTTCTAGCGTCTTCTTTGTCGCCGCTTGCAAAACACTCAGCGAGCTGAGGAATTTTTCTTGAGACATCAACAACCTTACGTAAGTTATCTTGGCAAGCATTCAGCGCTCTACGCTTAACCCGTTCTTCTGTTTCTGATGGAAGTACCACTTGTTCCCCCGCCTATAATTATCCCTGATTTATCATGTTACTATCAAGTGTTCATTAAAAAAGTTAGCTGCTTAGCTTTCAATTAATACACCTAAATCTCCGAAGTTTATTTTTCCTTGGAAGTAACTGCGTAAGAGCTCTGGCAGGTCTTTAACTGGGGTTCGAACTTGCTGCCAACTGTCGCGGTCTCGTATGGTTACCGTGTTATCTTTCAGCGTATCGTAATCTATGGTTATTCCTAATTGTACGCCTGCCTCGTCAGCTCTTGCGTAGCGGCGACCAATGGAGCCTGCTTCGTCCAGTTCAACCATGAAACCCTCATTCGCCAGCATCCTCTGCACTTGCGCTGCCTTAGTGTCTAAGCCATCTTTGCTCATTAAGGGGTAAACGCCAACTTGGACTGGCGCAATGCTTCTTGGAAAACTCATGACAACTCGGTCGTCCTTGATGCCGTAAGCATACTCCAATGCCACGTAAAAGAGCCTGTCAGAGCCGAAACTTGGTTCCACCACATGCGGTATGAAGCGGGTGCCGCGAACAATCGTTTTTTGCATGCTGATGTCTACTTGGTCAGCTTTGACTTCATAGTTTTCAACCATAAAGTAACCTTGCTTTTGCATGGCGTCAGCAACTTCCTGTGCAGGAGCCTTAGCAAGCAGCGCAGCCACTTTCGAGGCTTCATTTTTGTACACTGGACCAAGCTTAGCCATGATTGGCTTAACAGTGAGCTCTTCTTTTTCGACTGGATTAGTGTATTCTTTGTAAACGGTCATGTCGACGCCGCTTGCTTTCATGTGGCATGTCAAATCGTAATCTGTTCGGTACGCATGTCCAGAGACTTCTACCCAGCCCCAACGGTCAACCAAAACTTCTTGATCGAAGCTTTGGCTTGAGTAATGCGCTTTTTCCCATGCGAGCTTTTCGATAAACCGCTGCTTCTCCGCAGGAACCCCAAGCTCCACTAAAAGTTTCTTAGCCATCGCCATGAAAAACGCCTGCCACTCTGACCGAATAACTTTTTTGTCAAGCGCTTCTCTGACCGTGAAGTCCGTGGTGTCCTCGCGTTCCTTCAGCCTTGTTTCGCACAGCAGAATAGGCAAAACCTCGTTTTCCACTTCTGGGAGCAGATGGCAGCATGGCTCTTCAGGATCAAAGAAGAACTCTAAATCAGCAATAGTGAACTCTCTCAGCCTAATCAAGCCTTGCCTTGGCGAAATCTCGTTACGCAAAGCGTGACCGATTTGGATAACGCCAAAAGGAAGCTTTTCCCGCGCAACGTTGTAGAGGCGGTTGAATTCAACGAAAATATTTTGTGCAGCTTCAGGTCTCCCGTAGCCAACTGCGCCTGAGTAAGGTCCAATGGTGGTTTCGAACATGGTTAAGTAACGCTGGGGTTCCCCGAATTTGCCTTTGCAGTCCGGACAAACAACCTCGTGGCGTTCAATCTCTTGGTTAATTTCAGTTAAATTCATTTTTTCTGCTTGAGCCGAAGTGATGCCTTTTTCCTCAAGCAAATGGTCAGCTCGGAAACGAGTATGACAGTTTTGGCACTCAACCATCGGTTCCTTGAAGTGATCCACGTGACCTGAGGCTTCAAAAACTTTGCCGGGCGCAATTACCGATGACTCCATTTCGTAAATCCCGATTTTTTTAACGAAAAGCTCTCTAAGCTTAGCCTCAATATTCTGTTTCAACCGTGCACCAAGAGGACCATAAGTTACAAAGCCGCCGCTACCACCATAAATCTCAAAGGACGGCCAGAAAAATCCTCTGCGGCGCGCTAACTCATTTATGGCTGTGAACTTGTCACATTCAGGTTTTGAGCATTTGACTTCGTCGTTCAATTCAGGTTACCTTTTTAGCTTAGTGTAGCGAGCAGATTAAAAGGTTACTAACGATTACCTTCGTTATTCAAGCGATAGAAAGTGGAATTCTGGAATTTACAATAAACCACTGAAAGCATGGAAAAGTGTGCATTTATGGTGTGCAATAAGCATGGAAAACTGTTCAATAGCGAATTAACTCTAATTCTATGGTGTTATTGATGGTGTTATTGGCTATGGAGTGATGGTGTTAATAAAAACAAGTATGTTGAAAAGGAAACCTCGCTTTTTGAAGAACGAATTTTAGACCACTGCCCTTATTGCGGTAACGACACCGAAACTTATACGCCTGAAGGAAAAGCTATTTGCGCTAAATGCGGAAAGGCTAATCCAACTTTTGAACAATAAAAACCAAAGAAGTTGGCTTAAGCTCGCTTTCTTAAAGCGAGATAGGATACATAGACACCTACTAAGACTAAAGGAACTGTAATCGCCATCGTATAATCAACACTCACCGCAACGCCTAATCCATAATAACCGCCTAAACCAAGCGCAAGCCCAAGAATAATAAAAGACAAAATAGCTGAAAAATGCTGGAAGGAAGGTTTTTTGAATAAGGAATTGAGCGTGAAAGGCACTTGAGGCGGCAATTCCGTATTTATTGTTTTTTTGATAGTCTCAGTTAATCGGTCTAAGTCAGCGATTTGTGGGGTGGACTGAACCAAGAAATTCGCAAAGTTGCTTAGTATAATGAACATCGCTCGCCAATCATCACTGATTTCTCTTTCAGCAGTTCCAATAATTCTCCGATAGAAAGCTTCTTTAAAAGGCTCAAGATCGGATTCATCTCAGCTTGGCATACCTTGAGAGCGCCCGCATCCCAAGAGTCTACACTAAACATAACCCTACGGCTCAAGATTTCATCAGTCTTGAGTCTATAGGTTTCCAACGGGTCGTTTATGTAAGCTTCAACTTGAGTGAGCGCATCATAGACATCAAGGAATAGAGTTTCTTCGTATGACAATTCCATTTTTGGCTTTCTTAGAAGGTTGGTAAATTGGATGAGCGTGTCAAATCCGAAAACAATGCCTATAAGAATAAAGAAAAGCTCGATAACATCATAATTCTGTGCTGAAGTTTGAATGATTAAAGGATGCATCAAACCCCACGCCAGCAAAAGAATTGCCAAGATAGACATAGAAGCTAAAAGATGTAAACCACTTTTGCGAAATTCTTTCCTTTTTCTTAGAATTCTTTTTCGTTCATTTTCAAGCTGTTTATCTATAGAGACCAGCGATTGCTGACCGCTGTTTAACGCTGACATCATTTCGCCGCTTATCTGTTATTCTGTTTCTATCTTTAAAAATCTACCTAATAGTGTCCGTGTTTTCCGTAAGTTGGTACGCCACTGTTTGATGAACAATCAGCCCTTAAAAATTAAGAAGCGTGTCATTTTAGCGCCTTCGGCGCACGACTTTTTAAAAATAGTGAAAAAGATGACCCCTTAACGATTTTTTATAGGCTATCGCTACCATCGTGCCAATCAAGGGGGCGATTAGAGCTATGCAATAAGGTAGCTCTGGAAATGACTTTTCTGTTTGGCTTTCTGAAAAAGAAGAAATAGTAGTTAGAATCTAACAGGTCTATATGCGACTACTTTACAAAGAAGCCATACAAACCTGTTTTAACCCACCAGATGACCGCTTAAAGAAGCTGAATACATGGGTTGAAAACTCAAACTCAGCAAGAGACACATTAAACTTGGAAGCTTTCCCAAACCAATACGATAAAGCAGAAGAACTCATAACTTTCTACACTTTCGCTCCTTTAGTATTTAGCCTAAACAGGGTCGGCTTGGTTAACAGAATCCTTTCCTTGGCTAAAGTGAGCGCGTACGAAGAAAATGTCGTGGATGTAGCATTGGAAAGGCAATACAACCCACCTAAAGGCTACTTGAAATGGGTAAAAGAGGACGTGAAAACTCACCCAGTAAAATACATCAGGGAACAAGCGATTAAGCATGAACCAAATCAACGTTTAGAATCAAACACGCACGTTGACGCATTTATCGAAACTGACAAGTTGCTTATCTTCTTTGAAATCAAGTTCACCTCGGACATCTCATATGACACCACCTTTAATCCGTGTAGAAATCAGTTGGCAAGACTTGTTGACGTCGGGTTAGAAGTCAATGAACGCAATAGCAAAGAAGTACTAGTTATTCTCTCGACTCCGCGTAGATTCTTCGAGAGGAAAAGCAGACTCTACTACTACAAAATCGCGGAGTACGCTCACCCAGAGAAAATAAAGGAAGACATCGAGTGGAGAAGCCTTTCAACAATTAGAGATAACGTTTTAGCTGTAAGGTGGATTGCTCTCGAAGACCTAATTGATGTAGTCTACAAAGACTTTGAACATAAGGACAAAAACGAAGCGTTAGAGTTCTTCAAAGAAAGAAACTTGATTTCAGAAGTCAAATAAGAAGAAAACAGCTTAATTTTCACAAATTAATAAGCAGGAACTTCCGAAATCGTCCTTTGGTAATTGGGAAATCTTATTTTTCTATTAGAATCCTTTAACGAATTTATAGCTCTTTATATCCTCAGGTTTTATGGTTAGAGGTTCTGGAAATGATGGTTCTGGCTCGAAATGAACGACCTTGTCGTAATCGATGTAAAAAACCCAGTTTTTTGCTTCACATATTTGTCTAATTATATCGATTATAGGACAATTTCTAAACATTACGACACCCACTCCTGTCGAGTCAATAATACCTTTAAGATTAAATGGGAATCTTTTCAAGACCTCTCGCACTACTTGGCTTAATCCCTCATTATATGGTATTTTTCCCGTAAGCTTGTTGTCAAACAGAAGCGATTCGTAACTGCGACCTGTAATTTCAATAGTTTCCTCAAGATTTTGATTTTTTGAAAGGACAATTTTATCAATATATCCACCCATGAGTTTACCTATTGCTTCTCCTTCATTCCCTGTCCAGAATTCAATCTCTTCTTTTAGTTCGACACTCTTTGGGTTTACACCATTTTCATTCTTTAACAAGAGTTGAAATTTTGCACAGTACTCACTAACTGAGGCATTACTGTGAAAATTAATTAAAGCTAACTCGGGTATTTCACGAGCGTTTCCTGTCAGGCTCCTTACAATAATTTTATTCTTTATTTTTTTCTTTTCCAATCTTTAACCTCCAGTTACTACAGCACTAACTTCCAAGCAAACCGAGCTTTATTATTAAAAAATTTATCATTTACTGGTCTTCGGAAGAAAACTAATTTTAACCAAAAATCATTTTGATTTAGCTTATCTTGTCGGTATAATTCATAATCGATTTTATATGCTATTACCGTTATTACCTCAACATCAAACCCACTACTGGTTCCGCTTAGTTCATGAACACGATTGAGTGTAAGAATCACCCTGTCTTTATCGAGAAAGAGACTCGAGACGACTTTTAAGACAGATAGAATTTCACTTTGAAGCTCTTTTGTTGTTCCAGCAACAGTCTCATAGAAGAGGTGAGTTTGCTTTTCTGTGTCTATGACCATGCTCGGATAATAGCCACTTCTTTTTTCGATTTCCAAAAGTTTTTCATCCAGAGAAAATGTTTTCGCTGTTTTTTCAGTTTTAGGCATTTCCTCTGCTAATTCATCGATAGTGGTATCAAGCTTAACTGTTGAATACTCGATGTTATTTTCGTAAAGCACATTTTTTACTGAAACTAGCTCTTTTTCAACATCACTCTTTAAGAAATTGCTTAGTAATGAAGCGTCTTCTTGGTTCTTGACTCTGAGATAAATTGTTATTTCATGTGATATTATGTCAAAGTCAACCGCTGAAACGTGAAGATGAACTTCATGATAAAACTTAGCTTCTTCGTCAACATCAGCTATTTCGAGCAGTTTTCGTGATGAACGAGAGTGCGCTATTTCGCAACCGTCTGCAAGCCTAATTAAAGCGCAAAGAAAACGTACCCTTACTTTTGAAACTGCGTTACCGTTTACTGTCTCAAAGATTTCTTTTGCATTCGCAATGTCTTCTGCTTTACGGTGAAAAAAGGCGATTTCGCCAACAATATACCTTTCATCTTCTGTTAGGTCGATTTCTGGAAGCTCTTTTCTAATTAGTTCCCTTGACCTAACATGATGATTTTCCCTAATTTGCTTATCACTTTCGCCTGTCTTCTTAGCGAGCATCCCAATATCGTGCAACCATACTCCGCATAATAGGAGAAAAGCTTCATATTCGGTAATTTTATCATTTATGGGAGTGGGTATAATTCTGGACAAAAGGAGCTCAATATTTTGGCTATGTGTTTCTCCATGGTCTACAAAAGCAGGCGCTTGAATCTGCCAGAATCTCAGCAAGTTTTCTTTTGAATATTTTATTACTTTTTCTAATTTCGCTTTTAAGTCAGCATCTTGCACAAGCGATTGCAGACTCATGTTTAGCACTCCTCAGTTTAGTTAGTGCTTTCTCTATTAATAAACTGCCGTGAGCTTTAGCTGAGCTTTTCACCGCACATAGGACACTTTAATGGAGCTTGTTCTGCTTGTATGTTTGTTCAACCATGCATGTGAAACAGAAGTAGATGTTGCATTTGGAGCAGTGCGCTCCACCACCGACGGGGGTTCTTCCACACGCATCGCAAGACCGAGACAGGCCAACTAATTCAACGACCATAAAAGCGTACTGAACTGATTGCGATTCATAAAGAAATTGTTGAAACTACACTTTGCAACAGTGGAGACGTGGATAAAAGTGAAAAGAAAGAGAAGTTTGATTAGGTTTTATACTCGATTGCGTAGTGTGTTGTTGGGCAAACGTGAAAGTGGTTTGTTGTGAATATGCTAAGGCTGAGAGTGGTTTAGGGGAATTTGAATTAAGTGTTCGTGAGTGTGGAGGTCAAACTTGTCCTCAATCTATCTTTTCTAATTCTTTAATTTATGAAAAATGTCCACAGCGTTTGAAGTTCCAAAAAGAAGGCGTTTCTGTGAATCAAGGTATAGAGCCAAAAAAGGTTTTTGTTCGTGTTCACTCAAAACAGGAGTCTGTGCCTAAATTCACTGGTATTTCATGTAATGGCTGTCAATACAAGGCGGGTTCTTACTGTTGGGGTCAATGTACATCTAACATTTGGAAGAGAAAACCTGATTGGTAATGGCAAAATGCCAATTTTTTTGCTTTTGTAAGATTTGTTGGTTTGAGCTAGCCCCTTTTATTTTGTGATTTTTGTTATGATTGTGATTATGAAACAATTGCGGTGGGGCAGAGATATACGCAGAGCATGATTAGGCTATGTTGGCGATAACTTTTCTAGCCTTTTTGTATCTTTTCTAGCCTTTTTGCATCTTTTCTAAGCCTCAACCTGCAACCAATTCAAGCCCTAAACCAAAAAAGCAACCAAAAACAAGCCCTGACCAAAACCGCGCCTACCTATAGACCTACCTAATTTTTGTGCCAAAAAACCAACACAAAAAAGCCAAGACCAAAATTCACATTTAATTTAACTGATGGAAAGACTTTTAATTCATAGGTTGACTTCAAATTTGCATAGGTAAAGTTTATGGTTGCTAGCAAAACTGAAGGTAAACCAACCGTTGATGAGTTGCTTGCGAAAGCCAAGAAGCCAGCACAGTTATCGTCTCCGATGCACAGGTTTTATGAGGGAAAAATGCAGGTTATCCCCAAATGCGCTATCAGAAGCGTTGACGATTTTGCCATCTGGTACACTCCAGGCGTAGCTGCTCCATGCAGAGAAATTCAAGCTGACCCCGACAAATCGTTTGAATTAACTAATCGCTGGAATTCCGTAGCAGTGGTTTCAGATGGAACGCGTGTTTTGGGACTGGGCGATATTGGACCTGAAGCAGCGTTGCCTGTGATGGAGGGAAAAGCGCTCCTGTTCAAGTATTTAGGCGGCGTTGACGCGTTTCCAATTTGTCTAAGAACCAAAGACCCAGATGAAATAGTTAGGATTTGTAAAGCTCTTGAGCCGTCTTTCGGCGGCATTAACCTTGAGGATATTGAGAAACCGAAGTGTTTCCATGTTCTTGAAAAAACCTGCGAACAACTGACCATTCCAGTTTGGCATGATGACCAGCAGGGAACAGCCACTGTGATCTTGGCTGGGTTAATTAACTCTTTCAGAATCGTGGGCAAAAAACCGCAAGAAAGCTTAATCACATTGGTTGGGTCAGGAGCAGCAAACATCAGAACTGCTTATGTGCTTATGCGGTGGGGCGTTAAACCAGGCAACATTATACTTGCCGACAGCAAAGGCGTTGTTCATAAGAGCAGAAAAGACATCACTAAAGAAGAAGACCCATGGAAATATGATGTTACACAGAAAACTAACGCTGAAGGCAGAACCGGCGACATCCAAGAAGCATTCAAAGGCGTGGATGCAGTTGTTGCTGCTTCAAAACCCGGTCCAGGCACCATTAAGAAAGAATGGATTAGAACAATGGCTAAAGATGCAATAATCTTTGCATGCGCTAACCCAATACCTGAAATTTGGCCGTGGGACGCAGAGGAAGCAGGAGCACGAATTGTAGCGACAGGTAGAAGCGACTTTCCCAACCAAGTGAACAACAGCTTAGGGTTTCCAGGTATTTTCCGAGGAGTCTTAGACGTAAAGGCGAAAACTGTCACAGACGACATGTGCATTGCAGCAGCGCAGGAACTGGCAAATTACGCCGAAGAACGTGGAATAAACGAGAAGGATATCTTACCGAGAATGGATGAATGGGAAGTTTTTCCAAGAGAAGCGGTTGCATGCGCATTAAAATCAATCGAGCAGGGCGTAGCACGAGTCAAACCCAGTAAGAAAGAATTGTATGAACGAGCTTCCGCCATAATACAAAACGCCAGGCAATCAACTGAACTGTTGATGAAACATGGCTTAATTAAGCAGCCTCCATCTGAGAACGAACTTTTGAAGCAAAACGGCTTCAACAAAAATAAAAAGGGTTGAATTAAAGAGGAGTAATTTTCACAATATTTCTTTTTTCAAGCCTTCGCAGCGCATCTAAGCACTCATCTTTTTTCTCGCCAGTAATGTTTAGGTTGAGCATTATGTCCCTAACTGAAACTTCTGCTTTACCGAAATTTTCATGACGCTTGTAAAGATGTTGAACAATAGATTTTTCCAGTTTACCGCATCGCCAAGTAGTGTTGCGAATTAAAACAACGATGGTTCGGACAAGTATCTGCTCTTTTGATTTTCTTCCTCGCGAATCTCCCATCTCGCCCCACCCACCCAACTAAGCTACATCATGGTTTTTAAACGTTTGTTCCTCATTGGACTATGACTAAGGGGTTTAAGTTTAGGGACCGCGATTTTTTTATAGTGTTTTTTTGAGGTATAAACCGTGCTTTTTGCCGTAGTATTTTTCTAGTTTACTGATTTTTTGGTACCCGCTGTTTTGGTAGAGTTTTAATGCGGCTGTGTTGTCTTCGCGGACTTCTAAGTGGCATTCGGTTATACCTTTTTGCTTGAGAATGTCTTCTGTTTCTTTCAGCATTTTGCTTGCGATTCCTTTTCGCCGGTAGGTTGGTGCCACGTTTATTGTTATTATATGCCCGTAGAGCGTATTGTTTTCTATTTCTACTTGCGCTATTATGAATCCTGCTATGTCACTGTTTGCTTTGGCTACTAACGCGATTGTATTGTAATCTGTAAGCAAGTAGGCTATTTGCCGTTTTGCGAAGGCTTCTTGGTCAAAGCATTGCTCTTCAATTTCACAGAGCTTATCAAGTAGCCTAATGGAAGCGGTTTCAATTTTTATTTCCATTTATTATCTTAAGAATAATTACGGCAGAGGGTCAATTTTAATTTTTTCTGTGTTTGCTGCCGAGGATATTGTTGGTTTTAGTTCGAGCCATTGCTGGGCTCCAAAGCCTATGATGAAGAATAACCACAATGTTATGATTCTTGTAAGTATAGTGGCTGTAGCGCTCAGTGCTCCAGGGACACCCATTGAAATATAAAGGGTAGTCATTACTGCCTCTGGAAGCCCAACTTCAAAGGGTATGCCTACGGGAATTGATTTGACAGCTAAGAATATGGCTGAAGTGACGAGAATTATGCTCCATGAAACTGGATGCCCAAGCGATACAAAGACAAGGTATGGTATGCTTAGACTAAAAACCCAAGATATAAGCAAATAGAACAGTGAGTAAGATATAGCTCTTGGGTTATGCCGGAACTCTTTCATTGAATCGTGAAAGTGCTCTGTAATTTCGACAGCTTCTTCTTTCAATTTTTCCAGTTTCATTTTTCCCATACTGATTTTTTGCGCAAACTTTGTTACCCAATTGACTACTTTTAAGGTCCATTGCTGCTTGAAAGACAAAACAGTCATTAAAACAAGTATGGCTATTATTGCTGCCGCAACTAATATAATTAGGTTGAAGACCAGGGGGTTAACGTTGCCTCCAAAGGTAAGTAACACTAGTCCTGCGATTAGTGCAAAAGCGTTTATTGCGGTGCCAAGAAGCCTATGAGTATAGAGTGACGCTACCACTTTTCCGAATGAGCCGCATCCGTCTCTTGTAAGCAGATATGTTCGGGTTACTTCTCCGCTAATGGATTGTGCTGGAACGATGGTGTCAACGTACATGCCGTACCAAACATAGAGGTAAGCTCGAACTATAGTCATTTTGATGGAAAGATAATTGGTCAACACACGCCAGGAAACTGTAAAGAATAACACTTGAAATAAACCGAACAATATGGCTATCGAATAAATAAGTGGATTGGCTGTTTTCGCGGTGGCCAATATTCCTAAAATGTTTACTTTGAACAGATAAATGTACAAGAAAAATCCAACTAAACCTAGCAGTGGAAAAAGCATTGACTTCCAAGATAATTTTAGTTTAGGCGGTTGCATTTTGGTTTTTTGCACCCATGGCAAACGGTGAAATGTCTATTTGCCATTATATACTTTGCCTAAATCCATGCCTATGTTCCTTCAAGCAAGCATGTTCTTCAGCGGTTGGAGAAAGCGAACACCAAAAGGTTAGACAGTAACTTAATTCAGGGATAGCCAATATGGAAATTACCTTTTCCATAAGAAATATTATTACTTAAATTAAGAATATATAAAAAGACAAAAAAGGATTAGGTTATTTTTTAAGACTTGACGCTTTAGTATCTTGGTCTGTAACCGCCGCCGCTTCCGCCAGAGCCTCTTCGATCTCTGTCTCTGCCGCCGCCGTAACCGCCGCCGCTTCCGCCACGTCTGTCTCTGCCACCGTAGCCGCCACCGCCGCCTCCGTATCCTCTTCCGCCGCCTCTGTATGGTCGTCTTTCTTGCTCGTATGCTTTGCTGGATACGTTGTTTTCAGTGTTTACTTCTACGGTTAGGGGTTCTTTTGCAGGTTCTAGTTTGCCGTATTTGCCGATGTTTAGGCGAATGTTGCCTTTGAATAATGTTACATAACCGTTTTCTACTCGGATCGTGTCGTTTTCGTTGACTTTTTCAATGTTGTCATCCCAGAGTGTCACGTATACTACGCCTGTTTCGTCGCCGACCAGTGCGTCGCTTACTTTGTGTGGGGATCCATCTCTGCCCATTGGAATTTCGCGGATTTCTGTTTTGGATACTACTTTGGCCGTAACGTTAACCGCTTTTGATTGTGGGGTTAAGTCTCCGACTTTTGCTTCTACTGGTGTCTTTTTGTTTTCGAAAAAACCTTCAACAGCCAATTGATTCAACATCCTAGTTTTTGATTCTTAAACAAGAATCATAGGTTCTCTGCACTTAAGTTTTTCGCTTTCGGATTTTTTTGGTTGGCGTTTTGGGTGGTTTCGGGTGTTTTTGGGGTTGCGACTTTTGGGTTTGTATTTACTGCTTGTGGTGTGGCAGCGCTGTGGTTTTTCTTCAAGAGAAGAAGAAGCCTGAAAAAACCGTTTTTCTTCTTCCCTTTTGGTTGTCGCCGCTTTGTTAACCGAGTTCGCTGTCTAGCTTAAAAATCGCCATGGAACAAAACCGCCTAGCCATACCCTACCATCGGCAGCTTTGCCAACAACTAAACGAACAACAATACACCTACGCCAAAAACGGACACCTACAATTCAGCCACCCACAAAACAGCCACGACGACATGACATGGGCACTAGCCCTGGCAGTAGCACGCTGCATGCAATCGCCTTCGCCAGGTGCAGGAGCCGTCATGCTTCCACATTCAGATAAAACTAAACATTTTTCGCTCGCTCCTTTCTAGCAACTTGGTGCTAAAATTACATGTGGTAGTATTTTTTAACAGCTAATGTTCGGGCGAGAATTCTATTGAAGCATAAATGCATAAAGTTTATTATTGTATTCAAAATGTATACAATTGGTGGTTTGAATGGAAGAGGTTATAACTTCGCGGTTCTCTGAGGAACTTGTTAAGAAAGTTGACCAGGCAGTTTCCAGAGGATACTTTAAAAGTAGAAGTGAAGCTCTAAGGGTAATAATTGAAGAATATCTACAGGAGCATCCTGAATTATTTTTAGGCGATAAGGTTCAAGCGTTATTAGAGAAGGCGCCTGCTTTGGGTGATAAGGACTTGGAGAGGGTTGGCGCTAAACTCTTCAAAGGTGCAAGTGTTGTTAAGCTTGTTGCTGAAGGTCGCGCTTAATGCGAGTTTATCTGGATACTAACGTTATCTTGGCTAGATATGCTCCTGATGAGCCTCAACATGATGAAGCGAAAATCCTTATGAATAAAATTGAGGCTGGAAAGATCGCTGCCGTCACTTCAGTGTTAACTTTGGTTGAAGTAGTTTGCACTACAAGCAGGGCTTATCAAAAATTTGATGATGAAGCGGGTGCATTGGGTCGAGAAGAAGTTGCTGGAGCTTTCCTTCGAAGACTCTTAAACATCAAAAAGTTGGAGTTCATCCCTATGGGGGGCGAACTTTCAGTAGCTGTTGAGGAACGGCAGGTAAAGCTTCCAGCTCTATTTGCTTTGGCTCTTGAGATAGGTTCAAAGGCAGGTGTCAAAACGTTGGATTCGCTTCATTTAGCATCAGCCTCAATAGCCTCCCGCATCTACGGAAATAAAGTTGATTATTTTGTAACATTAGATGAAGATATCTTGAAAAGACGTGACGAAATAACAAATCTAATAGATAGCAAGATTGTTTCGCCTATTGCTTTAAAAAAAGATATTAAATGAAAGCATAAGCTACCCAAACAATGCGACTAGCCAATACCTACCATCGGCAGCTTTGCCAACAACTAAACGAACAACAATACACCTACGCCAAAAACGGACACCTACAATTCAGCCACCCACAAAACAGCCACGACGACATGACATGGGCACTAGCCCTGGCAGTTGCTCACAGCATGCAAATGCCATCGTCAGGTGCAGGTGCCATCATGCTTCCACATAATGAAAAAGCTAAGCCTTTTTCGTCTACTTCTTTCTTGCAGGCTTTAGGGTAAGCGGTAAACACAACAGCAACAACACCGACAATCTTGCGAACTATAGAGAGACTCAATGCAATCACATCAATTATGAAGAAGCCCACTTATACCTTAACCTAATCTAAAACGCATGATTCCAATGAAAAACTAGATAACTGCATAAAAATCAAAGATCCCTTGATGCTATATGTCCAAGTTTGCGCCATTTAGCCTAAGCCACTCTTTTTTTTCAACGTAATTTGGCAAGATAGATTCAACTATCTCCCAGAATTTAGGACTATGATTTGATTGCTTAAAATGTGCAAGTTCGTGAACGACTATGTAGTCGATTACAGTTGCTGGGGCTAGCATTACCTTCCAATGGAAGTTAATGCCTTTCTCGCTTCTTGACGCCCACCGCTTCTTTAAGTCCAAAATTCTTACTGTCGAAGGATCTAATCCTAGTCGCTTAGCGAAATAATTTGCTCTTTCTGTAATATGTTTCTTACCTTGTGATTTGTAGAAACTGATGAAGTGTTCCCTAGGAGTTTTGGATCTGCCTTTCGTCAATAACGAAGAATCCTTGCGTAAGTGAGAACGGGAAAGGAGCCCCTTTATCAATCTTGAGTCTGTAGCTTCTCCCCATGTAAAGGTAGCCTTCGCCATTAACAAGGCTACGGTTAACTTTTGTTTTGTTAAGTTCTTTTACTTCTGCAATTGCCTTATAGATCCAATATCTTTTCATTTTGAGGATGCTGTTAATTTTGTTAATGTCAATGGTCAATGGTGCTCTGACGGTTATTGTTCCTTCTGGCTCAACGTAGATACTTAGAGTTTTTCGGTTAGTTTGAGTCAGCGAATAAGTGAGGTCTTCGTTAGTACAGATCAGCTTGTTATTGCCTCCTTTCTGTTTTTCGCAAGCTTCATGAAGTCTGAGACTATTTGTTCTTTTTTGTCCACAAATTGAGGAATCTTGGAATAAAGGAGAATGTCATCTATCAGCGCTCTGAGACATTTTTCTTTGTGGGGGTTACCCCAGAACCCGACTTTGCTTATCTCCAGTGCGATGACGTTAACAATGTCTATTGTCATCTTTTTCGATTGGTCCTGAAGGGCGTCAGGTATTTTTTGATTCTTGAATGCGATATCAATCAGCATGTCATAAAATGGAGCTTGTTTTTTGGGGTCAAGCCCATATTCTTCGGCTTTCCGTCCTTGCTTGATTTCCTGCTGCAGCAGTTTCAGGCATTTTACCTGTTCATCCCAATTGACTTTATATTGTTTTAAAATTTCTTCAAGTTTTTGGCTGATCTTATTGTAATATGCAGGGTCAGTGTTTAGCATCACTTTACAGTGTTTTCTAATGGCATGTTCCATTTCAGAAGCTTGGGAGCGCGGGCTCCTGTTTTTGTTAATTTCGCTTTCAAAGTTATCTGCCGTTATTTCAACAGGTTTAATTTTAGTATTGATTCCAAGCGTAATAAGATAGTCTTCTATGAGCTTTTGAACTTTCGTTCCAGCTCCAAGAATGTTGATCGTGTCATCTCTGAATCGACTTTGTGCTCTTGCATGGATGTGACCGAAAGCTTTGACTGAGGGGATAAAAGTGCGACCGGCAGGTTTTGATAAGAGTACATCTGCACTTTTTAGGAAGAGTTTGAATCTAACGGCAAATTCTGCTCTTGTTCTTGGGTCTTCGAGAATGTTGAGGCATTGTTCTAGAATTGAGAGTTGGTCTGAGATAGAGGTTATCTTGTAGTTTACGTATTCTTCGATTTTGTCAACTTCATTATTTTTGAAAAGATTTACGAGTTGTTCATATCGGTATTTCAGAAGGGGCAATTCGGTTGTTACGTCTGAGAGTACTTGGTCGAGGTCTAAGTCGTGTTCTGAATATGCATCAAGAGCTTGTTTAAGGTGGTTAGTTATGCCGTAATAATCAACAACGTAGCCATAGTCCTTTCCTTTGGTTACTCTGTTAACTCTTGCTATTGCTTGAAGCAGTGTGTGGTCAGTCATTTTTTTATCGACATACATGACTTGTTCGATTGGCGCGTCAAAACCTGTCAAGAGCATATCTTTTACAATTAGAAATCCGAGGCTTGTTCTGGGTTTTTCGAGGTCATATTTTCTTTTGAAGTTTATATTGTCATTCCCAAGTTTCAGCTCAGCTTCTTTTGCTAACCGAATGAGCCGTGGTTCATCATTGTTTTCCCAAGTTATTCTTGCTACTGACGTTATGAAGCTCATCTTTTTGATTCGTTCAAGATCTACGTTTGCTTGCTGGGCATAATCCGTTATGTATTCTTTGAGTGCTTTGTCTATGTATTCTTTGTACCGTATTGCTGCAATTCGGCTGCTGGCTACAACCTGGGTTTTGAATCCGTTATCAAAGATATTCTCAAAATAGTGTCTTACAATGTTTCTTGAAATTGCCTCTATCCTTTTTGGAGCTTGCAGAACATCTTTTTTAGTCCCGTATTTTTTCTTTATTTCCTCAAGCTCTGTTTTAGTGTTGTTTTTGAACATATCTTCGAATTCTGTGTCCATTTTCTGTTTGTTTTTAATTCTTGATTTTACTGTTTTTCCTTCGTATTTTATCTCAAGGGTTGCACCGTCTTCTATTGATTCTCTTATGCCGTATTTGTCTATATAACCGCCGAATCTTTGGTAGGTTTTCTTTTTAACTTTCTTGGCTATCAAGGGGGTTCCGGTAAAAGCAATTCTTGAGCTGTTAGGAAGAGAAGCAGCGATATTATCGCCAAACGTTTCGCTCTGTGTTCGATGAGCTTCATCAACCAAAACAAGGATGTCTTCGGAGGTGTTCAGAACTGGAAATTCTTCATATTTTGGTAGTTCGTCTTCTGTGCTTTTATTCTTTTTTCTTTTAAGGAATTTCTGCGCCATGACCATGACAAGATTGCTTGTGTCAGTTTTAAGTTCTTCAAGAAGGTCTTTTGTATTTTCAATTATGTATGGTGTCTCTGCTATTTCGGCTGTTTCCGACAATTGCTTCTGAAGGTCAGTTCGGTCCGTAACTATGACAACCTTAAGCCTCTTTGTTCTTTCAATTCTTCTAATCTTTCTCACTAAGAAAACCATTGACAGTGATTTTCCTGAACCCTGAGTGTGCCAAATAATTCCTGACCTTTGTTCTGGTTTTTCCTTTGTGAGGAGTAAATTAACGATTTTGTTAACTGCCCTAAATTGATGGTATCTCCCAACTATCTTGATTCTGCCTTTTTCTGTATCTTGGAAGACTGTGAAATTTCTAAGCAAGTCAAGCAGGTGATCTTTTTTCAAAGCCCCTGTTATCAATTTTTCTTGAGAGTTAAATTTAGGGTTTAATTCCTCGGGGTAAATGTCTTTCCATTCTAGGTAATGATCGTATTCCGATGTTATTGTTCCGATTCTTGCCTCGTCTCGGGTTGTTGAAATCATTATTTGATTATACCAGAATAATCGCTCATTACCTTCTCTTTCTCTGACACCCTCACGGGAGTTTGAATATCTTTTGAGTTGAGTTATCGCTTCTTCCATCGCTTCAACATCAATAGCAGTAGGATATTTACATTCGATAACTACTAAAGGCAGTCCGTTTACGAAAAGAACTATGTCCGGGACGATATAGTCCCTCAGTGTTCCGGGAGTATTGACTCTGAATTGGTTTATGGCCAAGAAATCGTTCTTTAGGGTATCATCAAAATTGATGATTTTTATGCTTTCGCTCTTTTCTGGGATATTCTTCTTATTTCTGAACGCTGGCGGTTCACGAACTAAGGAAAGAAAATCTTCGTTTGCTTTGATAAGACCTTTTCGTAATCCGACTCTTTTGATCTCCTGAATAACTTCTTCAAGTTGCTCGGCATCGAGCCAGTAATTGAATTCTTTTAACTTCGCTCGTAACCTGTCCTCTAATATAATCTCATCAAAGTTGCTTCGTAAAGTCAGATTGGGCACAAATTTGTTAGTCTCATCTACAGAAAGGAGCGTATCCCAACCAAGTTTGCTCAGGAGCGCCATGAATGGTTTTTCCACGTATTCCGTTTCTATGCCCATTTCAAGCAGCCATTCTAATTCTTCCAGTTAATAAGTCTTGCATCAAACCAAGCTTTATTCTCTCTAACTTATTCAGATAAAAAGTTTCAGTGCCCAACACCTCATCAACATTATCAAGAATTAGAGCAATTTTCATTTGTTCACATTTTTGCCGATTAATTCTTATTACGTACTTGCCTAAAATGGCTAAGTTAAGGCCTGCTCTGCCTGATCCAGCTGAAATCGAACGTAATTCCAAATATTTACTGTCCAAATAATAGTACAAATATTGAGGACAAATCTTTCTCTTCTTCGGTATCAAAGCTGCTACAGATTGATTTGTTGTAAGTTCTGTCTTATTTATCGCAACTGTTCCTCTTGTTTTACCTTGTCCGGCAAGTGCAATTAGAATGGAGTCTATTGGAACCAAGGTAGCATTGGAATGTTTATATCCTTTATCGGTTATCCTCCCTTCAACGTCAAAAATTATTTTCTTATGTACGTCTCCTGAATTCATCCATTTTATTGCGCCTCCCCAATACTCGGTAATATTTGTTGAAGGAGTTCCACCAGTAACAAGATCAAAGTATTCTTTATCTCCAAGAGAAACAGCCAAAAACTTAGGGTTAGCTACTTTGTTATCGTCGTTTCCGAAAAAATCGTGCATTAACCCGTTCTTTATATTTGTGTATTTATTGATAACTTCTTTTGTTTTTTCGATCAAACTGTCTGCATTGCGAAGAACAACTGCAATCTTATTTTGTTCTTCTTCTTGGTCAGGAATTGGAAATTCAAAATAATTAAAATCTTTTTGATATAAATGGGCGATAGTAGAACCTGCTTTGAGATTTTCAATGAAATCTCCGAAGATGCCTGATGTGAGCACAAAATACATAAAGTTTGGCACGTAAACCCCGTTTTTCGGCCTAAGTACAAAAATGCCGCTATTCAATGTTGCGGCTTTGGGCAATTTATCGATGAAAGCAACCTTTCCAATCGTACCGTCTTTAGTTATGAGAATATCGCCTACGCGGACTTGAATATTTTCGTCCTGCGAATACCTTTTTTTAGAAACAAAAAAGCAAGTATTCCAGTCTATTTTTCCGTCTTTGAAGTCGGTTCCGGTTATCAGCGAAAACTCACCGTTTCTAAGATATTCAGTGGTCGTAAGTCCCTGCCAACCAATCCTGCCTTTTAGTGTTGATGTTGTAATGATGTCTTTTACAAACCATGATGTTGGAAGTGAGTACTGTTTGCGGTTCACAAGACACTGCTTTCTTTTATTGTTTATTATGTCTCGCATCGGTTGGTCAGTCATTGAACGTTACCACTCCCATATTCGTTAGCTGAAAAGGATGAATGCATTGAATACCTCCATGTCAGTTCAAAACCTTTTTGTCAAAATTCTCCGTGTTCTCAGGTGTCATTGATCGTAACCAAGTTCCTTCAAATACGCGTCCAATCCATTAGCGTAAATTGCTCGCTCCTTTTGAAGCGCCTTGATGTCTGAATGATATTTATCCCATAAGTTTTCAAAGTAGAAGGAAATTTTCCGTTTCTGATCTAACAAATAAGCGTTCAGAATCTCGAAAGCAGAATCCTTAAATTTTCTCAAAACCATTTTTTCAGCCTCATCTTCTGTTATCTCACTAATCGCTTTTCGAACTTTTTCCACGAATAGCTGATTTTTTTGCCGGATGTCTTTTTGAAGCTGCTTCAGAGCATTTTTCTTTAAAACCATTTTCCTAAGCTCAGATTTCTTTTGGGAAACTTGTCTCTGTATCTCTAAAATATAATCCTTCTGAGTTACTTTATTCGCATGCATGATTTTCGCGCTTAGGTCTTTTATTTCTTTATTTAATACTTTGTCGCGCGGCTTGTCATTTCCTCCTTCACTATCAGGTTCTTCTGTCTGGATTGCTTGCTCAATCTCAGCAATAAGTTTAGTTCCCTTTTCCTCTAAAAATTCTATTTCATCTATTTCCTTTGCATATTTTTGTTTGAAAAAATACTTGATTTTCTCAAGTGTCTCTTCAACTATCTCCCTATCTTCACCGTCAAAACCAAAGAAAGATACAAGTGCCTGGGTCCAACCCGATTCCTTAATTGTTCTTAGCTCGAATTTGTTGTCATTCCACCAATTTATAAAAAGTCCTCTTATTTGAAACTCGTCCAGAACTCCGTTGCTAGCAAATTCTTTTTGAATTGAAACAAAACCAGAATCAAGGAGGGTGTGTACAGGTTTGCTTTTTGTTAACCTTCTGATTTCAAGACTATATTCTGGGAACCAACCTGATAAAAGTTCAAATAACTTCATATCTGTTTCCTTAAATTGACTAATTTTTCAAGAAGCTCTCTAAGTTGTTCTTTTTCGATTATTCCCCTGAAGCTAAAGTAGTCTTGATCCTTGTCTTCGAAAAGTAAATTCTTGGGTATATTGTACTTTGTTAGTAGCTCAACATCCCATTCCTTCTTCGGAATGCCTCCTTGAATGTGAGCTTTCACGTCTTGTGGTTCAGGATCGGGAGAATTATCCACATATCTTCTTATATTAAGATTGAAATCTTCAATATTTTTAATGTTGACGAGCTTTGAATATTTTGGTAGTTCAATTTTGTTCTTAAATATGAAACTAATTTTTTCTATGTCTTCGGGCCTTAGGGAATTCTGGTTTTTTCCTTCACTGTATTCCCTATCGGCATTAATGAACAGAATTTTCTCCTTGTCATCTACACGATTTTTATTGATTACAATTATACAAGCGGGGATTCCTGTTCCATAAAACAAGTTTGGCGGAAGACCGATAATTGCTTCAATTAACTTTGCCTCAATTATACCCGTTCTTATTTCTTTTTCAGCGCCTCCTCTGAATAGGACTCCGTGCGGCATAATTACAGCCATTTTTCCTTTATTACCTAACGAAGCCATCATGTGCTGAACAAACATTAAGTCGCCTTTCTTTCCAGTTTCTGGAGCCCAACCGAAAATAAACCTGTCAGAAAACTTCATATTGGTCCTTGAATAGTTCTGAGAGAAGGGCGGATTTGCAATCACCCTGTCAAAGGTCATTAGCGTTCCATCGTTGTTAATATGCTGTGGGTTCACAAGGGTGTCTTCGTTCTCAATGGTTGCGTCGGTGATGTTATGAAGAATCATGTTCATCTGACACATTGCCCAAGTGGTTCCGTTGTTTTCCTGACCAAATAATGCAACATAGCGTGGGTTACCACCACGTTCCTCCACAAATTGTCGTGATTGAATTAACATACCGCCCGAACCGGCCGTCGGGTCGTAAATGGTCATGCCTTCTTTGGGCTCAAGAAGCTGAACAAGCAAACGCACAACGGCATTGGGGGTGTAAAATTCGCCGCCTTTTTTACCAGCAGAATCGGCAAAGTATTTTATTAAAAACTCGTAAGCAGCACCTAATACGTCGGAAAACTCGAAATCTTCATTTCGGATCCTGTACTTATTGAAGTGGTTGATGAGCAAAACGAGTTTAGCATCAGACAATTTGCTTTGCCCCTTTTTGACCGTGAAATCAATAGGTTCTAAAACGCCTTCCAGCTGATCGAAGTTGGCTCGTTCAATAGCGCCTAGCGCTTTGTTAAGTTCACTTCCGACATTGGTTTTGAGATGCTTGATTTTTTCCCATCGAGCCTCAAGTGGAATGAAAAGAGTAAACTTGTCTGGATTCTCAAGTTCCTTTGCAATTGTTTCGGTAGACAAATCATGATGCTCATAATCAATTATGTGCTGTTCTCGTTCCCCGTCAAACATATCGGATAGTCTTCTCAGAAACAGCATGCCGAAAATGAATTCTTTGAACTCGGAAGCATCCATTTTACCCCTTAAAATGTCTGCTGCGCCCATTAAATGATTTTCCAATTGCTTCAGCGTTAGCTTCTCAGTCATTGTTTACCAAGTCCTGCAGTAGCGAGTCATCTCTACTTTTTAGGATTTAGGTTTTTTCGTAATACCGCGCCTTTGCTATCCATGAAAACAACTGAAAAAATGTCTTGCTATTTTTCTTTATTAAAGTTAGTTGCTTGGATATTAAACACATTTTTTTCCGTTTTGTGTTTTGTATGGGCGGCATGTTCGAGTTGTTTGTGCCATGTGTCGGATTTCCAGCCGTGACAGGGGCTGCAATGCTTCCGCACTCAGACTTGTGGAAGGGAATGGTTTAGGCTACGGTTATTTCTTTTTTTGCTAAGCCTTCAACCATCAGCGGAACTATCTTGCTGACTTTAAGAATCTCTAAGAGAAGGGCCTGACCTTGTCGTCAACGTTCTTGCTTAGATCCATTTTGTTTTGGTTTCTTTAATTTGCTTGATGTGTTTGTCGTCGGTTAAGATGTAGTCGCTGGACGTTGCGATTGCTGTTGCTGCTATTATGGCGTCGGCTGTTGGCAGCTCGGCGTATTTGCATCGGAGTTTTGCAGCTTCGATTGCTATGGGCAGATCAAGGTTTGTTATTTTAAGGTCTAATTTGAGGAGGGAGCTTAGTTCTTAATTCTGCGACGTCTTTGCCAGAGTCTTCTAGTTGTAGCTTGTAGAACTCGTGTATGACTATGGATGGGACAATACCCACGTTTGCTTTTGTTTGAAGTGTTTGCAGGGTTGCTTTCGCCCACTTTTCGAATTGCTCGTCCTTGCTCTCAAGACTATTCATAAAGAAGCGGGTGTCAATAACGGCTTTCATCAGTATCTGTCTTCGGAACGCATTTTATCCAGCTTTTCTATCGCTTTTTTTGATATCTATTTTTCCAGCATCTATACCGATAAGGTCTTCAAACCTGGGCACAACTTTGAGGACTATGCTTGAGCCTGAGTCTTGCACGGTTATTTTCATGCCCTCCTTTATTCCGTATTTGCGTCTCAGCGCGATAGGAACTGTGATTTGCCCTTTGCGGGTTACAAGCACTTCTTCCATAGTTCAACTTCAACCTTCAAGTAGTACAATTGCAGCAAGTACAACTTAACTATTCCTGTCGCCAAAGCCAATTTTAAAAATCAAAAGCCAAGTTTCGCTAGCTGGAAGCCGAAACTGTTCTCTTCATCATTTTTCTCGACAACAGAACCGCAGCGGACACCAACACAACAACCACAACCACAATTATAGCGAGAAACTCAAGAAAAGAAGTTGATTGCAAGAAAGAAGATGAAGGAGACGATGAGGACGAAGGTGAAGAAGACGATGAGGGAGATGGCGAAGAAGAGGGCGTCGGAGAGGGCGAAGATGAACTCGCGGTGGCATCAACCGTGCCGCTTAAGTCGTTGTGAGTGATGGGCTCTGAAGTTCCACCGGGCGCGTAGTCAGCAAGCGTACTTGCCACTGTCAAAGACGACTGTCCTGCACTTGTTACCGTGAACTTCAAAGTTGCTATAGTTCCGCTTCCGCTGAA
Source organism: Candidatus Bathyarchaeota archaeon (assembly GCA_963785215.1). Taxonomy (GTDB): domain Archaea; phylum Thermoproteota; class Bathyarchaeia; order Bathyarchaeales; family Bathycorpusculaceae; genus Bathycorpusculum. The sequence goes on from CAWAUU010000001.1 coordinate 99,002, forward strand.
GGCGCTTGCTGGACTCACTGAAGTCACTACAAGGTGGAATTCGCCTATTGCTTGGGAAGCCCAATCCAAAACCACCGATGTCGGGTTATTCAGAACACCGTTGGAGTCTCCTATAAAGGTCTGATTTGAATTTGTCTGAAAGCTTAGCAAAGCCGTATTCCAATTAAGTGTTACATCAATTCCATAAAGATTCTGCACGTTGTTTAATGTAATGTCAATTGTTACGGTTTGACCAACGACAGGCGTACTGCTTTGTGGTGTAACGGTTACGGTTGTCGTTGAGGTTTGAGCCTTGACCATTTGAATAGGTAAAACGACTAGTAACGAAGCAACAAATAAGAGTACAATTATGCTTGTTTTCTTTTGGTTAAAACGCATTTATTTTTCGCCCTTTGCCTGTTCATTAAGGTTCACTATTTTATCCCTTCCCTTTTTATACCTTTGCACAACCCCCTTTGCCTCCAGAGCACTCAGTAATTGGCTTGTTTTGGCTTTAGAGAACCTGCACTGCTCCGTAATAGCAGACTGGTATGCACTACCACCATTTGAGCGAAGCACCTTGATGACTTTTTCTTCCTCAGTCTCAAGCAAAGTCATGGTTAACGGCACAGGTGATTCTTTACTGTTTTGTTTGTGACGCCGATTAGCAAGAAGAAACCAGCTTGCAATTGCTGCCGCGGCAACTACTGCTGAAACGGAGCCTATTAGCAAGTAGGGTTGTTGTCCCGAATTAGCGGAAGCCTGATCTTGAGCTACAAGGATAATGCTTGGATGCTCAGCTACGAAGAATTGGGTTCCCAGCCATTGAAGCGTCTGTGTGGAATCATCTCTTTCGTCAGGTGTTGGGGTAACGGATTTCAACGTATAGTTCGCAGAATAATTGATTTGTAACGCGCCGTCACCGTACAGCTGATTAAAGAAACCGGAGACGCTGAAAACGTCTCCTACTATCAGCCGCCCGTTCTCTGTTTTGCTGAAGTTCAGCCATGTGAACATGTACTCGGTGGTTTTCGAGTCGCTTGAAGTGATAGTAGTGCTTGTTTGGAACGTATCATTGTCTACGCCCATTGGTCTTTGAGTTTGAGTCGCTGCGGCAGTAACAAGGGTGGTCACTTTTTGCTGGAAGTCTGCCCATGTATCAACTGTTCCGTTTAAGCCTGATACCTGAATTATCGTCCAAGCAGCTGAGCCGTCACTGTTAAGTTGGATTTTGTATTGGGTATAAGTGGTTTGAGCTTGTACTCTTCCTGAGGACACTATTACTAAGATGCATGCCATAGCGATGAAGAGAACAATGGGTATGCGAAGCTTCATTTGAACCTGTATAGGCATTGTTATGGTTAGTTATTTAAGGATTATAGATTACAGATTATTACTTTTTTGCCGAGGAGTTTGATCTTTTACTGTTCCCCCAATGTAATATAATGAACGATGAATTACATTTTTCTTTTAAGGTCTTACGCATTCAGCTTTAGGCCTATACGGACGCTTAGTTGTTCTCCTGCGCTTATGATACTCACATTCGTTAATCCGAGTAAGTATCCAGCCATAATCTTGGTATACACATCCACAGGGCAACTTAACGGTTTTTTGCTCCTCAGTTTTCTCAATGCTTTTTTTAGCTTTCGACATTTTTTCATTACATTCTTTCTTAATGGACTAATTAGGATAATTTAACTTGTCTTATCTATCTTTTCTTCAGGTTTAAATTTCTAATTTTTTCCGTAAGAGATTTAACAGTCAAAACGGATGGTTCTTTCACATTGACAACCTCCGAATTACCCCGTGAGCAAAAACAAAAATCGTCTCATTCACGGCAAATTGTTAGGATTCTTCTCCAAGTAGTGTTCATGGTAGCTATTTTCGGCGCATTGTTTTGGTATGTGGGAGTGGGCTCTGTCTATAGTGCTTTGCTTCACATTAAGATAGAGTACTTGCTTCTTGCTTTTTTGATGTATTTCTGCATAAATCTCCTGTTTACCGTACGGCTAAGGCGAGTACTTAGCAAAGATGGCGTAAAAACATCTTTTGGCAAAACACTTCTTGCTCAATATGCAGGAATGCTAACCAGCGACGTTACACCTGGACGTTCAGGGTATGTTTTAACACCGGTTTATCTTCGTGATCAAAATGTGCCAGCAGCAAAGGGCCTCTCAAGCGTCTTAGGCATTCAAACATTTGAGTTTTTAATTAAAGTGATCGGCGGGATAGGTGCAGTAATCTTTCTATTAAAAGTGGTACCGATAGCGAATTGGAATTTAACCTTCCACACTTTTTTAGGGATAAACTTGGGAATTCTAATAGCCGCATTGGGCATAAGCTTAATGCTTATAGGCGCACTCGTGTTGGCTGCTTTTACCTGGTCTGAAAGAGCAATTTCGCTTTTTGACCGCGTCGCGAATTCCAGATATCTTAAAAGATTTACGGGCGGATTGATGGGAAAGCTTGAAGACTACAAAGAAAGCGCCCATCAAACTCACAAAGCAATCCCAGAAATAATCGTCTTAACAGTAGCATGCTGGATTATAAAAGGGTTTGAATGGTACTTCTTAGGCTGGGCATTAGGAATCACACAGATACCATGGATAGGCTACTTCCTTATACACCCGTTAGTAACCGCTTTAGCTTTTGTTCCCATAACCCCCGCCGGAGCTGGTATTCAAGAATTTGGAATTATAGGTATCTTCGGACTATTACTTAACGTAAATGTCCATCCCGAACTATTAGCACCGATAGCCGCATTCGCTTTGCTCGCCCGTGGCTTACTTGTTTTTGAAGACCTCGCAGGAGTACCACAAATTGTAAGGTCAACTTCCTTATGGTTTACAAAAAAGCCCCCTAGCGAACCACCACCAATCACGCCAGTCTAGCATCCGAGCACTTTTCAAAGCTAACGCTTTATTGAACCTTATTACTAACCTTTATTCAAAAAGGAGTTACTGTTGTGGACACCGAGTTCATTATGAGGCAGATGGCGCCAGATGACATGGGCAGGCTTAAGCAAATTATCGACATGTCTTTTCCAAGGGTCTACCGGCTTTTCGCCATCCACAGCCTGCACGAAGAGGGGAAAGTGCTTGTAAGTGAAACGCAAGGGATAGTTGTTGGCTTCGCTAAGTTAGTTGAGTTTAATTTGGGCGGCGGCAAGTTCGGTTGCATCCTTTGGCTTGCAGTTCACCCGCAGTTTCGCCGAAAAGGTGTCGCTAGCGCACTTATGAATGCTGGAATTACGCGCTTAAAGGATGAAGGTGCAAACGCGGTTTTCGCTTCTGTGCAAAGGAGAAACGTTGCTTCCCTAGCGGTTTTCAGCAAGCAATGCTTCAGAAAAATGGGTTTTCTGGGGTTATGGCGCCTTTTCGGTTGGCGGCTCTTTAAGTTTTATAGTGATATATGGTTTGCCCCAGGGGAAATCGTGTTAATGTACAATTAGTTAAAGCTGACGTATCATAGTCTTTGGATAAAAAACCTTAGAGTATGATGGCTTTTTTGCCATCAATATTTATGTACCTATCCATTAGATATATGGGAATTTTATGTTCTTTATGAAAGCTATTCAAGTCAGTGCTCGGGACCAAATTTTGAGCTAGTTCAAAAAAAATCTTGACAAGCCATGGGATTTACATTGTTTAGTTGTTAATATTTAAATCTGAGAGCAGTTATTTATTGAGAACTAGCTCGGGGTAGTATGGGAGAAGAAATAGCTGCACGAGAGAGTATATATGCTAATCAAGCCAATGGCGCTTATTTGAGGATAGACGACAATCTGCCAATTAACGATATTATTGTTTGTTTGCACAGTTTTATTGCAGATAACCTTATATTTGTTCATAATGCCTCTTTTGGTTATAACAGGTGCAAATTTAACTCTATGCTTGAGGCAGCTTTAATGTTCAAAAGCAAAAGCATTAATGGAGAGATACCGCATGATTGTTGAAGCCCTCATCGCGTTTATATTAATATTCATATCAACACTTGCAATCTATACTTTAGGCAAAAGGTCAGCGCCTAAAACCACCATGAGCGAAAACGAGCAAGCATCATACGCTTGTGGAGAAAAAGCGTCATTCCCAGGGCTAAAAATCAACGTATCCCTATACAAGTACCTAATTTACTTCATAATTTTCGACTCATCCGTACTTTTACTCGCTTTTGCTTCTATCGCATTAGCAGGCACAAACCCGCTTCTCTTAATCCTCTATCTGGGTATAATCCTTGCCGCAGGCTTGATTCTTTTAGAAGGAGGTAAAGACTAATGACAAACACCGTGACATGGGCACGAGTAAAATCACCCTGGGTCCTTCACTTCAACTCAGGAGCCTGCAACGGTTGCGACATCGAAATAGTCGCCTTGCTAACGCCAAAGTATGATGTTGAACGCTTCGGCATAAAACTCGAGCCCTCACCAAGACACGCCGACGTCCTACTAGTAACAGGCTGCGTCACACAACAATGTGCAGAACGACTAAAACGAGTCTACGATCAAATGCCACAACCCAAATTCGTCGTAGCCATCGGCGCATGCGCGTGCAGCGGCGGCGTTTTTGAAGGAAACTACAACGTTGTAGGCGGCGTAGACAAAATACTTCCAGTTAACGCTTACATACCTGGATGCCCACCGCGTCCAGAAGCAATCATAGATGGGGTAGTAAAGCTTCTAAACGCCTTAGATCCGCCTAAACCAAAGAAGCAACCGAAACAAGAAAAACAGCCCCAACTTCCTAAGGAAGAAGCAAAACCAGTTGTTGCCCAACCAGAAGTGCTTGTAGCTTCGCCAGAAGCTAAACCAGTAATAGAGGAGGCAAAAACAGACGCCAAACAGTAAAATAGATATCGTTAGTGCGATTGAATCCAAACTTAAAGATAAAGTCCAAATTCAACTAGGCCAACTTGGCACAGCCGCCATAACCAGCAATGGCTTACATAGAGATGTTCTCCAAGCCATGATAGAGGCAGACGAAAAAACTGCCATCACCGCTATAACTGGTTTAGACCTTGGTACAAACCTAGGCGTATTATATCACATACGTACATCAAACGCTTTCATAACCATACGCGCCGAAGTGCCAAAAGACAACCCAAAAATCCAAACAATAACCGACATTATTCCAGGCGCCGTCTTTCATGAATTGGAGGTATCAGACCTTTTTGGTGTGGTTTTCGAAGGCAATTTACTATCCGGACACTTCGTTTTATCTGAATATTGGCCTGAAGGAGTTTACCCCTTAAGAAAAGATGTTAAAGCAAACGAAGTAAAACTTAACCCGCCGCCAGCAGAAATCAAGCAACCGGAAGATAAGAATATCGTAAAAATCATTATTGGTCCACAACACCCCGCTTTGCTCGAGCCAGAAAAATTCGCCGTAACAGTTGACGGAGAAACCGTAACAAAGGTTGAACCCAGAATCGGCTATGTTCACCGTGGCATAGAGAAAGCATCTGAGTCTCGAACTTATGTGCAGGATGTTTATTTGGTTGAGCGGATCTGCGGTATCTGCAACGCTTGCCATGCTTACGGTTTTGTTGGTGCAGTAGAGAAAGATATTAAAAACTGATGTTCCGCCGAGAGCCAAATACCTGCGAGTCGTAGCTTTAGAGCTTAACAGGCTACACAGCCACTTGCTAACTTTAGGTCATGCTGGATTAGAAATCGGCTACGAAACCCTATTTCAGTATTTCTGGAGAGATCGCGAACCAATCATGGATTTAATCGAGTTAACCAGCGGCAACCGCGTTTACGCATCACTCATGACTATAGGCGGCGTAAGACGAGACCTGAAAGACACTGACATCCCAAAAATCAAGACGACCTTGGAAGACCTGAGGAAGAAGCTGCCGTTCTACAGGCAAATCTACGAACACGAACCTTCAATAAAGGCTCGTATGCAAAATGTAGGCGTACTCAAAAGAGAAGATGCAATAAAACTGGGCGTTGTTGGTCCCGTAGCCCGAGGATCAGGCTATGACATTGATGTTCGCAAGGATGAGCCTTATGAGGCGTATGGCGAGATTCCGTTCAAAGAGATAGTTTACACTACTGGCGATACTTGGGCAAGAATGAATGTTCGCATGGATGAAGTTGAAGAAAGCATTAACATAATCGAGTATGCAGTTGATCATCTGCCAACAGGACCTTTCCGAGTTGATGTGCCTCGAAATGTGCCTGCAGGTGAAGCCGTTTCACCGCAATGAGGCTCCAAGAGGCGAGTTATTCTACTACGTTAAAGGCAACGGCACGGCTTACCCAGAACGCGTTAAAGTTCGCACTCCAACATTCGCTAACATCCCATCATTCCTGAAAACAGCAATAGGTGAAAACATAGCTGATGTTCCTCCGAACTTTGTTAGCTTAGACCCATGCTTCTCATGCACAGACAGATGATAATGCAATGATTGACTTCGACTTAATCCTCAGAATACTAATCTTCCCAGGCTTCACATTCATATTACTGTTAACTTTATTCTGCGATTGGGTGGAGCGAAAATTTGAAGCACGCTTACAAAACCGCGTTGGACCAATGGTCGCAGGACCAGGCGGAATTCTTCAGCCATTAGCAGACTTCATAAAGCTATTAACAAAAGAAGACATTGAACCAAGAGATGCTAAAAAAACCGTTTTCCAGTTTGCGCCCCTTTTAGCGTTCACAGTTATGGTTTTCGCGATATGTTTCTTGCCTATTGATGGTGCAAGCGTACTTTCCACAACTGGGTTTAACGGTGACTTAATTGTTATTTTGACCTTCTCAACTATTGCTAGCTTTCTACTGTTCCTTTCAGGCTGGGCATCATGCAATCCTTATGGAACTATTAGCTCAGCAAGAGTGTTAACCCAGTTCCTAGGCTACGATATACCGCTTTTCATTCTTGCGTTAACACCCGCATTTATCGCTGGAAGCTTAAGCATATTCGCCATAGCCCACCAGACAATTCCATACATACTTTTAGCGCCATGGGCTTTCGTGCTGTTCATAATAGTTATGCAGGCAGAGCTGGAAAAAGACCCCTTTGACGTCCCTGATGCAGAAAGCGAATTGGTCGGCGGAGTAACAACCGAATACACAGGCGCCAAATTAGCCTTCCTCCACTTGACACGTGACGTGCAAATTGTTTTCGGAGCAGCCTTGGTGGTTGAATTGTTCCTCGGCGGACCATATGGACCAGTATTCTTTGGGTTGCCGGCGTTCTGGTATTCCTTGTGGTTTGTACTTAAGCTGTTGGCGGTCGTAATAGTTACTGAGTACATAACTACCCTTTTTGCAAGGTTGCGCATAGACCAAGTATTGTCAGCTAACTGGAGAATACTCTTACCCGCAGCAATATTATCGCTAATGCTAACCGTAGCACTGGTAACATGGGTTTTTCCGTTGGTGTAAAAAATGACAAAGACAAAGCCGAAGACAAAGAAATCACGTTTATCTCCAATGTGGAAAAGAACTGTTTCGCATATCTTCACTAAACCAGCCACGACAAAGTATCCCTTCGTGAAACCTAAGCTTCCTGAGGATTATCGAGGTAAGCCAGTTTATACTATTAAATCATGCAACATGATCGATCTCAGCGGTACAAAAGGCGAGTTAGGTTTTGATGTACAGTCACTTATCAATACACATTGCACTGTATGCGCCCGAGATTGCCCTGCATTTGCAATTGAAATAGTGGAGGTGGACGGCAAAAAACGTCCGCAATTCGATTTTAACAAATGCATTTTCTGCAATCAATGTGTTGAAAGCTGCCCCAGAAATGCAATAAAAGGCTCAGGTGAATACGAGTTAGCCACAACCGATAAATCGTCATTAGTTATAAAGCCTCAACCAAACGCTAAGGAATGTGCGAAACAATGATCACCCTTGAAATCCTCTCAATAGGCTTAATAATTTCCGCTTGTCTCGCACTGTTTCTTGACGAAGTTGTATATTCTGTTGCTGCTTTAGCGGGAACCTTTCTTTTCACAGCATTACTTTACTATGTAAACGGCGCGATTTACGCAGCTATTTTCCAGTTCGCCGTCGGTGTAGGCACATTAGCCATCCTGTTCTTATCAGGAGAAATGTTGAGTGATAAATCTACAAAGAAAACATCACCTAAAAAACTCTCAGCCTTGATTGGTGCAGGCGTAGTTTTATCGTTGCCTGCAATCTTTCTTTCAATTTCCAGTTCAACAGGAGCTATTATTCCAATGCTTCTTTTGGTGACGCCTTATGGAACTTAAGCGGCGTAGATGTTATTTTGCAAGCTCTAGTTATTTTGACGGTGGCATTAGGAATCGCCATCATTTTGTATGAACAGAAGAAGGGTGCGAAATAATGGACTTTGTTATATTGTCACTTGTAATGCTGGCAATCGGCATCTACGGCTTGCTAACTAATCGGCAACTCTTGAAAGTCTTCATTTCAATAGAGCTAATCGCTACTGCCGCAACGTTGAATTTTGTTATGCTTGCTTCCTCCATGGGTCAAGGTTTAGGACAAGCCTTTCTGATATTGGCGTTTTCCACCGATACTGCCGTCAGCGCGGTAGTTCTGGCGTTGCTGGTTATTGTAACGAAAAAGTACGGAACAAGCAACATCAATGAAATACTAAAAATGCAGGAAAAAAGTGACAGTGAGGCTGAACAATAATGATGACGTTTGAATATTATTTCCGCATGGCTTGTTTGGGTATTTCCGCTTATTGCATGCATGTTCGTTCCACTAATCGCAAAAAAAGGCGACAAAATACGAAACTACTTTGTTATAGCAGTCGCAGCTGTTACCGCAGCCTTGGCGTTTTCACTTGTACCCGGCATCTTTTTCGGAAACGGGCAACCAACAGAATCGACAATTCCTTGGATTGCAGGCATCAGTGCAGGAGTATACATTGATCCGCTGTCGGTATTGTTCACGTGCCTTGTTGGCTTCTTCGGGTTAATCATCGTCATTTACTCTTGGGGTTACATGAAGGGCGAAGAAGGATTAACACGATACTACTTCCTAATTCTGCTTTTCATAGGCTCAATGATAGGCCTTGTAATCTCAGATAACCTGCTTCAAATGTTTATTTTCTGGGAAATGGTGGGCTTATGCTCATACGCGTTAGTTGCTTTCTGGTATAAACGGCCCGAATCAGTAAATGCAGGCAATAAAGTTTTCATCATGACCCGCATCGGCGACATATCCCTGCTTGCAGCCATAGGCATACTGTACGCAGGCCCTCTCGTTGCAGGACAAGCCATTGGGTCATTCAGCTTCAGCGCTATTATAGCTGCCCTTACAACAGGCGCAAAAGCTGGAACCTTGAATACAGGACTATTAGTTACGGTTTTCTTCTTGGTTTTAGGCGGCGCCGTCGCGAAGTCCGCTCAGTTCCCATTGTTCACTTGGCTCTACAGCGCAATGGAAGCACCAACTTCAATCAGCGCCCTGCTTCACGCCGCCACAATGGTTAAGGCAGGTATCTATCTTCTTGCAAGATTCATACTCATAGCCTCAGTAGCAACTCCCTTAATTATCGCTCTTCAACCGCTCTGGTTCCCAACAGTTGCTTGGATAGGTGTCATAACAGCGCTTATCGGCGCCACGCTGGCCATAACCACAACCGACATCAAAGGAGTACTCGCATACTCAACCGTTAGTCAAATCGGCTTCATGATGGCTGGGTTAGGCACAGCAGTTGCAGGCGCAGCATCAGTTGGCTGGTTCGCCAGTTTATTCCACATGGTAAGCCACGCTTTCTTCGAAGGCCTCGGATTCCTCTTAGCAGGAGGCATCATTCATGCACTTGGCACACGAGACATGCGGTTAATGGGTGGGCTGAGGAAAGCCATGCCAGTAACCTTTGTGTTGATGGGCATTATGGTTATAACTACAAGCGGTTTACCACCTTTTGCCGCATTCTTCAGCAAAGGCTTGATTATCTCAAGCGTAAGCAGCTTAGGAACGTCCGCAGGTCTGATACAGGCAATTCTGCTTTACGCCACAGCTGCTATTACGTTTGCCTACTGTAATACGGATGTTCAGCTTAGTTTTCATGGGTAAAGAATCAGAGCACTTAGTCAAGCAGCATCCGCATGAAGCTCCAAAAGTCATGCTTATCCCAGCAGCAATCCTTGCGGGCTTATGCATTGTTTGGGGCTTATCAATGCCTGTGGTCGCGGACTTTATGCATTTAAACAGCCTTGGAATCTCGATCCTTGGCTCATTCACTGACTTGGAAACACCAATTTTCCTGGCGATTCTCGTTCCGACTGGTTTGCTTGTGTACTGGGCATACTACAAGAACGCTCTGAGCATAAGAAGTGTTGGTGGCGGTTCAAACCCGATTGCAACGATGCTGAAGCACGGTTACTTCGTTGATGACGTTTACTATGCCTTCGCCAAGGGACTCGGAAAGTTTTCTGACGGTCTCAAACGTGTTGAAGATTCGGCGAATCTGGGCCTTAACTCCTTTGCAGGTTGGTTTGTGCTAGCGTCTTCAAAGCTGAAAAAAGTGCCATCCACAACTGTTCAAAATTATATTGCTGCCGGAATAGTTGGTTTCATCCTAATTGTAGTGTTGATAATATTAACAACAGGAGTGCTATAAAATGACGTTTGCTCTTCTTGCAGTATTTGCAATTCCAACTCTAAGCATACCGTTTGTTTACTTGACAGGGAAAAAATCGCCTAAAGCTGCAGCAATCTTTGTTGCCCTAATTGCCCTAGTTAACATAGCTTTACTCTTAACGACTGTTCCAACCATTCTTAACAGTCCATCCCACCAATACATTGAACCCTACACATGGATCACGGTAATACATACGTCGTTCACACTTTTCGCCGATGGCATCAGCGTTTCCATTGCCCTAGTAAGCCTCATTCTAATGGTGGTGGCATCTATTTTCTCAATTACTTACATGGCTGGGAAAAAGCACCTGCCAGTTTACTATGCACTGCTATGCATGCTTTCCGTCGGGTTAGTTGGAGTCTTCTTAACATCTAACCTTATCCTGTTCTACTTCTGCTGGGAACTAATGCTTGTTCCAGCGTTCTTCATCATCGGCGAATGGGGCTACAAAGATTCATACAAGCAAGCATTAAAATTCTTCATATATACACATGCAGGCGCCGTCTTCGTACTCTTAGGCATCGGTGCAATCTACTTTACAACGGGAACCACCGACATGTTTGCCGCACAAGCAGCTTTAGCTGCGACATGCCCCGGCTATTGCCAAGTGGATTCTCATAGCCTTAACCGCTGGGTTCGCCGTTAAAATGGCTGTTATACCAGTCCACATGTGGCTGCCTGATGCTCACGGTGAAGCGCCAGCACCAATGTCGGCGCTTTTAAGCGGTGTCATAATTAGCGCAGGAGCTTACGCAATTCTTCGTCTGTCACTGGGAATGGTTTTTCCAGCGGTTGGGATAACGTTTGGAACAGACTTCTTGCATGCGTTAGCTATCATCGGCGTGCTTTCCGCCTTCTTTGGATCATTCATAGCTTTGGTTGCAACTGACATAAAACGGCTTATCGCATACTCAAGCATCGCTCACATGGGTTACATAATGTTCGGGCTTTCACTGTTTCCCGCAAACGCGGCTGCTGGAGTAGTTGTACTTTTGGCTTCATCGCTTGCAATAACTGGAACTGTGCTTCATATTATCAGCCACGCCTTAAGCAAAGGTCTTCTCTTCCTCGGTGCCGGCGGAGTAATGCACCAAACGGAAAAAAGAGATATCAGTAAAATGGGTGGATTAGCATCCAAGATGCCGTTCACAGCGGTTTCATCAACTATAGCAGCCTTAAGCATCGGTGGAGCGCCACCGTTCGCATGCTTCATTAGTGAATTTCTAATATTCGTCGGGGCGTTCCAAATAATACACGTTGATTCATTTTACATTATACCCACTGCTCTTATGCTAATAGCAACGGTGCTTTCGCTTGCTTACATGCTGAGATTCACTTCAAATGTTTTCCTCGGTCAACCAAAAGACGAAGAGGGCGAAGTAAGTGAAGAGGGCAAAGAGGAAAAGAAAACCATTGAGGTTTCAAACTACATGAAGTTATCTTTCGCTATCTTAGTAGTATTAATCATCCTTGTAGGGATCTACCCGACATTCTTCATAAATCTAATTCAAACGGTGAGAATTGGTTAACTAAAGGTGAACTCTGATGGTTGAAATAATAGATGTCCTATTACCCATATTCACTCTAGCTATCGCAGCATTGCTAACTATTCCAGTGTTTCGGCTAATAAGAAAAAGCAATAACAAGACTGCCCTGACCCTGAGCTGGTTCATAGCCGTGTTTGCAATTGCAGGCGCAACAGTAGCTAACTTAGCGCTTAACTATTACAGTGTACCCTCACCGAGCATTGTTACTTTGGGCTTAAGCGGGAGTACTTCATCAATTTTCTCAAGCGCCTTCCTGATAGACGCCATCTCCATTTACATGGCAATAATCATAGTGGCACTCAGCGCCGTAGTCGTAATCTACACAGTGTTCTCCGTCGGCTCAAACGACAGACCATCAGAACGATACTTCGCCATCATGCTAATGACCACCGCAGGCATCCTTGGCGCTGTCCTCGCAGGCGACCTATTAACGCTCTTCATATTCTGGGAAGTCGCAACAGCAGGCGCAGCATTCTTAATGCTGTTTAAGAAAAACGCGTTCTCCATCAATGCCACACTAAAATATCTCATCATGATAATCATCGCTTCAGCATTCGTAATGTTAGGGATGTCCATTGTCTACGGTTTAACAGGAACCCTAAACTACCTGGCAGTTGGTCAGGCTTTATCAACTTTAAGTAATAATCACTTGCTTATCATAGCATTCATATTCATAGCAGCTGGCTACGCTATTGAAGCGGCAATTGTACCTTTCCATTTCTGGCTACCTGACGCTTACACCGCAGCTCCAGCGCCATCAGCAGCTTTCCTCTCTGCCCTCGTTGACCAAGGTAGCTACTACATCCTCATAAGAGTACTCTTGTACGTCTTACTTCCCTCAACGTTAAACTGGACTATCATGTTAGCCGTCTTGGCAGCTTTAACCATGATTGTCGGCAACTTGTTTGCACTGATACAGAATGACGTAAAACGTTTAATGGCGTACATCTGCGTTGCTGACGTCGGCTATAACCTTGTAGCAATATCAAGCGTAACCGCACTTGGCTTACTTGGCAACCTTTACTTCTTTTTAATCGGCGGCATCACCACAGCCCTCGCTTTCATGACAATCGGCATCATAAACAGTCACGGATTCAAAAGCTTAGATGACTTTTCAGGGCTGGGAAAGAAAATGCCGCTTGTATGTTTAGCCTTGGTAATGGCTGGGCTATCATTTGCGGGTGTTCCACCCTTCGGAGGATTCATAGGTAAATACTTAGTCTTCACCGCAGCAATAGAAGCAAACCTAAGCTGGCTGGCAGTTATCGGAGTTTTGACAAGTGTCCTTCAAACCGCATACTTGTTCAGGCTAATCTATGTCATGTACGGAAAGAAATCCAAAGACGAAACAGCAATAAAAGAGTCAAAACGAATACTTATCCCAATCTTCATCCTAGCTGGGTCACTAATAATCTTAGGCCTGTTCCCAAGCATCGTGCTGAACCTAATCCACCCCGTCGTACACCAACTCCAAACAATTATACCAAATCTACCAACAGTATAAGAAAACTCGGCTTAACCACAAGCAGGCAAAGACCGCCCAAGATAGGTCTTCCTCACCTTTCTTTATTCCAAACCCTAAATCGACGCAAAATGGGCGACCTAAGTTTTTTCATTTTTCAATTTTCAATAAGTTTTAATTTTTAAAGATATGACGCGAGCTTGCGAGTTGATTGAAATTTACTTGCGCTGCTGGAAAGTGTCAACTTAAAACTCGATGGAAGAAGCGCGTTTTATTTCTTCAGGGATACCTTTACTGAATAATTAAGCTTGTTAGATAGAGCCGCAGGGTCCTCGTCTATTTTGTTTTTCTTAACATAGTCTGAGACCAGTTTTTTTTCCTTGTTTTTAACGGCGTCGGTTTCAAGTTCCGTTACAAGCATCTTTCCCACGTTGTCGCATAATTCGATACTTTGTTTTTCATTTAAACCCATTGTTTTCATGGTTAGTACCTTCAAGTTGTATTATTTTCAAAATCTATTAAGCATGTGTGATTGTACCACGTCAACCACAAGAATCACTGTAGATTTTCTGGGTTTCATAGACCTATTTAATAAGGAAACAACTTTTGAGCTTGGACGTTTCAATTCCGTTTGTTATTAAGTTTCTTTTGTGTCTTTTATTAGCGCGGCGCTTCCCTTGAGATCGAGAATTTTGTTGTTTATCCTTTCCCAAAGGTCAATTTCCGGGATGGGTCTAAAGCCGGGACAGAATTGTTCCTTAGCGATCTCATAGATTGCTTGGTTAATTGGCATTGGAACACCTACATTGCGGGCTAATTCAAGCATGTATCCGCTTAATGATTCGAGTTCTGTGGTTGGTTTTCCGCTGAATACGTCTTGTGTCATGCTGGTTGGTCCGACCCTGTTGACGATGAAGTCGTGGAGAGGATTTGTTGGTGATTCTGGCATGTTAACTGCTATTTGGATATCGTTCCAAGAGGGCATGCTGCCAAGCTTGTGCTCTTTAAAGCCTGCTGCTTGCAGTACCTGGATTCCTTCTCCTAGCAGTCTTGTTGTCATGTGGACAAGGATCTTTTCTGACTCGATTGATCGTTTTTGGAATCCTACCAGTGCCATTAATGCGTTTATGAGGTTAATTGCTAGTTTGCAGTGAGATGCATCCTGTAAACGGTTGGTGATTGTGCATTCTAATCCTGGTTTGAGGATGTCTTTGACGCGTTGGAGTTCGGGTTGTAGATCGTTTGTTGGTGTTCCGATAATTAGGTGTCCTCGTTTTACGTATGAGACTTTCCCAGGGCCTTCTCGCCATGCGTTGTAGCAGACAACGCCGTATATTGCTCTGAAGAAGTATTTTGGCAGTATCTGCTGGTTTTCTACGCCGTTCTGAAAGCTCGCAACGATTGGCTGACAATTTCCAAGTTGGTGCCGAAGCGTCTGTGCTGTTCGGTCGAGATCATAGTTTTTCACGGTAATGATTATAATGTCTGGAGGCGGAATCTCGTCTAGTGATTCAATTACTTTCACAGGTATTGGAGCAGTTGTGGCTTCTTGACCTATTTTGTAAAGCAGCAACCCGTGTCTTCTAATTGCAGCAAAGCTTTCGCCTCGTGCTAGAAGATTCAAGTTTTTATTGTGAGGAAAAATCCAGCCTGCTACGCTTAAACCGATTGCCCCTGATCCGACGATTAGAACATTGGGTTTTTCCTTCAAGGGATCACACTCGTCGATCGTTCTTACCGTTCTCAATCACAACATGTCCAGAGAGCGAGATAATTATAATTTGCTAAGAGCAAACCCATAAATTAATGCACCAAATAGGAAAAACATGCGTGCTTTCAAATTTGGTTGAAATTGAACCTTGCCCAACGCATTTATCTTGTAGTTTCTTACCTAAAGGTTTTATTACTAACTGTATCTCACGACTGTTAACATGGAGAAGCATCCCACGAAAGTTAACAGACCCCTTTTTTCTTCTTTAGCGCTTTTTTTCTACATCAAAAAACACATTCTTCTATGTTGAAAAGCACCGTTCTGCATGCAAAAGTGCGCGACTTAATTCTATGTTGAACTATGTTGAATCATGTTTGGAGCCTAATAGGAGCATCTAGTAGACCGGAGGGTAGGCTGTAGCGCACACACGAAAGGTTAAGCGCCCTTTTTTGTTTGACCTATAGGTATATCCTAATTTTTACTGATAGAATTCAACAACAAAAATGCTAGACAAAAGCCAAGAACTAAATACATACAAGCAATCAAACTGGTCAAAGAAAGCTTAGACGAGCCTGAAAGAAAAAAGATGATGGAATAAGGAGCTTTGCAGTGTTTATCAGTGCCTTTCCTTCACTAAGCTTCTATGCTTGTCTTTTTGCTCATGGCAACGCCGGTAGCTGCTTCTGGAAATTGTTCGCTGAGCCTCTTCTCTGCAGCTAACTCTGCTTCCTCTAAGATTTTTTCTGCATCTTCGTTTACTCTTCCAATATTCACTGGCGTTTCTGTGGATTGGTTAGTTGAGGTCACGATGTCCGTCAGCAGATTTCCGATGCTTTCAAGCTCCTGACTTGCCTCGGGCAAAACAGTGGACATGCCAGAGCGAATGTTGTTTAGTACACTTGCTGCTGGGGCTAACACTGTAACTAAGTCGCCCATTTCTGAAACTGTGCTCAGACGCATAGACACGCTTTCCAAAGCAAGTGACTCCTGCATCAGCATTTTCTCTACTTTGCGTATTTCCCAGAGTTCGCTGGCAAGGATGTTTGCCCGTGCCTTATCCCTGTCTGAGATGGCTTTCACAACACATGTGAAGAGGGCAGCATCACGGTTTTCAAAACGTTTTACCGCGATGTCCAATTTTTTAGTTTGAACGTCTAAGCGTTGAATAACCATGCTGATTTGGTCTTTTACATTTTCGGAAGGCTTGCCGATGCTTTTGATCTTCGATGAAAGAGACGGCTGCTCTTTTTCTTTATCTTTCCATCTATCAAAGAATTTTTTAACCAAAATAGCGTTCTCTCCTAAGCATACTCACTCGCTTTCACCTTGAGAAATAAAATATAAAAGAGTGTTTGAAACGATAAGTTAAAACTCAACCACACAAAAATCGTATTTTTAATTTTCCTTCTAAACAATTACCTGTTTGAACGGTTTTTTTACATTGAATTTAACTAACACTCAAGGGAAACTCAAAAAATATGTATTTAAGCTATTACAATAATTACGTCACTGCTCACAAAAAACCAATATTCTTCCAAGCTGTTTTAGGCACTTTAACCATTAAAAATAAAGCCTTTTTCTCTTGAGGGAAGCAAGTTTACTTTTTAGATAGGGGAAGGAGCCCCTGCAATAATGGAAATTCCCTCATTTTCTTATTTGCCCACTGCCTAAAACAACGTATTTTGTTGTTGTTAAATGCTGTACGCTCATGGGTCCTCTTGCGTGAAGTTTTTGGGTGCTTATGCCGATTTCTGCGCCTAACCCGAACTGGTTGCCGTCAGTGAACCGTGTGGATGCGTTCCAGTAGACTGCGGCTGAATCGACTTCCCGTATGAAGCGCATGGCTTTGTCGAAGTCGGTTGTGAGGATGGAGTCTGAGTGTTTGCGTGCCGTACTTGTTGATGTGTGCTATGGCTTCGTCTAGGTTTTTCACTACTTTTACGCCCATGATTAGGTCTAAGTATTCGGTGTACCAGTCCTGTTCAGTTGCAGGCTTCACGTCTGCAACAATCTTTCGGGTTTCTTCGTCGCCTCTAACTTCTACGCCTTCCTTTCTGAGCGCAGCAATTACAACTGGCAGGTAATGCTCTGCGATTTTGCTGTGAACTAAGAGTTTTTCTGCGGCGTTGCAGGTTCCTGGTCTTTGGCATTTAGCGTTTATCACTATGGGTGTTGCTTTTTCTAAGTCTGCGTCTTCTTCAACGTAAACATGGCAGTTGCCTGTTCCAGTTTCAATAACTGGAATACGCGAAGTCTCAACCACAGTTTTGATTAAATCTGCGCCTCCGCGGGGAATGAGAACGTCAATGTACTGTCGCATACGCATCAGTTCCTCCGCAACTTTGCGTTCAGGCGAATTCACGACTTGAACAGCGTCAACTGGCACATTTGTCCCCGCCAAAGCGTCCCGCAGCACCTCGCCGATGGCTACATTGGAGTTTAAAGCGTCAGAGCCGCCGCGTAGGATAACTGCGTTTCCAGATTTGATGCAGATTCCTGCTGCGTCAGAGGTTACGTCTGGGCGTGACTCGTAAATTACTCCTACAACACCTAAAGGCACGCGAACTTGGCTGATTATCAAACCGTTCGGTCTTGTCCAGCTGCTTATTATTGTGCCAATCGGGTCAGCTAAAGCTGAAACTTCTCGGAGGCCATTAGCCATGGCTTGAATTTTGCGTTGGTCCAGTGCCAACCGATCAAGCAACGCAGATTTGAGCCCTTTGGCTTTGGCAGCTTCCACATCTGCTTTGTTTGCAGCCAAAATCTTATCAGCATTAGCCTCAAGAGCATTTGCCATCCTGCAAAGCGCAGTGTTTTTTGTTTCCGCCGAAAGCTTTGCCATTTCAACTGAGGCAGCCTTTGCTTTCTTGCATATTTCAGTTATCATTTTTCTTCCTCGATTAAATGTATGTTTCTATGCTCGATTACTTCTTTAGGTTTATCGGAGCCAAGATTCTTTTGTACTTCTGTTATTTGTAATCCTTTAATTAGGTTTAACTCGCCGCTCGTATAGTTGGGGTTGCCTTTTGCGAACTCAACCTTGCATTCGTCAAGGATGCTTACTACGTCGCCAACGTTAAAGTGTCCCACAACCCGTGTTATGCCCACTGGTAACAAGCTTGAACCTTCCAGTATAGCTTTCTTGGCGCCCTCGTTAACGTGGATTTGGCCTTTAACTGCGGCTCCATACGCAATCCAGCGTTCTACCGCAGGCATTGGATTCTGCGGCTTAAAGAAGGTGCCAACATCTTTTCCCGCAAGAATGTCAAGTAACACGTTTTCTCTTCTGCTGTTAGCGATAACCACTGGGATTCCGCATGAAGTGGCAATTTCAGCAGCTTTAATTTTGCTTTGTATTCCGCCTCTGCCCAATTTGCTCTTTCCGTTAAGCGAACTTTTCAGTTCAGGCGTTATGGCTTCCACGGTTTTTATCAATTGTGCACTTGGTTCTTGAGGGTCAGCGGTGTATAAGCCGTCAACATCTGATAGTATTATAATCATGTCTGCGCCAATTGCGCTTGCGACAAGAACTGAGAGGATGTCGTTGTCGCTGAAGTTTACTTTGTAGCCTTCCTTTAGTCTAAGCTCATCTACCGATGTCACGTCATTTTCGTTAATTATTGGAATGACGCCTGTTTTCAGAAGCATCCTTAGCACGTTACAGGTGTGCACGTAGGATGCCCGATTGGAAAGGTCTTCTGCAGTAAGCAGAATTTGTGCAACCTTTAGTCTATGCGCCTTGAAGAGTTCACGGTATTTCGCCATGAGCACACTCTGGCCTGTTGCGGCTGCAGCCTGTTGAAACACTACATCATTAGGTTTCGGCGGTATTCCGAGTTCAGCTATTCCTGCAGCCACTGCGCCTGAAGTTACAAGGATAACTTTGTCTCCTTGTTTGGTTACGGCTGCTATTTGACTGGTTAATTTCTGCATTTCTTCCTCGTCAAGGTTCCCTTCGCTGGTTGTTATGCCGCTTGTACCAACTTTAACAACTATTAATCTTGAAGGCATCACTTAATCACTTTAAAGCACAGACTTATTGAGTTATGTTCGAAACTTCCTTAAAAATGCAACCAATTTTCATTGATAACATTTTTATTTATTCATATAAATTCTCAATTTAAAGATGTCATTGCCTAAATCTGTTAGAAAAATATATAAGGAAAATGGGCATGGCTTATTGAACATGTTCATACCTTTACAAGCTTTAGCTTCATTAATGGTTAACTCCCCGATGGTATTTTGGCTCGCACCAATATCCGGTGTAATCGCGGTTATCGCTTCGCTTTTGCTCATGCGTAAAATAGGCAAAATGAGCCCAGGCGCACCAAAAGCAGTTGAAGTAGCCAATGCAATCCGCGAAGGCGCTTACGCTTTCCTCAAAAGGCAATACCGCACAATAGCCATAATCACCGTCATCGTGTTTGTCCTGTTGGCGATTGCCCCCGGCTTCGGGTTAGGCACTGCCTCAGCGTTCTTAGTGGGCGCCGTTGCCTCTTTAGCTGCAGGATACATAGCTATGGACAACGCCACCAAAGCAAACGTGCGTACCGTGGCAGCAGCAAAAGAAAGCGGCGCAGAAGCAGCCCTCAAAACCGCTTTTTACGGAGGCGCAACGATGGGAATGGCGGTTGTCGGTTTATCTCTTTTAGGTGTAAGCTTTCTATTCTTGATTTACGGCGGCTACCACGCCATGTTCGGCACGTTAAGTGTCGCTCAATCAGCAATATTAGGCAGACAAGCTGCAAGTGGAATCGTAGGCATGGGTTTCGGGGCCTCATTGATTGCGTTGTTTGCCCAGCTTGGAGGAGGAATTTACACAAAAGCCGCTGACGTCGGGGCAGACCTTGTAGGCAAAGTTGAAGCCGGTATACCTGAAGATGACGCACGCAACCCCGCAGTTATCGCCGATAACGTTGGTGACAACGTGGGTGACTCGGCAGGAAGAGGCGCAGACCTATTCGAATCTGCAACTGGAGAGAACATCGGCGGAATGATTATCGGCGGCTTAATTAGCATAGCCACTGGAAACCTCATATTCCTGTTTTTCCCGCTTATTGCACGTTCTCTTGGTATCTTTGCCACATTAATCGGTATGCCTTTCGTGAAGCTCAACGAAGCAGAAGCTAAGCATCCGATGAAAGCTCTAAGAAAAGGTCTCATGGTCACAACCATAGTTGCAGGCATTTTATTTTTCATTGCAACAATCTTCCTGTTAGGTAATATCTACCTGTTCTTCTGCTTACTCGCAGGTTTGGCAGCAAGCGTAAGCATAGATTACATTACAGATTACTACACTGGAAAAGACCGAGGTCCAGTAATGAGGATAGCTAAAGCCAGCGAAACAGGAGCCGCAACCAACATCATCACAGGCTTCGCAGTAGGCCTTGAAACAACAGCGCTGCCTATAATTTCACTAGTCACTGCGCTCATAGTGTCCTACTTCTTTGGGCTTCAATTTGCATACAGCTGGAATGCCAGTCATGTCACACAAATTTCGCCTTTCATAGGCGGAATTTACGGAACTACTCTGGCCACAATGGGTATGCTTGCAGTAATGGGCATGGTCCTAGCACTTGACGGCTTCGGACCAATTGCTGACAACGCAGCAGGCATAGCTCAAATGTCGGGCGAAGGCGGCGCTGAAGAAACAATGGAAGCCTTAGACGCGGTTGGAAACACTACCAAAGCATTAACAAAAGGCTTCGCATTAGGTTCAGCTTTACTTGCGGCTCAACTGCTATTCCAAACATACGCTTCAGAGGTTTCTTCCCATTTCAACATCACTTTTACTGTGAACATCGCTGATCCTGTCATATTGGTCGCTGGCTTCATTGGTGCTATGATTCCGTTCTTCTTCTCGTCGCAGGCAATCAGCGCTGTAGGAAAAGCAGCTGCCGAAATGGTTGAAGAAGTTAGACGGCAATTCAGAGAAATCCCAGGCATCATGGATGGAACTGGCAAGCCTGAGTATGGCAAAGCCGTAGACATCAGCACAAAATCCGCTCTAAAAGGCATGGTAACTCCAGCACTCATCGTCTTGGTTGTTCCGATAATCATTGGTGTTCTCTTGGGACCTGAAGCTGTAGGCGCCCTCGTAATCGGTGCAACTCTAACGGCAGTTCCGCTAGCTTTACTCATGAACACAGGCGGAGGCGCATGGGACAACGCAAAGAAATACATCGAATCAGGGCACCTTGGCGGTAAGGGTTCACCCGCTCACGCAGCAGCAGTAGTAGGCGACACAGTCGGCGACCCAATGAAAGACACAGCAGGACCAAGCCTCCACGTAGTCATAAAACTCCTCAGCACGCTATCAATCGTCTTCATCCCGCTGTTCATAAACGTGCTATCGCACTACCTACCCCTCCTCGTATAGTGCACCAAACCCAGAGAAGCTTTTTCTTCCCATAACCCTTTTCATTATTTTAACGGTGCAGAAGCGCTTTGATTTTAAGGTGGCAGCTTAGTTTGCTCCATTGCGGGTGCAGTAATTTGGGGGCTTTCAGGCATTTCGTCTGTGTAGCACTCTTCTTTTATTTGCTTTACCATTTCTTTGCCTAAATCAGTCAGAGTAGAATAGCTTGTATCGGTTGCGTCCGTCTCTGGTGAGCTTAATTTCTTCGCGAAAAAGTCGGGCGTCCGCTAATAATTCGCAGTTTCTTATATCTATGGAGGGAAGGGGTGTGCCTAAGCTCTCATCTAAGTAAAGGAGGTATTGGTCTTGGTTGTCTAAGGCGGCTAAAAGATACCTTTTCAACACGCTTGTTTGATCTTGAACATGTTTACACATAAAATCTTCAAATTTTTTAGACATTAAATCCCTCAAAAAATTAGCTAACAAATAATCTTAGGAAGCGAAAGGATTTAAATTTTGCCCAAACCGTTTCCGCTTGCTTTGAAAACGTTGTTCTTCCTTGGCTTTATAGCATGTTTTTATTTCTTGGTGTTGCAACTAGCTAAAGAGATGTGTAGACTGTGAAGATCATTGAGAAGAATCTGCAGCAAGATTTCGTTAAAGTGGTTCCTGACTCGCCAGACGACCTTTGGCACTTATACAACATCATCTATCAAGGCGACGAGGTTTACGCTTACAGTTCACGAGCCATAAAAAGCGATACTGAAGCTTCGCGTCCGAAAAGTGGCGAACGCGTTTCAGCCTTCATGGGTGTAAAAGTTGATTTCAGTTAGCTGGGACAAGTTTCTGGGTAAACTGCGGGTTCACGGGTTGATTTGTCATGCGCCTGACATTATTCCTACTGGTGCCCATCACACGCTTAGCATAGCGTTGAATCAACCGTTAACTATTGTGAAGAAAGAATGGCCCAAACACATAGTGGACAGGCTTACGAGGGCAAGCGAAACTGAGAAGCCAATGCTGATAATCTCCATTGACGACGAAGGCTTCGCCATTGCAGAAACCAAACAGTACGGTGTAGAAATCAAAGTTGAAGAACGCATGAAACTGCCTGGAAAGCTCGAAGCAGACAAACGTGTCGAAGCTACAAAAGCGTATTTTCGTCGTGCACTCAACAGCCTAAACCAACTTTGGAGTCAAAATCACAGTCCAATCGTTGTTATCGGCGCAGGTTTTGTTAAAAATGACTTTGCAAGATACCTCTCTGAAGAAGCACAGGAAATGTCCAAGGCAGTTGCGGATGTGAAAAGCGTTAACAATGGCGGCACAGCAGGAATCTACGAGGCTTTGCGTTCTAGCGTTTTGTTGCGGGCGGCAAATCAACTGCGCGTTGTCGAGGAAGCAGAAACTATTGAAGAAGTTATGAAACGGTTAGGCAAAGGTGAAGGAACAGTCACGTACGGGTTGGAAGCGGTGGAAAACGCCGCTAAAATGGGTGCTATTGAAAAGCTGGTACTTGCCGACGTAACGCTTCGTGATGCAGACGAGCAACAACGGTTGAAGCTTGAGGAGCTTATGCGGGAAGCGGAAAAGCGCGGTGCGAACGTAACTGTAATCAGCACTGAACATGAAGCAGGCGCAAAACTGTTAGCTTTGGGTGGAATTGCAGCTTTGCTCCGATTTCCAATCTACCGTGATACTTCAATTAAATAAAACTTTAACATAATCTTAAGTTTCAAAAATACCACTTTTTTATTATGCGCTTCGCGTGTTCTTTATATAGATGCTTTATATACCCCCTTCGTTATTTAAATACTCAAGCGCGTGAGTTGACATGAGTAAACGAAAACCAATCATTAAGATACAAAACATTGTAGCTTCCGTATCGCTTAACCAGAAAATCGACTTACAAAAAATCGTAGAAAAATTTCCCCAAACTGAGTATAACCCAAGCGTGTTTCCAGGTTTAGTTTTCAGACTTAAAAAACCGAAAACAGCCACCTTAATTTTTGGCACTGGCAAAATGGTTTGTACGGGCGCTAAATCAGAAAAAGAATCCCGAAGCGCCGTGGAAAAAGTAGTTAAAGAACTGCGAGGCGAAGGAATCCAAATCACAGAAAAACCCATCGTGAACATTCAAAACATTGTTGCCTCAGCAGAACTTGGCGGCGAAATCGACCTTGAAAGCCTCGTTTACAAACTTAGTAAAGTCATGTATGAGCCCGAACAGTTCCCAGGCGCAGTTTACCGTATGGATGAACCTAAAGTAGTGTTCCTAATATTCTCAGCTGGAAAACTCGTCTGCGTAGGAGCCAAAAAAGAAGAGCAAGTTTACGAAGCCGTCGATAAAATTCAAGCGCTGCTCGAAGAAAAAGAACTCATCTACTACCCCGCTCCCCCTTAAACCTATTTTTTCATTCTTCTGCGAACCGCCGGATTCAAGTCTGAGAGCTTTTTGAGCGCCAATTCAAAGGTTTCGTCTGGAGCCAATTCCTTTTTAACGAAAACTCCCGTTCTGCCCACTGTATCTCGCTTCAGAAGTGTGTGAACCCTGTCCAGCACGGTTTCTGCGGATATACCTAAAGTTTTAGCGGCGAACTCTTCTCTGCCAATGATGCTGCTCTCTACATGACCCTTATCGGTTGGTTCAATAAGCATAAGCCGTTTGTCCACGCCTGCAACCCGAACGCCCGCTTTGAGCTGGTTAAGGTTGGTTTCTCCACCGAATCTGTAAAATTCCCTCTCTACCCTGCGCATCTGCATCAGCGGAAACGAAACGGTGATTTGCTCGCTAACTTCAATGTGCGCTTTCATAGCGTAATTTGGGGTGGCTTGAACGATTAAGCGGGAGTTTATCGGTATGGTGGCTTTTTCCAGGGCGGTTTCTACAAGAAAACTATTCTGTACCTCAGGAATGAAAACGTCAACGTCACTGCCTTTCTTTACGTCGCCTCTGGCTATGCTTCCATGCACAATGGACGCCAAATGAAACGCTTCCAATGCAGCCATAACTTCAACCGCCTTGCTTCTGAGCTCATTTAGCAGTTGCCAGCGTGCGCTAGTGTATGTTACTTCTTTGTAATCTGCATGTTTTGTTGGCTTAACAGCCATTTTATCCAGCCATTTAAGGAGTTAATGCGGCATTGTTTATTTAGTTTAATAGCCAATCAAATGTCAACGTGAAAACCCAATGACTGCACGTGTCTGCAGCGCCTGCAAAACCAGAGAAGCCTTCTTTCACAGGCAGTATTCAGGTGAAACGCTGTGCAAAAAATGCTTCACCCAATCCATCGAAGCAAAGGTAAGAGCAACCATCACACGCTACCACATGCTCAACTTTGATGACCATTTAGCAGTGGCAGTTTCAGGCGGCAAAGACAGCTTAAGCCTGCTGCATATTTTGGCGAAGCTGAAACGGTTTCGTCCCAAGACCACGCTTACGGCGGTAACAGTTGACGAGGGCATAAACGGCTACAGAGATGAAGCCTTAGAAATTGCTGCTGCAAACTGCAGAAAACTCGAAATTCCCCACCACATCGTCTCATTCAAAGAGCTTTACGGCTTCACGCTTGACGAAATAATACTTAAGGCACGCAGCAAAGGCGAAACAGAGTTAACTGCCTGCGCTTACTGCGGCGTTCTGCGGCGAAAAGCCATAAACATCGGTGCAAGGCAGGTTAAAGCAAACAAAGTTGCAACTGCCCACACCTTAGACGACGAAGCGCAAACAATCCTTATGAACATTTTCCACGGCGACATCACTCGGTTGGCTAAGGAGAAACCAGTCACCAGCGAAGTGCATCCGCTGCTTGTGCAGAAGATTAAGCCTTTCTGCGAAATTCCCGAAAAAGAAAGCGCCCTGTACGCTTACGTCAAAAAAATCAGTTTCCAAGACACACCATGCCCCTACGCTTCCGAAGCCCTGCGCAACGATGTTCGCTGGATGCTTAACCGCATGGAAGAAAAGCATGCTGGAACAAAATTCACCGTCCTCAAATCCATAGAACGTTTAAGACCCGCGTTGGAGGAGACGGCTAAAAAAGAAGCTTTCAAGACCTGCGTTGAATGCGGGGAGCCTTCGGCTGCTGATTTATGCAAGACCTGCGAGATGCTGCGGCAGATACGTTAGTAGTCTTGTTTTATCGGGAAATCCTTGTTCACTTTTCAGTTTTCGAAGCATAGCTGAGGCTTTGAAGGCGTTGCTTGCTGAGGCTACCCTCTGCGCCCGCAACATGTCGACGTGTGCGCCGCAGTAGGGGCAGAGTTTTGTTTTTTGCCCCTTTGTGGCCATCATTAGACCGCCGCATTGTGGGCATTTTACGATTAGTGTTGTCTTCATTTCCTGTTTGTCTTCCGAAAGGCTTTTCCACACACAGGTTGATAAGGTTTAGTAAGGAAGAGAGCGAGTGTTATGAGCATTGATGAAGAACAGATTAAGCCCAGATCGCATCTAGTGGAGTTAGCAATTCAGTACTTCAAAAAGGAAGGTTACAAGGTTAACAGGGAAAATGTTGTGCTTGAAGGCTACAGCGGCGAAACCAGGCATTTTGACCTTATCGTGCAGAAGGGTCGCTTGGAGCAGGGCGTTTGGGTCAGGGACTGGAACAGAACTATAGGCGTAAACGTAATCATCGGGTTGGACACGTCTTCGGAAGATGTTGGTTTAGGCAGCCCGATCATGATTGGTGATAAATTCAGCGACCACGCCAAATCCTACAGCAACAGACGCAAAATAACTCTGCTAACAAAGCAGAAGATAGGCAGCTTCAGGTAAATTGCGTTGGGTGCCTTGTGTTTGCTTGCTTTTTGTGGTTGTTTTTTGCCACAAATAGTAGGGTAGGTCTACAGGTAGATGGTTTAGGGTCAGGGCTTGTTTTAGGTTGATTTTTTGATTTAGGGCTTGAATCAGGCTTAGGATGTGCTTATTAACTTAAAGTTCTATGTCGGGTTCATGGGAACCTAATCGGTAAGCGGGCAAGCAACCTTGCACTTTTCAATGTGAAATTATGCTAGTTAGGCTTTGAGGTACTGGTCGGTTAAGCCTTCCCGTTCAAGCATGCCCAGCCAATCCACAATGCCGCTGTAAGCATTTTTTGCCTCTTTTCCAAAACATCCAAGATTTCCTTAACCACTCGCCTCAACCGTTCTGCCAGTCACGTCCAGCTCGCAAACCTTGCCCGGCTGCGCCTGCACAGCTTCGATTAGGCAAACGTCGAGGATTTCAGCGGACAGGTTCTCCCAAAGCTTGATGCCTTCAAAACCGCATTTCTCCATGAACTGTTTGAGTTCTTTGGGGTTTCGGCGCAAAACAAAAACACGGGTGACAAGCTCTGTTGGGGTTACGGCAGCGGCGTAGTGCCCGTCAATGATGATGTCGGCTTTGTCTGCGGCGTTGATGGTTTGGGCGAGTTTTGTGCGCATTTTTTCGTCGTTGATTATGATGGTTTTTCTTTCTTTGTCTTCGCCCTGAGTTAACTGGTAGGTTTTGGCGTACTCGGTCAAGTTAATGTATTGGGCATCGGGCAGCATTGTGGCTAGTTGTTTTG
>CAWAUU010000002.1:0-49060 GCA_963785215.1 Candidatus Bathyarchaeota archaeon
CGTGGATTTCGTCAACCATCTTTTTGGCACCTTGGGTGTCCAGTTCGGTGTCTGCGGCATAATCTTTGGTATAACTGCAGTACATGCAATTGCCAACACAGTTCCTTGTACACCGCCAAACCACCATGTACAATGGTGACTTATTTGGAGCCATCAAATATCCCGACTCAAAATAGATTCGCCAATGCGATATAAAACTTCCTCCTAGAAAACGATTTTCTGTGTCTCGGTGCATGTAAGGAAAGCTACCTTGCTATAGCAACTTTATTTTTTTCAAGTCATCCAAATTGCCTTGAATTGATTAAGCAATCTACTTTTATTCGGTTTTGCTGCCTTGTTTCCGCTTGTTTTGAAGGGATCCTTCAACGGTGAAAAGGCAAAGGGGCAACCCAGTTATAAGCATCAATAGCAGGAAGAAAACTTTGAATTCATCAGTCTCAACGGGGAAAAGCACCGCGAGAACATAAAACTCGACGATTAGAATAGCTAGAAAAAGAAGAGAGTAACCACATTTTAGGTATTAAGTGGTGACCAACCCGGACACATCCTATTACGTGCACTTTATTTTTTTTGCTATATACTCACCATACTCGTTATTTGCAGATAGCCAAGGTCTTCCAGTTTCTGCAAGTCCCCATAAACCACGCTAGGGCTACTCAGGTTCACGGCTTTCATGGCTTCTCTGGCCGACGGGTTTGCTTTTCTATAAAACGTGCAAATACACCTCGAAAGTGATTCCTTCCAGTTCCTCATCATTGGTCCTCGTCAAGTTCAGGTCTCAAAGCAAAAAGATTTGATGATTTATGTGCCTTTAGTTTAACTCAAGCAATTTTAGTTTTTTCAGCGTTTTTATAGAAAAACTAACAAACAGATTTTTAAGCTGATTAAACTAGGCGTTTTTTGCTCTTCAAAAGAAAAACATGTTGTTTTTAATTTGTCATTTTCTTTCTCGTTTATCCAAAAAGATGCCTCAGGTCATGGGAAAGTCTTATTAAACCAACCAACGCTAAATTGAAAGTAGAAATTAAGGAGATTATAAAAAAATGTCGAAACCAAAAGAATATTCATCGATGACTAAAGACAAACTGATGACTTACACCTTTTTTGCTGTGCTCATACTTACCGTCGTCACGGCTGCTATTTGGTCAACCGAGAAAACCCCCTCAGGCTGGAACTTGGGGCTTACAGTAGGCCTCTGCGCCATAATCTCTGTCGGTATCGCTGTAGGGCTTGACGCTTTTCTGCACAAAATTGCAGTTGATAGCCCACTTAATCTAATGTCTGCCGCTGTTTTCGGCTTCATCGTCACTGACTGCTACACACTTGGTGTCCCCGTTATGCGTACAGTTGAGCTATTTCCTCTGGAGGCACCTCAGTGTTTCGTCTTTGTTGCCTTAATGTCTGCCATAGGTTTGGTTATTTTCAAAAAGATCGTCGGTACATCGGGCAGAAAATACGTGAATCCTGCGGCAGCTGCAAAATTCGTTGTCATGATACCCTTCATCGGCACATTACTAATAGCAGTTGACCATCTGAAAAGCTCTGCACTCGGTGTGCCTTCATTAGCGGGTCCAATCGGCTTAGCAACTCCAGTAAATCACAACGGTCTGTCTGGATTTGGTGCATATATGATCAGCTGCTTCTCAAACGCCAACCATGCGGTCCCCGCAGCAACAACCAACAACTTGCTTACAGCAATGTTTCTAGAGCAGTTCCACGACTGGGCTGGCGGAGCCTCAGCATTAGCAGTTATCATCGTTGGCATCGGCTTCTTTATTGTAGCACGCAAATACATTAAATGGAGAATAACCATAAGCTACCTTGTAACCACTGCAGTAATGTCACTGATTCTGTCTGCTGCTTATGGCGACTCAGACTACCTTGTGCGACTACTGTTCCTACTATTCATCGGAGCCTCGATATTCTTAGCGTTCTTTATGATAACAGATCCTGCAACAACCCCACTAACCTACACAGGACAGGTAATTTTCGGAGTCGGCGTGGCAATATTGACCGTGCTCATGATAACCTACATGCAGTTCTTCGGTGCCTCCTTTGTAGCGCTACTCATTATGAACTTAACTGTACCAGCGCTTGACAGAGTCGGCAAGCTCAAACCCACCACCGAAAGCAAAGAACCCAAACTGCCTAAAGCCAAAGCATTCGCCCCTGAAAAAGTCAAAGAATACCAATGCATGAGATGCGGTGCTTGCATGCGTGCATGCTGCCACAATCTCAGCCCAATACTGATTAAGCAAGCGTTTGATAAAATGAACATTGATGCCATGAGCAAGCTACATGCGGATTATTGCACTGGCTGTGGACACTGTAGTTACGTTTGCCCCGCAAGAATTGACCTGAAAGGTGCTGTGCTCCGATCAAAAGTTATGCTGCGACAGCAAGAATAAACTTCATTTCCTTTCTCTTTTCTTTTCTTTTATTTTATACTTTTAACCAAAAGCTCATTTGAAATTAGAGTTTTTTCAAAGCCTTCTTTTTCTCAATGCTTTTCGATTCTATATTTTTAGTCTCTGAAACTTTTTCATATTAAGCTTGCAAGCATTAAGCTTATTAACATGCCACCACGTAAATAAGTCAAGGGATAAAAATTGGAAACAGAAAAATTTAAACTGATTGACATATTCTACGGTGTAATCATACCCCTCATTCTAGTGCTACTAATCTTCTTTCTCGCAATCTATGTCAACGCCAGCGGAACTCACCACATACTCGGAGAAACTAGTGTAATCGGTGTCATACTAACCTCGGGCTTTGCTCAAATGATCGTTCTCGGCATCCCACTAGTGCTAGGCTTGCTCTGGAATAAATGGGCTGGCGGTGCAGCGGGCTTTATCATGGGCGGCATGTACTACGTAGCCAGCGCAGGGCTTTACACGGGGTACTATGCAGGCTTCGACTCCATCGTACAACTTCTTCGGCGACATGAGTATGCTAGGATACCTTGTTATGGCTGTTATCATCGGCTACATGGCTGGAGCATTGAACAACAAATCAACGAATTTCATGCGAATGCTAGGTGCAGGCTTAACGTCTGCGATAATAGTTGCAACAATTCAAGCTTACCTCAACTACACTGTTTCACTTCATCCGGCGCTGGTAATGAACCATAATATGTGGGCAACCACACAATATCTAGGGGTAGCTGGATTGTATGGCTTCACGTTACAATTCGTTCCGAGTATTGCTTTAGGAGTAATAGTACCTATTATTGCTA
Source organism: Candidatus Bathyarchaeota archaeon (assembly GCA_963785215.1). Taxonomy (GTDB): domain Archaea; phylum Thermoproteota; class Bathyarchaeia; order Bathyarchaeales; family Bathycorpusculaceae; genus Bathycorpusculum. The sequence continues at coordinate 3,236 of CAWAUU010000002.1, forward strand.
AAGTAATGACGTGGTATGGGCTTCAGCCGATGAGGCATTAATAAAATCCCAATTTCTTTTCTTTTTTAATCCCATTTTCTTGGTTATAATTTCCAGTTTCAAATTACATGCTTTGCTTCATATTAGCATACAAGTCCTTGCTTGCTACTTTGGTCTCTCTTCCAATTAGGCTCATGTACCTCTAGCCGCTTAGTTTTCACTGTATAGGCAGACGCTGTCGGGTCAATTTTGCCAGCGAAAACTTGTAGCTAAATGAGAGGGTAGGCTATTTTTAGCCAGTGAAACTAATCTAAAAAGAGTACCGAAGTAGGTGCAATTTTGCTTTGAAAATGAGGGTATCTCTAAGGTTAGCTGTTTTTAAAATAAACTTTGTATGCAGTTGAGGTTTGAAAAAAAATTAAGTTTGGTTAGGTGCGAATTCCCAAGCAATGTTTCCTTTCCAAATCTCACCTAACTTTGTTATTCTGACCTCTTTGTCGTCAATTTCAATTAGTCCCTTGTCTTTTAGCTTTTGAAGTTGCTTTGGAAAGACTTTCTCTGGTGTAGTGCCGAATTTTTGCATAAATTCTTTTTTGCTGACTGGTAACCGTAGATACAATCGGGTCATTGTCCGTCTCATCATATCTTCAGTCGTTGACTCTGAAAGTCTACTTATGGGTAGTTTTCCTGTTTTTACAGTTGCCATGTAATCGTTTATGTTTTCAATGTTAGAGTAAGAAAACCGTTGGAGGTACCCCATGAAGCAGCCCGCGCCTGTTGTCAGTATGCCTCCCCATGGCCAACCGTTGAGGCAGTTCTCTCGCATGTGCCATTCTACTCTGCTAAAGCGGTCATGACCTACTGCCTTGTAGCCTGCTTCAGTTAGCATTTTGTAGGCTGTAAGGTACATTTGCTTTTCGTATTCTGCGTCGCCAGTCGGCGGAGAAACTCCTGTCTTAATCATTTTTTCAAGTGCAGTTCCTGGATCCACATGTAACGAGTAAGTATCAACCTCCACGTCAAGTTCAATCGTCTTCTTTAGCGTACTAATCCAACTTTCCATTGTCTGCCCTGGAAGATTGTACATGAGGTCCACGCATACGCATAAATTCAGTTTTCGTGCATGCCGAATAGCTTTTTCAACGTCCGCTGCACTATCGGGCAAGCAAAGCATTTTTCGTAGCTTGTCGTCAAATGTTTGCGCCCCCATATCCACCTGGTAAACACCATACTCGGCAAGTTTATCAATTTTTTTAAGCGCCAGCGTCTTTGAGGAACCAGTTACTTTGATAAAATATTCCTTGTTAATGTTGAAGCTTGCCTTGCAGAAGTCTATAAGGTCAATCATCTGCTCAGCAGCCAAGACACTGGGTGTTCCACCGCCTAAAACTATTTCATCAAATACGCTTGTTTTCACATATTTGGTTTTAGCGTACATTTCGAGCTCTTTCTTGAGCAGTTCAAGATACGGCTCAATCTTTACCTTGCTTGTGGCGGTGGTTGGAAAATAACAGAAAGCACATCTTGAATCGCAAACAGAAATCCAAGGTTGAAGCTCCATCAATCTGCCTGACGTATTCTCAGTAGTCAAGAACTCCATGAAAGCTGCATACGTTTCAGGTTTAATGTCAGGGTAATCCCTGTAAGTGTAGGGCGGCCAGTTTTCCCGTGAATTGTAAACTTCTGACTTGCCATTTTCAAGCGCAGAGTTTTTTTCCATCAATAGTCCCCTTGATTGTGTTTTTAAAACGGTTTGATAACATAATAAAGATTACGCACGCTACTGGCTTACCCTTAATCTTTAGAGGTATATCAACAAATTCGGTTTTTTCACCAACTTTAGTCGTGTAACATCTTCTAACTTCTTCTGTGCATCTGACGCTATCATGAGGCTTGGATGGGCTACGTTTACCAGCAGCAAGGCGAGCGTTTCCTGAGCTACTTTACATAAATTAGTTATTATTCATAAAATAAACTAATTTTTGTAATAAAATAAACGTAATAGTCACTATTTCCCATAATTTTATAAGTAGGGTGGTAACAAACAAGGGCTTTATTGGGCTAGAGCATTTACCGCTTCTTGCTCAATACAAAATAAAATAAAATTAGAAGGAAAAGAAAAATGCAAATTGCTAAAAATAAAACAATAGCTATTTCGATTGCACTATTCTTAATGTTTTCAATGTCAGCTTCAATGATCCTAATACCAAACGTTAATGCGCATACACCTGCATGGCAGATTCCAACATACGCCTACATTAATGTGGCACCAAACCCAGTAGGTGTAAATCAACCAGTACACATTGATATGTGGCTTAGCATGGTATTGCCTGGAGCAGAACTAGGCAATGACATTCGATGGCAAAACTACAAACTCACCATTACAGCGCCCGACGGCACAAATACAACAGAGACTTTCGCCACCGTCTCAGACCCAACTGCAAACCAAGACTATTCCTTTACACCGACCACAACCGGTACATACACTTTCACGTTCAATTTCCCAGGAATGTTGTACACATGGACTACCGAGCCAAGCATGTTCGGTGGCGTTGTTCCAGATCCATACGCAGGCGATACTTACCTGCCCAGCTCTGCGTCAACAACACTCACTGTTCAGTCGACACCATTAACCGCGATTCCACCAACTCCGCTTCCGACACAATACTGGACGCGTCCAATATACGGGGAAAACTCTAACTGGTACACGATTTCGTCAAACTGGCTGGGCACAGGCTCACCAGGCTACTCAAGTGGAATGCTTGGTGCCACTTTCCAACCCTATGATGTAGGATCTCAAACTAGCCATATTATGTGGACAACACCGCTGCAAAGTGGAGGAGTCGTCGGAGGAAACAACTTCGTCATTCAGGGAGACACATACGCCGAAGGAAGCGCATACGCCACTAGATACACCAACCCAATAATAATTGACGGAATGCTAATCTACACGGAACCATTATCATTCGCGGACTCCACCGGTGGACCAACCGTCTGCGTTAACCTGCAGACAGGACAGCAAATCTGGAGCAGCACTACCATACCTGCACTATCTTTCGCCTACCTATACGACATGCAAGACCCCAACGAGCACGGAGTTTGGCCGCCGATTTTAGTTGCAACTGTCGGCGGATCCTTCTTAGGGCCTCCAGTGCCTTTGGAATGGATGTGCTATGATGCAGACACAGGAACGCCGCTGTTCAACGTAACTAATGTTCCAGCAGGCACTGCCCTCATGGGTCCTGAAGGTGAATACCTGATAGTTAGCCTAGTAAACCTCGCACCAACCACAACGACTATGACTCCTCTCGGCCCGGTAACTACTCAAATAGGACCTAATGAATACTATCTGCAGGAGTGGAACTCGTCTAGGCTGTGGGGAAATAACTACTCAGGGCCGTCAACGACACCACCAGTAGTTCCGCCGATACTTGACGGAAGCAATCCAAGCTTACTTGATTGGAACGTTTCAGTGTCTTCGCTTAACTCACTAACTGCAACACCCACTATTGAGAGTGCTTTCTACAACGATATGGCGATCGTCGAAGCTGGTACAATGCCAAATGCCGGCAACAATCTTTTCGGATCACCAACATGGACTCCCTACACCTACGTCGGTATAAACCTCAACCCAACAAGCGGTACAATCGGTACTAAACTATGGACGAATACGCTCAACGCGCCAGCTGGAAACTTGACTGTCTCATACGACGGAGCCGACCCAACAGCTAACAGCGGCGCCGGTGTCTTCGTTGAATACTACACTGAAACAATGCAGTTCGTAGGGTACAGCATGAGCACAGGACAGCGAATTTGGGGTCCAACATCAACTGAAGCAGCCTTAAACTTCTTCTCGACGGGATGGACCGGTCAGGGACCAACAGTGGCTTACGGTAACCTGTACACAGGCGGTATGAGCGGAATAGTCTACTGTTACAGTTTGACAAATGGAAACCTGCTTTGGACATACGGCAACGGCGGCACAGACAACAGCACTAGCGCTGGCCTTAACTGGGCTACGAATTATCCGACTTACATATCTGCTATAGCCAACGGAATAGTATACACGGTTACTGGTGAGCACACTTTTGAAACCCCAATCTACAAGGGTGCATTAACGCGAGCCATTAACGCTACAACGGGACAACAAATCTGGACACTTTCATCTGCCACATCCGCTGCCACAGCATATGCCGTCGCAGACGGGTACAACACATTCTTCAACGGCTACGACAACCAAATCTACGTTGTTGGCAGAGGACCAAGCCAAACTACAGTACAAGCACCACTCACAGGTATCACAGCAGGAAACTCCGTAACAATACAGGGCACAGTGACGGATATTTCCGCTGGTACGAAGCAAACTGAGCAGGTCGCTGACTTTCCAAATGGTGTTCCAGTTGCATCTGACGCTAGCATGAGTCAATGGATGAGTTACGTTTACCAGCAGCAGCCACTACCAACTAATTTCACAGGCGTTACAGTAACGTTGACCGCTATTGATCCAAACGGCAACTACATCACTCTCGGCAAAGCTACAACCGATGCAAACGGCTTATTCAGCTACTCGTGGCAGACTCCACAAGTCCCAGGCAAATACACAATCACCGCTACCTTCGCTGGAACCAACGGTTACTGGTCGTCAAACGCACAAACCGCCGTGACCGTACAATCAGCTCCCTCTGCTACTTCTGCACCTACTTCTACTCCGACATCTGTTGCTGACACATACTTTGTTCCTGCAATCGCTGGCCTATTCGTTTTAATCATCCTAGTTGGCGCTGTACTAGCTTTGTTAATGCTAAGAAAGCATCCATAAAAGTTGGTAACCAAATAAACAACCAACCTCTTTTTTTTATTTTATATATCTTAAGCTAAGTAACTGAAGAAGTTCTGAGTTACCTTTATTTACGAAAAATAGTGATTGAGTTTGAATCAAAAAGTTTCTAATTAAAGGCTAGTCTTTGGCTCGCCAGAGGTTATAGTTTATGGCTGTTCTTGTCATTATCTTGCTGTACAAATTGCCTTTCAAATATCCTTTTACTGCTTGGCGAAGAATATACTGTGGACTATAGAATTTATTGTAAAAGGTCTTCCTCATTTGAGCTATCTCTTTTGCTGGCAAAAGCGGATCCTCAAAGATGGGATTCATCGTGTTGTATAGCTTCCAGTCCTCTGACATTTTCCATCCATTACTCTCAACTAAAGCGCGGAGTTCAGTTCCCAGAAAGGGTGTAGCATGACATAACCACACATCGTCAGGCTCCACTTTACGGACAAAATCAAGACTTTCCTGCAATGTTTCCTTTGTTTCGCCAGGGTACCCTATAATGACGGAGGCGGTGACAAATATTCCTGCTTCTTTGGCCCATTTAATTGCGTTTTCACATTGTTCAGTTGTAACTCTCTTCTTCAGTGAATCACGGATTCTTTGGCAACCAGATTCCACTCCAAAACAAATTTCATCGCATCCCGCTTTACTCATTTTAGCCAAAACTTCTTTCGTAACTACATCCGCTCTGCTTCCGCAACCCCATGGCAACTTTAATTTTCTTTCTATCATTCCGTCGCAAATTTCAAGCGCTCTTTTCCTATCGAACGTTAACGTATCATCTTGAAAGGCTATCCCTTCTGCCTCATACTCGTCTCTGAGCCACTCTAGTTCATCAAGAACGTTTTTTGGGCTTCTTGCTCTGTATTTTGCGCCAAACATTTGGGATGCAACGCAGAAAGAGCATTGGAAGGGGCATCCTCTGCTAGACATTATTGGAAGAAGCTTCATCCCAGTAATTCTGTATCTTTCAACAGGAATATACTTGTACGCCGGTCTAGGCAACGCATCAAGGTCTTGGATAAAAGGCCTATCAGGCGCCTGAATAATCTGATTATCCTTCCGGAAAGTTATGCCTTTAATCTCGCTGACTTTCTGCAATTCAGGCGATTGCTTAGCCAACTCTAGAAGTGTCTCCTCTCCCTCACCCCTGACAATAATATCTACATCTTTCTCATCAGCAAGGATTTGTTTATCCGCAAAGGTTGCATGAGGTCCTCCCATTATGATTTTAGCATCAGGACAAACTTCTTTTGCAACATGCGCAGATTTGAGCGCTGACTCTATCACTGGAGTCATAGAGCCAATTCCAACTATTGTAGGCTGGAAGGAATCTAATTCAGCTTTAAGCTTTCCATGATCCATTACACATACAGGGCAATCGAAAATTTTTACTTCAAAATCATTCTGTTCCAATACAGCCGCCATATACGCCAAACCAAGTGGGGGAAAAAGTGGGTGATGTCCAACGTCTTGGAGGAGTGGCGAATTAACTAGCGCTATTTTGGTTTTATTTGTCTTCATAGCTATACACATTAATGCAAGTTATTAGAATGAATTAATCATTCTGACTTCAATATAGGTCTTAGGCAATGTTGTTTTAGAATTTTAAGCTTTTGTCGATCAGCAAGTTTTAGGCGGAATGGGATACCGCAGGTATTTTTCACTTAAAAAACTGGGTTCATCGCAAACAACTATCGTTTATGCTTCTTTTTATAGAGCACAATTGCTAATACCATGCATGACACTGCAATTATCGCTAAAATTGACGAAATAAGAACTGCGAATGATAAAGAATAAGTTTGTTTGCTTGATAAAGAACCAAACGCATACAGCATATGGTTGTATGAGCCAACGTAAACTATGTTGTTGGCTATGGCAGGCGAAGAAACAACCATTTCTCCAGTTGCATAACTCCAAATGAAAGCGCCAGTCATGGCGTTTAGAGCGTAAAGGTTGCCATCATAAGATCCTACATAAACTACTCCATTTGCTACAGCAGGCGAGGAAGCAACCTCCCCCCCAGTTGTATAGTTCCATACGACTTTGCCGTTGGATGCATCCAGAGCATAAACCTTGTCATCCCCTGAACCCACATAGACCACGCCATTCGCTATGGCAGGTGACGAGGCCACAACACCGCCTGTAGTATAATTCCAAACTAGCTGCCCTGTTATAGCGTTTAAAGCGTAAATTTTATGGTCGTATGAACCTACATAGACTATGCCGTTTGCAACCGCAGGAGAAGAAACCACATAACCATTTGTTGTGTACTTCCAGATGAAAGCTCCGTTCAGAAGCATTCAACGAATATACATTATTATCGTTCGAGCCAATGTAAATTCTGCCGTCGTAGACTGCAGGAGAGGACACCGTTATCTGGCCGCCTGTAGTATATTTCCATACAAAGGCGCCGGTAGAGGCATTTAAAGCGTAAACGACTGCCGTCCTCTGAACCCACGTAAACCACGCCATTATCTACAGCAGGAGAAGAAACCACTGGACCACCAGTTTTGTAACTCCATATGTATGGCCTGTTGTAGCGTTTAAAGCGTAAACGTTATCGTCATATGAGCCCACGTAAACTATGCCATCTGCAATCGCTGGTGAAGAGAACAAAATCATGTTCCCAGTAGCGTAGCTCCATACCACATTGTTGTGAAGTTCCAAATTGAAACCTACCATAGCCTGTTGAAGCATTCAAAGCGTCCACTTTGCCGTCATGGGAACCCACATATACTAAACCAGCCGCTATGGTGGGAGATGAATCGATCTCACCGCCAGTTGCATAGCTCCAAATATAGCTGCCGTCAGTAGCGTTTAAAGCATAAATCTTGCCATCCCACGACCCTACATAAACCACGCCTTGAGCCACAGCAGGACGAGAAATCACCATATCACTTGTCATATATTTCCACAAGAATTCTCCGTTTGAAGCATTCAGTGCGTAAATTTTGTTATCCTCTGACCCTACGTAAAGCACGCCGTTGGCAACGGTTGGAGAAGACGCTACGCCTTCCTGTGTTGTGTAGTTCCAGATGTATTTGCCAGTGGCTGCGTTCAAAGCGTAAACTCTGTTGTCTAATGATCCTATGTAAACTACGTCGCCAGAAACATCTGGGGAAGAGTAGATAGCAGCGCCAGTAGTGAAGTTCCACATTAATTTGCCGTTAGAAGCATCTAAGGCGTACAGTTTATCGTCCAATGAACCCACGTAAACTAAGCTATTAGAAACCGTGGGGGAAGAAACTATCTGGTCACCTGTAGTGTAGCTCCAAAGGAGTTTGCCGTCTGTAGCGTTTAAAGCGTAAATCTTGTCGTCCAATGAGCCTATGTAGACTATGCCTTCACTAACGATGGCAGAAGATAACATGATTCTATCGCCAGTTGTATAACTCCATATGTAAGCTCCTGTTGCAGCATTCAAAGCGTAAACATTTTTGTCTTCTGAACCAAAGTAAACTATTCCATTGGCAACAGTTGGATCTGAATCAACATAGTACCCTGTTGTGTAGTTCCACAATTGGTCGCCATTAGCAGCGTTAAAGGCATAAAGTTTATGGTCTTCTGAACCTACGTAAACTACGCCATCAACCACAGCGGGACGAGAAATCACTATGCCACCGGTAAGTGAATCCCATATTATCCCCCCAGTGGAAGCGTTAAAAGCATAAATCTTATGGTCATACGAGCCTACGTACACCACTCCATCAACTACTGAGGGTGAACCCACTTGGCCACCAGTGTTAAATTTCCACAAAGTCTGGTTTGTTTCCGGCGCTTGCGAACTTGAATAGCCAGCATGAGCAATATCATCGTGAAACATGGGCCATGAATCCACACTCAGCTGGTTTCCTGCGGAAGCAATGCTTCCTAAAACGCCTGAGGCTAAAAATAGCGCTATCAAGACAAGGCAAATAATAGCTGTTCGTTTCATTTTTACTCTTATCTATCTTCGGCTCTTATCTACTTATAAGATATTTTCTTTTATTGCCTAACAAATAAGAAATGAAGGCTTGTGCTATTTTTTGCGAAGACTTTCAGGTACATACGCGCATGCTGGGTCAGATTCGTAAATGTCTCCTGTGTAAGCATACGCTCTGTTTCTGCAGCCTCCACAGAGTTCTCGGTATTCACAGACTCCGCATTTACCCTTCAGAACGTTTCTATCTCGGAAGCTCTTGTAATACTTAGATTGCTTGGATTTCTTTCCATGCCGTGGTAAGGCTTTTTTGTCTTATGTTTCCCAGCATCATTGGTTCTGAAGGCTGAAGATCGGTGTAGAAGCATGGTATTAAATCGCCATTTTCGGTTACACTCAAGTATCCGCCAAAAGCGAAATAGGTGCATTTTCCGTGAAACTTATGTTCATACCACTCGTCAAAATTCAGAGGGTTTCTTTGTTTTACAACACGCGCATAATGCGGGCAATGCACATGGATCTCAAATTTGCCTTCATACTTTTGTGTTAAGTCCCATATGTGATTGAGGGTCCACTCGTACTGGTCAGGAGTCGGAGTTAACTCCATTGTTTCTTTTGCTCTTCCGCTAGGAACAAGATGGTTAAACCAGACAAAGTTGGCATGGTATTGCTCAGCTAACTCTGCGACATGGTCTAAATGCTTATAGTTTATAGTTGTGATTGCGCAAGCTAAGCCATTTAGGATTTTACCTTCCGATAGCTTCTGGATAGCCGCCAGCGCCTTTTTGTATGATCCTTTTCCTCTTAATTGATCGTTGATTTCTTCTGGTCCGTCTATACTTACGGATGTCCAAACTTGATTTTTGACCAAGTTATCGTAAATTTTTCCGTCCACAAAGCATCCGTTAGTTAATAAGCACACGTTGAGACCTATACTTTTTGCGTGACCTACAATTTCGAAAATGTCTTCACGCATTAGGGGTTCGCCGCCTTTTATGCCGAACCATCTTACGCCGAAGTTATGAACCTCGTCCACTAAATGTAGTGCCTCTTTTGTGCTCATTTCTCTGGGGGCATGCTTACCCGTAGCGTCAACATTGCAGTATTTGCAACGGGCATTGCAAGCGCCTGTTGCCCTCCAAGAAGTCATAAGTAAAGGACCTTTACTTGTCAAAGTTTAAAATCCACCCTCAAATTCTCTTCGCTGATTCATCATTTATCTTAACGTTTCTTTTCAACTTAAAAAAGATTGTGCGCTGCTCTCTTGTTTTTATTTTTTGCGTTATCTTTGCATTTTTCTGTTTCAATGTAACTGAAATTATGGAATCATAAGTTTCCACAAGGTTTATAGTGAAATAGTTCATCATACCCTAATCGGTGGCAAGGCATTAACCTCTTAATTGAAAATCTCTATGTCATAAATATTGGGGGGTAATTGCAATTCCCAAAAAAATTCTAGTCATACTTATTTTGGCTCTATTGCTTGTTTCATCAGTTTTTGCTTCTATTTCAACCTCTCATGCATATGCAAATGCTCAGGGGAACACTAATACAACCTCCGCCAATAGCACTTTAAATCAGTACGAGTGGCCAGAATTTCAAGGCGATTCCTCTTTTACACGGTTCTCAGCGGGACCAGCCCCTGACACATCAAACATACTCTGGAAAGCTAACATAACAGGAATACAACCCTATATCGCAGCCTTTGACGGAATGATTTTCACTTGCACCAACACTTCAGTTGTTGCACTTGACCAAGCAGGAAACATCGTTTGGCAAACAGCAATTCCAATGAATAAAACTTGGCCGATAGCGTACGAAATCGATAGTTCGCACATGATTGTGGAAGGCACTTGTCTTGACCCAAACACGGGAAATATATTATGGACTAGCTCTTCGTTCTGCGCTGACACTGGTATTTTCAACGCCAATGTCTACAGCCCAGAAGAGCAAATGTTTTACATAAAGCTCAATTCCTATATTGAAGCTTGGAACTTTTCTGATCCCTCAAAGCCGCCAACTATGGCTTGGAAAACCTATATTCCAGGTGGGGGCATAACCGGCATCGGAACAACATACGGTGACGGCATGGTGTTTCCAGGCTCTTTTGAAAATCAGCAAATGGCGCTCAATGCTACGACAGGAGCAGTCTTGTGGACTACCCTAACAAAGGGACCTATGATCTTCAATGGCGCCTATTCTGATGGCAGATTCTTGAGAGGCGGAACAGATGATAATACACTGTATTGTTTCAACGCCGCCAACGGCCAAATCCTCTGGACATACACTCCAGACACAAACGGCTATTTCGTTACAGGTCCCGCGATAGCGTATGGAATGGTTTATGAAATGAACAAAGACGGATATCTTTACGCTATCGACATAGCAACAGGTGATCTAGTATGGAAATACAGCGCGTCAGATAAAACACTTATCTGGCCAGGAATGCCCACGGTTGCAGACGGCAAAGTCTATGTAACAACAGGCGAAATCGCGGCATACAATGGCCCACCCGGAACCTCCGAATTTGCATGTTTGAACGCTTACACAGGGCAGCCCATTTGGACGCTTCCTATAGAAGCCTTAGCTCCAAGGGAGTCTGTTGCAATTGCATATGGTAATTTGTACATCATTCCAGGCGACGTGACAACAGCGGTCGATACACTCACAGGAACAGAATACTCCACGGTCAACCAACTGTGGGCAATAGGAACCAGCTCCACGACAATACCAACGCCTGCAGCCACTCCAACTCCAACAAGTACGCCGATTCCGACGCCAATACCTACTCCAGTACCTACTCCAACGCCGATTCTAACTCCAATTACTGCTAGTAATTGGACTATGTTTCGGGCTGATCCAACGCATTCCTCTACTGCTCAAGAAGGCCCTTCAAACCTTACTTTGGCTTGGAAATTCACAACTGACGGGTCAGTTATCTCCTCACCAAGTGTTGTAGACGGAATAGTTTATGTTGGTTCACAGGACAAAAACATCTACGCTATTGGAGCATCGAGCGGTAATCTTATCTGGAACTTTACCACTAACGGTGCAATTATATCTTCGCCTGCAGTTGCAAACGGCAAAGTTTACGTGGGAAGCGATGATGGATACGTTTATTGTCTTAACGCTAACACAGGTGCCTTCGTCTGGAAAACATTTGTCAATAGCGACCTGCCTTTCACGTTTGGGGACTTAGTGCTTAAATCTTCACCAGTTGTGTCCGGAGGCATAGTCTACATAGGATCCTTAGACGGCTACCTCTACGCCCTTAACGCAAACAACGGCGATATAGTCTGGAAGACCCAAACTGAAGGGCCAATTGAATCTTCTCCAGCGTTTGCCGACGGCGCTGTTTACTTCACTTCCCAAGAACCAACGGCAGGCGCTCTCTACAAACTAGACGCCAACACAGGAGCGGTAATTTGGAAACTAACCCTTCCCATATCAATATTCATTCGTGGGCGGCACAGAGATGCTCGGTTCTCCATCAGTCGCAGCAGGCATGGTCTTTGCATCCTCCGACTGGGGAGCTTATTACGCTGTAAATGCTACGACAGGCGATGTTGTATGGAAATTCATAAATCCAGCCGCCATTGAATTCATAGTTTCTTCCCCGATTTATGTTAACGGTGAACTTTTCATCATCGACATATTCAACATAGCTTGTCTAAACGCAACGAACGGTCACACTCTTTGGAGCTACTACACAGGAGACGAGTTGTATGTTTCACCCTCTTATGCTGATGGCAAAATCTACGTTACAACTAGTCAACGCGATATCTTCGTGCTTGATACGCTGACTAATGGCACAAAAATTGCAACCGCCACCACGCCTTCCAGCAGTTGGTCTTCACCAACCATAGCCGACGATAGATTATACATAGGATGTAACGACTGGAACGTTTACTGCTTCTCCAGTTACGTCACTAACGAAGCTTCAACTCCAGCTCCATCACACTATGTTACCTTGGGATATGACTTAGTAATAGTCGTTGCCGTTATAGCTATTGTTGTGGTTGTGGCACTTTTTACAGTTGACTATGCAGCCAGAAAAAAGACCAAAAAATCGTCGATTGCTTTTGTAAGTGTCTATGTTTTTCCTGAAGTGTAGATTTACGTCATCGTTATAGCGGTCTTAGGGCATGGTGAAATTTGGTGTTTTTTGGCGAATTAATGGAAAGTGTAAAATGGCAGCAGTCGGTTGAAACGGAATTTACGCTTGTGGTTTAAAGGTGCGATGAGCTTAATCTTGCTGGTCTTTGCTTGGCGTACTATGCCCGCCTGGGCTCTTTTTCGTGTGCCTCACTTTGCCTAATTGTCTAAAAGCCCATCTTGAAGCCCTATACTTCCATACGAGATGGTTTAGTGCCATGCGCGCCATGATTTCACTATGGAAGTCTCCTCTGAGTTTCTTTTGTAGGTAGTATGTTGGGGTAAAGAAGCTGTCGTAGAGTGCTTTTTTGGTTTCTTCTAGCTTTTCAAGCGGCAAGAGCGTGTTTTTGAAAACTTGCATTTGCTCATGGTACTGGTTCCAGTCCTCGGAAATTTCTAAGCCTAATTCCTTTACGTAACTATAAAGTTCAGTGCCTGGATAAGGAACTGCCTCGCACATGTAAACGTAATCAGGCTTAGTTTTATGAATAAAGTCTATTGTTTGCTGTAGCATTTCTGGCGTTTCGCCTGGGTAACCGATGACAAGGGATATGGCGACGAGTATTCCTGATTCTTTTGCCAATTTTATGGCGCTTGCATTCTGCTCAACGGTTGTGCCTTTCCGCATAATGTTTAGCATCTGTTGGCTGCCCGATTCGACGCCGAAATGGATGAGCTGGCAGTTTGTACTCCTAAGTTTAGTTAAAAGTTCCTTGGATACTTTGTCTACTCTTGTTCGGCAGTCCCATGGAAGCTCAAATTTTCTAGTCTTCATTTCGTCGCAGATTGCGATTGCTCGGTTCACGTCAAAAGTGAATGTGTCATCATAGAAGGCGAAAGCTCCCGCTCCAAAAGTGTCCCTTAACCATTCGAGCTCGTCAACAACTTTAATTGGGCTTCTCGCTCTGAAGCCTCTCCCACACATTTTAGATGCCAAACAGAAGGCGCAGTTGAAGGGGCATCCTCTGCTGGTTATTATGGGCATGTAGGTTATTCCAGAAATTTTGTATCTGGTTACATCAAAATGTTTGTGCGCTGGATGTGGAAGTGCATCAATATCTTCTATGAAAGGTCTGTCAGGGGTGCGAAAAACTTGACCGTTCTTTTTAAAAGTTATACCTAAAACTTCGCTGAGGCCTTTCAGGTTGCCGTTGGACACTAAGCCGGCAAGCTCCAGCATGGTTTGTTCCCCTTCTCCTCGCACCACGATATCTACGTCTGCGCTTTCAGTGAAGGTTCGCTCATCCATAACCGTAACGTGTGGTCCACCAATCAGGGTTAAGCAGTTCGGAAGCGCAGCTTTGGCAGCTTTCAAAATTTGAAGCGCAGGCAAGTAAGTAACAGTCGCAGATGTTACGCCAACAATGTCAGGGTTAAGACCTCTAAACTTATCTTCCAGTTCTTTTTGGCTTGGTCTGGAAACCTGGCAATCAACCACATCCACTTCATACCCTTTTTCCTCAAGCACTGCTGCCAAGTAGCTGATGCCAAGAGGGATAAAGACGGCTTGTGGCACATCCTCTGGATAAGGTGGATTTGCAAGTACTACGTGAGCCTTCACGTTGTTTCCTCGATCATGGTTCAAAACGGCTCTTGCCTACTATTATGTTTTTTGTAAACGACGCTGAATCCGCTAGTTTCGTTGTGGACTGATGTTTTGTGATTTAGATGCTTGACTTAAGACATGAGGAAGTTGAACTGAGCTGGCTTGCAACGTTTTTCCATGCCGAGCATGTTTATGTTTTCCTCCTATCTATCCTTTGGGTTTTCCTGTGTAGGCGTGTCTTCACCGCATTTTTGGGCTGAAACGTTCTAAATTTTTTGTTCTTTATCAGCGTTTGTTTGTGGTTGATTTTGTTGAATAGGGCTTGTTTTTTTTTGCTCTTCTTACCTGTCACGCAAGTACATTGTTACTAGTCACGCATGTTCATAGTTATACGTCACGCAGTTGACAAGTCCCGTTTTCTGGGCAGGCAGTTTAGTGGGCAGGTGGCGCTAAAGCAAGGGTTTTTATGGTATGTGTTCAATAGGCGAAGTAATTAGACTTGGAGAAAACATTAGGTTGTCAGCCGATTTAGCTATTATCAACGCAAACGTTCGAACCATGAACCCAAACCAGCCCGTTGCTCAAGCAGTCGCCATAAGAGAAAAACCGAATCATCCAAGTCGGCACAAACCAAGAGATAAAGCAGCTAATCGGCAAGAGCACCAAAGTAATTAGCCTAGACGGCAAAACAGTGGTTCCCGGCTTAATCGACACTCATATCCACGTAGCCGATTTTGGAAGGTGCCTTTTGTGGCTTGACTTAACCAGTGCAGAATCTATCGGAGAACTCCAAGGCCTGTTGAAAGCGAAAGTACAGCAAACGCCTGCTGGAACATGGGTAATTGGCAGAGGCTGGAACCACAACCGCTTCAAAGAAAAACGCCTACCCAACCTCTCAGATTTGGATACGGCTGCACCAGACAACCCAGTTATTCTGTATCATGAGGCAGCAATGATTTGTGCCGTAAACAGCAAAGCCTTAGCTTTGGCTGGCGTGACAGAGCAGACGGCTGTACCTTGAGGCGGGAACCATTGACAAGAACCCGCAGACGGGCGAGCTTAACGGGCATTTTACGGGACACCGCCACCAGTCTAGTTTGGCAAGCCAGTTCCTGAACCAACCGTCGATGAGCTTTCGGAGGCAACGGCGCTAGCCTGCCAAAAAATTGCTGAAGCAGGAATAACCAGCGTGCACTGGCTAGTGCTCTCGGAAAGCGAGCTCCCAATAATTCAGAGGCTTCATGTACAGGGAAGGCTTCTTGTCAGGGTTAACGTGATCAGTTCCCAGATAGCACTGTTAAAGAGAAACCGTTGGCTTCCAATCAACTGACAGTCTTAATGCTGCATGTTGGCGGCGTTGTAATTGCTATCAGACGGGTATTTAGATTCCAAAACAGCCGCGTTGTCCCAGCCCTACAGCGATGACCCAAATAACAGCGGCAAATTGCTCTACACTGAGGAGGAATTGGCAGCTTCAGTCGCACACAGGTTTTAGCGCTGGGTCTTCAACCAGTTATACATGCGATGGGCGACAAGGCTGTCGATTTGGCGTTAGAAACAATGAAGCAAACTTCAGACAAGACGGTTCGTTTTCGCATAGAGCAGGCAGCGGTTCTAAACAAAGAATTAATCAAACGCCTGAAAACGCAGAAAGTGGTTGTTTCTGTTCAGCCCAAAGTTATCGCTACAGAATTCGCCGTTTGGTCAGCCACAGAGCACCTTGGTCTTGAAAGGGCAAAGTGGCTTCATCCGCTCAAAACTCTGCTAAAAGAGGGCGTGAAGGTTGCTGGCGGCTCCGACTGCCCAATGGAACCCCTAAGCCCGTTACTTGGTATGCAAGAGGCTGTGCTGAGAGCGAGTTTTCCTGAGCAGCGCTTAACGGTTGAGGAAGCTTTGTGCATGTACACGGTTGATGCTGCCTACTGTTCTTGTGAGGAAAACGTTAAGGGTTCAATTGAAGATGGCAAGCTAGCCGATTTAACGATACTGTCAGATGATCCAATGACGGTTCCGACGAATGAAATTAAAGACGTTAAAGTGGACATGGCAATCATAGACGGAAAAGTGGTTTATTCCAAGCACCCATCAAGTAGCTAGTCAATGTGTTGCTTTGTTTTGTTCCGACTTGGTTAGTTCAACGGCTAATCTCCAAATGAAAAATCCAAAAGCACTGACTATAAACATTAGGATAGTAAAAGTGTCCGTTCTGACATTCAGAAGATGCGACACAGGCATTGCCAGCCACATCGGATTAGTAAACTGGATAACTACTCCGTCAAGCCAAGCCAGCAAACCGTACAAGAACAGCACTTGGCCAACAACTTTGATAACAAGCATTATCCTGTAAGAAGCAGTATTCATATTCCATAAAGAATCGAGAAGTTTATTATAAAACTTGCGAGAAACAGCAAATGCTTCAAGCTGCAACACGCAACTTATAGGCGTTTGTTTATTTTTGGCTGCCTATTTCATTTTGAGTAATATCTTGATAGTTTTCTTAGGATTCCGAATAGCCCTCAAAATTTTGTCCCTTGTAAAAGTTGGATTTGCCATATTAGCTCTTACGCATAGTTCCGCAAATCTTCCGCTGAAAACTCCGATGTCTCAATTAACGGCTCGGTTGCTGCTAATGCGTAGTCGCAGAAACCTTCTTTTAGAAAACCGCCTTCTTTTGCCTGTTCGTATAATGGTGTTCCGTAAAGTGGCATGGCAATGCTGAATATGAGGCTGTCAGCGCCTAAACTTCTAAGCTTGTATGCAAACTTTATTGTTTCTTCAATGTCCGCTTTGGTTTCACCAATCAAGCCCAATACGAAGAAGCATCCAACTTTAATGCCGACTTTCTTGCATAAAATAACCGCTTGCTCAACTGTCTTCAAATCTAAATTCTTACCAATAACCTCGTTAACGACGCGTTGGACGCCGGATTCGGGAGCTACTCGAATTTTTTTGCAGCCTGATTTCTTCATCTTTCGCAGCAGAGCCTCATCAAGCGTGTCTGCTCTGACACCATTAGGAGTAAACCATTCAATATGCAAGCCTCGCTCAACAATTAGGTCGCAAATATCAGCCATGCGTTTCTTGTCCAGCGTCATGTTCTCGTCATAAAAATCGATCTGCTTAATCCCGTAAGTTTTCACTACCTGCTCCAGCTCATCAACCACGTTTTTTGGGCTTCTGGCACGCCATATTCTACCCCAAACGATACAGGTTGTGCAGAAAACACAGTTGTATGGGCAGCCTCTGCTCGTCGTCATAATAGTCCATGGCTTACTTATTTCGCCGCGCAACGGATTCTCCTTAACGGCTTCGTAGTAAACTTTCATTGGAAGTAAATGCCTAGCGGGAAACGGCAAAGAATCCATATCTTCAATTATAGCGCGCTTACCCGTTAGAACAGGTTTCCCACTTTTCTTAAAGCCTAAGCCATCTATGGTAGTGAAATCTTGCTTCCCTGACTCAAGCGCATCAACCAACTCAAAAATCGTATTCTCAGGTTCGCCAATAACAACAAAATCTACATCAGAATCCGAAAGACAAGCTTCTGGTCTAGCTGAAGGATGCTGACCCATCAACACAACAGCAATCTTCTTGTTAACAGCCTTTACTGCGTAGACCACTTCAAACGCGGTTTTTGACCAACCCGAAAAGGGAATTTCAACAACAACAACATCAGGATTCCATTGCCCCACGCGTTCAGCAATGGTTTGAGCACTTAAACCAACACGGTACTTAGTTTCATCCATTTCCACAAGGTTCTTCCAGCCTTCCGTTGGAGCATCAATAACGCAGACAGTATGCTTTTTTTCCAAAACAGCAGCGACTGACGCCAAGACTATGGGTGGAAAAACGTTTGGTTTTCCCCAAGCTTTAGGCTGAATTCGCGGTGGATTAATCAAGCAAACACGCATGTGAACTGTGCACTTCTAAACCAGAAATACCATAAAGCTGCGATTAAAACTTTGCACTAAAAAGGCAAAAAGAACAACCGCACACCTACAATGATGCCGACACACATCAGTACCCACAAAACAATCGTCACATCCCTAATCCGCAAAGCACCCAAAATCTTGTCCCCAGTCAGCGGCTCCAACGGTTCCCCAAGAATGTATTGTCCAGGCTTCTCCAGCTGAACACGTAATGCACCAGCCATAGCTGCCATTGGCCAACCATGGTTTCGGCTTGGCGTTTTCTTATGGTCTCTACGCGCGATTCTCCAAGCGTTTTTTGCGTCTTTGCCAAGGATTGCTGCAGCCACAATCATGAAGAGTGCAGTGAATCTTGTCGGTATATAGTTGACGACGGTGTCTAGGTTTGCGCTAAACCAGCCTGTGTTTATGTGTTCTTTATCTTTGAAGCCCACCATGCCGTCAAGCGTGTTTATGGCTCGAAAAGCGATTGCTCCAGTAACACCGAACAAAGCGAACGACAGCATGGGCGAGAGTTTGAAGTCGATTAGGTTTTCAGCCATGGATTCGATGACTGCGCTGCCCATCTGCGAACCGTTTAGGTTTGTTGGAGTCTCTTCTTGAGAAATGACTGTACTTCTTTGCTTCATCAATCTCGTTTGCTTGGATGGCTTTAGCTGCGGCTTTTGCCCAATCAGTCTCAAGCTTAATGCAAATCGTCATCTTCACTAGGATAATGCCGATGAAAGCGTAAACAAAGATGCTAATGTAAGTGTAGATTGCCCATAAACCAAAATAAACAGGAAGCGTAAACGCAAAAATTACCGTCAACGCCAAGAAAACGCCTAGGAGTTTTTCGATTTTTGGGTCTGGATTTTTGAAGAAGGGCTCGATTTTTTTAGTAAATTTGCCCATTAGAACGGTCGGGTGCAGCTTGAAAACCCACCTGTCAGGATAATTCGGTGAGGGGTCGCCAAGAACTAAATCTAACATTATAGCTAAAATCAACACTGCAATGGCGATTAGTACGTTTAAGACGTTTAACACCAACCAAGAGTTACCTAGCATTGCTTTTCGAGATACTTTGGATAAACAGTTTATATCAATTGCGGTTTTCAGCGCTGTGAAGAAGATTTGGATTTTTGTATAAGCTAAAGCTATGTATAAACCGTTGACGTCAAGAATATGCCGAGTTCAACGAAGTCAATAGGATTTTAGTTATCTTCTCTTGTTGGCATCGACATTGAAGCATGGGGTTTTAGGTTTTGCAGCCTTTTGCTATTTTCTTCTAAGCTTTAGCTTAATATCTGCTACGAGATTCACGCCTACGATCATTGCCGTAGACAGCTTAAACCTTCTTCTCTTGTCAAAGAAGAACGCCTTGCGCAGATAAAAATGGTGAAACGCACCTTCACGTAGTTTCCCAAGATCTTTCATGCTTAGCTGGGGTGTCTCAAAAATCGGTTTTGTCGTATCGTACTTGTCAAAGTCGGTTACTCTCAACCATCCTTTCTCCTTAACTGAGTCATACATTGGTGTTCCCGGAAAAGGCGTGGCTACATTGTAAAAACCTACGTCGTCGGGAGATATTTTCTCCACAAACTTGATGGTTTTCCACGCGCTTTCCTTTGTCTCGCCTGGAAAGCCAAGAATAACGTTTGGAATAGGCTTCAAACCCAGCTCTCTCACCCAACCGAAAACTTTCGTGGTTAATTCAGGAGTGATTCCTTTTTTCATAGCGTCTAAAACTTGTTGCGAGCCAGATTCCACCCCGAACCACACTGAGATACATCCAGCATCCTTCATCTTCGCAAGCAACTCTTTTGTTAGCATGTCAACGCGTGTGCCACAGTTCCATTCGATTTTCAATCCGCGATTTAGGATTTCATTGCAAAGTGCCTCAGTTCTTGGCTGGTCTACCGTAAAAGCGTCATCACAAAATGTAAATGTGCTAATGCCGTAAGTTTTGTGCAGAGCCTCTAATTCATCGACTACGTTCTTTGGGCTTCTCATGCGGTACTTGCGTCCATGCATTCTTACTGTTGTGCAGAATTCACACCAGTAAACGCAGCCTCTGCTTGTAGTCAAGTAAAGTATATTCTCATATTTGCGGAGGGTTTCCATTGGCCAGAGATGGCGGGCTGGAAATGGCAGCGAATCCAAATCTTCAATGTATGGTCTATCTGGATTCCTAACAATTTTTTCGTCTTTCCTGCAAGTGGTGCCGATAACATCATAGTAGTTTTTGCCTGCTTCAATTCTCTGCACTAGCTCCAACAGTGTATTTTCTCCTTCTCTTCTCACTATAATGTCTAATTCTGGGCACTCTTCGAGTGCTTTGTCATCCCAGAAGGTAACATGCGGACCACCCGCAATCGTTATGCAGTTTGGGCAAGCCTCTTTTGCAATCTTTACCAATTTGAGAGCAGACTGATACGTAAGCGTAGAAGATGTTACCCCAACAATGTTTGGTTGACGCTTACTAATTTCGCTCCTAAAATCTTCAAACGAAAGCTTTAGCACTTGGCAATCAATTACGTCAACTTTGTACTGGTTTTTCTCTAAAACTGCAGCCAAATATCCTAAACCTAACAATGCAAAGGGCATGTGCATTGCAGCGCCAACTGGAGCGGCTGGATTAACTAAGGTTACATGAGGCTTCATTTTCTGCTTCACAGCTTTACTATTTATCCCTCAAAAAGAGATGCTTGGTGCTTAAACATTTCGCATTTTTTGCCTAAAATGAAGGCGAATAAAAATTTGGTAAATAATTAATTTGCTCTCTATTACTTTGGTGCTTATGTGGTTTCAGTAGGCCAGTATTCTGGTTGAATAACTTCATTTTCAAGCAATGAAGGAAACAAGTTTAGAGGCCATGAAGGAAGCATTTTTTGTTAGAGAAACCACAGTTGTTTCGATATCGCTTATTCTTTACCAAATGGGTCTACCAACCCGGAGATGTACGGTTTACTCTCAAGAAACTTGGCGACTTCTTTTTCATCTTCAACCGCGTTTATAATGCCTAAATCAACGATGTGGCGGTACCCCAAGCAATGAGGGTTAACAAGCATTTTTTCGCCGTTGATTACGCCATCTCTCCATAAACGTTTATAGCGCATTCTGACCGCAGTGACTGTAATTTTACATTCTTTGGCGATATCAACAAACCTAGTGCGTGATTCAGATAAGAGTATCTTCAAAATTTTCGCGTTAATTTCATCGATTTTTATTCGATCTGCCAAAATCGCTACCCTTTAGACCTTGAACTATTATCAGGTAATCATCATGCCGTTTTATATGAGAAGATTTCTCAAAGTTTTCAAATCTATTAAGGCGCGCGCCATCGATGTTACCCAAGCCGTTTCGCCCTATGCCGCGTCATCATCTGGAACAGCGTCAATAACTAATGCGTATGTTTTAGGTCCACAATCGCCGTTATTATTGTAATAATCATAGTCGGTGCATTACTTGCGTTAAACGCTTAGAAGACAACCATAATTTCACTCAAGAGCTTTTTGTCTTCCTCTTTTTATTTTTCGTTTTCTAAAAATTAGGAAACACCTGAATTTCCTTCTTAGGATTTCCTCACCCGATTAAATATTTGTGGTAGGCTCAAGCCTACAACAATTTCAAAAAATGAAGTTTTTTCATCAAAAAAGCGCTTTCTTGAAGAGCTATCCATAACTTTATAAATAAATTTCGCATCAATAGTATGTACAAATTTAAAGGAGAAAAGAAAAATGCAAATTGCTAAAAACAGAATTGCAGCTATTGCGATTGCTATATTCTTAACATTTTCAATGGGGGCTTCAATGATGCTAGTACCAACTGCTAGTGCACACACACCTCCATGGCAGATTCCAACGTATGCTTACATTAATGCAGCACCAAACCCAACCGGTGTCGGTCAACAAGTGCTCATTATCATGTGGCTAACCAACCTGTTTTCCCCTGCAACAGCGTTATGAAACGATTACAGGTTCCACAACTACGAGCTCACTATCACGCACCTGACGGTACCAAAACATCAACGACTTTTGCTACTGTTACAGACCCAACATCGGACCAAGACACATACTTCACTCCTACTCAAGTCGGCACGTACAACTTTACCTTTACTTTCCCAGGACAACCCTTCAATGAATACTCCCATCCCACCACTGACCCGCTGGTTAACGACACTTATCTGCCCAGCAGTGCATCAACAACTCTTACCGTACAGAGACATCAGTACCCTCATATCCAACAACTCCGCTTCCAACTGCTTACTGGACACGCCCTATATACGGTATAAACTCTAACTGGTACACGATTTCTTCAAACTGGCTAGGTTCTGGTTCACCTGTTGAAGCTTCAGCAGGTTCAGGTGCCATCGGTGCCTATGGTGCAAACGGTATATTTTCAGGTGCAGGCCTCAATAGGAATCCAGGCGACGCTGTAGGTTCTCTAACTAGTCACATCATGTGGACCAAGCCGCTTGATCAAGGAGGCATCGTCGGAGGAAACAACTTTGCTATTGCAGGAGACAGCTACTTCGAAGGTTCAGCGTACATTCAAAGATACGACAATCCAATAATAATGGATGGAATACTCTACTATCAAGCGCCACTAGGATACGATTATAATGGAGCTGGATCGGGCGGTGGAACTTTCGCTGTTAACCTGCAAACAGGACAGCAACTTTGGGAAAGCAATGCTATACCAGCCGGGGCACTATCATTCGGTTACATCTATGACGCTCAAAACCCCAACCAAAAAGGAGTTCAGCAGCCAGTTCTATTCACAAGCGGCTTTGCCCAAGCTTATGATGCATGAACAGGAGCCTATTTGTTCAACGTTACTAACACTCCCAGCGGTGAAGCGTGAGTCCTCAAACCATGGGTCCAAACGGTGAAATCGTAGACTACGTCATTGCAAACGGACAATTGGCTGAATGGAACTCGTCTAACCTGTGGAATTGGAACGTAGAAGTCGGTGGAGGCTCACCAGCGCCTGCTACAAGCACCTTTGGCATTTATAGTCCTGGAATACCCAGCTTTGGTATCCCAGCAAGCACAACAGTATATCACAATACCGTCAATGGAGGCATGGGCAGCATGTACTCCCCTATAGGTCCGAACGGCGCGCAGAACGTTACATTACCAACAACCCTCCCAAGTAGCTATACTCAAATTGCAGCCTTCTACGGCAATATGATTCTATGCGAAAGCGGCGCATTGCCTAATGTCGAACTTAGCGCGCTAAACGGCGCTATCAGTATCGCGCCTTACACATACTTTGCTCTCAACCTCAACTCATCTAGAGGCACAGTGGGTTCAGTAATGTGGACAACTACAGTTAATCCACCGCCAGGCAACGAAACCGTCATATTAGGTCCGGCAGATGCAACGACAGGCGTCTTCACTGAAGGGTGGCAGCAAACTATGCAATGGGTAGGATACAACCTATACACAGGTAAACAAATCTGGGGTCCAACTCCACCACAAGCACCTCTTGACTACTACGGCAACCCAATCACACCCCTAATACAGGCTCAACTTGCTTACGGAAACCTCTACAGCATGGGATACGCAGGAATACTCTACTGCTACAACGATCTAACTGGAAAAATAGTATTCACTTACGGTAACGGCGGCGAAGGCAACAGTACTAATGCTGGTCCCAACTCACCTTTCGGTGACTATCCAACCTTCATAAACGCCGTTGGTAACGGTGTGATTTACGTCGTTTCTTCCGAGCACACGGTTAGCACGCCGATTTACAAGGGAGCTTTAGCACGCGCTATAAACGCTACAACCGGAGCAGAAATCTGGACTCTCTCTGATTACACTGGTGAATTCTCAGCTATGAGTTACGCTATGGCAGACGGCTACAATACATGGTTCAATGGCTATGATAACCAAATCTACACTGTTGGCCAAGGACCCAGCGCTACTACAGTACAGGCACCACTGATTGCTGTAACAGAAGGCAACAACGTAGTTATACAGGGTACTGTGATGGATATTTCTGCTGGCACAAAGCAAACTGAGCAGGCAGCTGACTTTCCGAATGGTGTTCCATGTGCATCTGACGCTAGCATGAGTCAATGGATGAGTTACGTTTACCAGCAGCAACCACTACCAACTAATTTCACAGGCGTTACAGTGCAATTAAGCGCTATTGATCCGAACGGCAATCACGTCGTCATCGGCAACGCTACAACCAATGTAGACGGCGTATTCGACTATACTTGGACTCCTCCAAATGTCCCAGGCAGCTACACTGTCTTCGCTACATTCGCTGGCACCAACGGTTACTATGGATCAAACGCAGAAACTGGTGTTGACGTAGTATCAGCAGCAGCCACTCCAGCGCCAACAGCCGCACCACCCGCATCAAATACTAACACATACATCTTAGGTTCAGCAATCGCAGTAATAATCGTGATAATTGCAATCGGCGCAGTTCTAATGCTGATGGTTCGAAAACGGCATCCATAAACCCAAGCAAGGGAAAAAACAATTTCCCCTCATTTTTTTTGTTTAACTTCTGAAATGGCAACTTTATTTCAAATTATTTAAATCTTAAAATGCACTTATTTGCAATGCTAACTCGCGAGAATGAGGAGTAAACAGTTGCAACAAGACCAAACGCTTAAAGAAAAAATTCACCAAGCAAACGTTTCCGTCCATCAGCATGAAGCGCAATACTATGAACTGCTCCATCCAGAAGTGTACAGTAAACAAGAGCAAAAAAGAATAACTGCAAAACTAGAAATGATAAATAAACTTGTGACAGATAACCAAAAAAACGCTCTTGACGTTGGAGCAGGCACCGGCAACTTAACAGGCAAACTTTTGCACATGGGCTATAAAGTTACAGCCGTAGACATCTCAGCAGAAATGTGTACAATCCTTCAAACCAAATACAACGCTTACTTGAAAAATAGTAAATTAACTATAATCAACGCACCAATAGAAAATCTGGCTTTTGATGCTGGCGAATTTGACTTAATAACCTGCTATTCGGTGCTTCATCACCTGCCTGATTACGTCAACGCACTCAGAAGCCTCTCAGTTTTTCTAAAGAAAGGCGGCGTAATCTACATTGACCATGAAGCATCCCCCTTCTATTGGAAAACTGAACCAAGCAGCTTAGCCAACCTCGTCAAAGGCATCTATTTTCATTCAAACCCCATATTTAACAGCTTATACTTCCAAATTATCGGATTAAAAGTTCCCTCAATCGATTATTCCCTGTCGGATTACTGGCACAAAAAAGAACACGCACTAGACCACAAAAGCATAGAACAAGTATTCAAAAAAGAAAACTATGAATTCTCAAAGCGCACGGACTATTACCAAAACAGCACATGGATTCCGAATCCTCTATCTGTAATTTATCGTCTTCTCTGCAGGCCTGAAATGAGTTTTTGGACAGCTAAAAAATAATCAAGCGATTCCTACGTTTTTCTGTGCGCTGGGATTCAATCTTCTTTTTGCAAAATTCACAACGCCTTCACGCCTAACTCTTTTCATAATCTGTTTTGGCGATCTATGAAATTCTTTGAAAAACCTTTTTTGAATCGCCATAAGCGAGTTATAGTCAAATTCCGTCGGTCTTTACGCTGAGCAAAAACTCGTCAAGGCGAACGTAATTTTTTGACTCCAAAACTTCTTGGTAAAGCTTGCTGTCTGGATTAGCAATAAAAATGTTGAATATGACACCAGTCAGGATTCAATTTTTTAGCGAATTTTAACGAGGCTTCCATGTCCTTTAACGTTTCATCTGGGACGCCGAGCATGAATGAGCATGCAGTTTGTATTCCGTTTTTGCGGCAAAGTTTAAACGCGCTTTCTATCTGCTCAAGCGTTGTGTTTCTGCCGATCCGCTGCAAAATTTTCTGTGAACCTGATTCAACTCCGAACCAAATGGTTTTGCATCCAGCTTTGCTCATTGTTTCTAAAAGTTCTTGGTTGACTAAGTCTACGCGTGTGTCGCAGACCCATTCTAAATCCAGCTTGTTTTTTATCATTAGGTTGCATAGTTCAATAGTTTCTTTTTTTCTGAGAGTAAAGTTGTCGTTGATAAAGTAAAGTCCTTTTGTGCCGTATTTGCTTTGTAAATCTTGGATTTCGTCGATAACTCTCTGTGGACTGAAGGCTCGGCAAATGTTTCCCCAGAGTTTTCTTGTTTCGCAAAAGCCACAGTTGAATACGCATCCACGTGAGATGCTCATGACATCGGCGGGTTTAACGCTCAAATACTCTATGGTTCTATCGTAGAGTTCAAGCGGCAATAGGTGTCTTGCTGGGTAAGGGATTTCGTCCATGTTTTCGATAAATTTTGGTGGATTTTTGATGTTTTTTCCTTGCCGCCTGCATGCAACGCCTGCTATTGTCATGGCGGCAGGTTCGTTGCCGTTTGTGATGCATGTGGCAAGTTGCGTTATTGCTCTTTCGCCTTCGCCCATAACCACATAATCGATTTCTGGGTTCGCCAGTAAACTATCAGGCACATAGGAAGCGTGCCATCCACCAACAACTATTTTGCAGTTAGGCAGGGCTTCTTTGATGGCTTTCGCGGTCTCTACGCAGCGAGCGTAAGTGGCTGAGCCGCATGTAATGCCAACAATTTGCGGGCTAAGGTTTGTGACTAATTGCTTGATTTCACCGGTTGATTTTTTCATGAGGTAGTTGTCGAGCATTTGCACCTCGAAACCTGCTTTTTCGAGTGCTGCGGCAACGTACATTAATCCGATTGGAGGCAACCGTTTGCCAAGGTACCATGCGCCGTTTTCTGGCGGAGCAGTAGTCATTAAGAGAATCAAATGAGAATTTTCTCCTTTTTGCAGAACTGTTTATTCCGTATGTGAGCGTACACGTTTTGTCTCTCTGTAAACGTTTGCTTATTTTGATTATTTGCGAGTTTATAGCTTTAACTGAACTCGATGATAATGCACGTTTATTTTGTGTTTTGCTGTTTTTCGAGATTTAAATTCAATTAACTTCTAACACGTACAGGTTGAGACTGGACATAATCTGCAACAACTCTAAAGCGTGTTTGAGCAAAGAGTGAACGGTTAACGAAAACATTTATAGTCCTTCCACGTGCCTTCTGCAGAATGGAAGGGTTCAAAATGAAAGTTGTTGTCCACTGGAGTGGGGGCAAAGAATGCGGCTTAGCTTACCACAAAGTTATCAAACAGGGACATCAGGTTGCTTATCTTCTCACCTTTGAATACATGAAACCATACGTTTTCCACAGTTTCCCAGTGATGGAACTCCAATCCAAAACTTTGGGGACTCCCTTGAAGCGGGTTAGAATTAAGAAGGCATACGAGGACATCCTCAAAACTCTCACAAAATTACACAACGAAGAAGGCATCGAAGGCATCGTAACAGGTGACATAGTCGGAGCAGGATGCGCCGTTGTCCACTCTAGCTACTACGAGAGCATGTGCAAACAGTTGGGCATGGCTTTCATGATGCCCTTGGAAAACCCTTCAGGAGACACTTACGATGTGTTGAAAGAAGTGGTTCAGACCGGCTTAAGACCAGTATTAAACTGTATTAATACCAATTTCTTTGGTGAAGAATGGTTAGGACGAGCAATAGATAGCACCTCCATCAAAGAATTAAAAGACTTAGCCGACGAAAAAAACATAGACGTTTCCAGCGAAGACGGACAAGGTTACCACAGCACAGTTGTCGACGCTCCGCTTTTCAAAGAATCCATCGGGATCGGCAAATTCAAGACTAAGACCAAGAAGGAAAAGTCAAAGAACTGGAAAAGAAATTGGCTATACATGGACATCAAAGAAGCATATTTAAAACCCAAAGAAACGCCCAAATGACAAGCAAACGAAGATTCCTCATTATTAATTCCTAACTTTTTACAGTTGTTTCTGGTAATTTGTGTAGTTCACAAAAAATCTAAATTTTGCATAAAGTAAATGAACCTGAACGCGCTTAAAGGGTACAAAACTCTATTGTTTCAGGGAAGAACATGAAAACTCGCGTAACTCTTGTGAATCCACCCTACCCTGTCGGTTCCCATCAGCATCCACCTTTTATGCCCTTAGGCATCGGGTACTTAGGTGCGGTGTTGTACAAGAATCATTTTGAAGTTAACGTGATTGATTGCCAAGCGCAAAAACTCACTCACAAACAGTTCAGAGAAGAAATTGGTAAAGTCCAACCTGACATAGTTGGAGTCACCTCTACCACTCTCACATACAAGTCTGCCCTTCGAATAGTAAAAATATGCAAGGAAGTTTGGCCAAACTGCATAACTGCAATCGGAGGTCCGCATGTTACCTTCTGGGATGACAAGGCATTGCAAGAAGAGCCGTCCTTAGATGTTGTTGTCAGGGGAGAGGGCGAAAACACCATGCTGGAGCTTGCACAGAGAGTGGAGAAAGGTCAAGCTTTCCATGATCTTGTAGGCACTACTTGCATGAAGGGCACAGAAGTAGTAAAGAACCCTGATAGACCTTTCTTGGAAGACCTCGACAGCTTGCCTTATCCAGCTCTTCACCTTTGGCAGCATACGGAGAATCTGCGGAAGTACGGAACGATACCTTATCCTGTGATGACTAGTCGAGGCTGCGTGTACTGGTGCAACTTCTGCACAGCCGTCAGAATGTTCGGCAGGAGATACCGCATGCGCAGTCCAAAAAATGTAGTTGACGAGCTGGAGTTTCTTCACAAAAACTACTATGCAAACCAATTTACATTCTATGATGATGCATTCACGGTGGATCAAGATCGAACCGCACAGATATGTGAGGAAATTCAGCGGAGAGGACTAAGAATCAAGTGGGACTGTGAAACCCGAGTGGACATGGTAAGTAAAGAACTTTTTGTGAAAATGAGGAAGGCAGGTTGCATAGCTGTTTGGTTCGGCGTTGAATCAGGTTCAAAGAAAGTTTTAAACAGCATGGGAAAAGGCTTCTCACTTATTCAAACAAGAAGAGCATTCAAGTGGGCAAAAGAAGCAGGGTTGATGACTGTTGCAGGTGTCATTTTGGGTTTTCCTGGAGAAACAAAAGAGAGCGCTTGGGAAACAATCAGGTTTGTCAAAGAACTGAACCCTAACGATGTCGGCTTCTACATAGCCACACCTTACCCCGGAACACCTATGTACGAAGAAGTCAAAGCCAACGGCTCCCTCAAAATAACTGACTTCGACAAATATGACACTGCGACACCAACCTTTGAGATTCCAAACATGACCATGCAAGAACTCACCGAAATTAGAGAACAAGCATTCCAAAGCTTCTACCTCAGCCCAGCCTACTTCGTCAGCGCGTTAGGCATGTTTAAGCAAGGAAAAATGTGGGGTCTAGGCGCAACACGTCTAATACTGGCACATGCTCGAAGGGCAATCATAACAAAAGCAAACAGCCTGATGAAGTAGAAAAGAGGGCAACACAAAACATTGAACATGGAGAAAGCCCGACATTGATTTTACTAATGACTACCGCTCCACCTTTGAAATCGCCTTGGGGTATGGCGGGGAAGCTTCCTCCCTTGGGGTTAGCTTATGTTGCTGCGGCTTTAGAAAAGAATGGCTTCCCTGTAGAAATTCTTGACAATTACCTGCTGGAAAAGCCAATTGAAGAAGTTAAATTGGAAGTGAGAAAGCGTGCCCCAGAAATAGTGGGCATAACCTGCAGCTCTTTGACTTATACGCGGTGTGTCGAGACAGCTAAAGCAGTTAAAGAAGCATACCCATCCTGCAGGGTAGTTGTGGGAGGACCGCATCCCTCGTACATGCCCCAAACCATGCTGCAGCACGAAGAGATAGATTACGTGGTTATTGGCGAGGGAGAGCAGGCAATGGTGAAACTTGCCGCCAGCATCATGAAAGGCGAAGAAAACGCGGTAATTGCCAAAATTCCAGGTGTAGCATGCAGGATTAAAGGCGAGATACTGAAGAATGCGCCTGAATTCATCAGTGATTTGGATCAAGTTCCATTTCCAGCGCGTCATCTGCTGCCGATGCAAATGTACGACCGTGCAATGAGCTATTTGAATGTTAAACCAGTCGATACCATGAGCATACTGCGCGGCTGCCCATACAATTGCGCGTACTGCGAAACTAGGGAATTGTGGGGAACCACATGTCGAGCCTTCTCGCCCCAAAAAGTCATAGACGAAATAAAACACGTGGTTGAAAACTATGGTTCAAAGGGAATCTACTTCGTCGGCGACAACTTCACCATAAACAAAAAACGCACCGCTGACCTGTGCAGACTAATCAGAGACAACAAAATAGACATCAAATGGACATGCGAAACCAGAGCCGACCTCATCTCCAAAGAATTGCTCACTGAAATGAAATCTGCAGGCTGCCAAACCATATTCTTCGGAGTGGAATCCGGTTCACCTGCAATTCAGCAAAAGCTTGACAAAAACATCGATTTGCAAGAAGTTGAGCGTACTTTTCAGCTTTGCAGGCAGGTGGGAATACGAACGGCCACTTCTTTTATGCTGGGTATCCCTGGTGAAACAGTCAACGACATGAATGCTACATTCAAGTTTGCGAAAAGCCTAAAGGCGGATTGGTGCCAACTCAACATTTATATCGCGTGCCCTGGCAGCAAACTGTATGATGAAGTGATAAGCCAAGGCTTGTATGACCAAATGGATAATTATTTGGCACGTGTCAAAACCAAAGAATTCGATTATGACATGCTTGTCAAGATTCAGCGAGATTTCCAGCGTGGCTGCCAGAAGTCGGCGGGGTCTAAGCTGATTCGCGTAATTAAGCAGGAAGGCTTAGGTAGCGCAGTTAAGAAAGGTGCATCATTGGTTTTTCGTGGCACATGAGTTGGAATTAGATTTAGCTCTTGGTTTTTTTGTCTTAGGGCTTTTGTGTGTGCTCAAGCCTACCCCTAGTCTACTAGATGCTTCTAATATGCTTCAAATATGATTCAACATAGGTGTGCATGGAGTTAAGTTGCGCACTTTTGCATGCAAATTGATGCTTTTTTATGCAAAAATAAGGCAAAATACAGGTTTTTTGAATTTTATATGGTTATGTTGATTGTTTTGAGAATATCGCGGTAAGCTCGCATCGGCGTTTCCTTGTCGCTTACGTTTTTTATCAGCATGCGTCCCCCATCAAACAAGCTAATATCAAGCTTCATGTAATCAAACATCAAAACCATCGGGGATTTCACGCGGATTTTGAAATGCTGCTTTTTAATTTTTTCGCATGCATCGTTTATGTTAAACTTTAGGGGATGCGCTGGAGTTATGTCCGCGGTTGTTCCTCCGCAGAGCCAAACAACGTTCAGGTTGCCAACAACTTCTTTTTCAACCAACCCGCTTCAACTCCAGCCTTGCTATTTTAGGCGTTTGTTTGCTTTATCAACATTGCCATAAAACGGCTAAACACCACGATTTATTGGGTCGGGCTGCCTGTCTCTTTGGGTTTGAGAACGGCTTCTTCAATATCCATATACAGGAAGTTTCCCTCTCGGTACGGCGACCCACCGAAATCCACGACTCGGCTTTGCTTCGTGTACTTGGTGATTTCGACGCGTTGCTTGAACAGCGGAGCATCAAGTGATGTGGAATGGTACTCTCCGGGTTCCCCCGACACGTCTATTCCCTTACCCGCTGGGCCAACTAGCGGTTGCATGTCTTCGATGCATTTCCTGTCTATTTGCCTCCCCAGCCATTCTTCCGTGAAGTATCTTTGGTCAACGCAGCTAAGAATTGCCTTTACCCCAGTTGACTGCTCCATTTCCATGATGCGTTTGCGGTGACGATTGCCTGGAATCAGGTTCAACGGGCGATCCCACAGCGGCATCATAAGCTCGACGCCGAGTTTTCTGCATGCATCCTTCCATACGCGCCTGTGATGCACGTTGTCGATGTCGCCTGTCATTATGGCTTTGGCGCCCTCTTCGTTGTGCAGCCGCTCCAGGGTTCCCATGATGTCGCCATAGCGGTTGTCAGTGATTTTCACAAACTGGTGGGGCATGCCCAGGGCTTTGGCTTGTTGCTCTATGACTTTGAAACTGTGAAAAACATAGGGCTCCATGTAAATGTACGTGACAAGGCACGCTACCTCATGACCCTGCTCAACAACTTTATGCAGCGCAGTGCAGCAATCTTTTCCTCCACTCCAGTGAACAACCACTTTCATTCCGATTCGACATTCCATGATATGAGTTGCTTAAAACCATTATTTGCGAGTTAATAGCTTTAGCGGAACTTAGCATTTATGCAAAGGCTTAAAAGAAAATTTAAATGAACATGCTTTCAACGGACCAGGAAGGCGATAAGTGGGTGGAGTTTAAAGATGACCAAATAAGTTGCCTAAACTTAGAAACGCCTGATGACTTATCCCATCTTATAGTAAATTGTTTATGTGGCGAGAGTGACGTTGTTAGTTTAGAAAAAGAAGAAATTGAACTGTTGTCAGATTTAATCAAAAATGCCCGAACAGAAAAGAAAATCAATTATAATCAATTGAATGAACTTCTTCTTTTGTTTAATCAGGACACTATTGGAAAGGATTTTTTCGTTTTTTTCTTTGGAGAAATGGACATTTCTTTAATGGATTTAAAAAAAGGCGTCATTAATTTTCAAGGTTTTGCCATGTTAATTTTTGGAAATTTGAAATATGCCTACAAGACCTTGGGGAACAAGAGTAAGACGAAAATAGAGAGTGAACTTTTTCCTTATTGTAGAGCTAGCTTAGAGATTATCAGGGAATTTAAGAAAAGACCAAATAAAATGCTCGAGATAACAAAAATTCCAAAACTGAAGACCTGGCTTGCTGGCGAAGTTTCCGCAGGCAAAATAGAATCTGAAATTACCCTTCTCAAAAAAGTAATGGAAGATTGTCCTACTCTTCAATTTAACAATTATAAGCTTAATGATTTTGCCGAATGGCTTATAAAAATCGAAAAGGAAGGGAAAGAGGTCCAAGAGATTGCTCGTAAGAATACCGACATTTATCTCACCTGGGACTACATGGACCTATACTTTGCTACATCAATGAGGGTTAACAGTGAGTTTGAAGAAACATTTGAATTTATAACGCGTGTTCTTAATGACGAACGTTTAAAGAGACTGTCATTGCGATATTTTGATCCGACTCAGTCGAAATGTGGCAATCATATAGACAAAGGAATGATTGAAGGTTTGATGCTTAAGAGAGCAGTTTGTACTATTTACATGGTGCAAGAAAGTGATACTTTTGGGAAGGATTCTGAGCTTGCAGCGACATTAGCGCAAAAGAAACCAGTCATTGCTTACGTTCCTAAGCCTATTGTAGAAGACTATGCCGAAAAGATATCTAACTCACCCTTAGATTTTATTAGAAGGCGAATTTTGATTCTACAAGCCGAGGATGTTTTCACTGAAAAGTCATGTTATCAATCGCTTTTTGAATATAGAAAAGATTTTAGACAAATCATAGGAAGACTTTTTAGCTAAAACAGACGATTTCTTCGAAAAACAGCCCTTGCGCATGTGGTCTGAAAGTGAGTGCGTTGTTAAAGACGAGGTGGATTTTGACTCTTTATCTCATATTCTTGCAATTGCTGAATGTTCTAGGTTTGATCAAAGAGCCAAGATGTTAAAAGAAATTCACCCACTTGCAATGCAAGTAGATTTGGAATCTGGAGTTTCAAACGGGGTCTTGGTAGTAAGGAGTCCAGAAGAATGTGCTGAGTTGTTATATCGTTTCCTAACTAACAGGCTTGAGTTTACAATCAAACATGTAGAATACAAAGATGAGGTTAGAGGCGGAAAAGAAGGGTATACGCTACTTATTGAGGACATTTCTACGAGTTCATTTAGAGTTATCACAGATCAAAAACGATTGACTAACTCATTTTGGAATTTGTTCTTTAGATCTCGCTATAATTTAAATACTGAATTAGATAATACTGCTTTGGGGAATAAGCTTGACTACAAAGTGTAATCAAAAATCACGACTCAAATTAACATGGGATGAACGCAATCCAAAGCATTATCTCTATGAAAGCTCAGAAGATTTAGAATGGGTTAAGAAGAGACTCCAAAGTACAGGCACTAAATAGACGAATGCTAGTTTGAATTGTTGTATGCTGAGTAACTTGCTACTCAATACCCAATATTTTCTTAATTGTTTGCGCAAGTTTTTGGTTGTCTTTGGCCGAGCGTACTGTGATTCTGAAGTAGGTGTCGTCTAAGCCCATGAAGGTGCAGCAGTCGCGGATTAACATGTGCTGTTTAGCAAGCGCTTCTTTTAGCTTGGTGGAAGTGATTTTTCGGTTTTGGATTTTCACAAGCAAGAAGTTTGTTACTGACGGGTAAACGTGTAAGCCTTCAATTTCCCCTAATCTTTTGGCAAGCTGTTCTCTTTCCTTGGCGATTGTTCTCTTAGTATTTTCAATGAAATCAGTGTCATTGAACGCTGCAAGCGTTGCGCAGCTTGCGAGGCTGTTGATGCTCCATGGTATCCTTA
Source organism: Candidatus Bathyarchaeota archaeon (assembly GCA_963785215.1). GTDB lineage: Archaea > Thermoproteota > Bathyarchaeia > Bathyarchaeales > Bathycorpusculaceae > Bathycorpusculum. The sequence goes on from CAWAUU010000002.1 coordinate 38,035, forward strand.
CGTTTTCCAGCTTCTCGACCAGGTTTGGCGCTGCTATACCGTATCCTAGGCGTATGCCTGCCATGCCGTAGAATTTTGTAACCGACCTTATCACAAACAGGTTCTCGTACTCTTTAACCATGCCCGCTAACGTGGTTTCTTGGCCTTTCTCGGCAAACTCAATATAGTTCTCGTCAACGCTAAAGATTATGTCTTTTTTGTGGCAGAAATCCACAAGTTCCAATATCTCTTCTTTACTGTACAAAGTTCCTGAGGGACTATGCGGGTTGCAAATACACATTATTTTAGTGGCGCCAGTTACTGCCTTCTTGATTTTCTCTGTTTCTAACGCGAAATTTTGAGGCAACTGAACAAACACTGGCTTGCTGCCGACTCTCAAAGCTGCTTTCTCATACTCTGAGAATGAAGGTACAGGAATAACCGCGTTAAAGCCACGGGGCAAAATTTCAGTAATCGCGTAAATCAACTCAATTGAGCCGTTGCCTAAAATGATGTTTTCCTCTTCCACTCCGTGCCCCACATACTTGGCAACTTCTTCCTTAAACTCAACGGGGTTAGGGTCAGGATAAAACTTGATCAGATTAGCGTTCTGCTTGACAGCTTCAACAGCTTTAGGTGAAGGACCAAGAAAATTGATGGGTCCGCTGAACTCCAAGCACTTCTTCAAGTGGAACATTGTATTTTCGGATAAAACCCCAAATGTCTCCGCCATGACTAACAAACCTGCGTTCCTTACACGTGTCCGACAGCTTTCTCTTCCTCCATTAGTCTACCTACTTCTTTTTCAACTTGCAACTGAGCTTTAAAGTGAGCGTTATACAAGTTAACAACCTTGTATAGCCAGTAAACTCCCCCAATGCCCAACGTAACAATGGTAATCAAAACATAAGTTTTTATCGGTATCGTCTGCGGCATAAACATCCGTTCACTAAAAGAAGCCGCAAGAAACATGTCTTGATTTCGTTCATGTACCAATAAATCCCTCAACAATAGGTAAAGAATGACAAAAACTGGAATAACCAAAACGATGCTGACAGCCCACGCCTTCGCATTCCTCCGTTTAAAGTGCTCACTTGTTGCTGGCGGCTCCTTTCCCTGACTCCTCAGATAAGCGACAACCTGATTCTCAAATTCTGCCTCATGCTGAAAATGCCTATTCCTGCCCTCAATCAGGCGGTAGAACATGGGGAAAAACGCCAACCCGAAAGTAACGATCGCCGCCAAGAACCACATGGAAAACCACATTTTCCTGTCAGCGTCAACTTTACTGTTCATAGCGGTTTCCATCTAAGCAAACTATCCATTCAATTGCTTACAAGGTTGGGGTAGCCAAACTTTATAAGTTCTTCCATTGGCATCTAAAAGTAAAATGAGCCGAAAGGAAATGCTGCTTTCCATAATAATTCCCGTTTACAACGAGGAATTAACCATAGGCAACATAATCGACCGTGTAAAAGCAGCCGTGCAACAAACAGGCTTAAAAAACGAAGTAATAGTTGTAGACGACTGTTCGTATGACAAATCGCTTGAAATAGCCAAAAAACACAACGCTAAAATCTACACACTAAAAAGACACTTAGGCAAAGGCTACGCGTTGCGAGCAGGTTTTGCCAAAGCAAAAGGCGACATAATAGTCACCATCGACTCAGACGGCTCACACAAACCCGAAGAACTTCCGTGGATACTTGCGCCAATTGTGCAAGACAAAGCAGACCTAGTCATAGGCTCAAGATATCTAAACCAAAAAAACGTGGTTGCCAGAAAACTAAACGCTTTTGGCGTTAAAGTTTTCAACTCTTTCATCGAACTTTTAACTGGCGTAGCCATAACTGACTCTCAATCAGGCTACCGCGCCATGAAACGCGAAGTGCTGAAAAGCCAAAAGCTAAAGTCAGGTGGGTATGAGATAGAATCTGAAATGTTGGTCAAGACAGCCAAAAAAGGCTTCAGAATCACTGAGGTGCCGATAAGTTTTGAGCAGCGAACCTATGGCAGGTCAGGAGTTGACCCAATGGTTGACGGATTCAAAATTCTCCTATCGATAGTTTCAGCGTACATGAAGGGTTAAGCAAGTTGGCTGGCAACGCATATCCTAAAGTTTCAATCATAGTTGCAGCCTACAATAATGAACAAACAATCGAGGAATGCCTCAAATCGATTTTGGCGCTGGATTATCCCGCAGGCTTCATTGAAGTTATCGTCATGGACGGCGGCTCAAAAGATGCTACAGTCAAAATAGCCGAAAATTTCCCTGTCAAAGTTGTTTCCATTCGCTTAAACGCTCCAGCAGCCTATAATTACGCCATGAAAATTGCTACGCATTCGGTTCTGGGCTTCATAGATGCAGATGCTAAAGTGGAATCGCAATGGCTAAGAAGGCTTGTACCCCACTTGGAAGAGCCTAAAGTGGCAGGAGTCAGCGGCAGCATAGAAACATGGAACGCTGAGAACACATGGGCAAAAAGCATCGGTTACGAACTTAAAAACCGCTACAGCCGCATAGGAAAATACACAAGCCGCATAGCCACCATGAATCTGCTCTTGAAAAAAGAGGTTATCGAAGAAGCTGGCGGATGGGATGAAAACTTGCCAAGCCAATATGACACAGACTTAGGCTTCAGAGTAAGCGCTAAAGGTTACAAAATCGCTTACGAACCAAACGCCATCTGCTACCACTACAACAGGCCCACGCTACGGGCGTATTATAGGCAGCAGTTGCAGTACGGAAAAAACACTTTAAAACTATACTTTAAACATGGACGCTTGGCTAAAGGTGATGAAATCACGGATTTTGGCATGAACATTCAGCCAGTACTGCTCTTAGCCGTCATTGCGTTTTTCCTTCTGGGAATCATAGAAGTGCTCAGACCCTTATGGTACATTTCAGGCTTAATTTTAGTCTTAATGCTTGTTTACTTCGTTTACTCCGCCGCCAAAATTGCTGTTAAGTTCCATGATAAGGTAGCTTTGCGGTTGGTCGTGCTTTATTTTGTGAGAGCGTTCGCTTGGTTTGTCGGCGCAATAATAAGCACAATCAACTACGCTACAGGCAAAGGGAGGAAAACGTCCAATGCGTAGGGTATGCTTCGTCTCGCCTGAGTATTGGCCCCTGTCTGGTGGAACAGGCGCCTACGTTTACTATCTATCAAACGAGCTTATAAAAAACGGTTATAAAATCTACGTAGTCACAGGCTCCGACCAAACATTAGACATCAAAGTCAACGAACAATTAAAGGTGTTTTTCCTAAAAATCCCAAAAGCGCCTGTCATAAAATCGTTTATGCTTGCAGCCTCCAGCTACCGCAAACTAAACAGCGTCCGCGAAACGGTTAACGTTGATATTACGCATGCCAACTTGCCGTTAACACCTAACTTTGCAGTGCCGCCGAACTTTGGAAAAACGCTCGTCTGCACCGTTCACTCAACATGGAAGGGCGAAGCACAAGCCATCCGGGGCGAACCCTACAGCAGGCTTAACGCTAACGAGAAGTTTATGGTTAGCTTCAACTGGTTTTTGCGGATCTTTGAGGAAAAAATGCTGGAACAAGCAAACAAGATAATTGCGGTAAGCAATTTTACAAAGTGCGAGTTGCTTGAGTACTATAAGATTCCTGAAGAAAAAATTCGTGTCATCCACAACGGCGTTGACCCTAACAAGTTTCAGCCAGCAAAAGATAAACGCAAAATCAAGGAAGAACTCGGTTTTAACCCAAACGATTTAGCTATAGTTTCAGTGGGCAGGCTCTATGCACGCAAAGGCTTGTTTACGCTTATCGAAAGCATGCCCGCCGTCGTTAAGCGGTTCAAAAACGCAAAATTCATAATTTCAGGAAAGGGACAAAGCGACGAAATGCGAAAACTCATCGCTCACGCAGAAAAAATCGGCGTAAAAGACAACATAATCTTCACCGGTTACTATCCCGACAAGAAACTGCCCAAGCTTTACCAAGCCGCAGACGTGTTCGCGTTCTCCACGTTCTATGAGCATCACCCCTTCGCTGTTTTGGAGGCGCTTTCAACCGGGTTGCCCGTGGTAACAACTAGTGTAGGTGGGATTCCTGAAACGATTGAAAGTGGGAAGAACGGGTTCTTGGTTGAGCCGTTCAATCCAAAACAATTCGCTGATAGGATACTGTATTTGCTTGAGCACCCAGCTGAAGCTTTGGAAATGGGTTCTCTTGCCCGAAAAACTATTCTGGAACGCTTTGATTGGCGCATAGTCGTTAAGGATGTGCTCAAAGTCTACGATGAAGCGTTAGGCTAAGCGGTTTCTATAGGCTCTCCTCTGTATGCAACGGTTATTTTCTGGAAAAGCTTCACTACATCCAGAGAGCAAAATAGCATTTTCGTTAAAAGTTCATGTTGGTATATTTTCATTTGCGCTTTTACGGGCAAATCGATTCTTGGTGGCTCAAATTTGTGCCTTACCTCATTTACCTGCAAGCCCTCCACCATGATTGCTTCCTTTTGCAAGCCTGCTTTTTTCGCAATATAGTTGAGGTATGTTTGTTTCCAGTCTAATTCCATGATTTCCGCTGCGGTTATATCGATAGCTAAGGCGTCATTGCTGGTTAGCATTAAGTCCATTTTGACGGGTTTGCCTTTTGTTGGACCATTTCCCTCAATCCCAACTCTCGCATCCATGACAGTTAACTGCGGCTTAATGACGGAGTATAATCTGTAGAAAACTTCAGGCAGATACGGGTGAAGGTAAATACGCCTGTTGCTGGGAACGCAGCCGAAAAGGTTTTTTATGGCTCCACTGTACATTGCAAATTCATGCGTTTTCATCAAAGGCAAATCCACAACCGCATCAGCATCCAACACGGTTTTTGGCAAAAACAGCTCCTTCAGCGGAGTGTTGGTGGTTGGAAATTTTACTTTGACCACTTTGTCTTCTGAAAGATTAATTACGCTGCCGCCTGCTTTCTTTACGGCTGCTTCTATCCCTGTTTTTTCAAACGCTGAGTTGCATGGATAATTAAACCCGTTAGATTCGCCAACTATCACTTCTCTGGCGTCGTCTCGAAGTAAGCTAACCAGTTCACCAAGCAGTTTGGGGCATGTTACTACGCCGGGAATGTACTCTGGGTGGCTCATGTTGGGTTTGATAAAAATTTTCTGTTTCCCACGCAACCCTGAATCGTCAACGGCTTCCTTTAAGATTTCGCTTATGCCGTTTTTGGCTCGAAAGATTTTAACCGTTTTCTGTTCTGCGTTAGGCACACTATGCACCCTTAACTTGTTTTTCCATTATGCAGCCTGGATCAGAATTTAGCATGTCACCGTTATGGTATGCAGCTGACCGCGCTCTGCACCCGCCGCAAATATACTTGTAGGCGCATATTCCACAGGCTCCCTTCAAGTTTCCCCTGTTCCTTAAGGCTTTAAAAAGTGTTGAGTTTAACCATATATCTTGGAACTTCTCAGTTTTCAGGTTGCCCACATTTATCGGCAGGAAGACGCATGGGTGAACATCTCCCTGAGGCGAAAGCGAACAGTACAATCTTCCAGCTCCGCATCCGCCGATGAAATCTGCCAGTGGAACAGCTTTCTTGCTTACTCTCGCCGTTTGCATGTGCGCCATAGACATCGTTACTTCCCCCGTTCCCGCTGTCCCTTGACATTGCAAGGCTACTCGGGCTAGCTGCGGCGCCGTGGTGAGAATGGTTGTTTTGCAGCCAGTTGACATCCTGTTTAGCAAGTAACGCATAAGCTTCTCTCGCTCTTCCGCCGACAAATCCTGGTCATAGTGAGCTTTTCCGCGTCCGGTTGGAATGAAGTTGAAGTAGGTGAATCTTTCGGCGCCAACTTCTTCAGCTAAAGTCACTATTGCAGGCATTTCTTCAAGGTTGCTTTTCGTAGCCGTGGTAGCTATGCAAGCACACAAATCCGCTTCCACACAATTCCTAAGTCCAACCACAGCTTTCTCGAACGCGCCAGGTACCCCTCTGAAAGTGTCATGTGTTTTTGCAGTGGCGCCGTCAATGCTTATTTCGACGTAGTGTATTCCGGTTTGCTTTATTTTTTTGACGTTTTCTTTGGTTAGCAGGGTTCCATTTGTAGCTACGGAAACGTATAAGCCACTTTTAACTGCGTGGTTTGCCACCTCAAAGAAGTCTTTTCGGCTAAGCGGCTCGCCGCCTGAAAAGGCAAGCGCTGTAACTCCAGCATCTGCAAGCTGATCCACGACTGCCATGGCTTCTTTGGTTGTCAGTTCTTCTTCGTTTACTGCGCCGGAGTTTGAATAGCAGTGCTTGCAGCTTAAGTTACATTTATGCGTGAAATCCCAAACAATCAAGAAAGGCGCATAAAGCGAGATTGGCTTTTTAATTCCGATGTAAGCGAAGGACTTTGTCAAGTTGGTTATTGCTCTTCGTGCGTATGGGTCTGCTAAGAGCTTTCTCAACTTTCTGTCGCTTAATGTTGAGGCTTCTTCTTAGGAATTCAACCCAAAAACCAATAATCTGTGAGTAAAGAACGCTGCATTTCTCACAGTTCTTATCGGTTTTTCCAGCATAAGAGTCCAATGCTGCTTCAAGAACCGTTCTGCCGCATGCAGGGCATTTTTTCAGGGACAGCCGCAACATTTTTTTTGTCATTGGCAGAGTTATCACTGCATTCCAGAAGCTATCATGACTTAAGTAGGCTCATCCGAGGTCGGATCTCCTGAAACAGCAACAGGTGTAGAGTAGGTTGCGTGGTGATGTTAAAGATTTCTCTAACGAGAAAAGTCATCTATTCAGGCTGCTATTCTTCATTATTCTCTCTGCAATTTCTAAATCCTTCAGAGTGTTAATGTTTAGGAGCACTTCAACTTCTTTTGTAATTATGGCGCTTGTTTCAATTTTGCCCTCGCCTTGAATTTTGGCGCCGTTAACGATGTTGACTCCTGCAACAGCATACCACTCGCCTTTGTACTCGTCAGTGGAAGAAACTGAAAGCCCCAAGCATTCACGACTTTCAATAGGTACAAAGACTGCTAAGAAGTCTTTTCCACAAACCTCAAACTGACCGATGACTTTGTCCAGAAACTTGCCTGTGACGGCTGGCAAATCCGCTGGAATGGTCAACACAGGACCCATTAAACCAGCTGTAAGAGCGGCTTGCTTTAAGTCATTATGATAGCCTTTGGCGTCTGTCCGCAAAACCTTCCATCCCTTGCTTAGGCAGTGCTTCTCCGTTTCAGGCGTGTTCAGGCTGGTCACCACATAAAACTCTGAAACCTTCTCGGCACAAGCAACAGCCTCAGCAACCCAATCAATCAGCGGTTTACCTAAAAAAGGCAAAAGCGGCTTCTCCACTGGCAAACCCATGCGTTTACCTTTTCCGCCAGCCATAATCAACGCAGGAACTTTCATATTAGCACCAACACGCCTGCAAGCAAAATAAGCGTAACTGCCCTAGCCACCTCGTTGGTTGCTCCAATCATGTCGCCTGAAACTCCGCCGAAAACGTTTTCCGCAACTTTCTCCATCACAAACGCCACTGGAATGCTGACTAAAACCACTCCGACAGCAACTAAACCTAAAAACGGTTTACTTGTAAAAGCGAAAAATGGGTAAACAATCAAAACAGAAAGTGCGTAAGCGATGATGTTGAGTTTCTTTTTTGCTTTCTGAAGAAAAATTGAGCCTAACCCTTTATGCGTGGGTTTCCCAACCCAAACAATCGTTACCATGGCTAATTTTGCTGAGAGTTCAGCGGCAATTATTGCTCCGAAAGCAAAAAGTGGGTTAATAAAAAATAACCCTGCAAAAGCGGCAAACTCCACAATTATCGCAAGTAACGCTCCCCAGTAAGTTACCGTCCAAGCGTGAGCAACCATTTTGCGGTCATGCAGATTTCTCAGTCCAAACGCGTTGCCTAAATCGATTAAGCCGTCAAAATGTTGGAGTCCAGTTAAGACAAGCAGGAAAGCCACGGTCATCGCGGCAACCGCAAGCTTCGCCTAGTAAGTCAGTTGGCAAGGCAATGATTGGGTTAACTAAACTGAGCAGAAAATGAACGATGATGCTTGCGCCGAGGAAGTAAGCGCCGGCAAGTATGCCTATGAATGCGCCGATTATGGGGAAAAGGTACATGTGCTCGGCTGTGGTGAAAATGAAATCTTCTTTTCCGCCCGCAGGGATAATGGTTAGGAAGGACAGTAAATCCCTAAAAGTTTTTATAGCTTTCACAGGCGACATATACCCTACAACTATTGAAAGATAATATAGACTTTGTCGTGAATTGTATGGGGGAACTTAAGGGGAAAAAAATTTTAGTTACTGGTGGAGCAGGTTTTATCGGTTTTCACTTGTGCAAAAGGCTGTCAGACCTAACTTCTGACTTAACAATTTATGATAACTTATCAAGCGGCAAAAAGGAAAACGTGAAAGATGTTCCCAAAGCAAAGTTTGTAAAAGGCGATATACTGGACCTGAAAAAACTTTGTTCTTTAGAGAAGGCTGATTTAATTTATCATTTAGCTGCGCAAGTTGTGGTTCCTTACTCGATGGAGAATCCACTGGAAGATTTTGAAGCAAACGCTAAAGGAACTCTTCAAGTTCTTGAGAAAGTACGCAAAGACGATGCAAAACTGGTTTTCGCTTCCAGCGCAGCGGTCTATGGCAATCCAACTGTGTTTCCAACTCCAGAGGAGTATGGTTTTCACCCTTTTTCATGCTATGGATTATCCAAAGTGGTCGGCGAAGAATACTGCCAAATGTACCAAAACCAGTACGGCTTAGACATCACTATAATGAGGTTTGCTAACGTTTACGGGTCAAGGTGCCACGGAGTTATCCATGATTTTCTAGATAAAATCGCTAAAAACCCTGGCAAACTAGAAATCATCGGCACTGGACTGCAGTCACGCGATTTCGTTCATGTTTCTGATGTGGTGGATGCTCTAGTAACTGTTGGCTCAGATGATTCTGCTAACGGTAAAACTTACAACATAGGCTTTGGAACAACAACCACGATAATAGACCTTGCCAAAATGATGCTCAAAATCCTCAACTTTCAAGACAGGACATTTATAACAACAACTAATGTTTCTTGGCAAGGCGACGTAACAAAAATTTGGTTTGACAACTCCAAAGCAAAGAAAGAGTTGAATTGGAATCCTAAGGTAAGCCTTGAAGATAGCATAAAAGAAATTATCGCTGAGAGGAAACTTTCGTAATGACCACTCCAAGGCCAGCTAGAGGATTAATCGCTCTCCTGCGGCTTCCCTACTGGCTGATGACTGGCGGTTTATCTCTTCTAACAGCTTTCGCCATCACCAAAAAACCCTTTAGCCTAAGCATACAAACTATTTGCTGATTTTCTTTTCCATGGCGTTCATAACATCGGCGGGCTTCGCAATCAACGACTTCTTCGACAGAGAAAGCGACGCAGTAATCAAGCCGAAACGTCCCATACCTTCAGGTGCACTGTCGCTAAAGCAGGTAGTGGCAGTCTCAGGCGTACTTTTCGCTGTAGGTCTAATCATGGCTTTTTTTATTAACTGGCTAAGCTTCGCAATAATCGCTGCCGATTCCTTGCTGCTATTGATTTACTCAACGCTTGTAAAGCGGAAGTCAGGCTTTGCTGCCAACGTTTTGGTTGGCGTTTTAACAGGCACAGCCTTCATGTATGGAGAAGCCACCATCTCAGGCACGGTAAGCTTGATTTCCTTAAGCCTCTACCCGATAGCTTTCGGCACTATAGGCGGCAACGTCCTGCGCGATATCCTAAGTCTTGACGGCGACTCAAAAATTGGTTATCCAACACTCCCGAAGAAAATCGGCATCAGCAACTCGACAAAAGTCGCTGCTTTATTCTTTACGCTGACAGGGTTGCTTGCGCCTCTTCCCTACTTCATAGGCAAGTTTACAATTTACTATTTGCCTCCTATTCTTTTTTGGAGCGTTCTTCTAATTTACTCTTCAATCCGTCTTGTAACTGTGGCCTCAACAGTGTCGAACGTGCGAAAATATGAGCGAATAGTTACTATGTCGATGATTCTTCTTCCGTTAGCATTAATAATTGAGGCAACACTTGGAGGGTTACTATGACCAAAACCAAAAGCGTCTGTCCTGAATGCCAGAAAAAAATTGACGCACAGTTAAGTCAGGGTAACGGAAAAATAAAGATTACAAAGCAATGCCCAGAACATGGACACTTCGAAGCTACTCACTGGCAAAGCCCAGGCGTCTTTAGTCACATGCAAACCTATGACCAATTCCAGTACCTCGGCGATTTGAACGCTCCGAAAGACCCTGAAGGTTGCCCCTACGTTTGCGAAACGTGTACCAACCACGCCTCAGGTACGGTCATAGGCGTAATCGATGTCACAAAACGGTGCAACTTCAAATGCGCAGTTTGCTTCTCGACTTTTCCCCAGCAAGAAGTCGATTATGAGCCAACCAAAGAAAGACACTCATAGACATGCTTGAGTTCGTTAGCAAAGCTAACCCCAAACCTCCAGCCATTCTCTTTTTCAGGCGGTGAACCCCTAAGAGCGGGATGACATGCCTGAAATAATCGGCGCTGCACATAGACTAAAGTTTATGACTATATTAGCGACCAATGGGACACATTTGGTCTTGCCGACGATATTCGGATCGGCGTGAAAGGTTTCACGCCACAGGCCCTCGTTGAGGATGGCGACGCTGGGACCGCCGGTCTGGCCTTCGGCTTCAGTAAACGTGCGGCCGAGGATGGGTTTTACCCGAGCATCGAGAAGAGGTTGGGTGTGACTCTCGGCGCGACCACGCTGAGGGAGCTGTCCTGTGACTGGACGACCGTAACGTCCTCGGAGTAGCCGGAGACCGCTTCCAGCAGGCGCGACTGGTTGCGGATATCGACGTAGTTAAGCCATGAGGTCGTGTCAAAGGCCTGTTTGGTCCCCGGCGCGATGTTCACCAGGCGGTCGGCGTGGGGGTAGGGCAACGGGCGCAGCAGCACATTCTGGATGACAGTGAAGATGGCGGTGTTGGCGCCGATGCCGAGGGCCAGCGTAAGGACGGCGAGGACGGCCATGCCGGGGGTTTCCGCG
>CAWAUU010000003.1:0-24198 GCA_963785215.1 Candidatus Bathyarchaeota archaeon
CTCCATTCCTTCTTGGCGGGCATCCTCCAGCTTAGTCTCCTGCGATTCCGCTTAGCAGCTCAGCTGCCTTCTCTAGGCGGGAGAAATCTTCGCCGCCTTCTTGAAGCCTCTTCGCTATCCACAGCAATCGCAGCTCGAGGCTAGCCTTGCTGAGGTTCATTATCCAAATCGTGGTGTCAACTCCGGCAACGAGGTAATGGCCGGATACTCCAGGTGTACGCCGATCTGCCCCAGCCGCGCCTGACGCCCCGGCTATCCACGTCATCCGAGGAGCTGCTGGATGAAGGCAACCTCTGCTTTGTAGAGTGTCAACGCAAAACCCTCAAATGTGTCAGCGTAAAAGACCCAGTAGCACTGCCATGGAAAGACCTTGGAGTTTACTTAGCAGTAGAATCCACTGGCTTGTTTACCAACCGTGAAGGTGCAAGCAAACATTTTCAAGCAGGAGCAAAGAAAGTCCTCATCAGCGCGCCAGCAGAAGACCCAGATGCAACCTTTGTGTTAGGCGTAAACGACAAGACGTATGACCCCGAAAAACACAATATCTTAAGCAACGCTTCATGCACAACAAACTGTCTAGCACCAGTCGCCAAAGTATTATCCGACAACTTTGGCATAGAAAAAGGCTTAATGACAACATGCCACAGCTACACAAACGACCAAAAAGTCCAAGACCTTGTCCACAAAGACCCACGCAGAGCAAGAGCAGCAGCAATCAACATCATCCCAACAAGCACTGGTGCAGCAAAAGCAATCGGCTTAGTTTTGCCAAGTTGCGCTGGAAAAATGAATGGCTATTCCCTGCGTGTGCCTACAGCAGACGTATCCATTGTTGACTTAACCGCTATATTAGGCAAAGAAGTCACCAAAGACGAAATTAACGCAGCTATGAAGAAAGCCGCAGCAGGCCCACTTAAAGGCATCTTACAGTACACTGAAGACCCAATCGTTTCAACCGACGTACTACACAGCACTTACTCAGCAGTGTTCGATGCGCAGTTAACCATGGTTTTAGGCGAAAAAGAGCAACTTCGTTAAAGTCTTCGCATGGTACGATAACGAATGGGGCTTTAGCAACCGCATGGTTGAATTCATCGAAATGATCGGCAAAAAAGCAGGGCTTTAAGCAAGCAAACAAGCTTAAATCCTTCCTATCTTTTTCTTTTTAAATTAAACAGAAAGAAGTGAATAACATGGCGAAATACAAAACTCTTGATGATTTTCAAGTAAAAAACAAAGTTGTTCTTGTCAGAGTAGACTTCAACTCAGAAATAGATCCTGCAACCAAGAAAGTCACAAGCGACGTACGAATAAGAGCACATGCTGAATCGACGCTTAAAGAGCTGGCTGAAAAAGGCGCCAAAACCGTTGTCCTAGCGCATCAGGGACGCAAAGGAGACCCAGACTACACACCACTTAAAGCAACACGCAGAAATCCTGCAGCAAAATTCTCAAATGCCCAGTGAAATATGTTGACGACGTCTTTGGTGAAAAAGCAAAAGCAGCCATCAAAAACCTGAAAGGCGGAGAAATCTTTGTTCTTGAAAACGTTCGTTCATTGGGATGGAGAAACCAAAAAGCGGCACGCCTGAACAGCAAAGCAAAACCGAGCTCGTCCAAAACCTTGCACCACTCGCCGACTTGTTCGTTAACGATGCTTTTGCCGCTGCACACCGCGGGCACGTTTCTATGGTTGGCTTCACTGCAGTGTTGCCAAGTGCTGCAGGACGCATTATGGAGCGAGAACTGAAAAGCCTAAGCAAAGCGTTGGAGAAACCTGAGAAGCCGTCGGTTTACGTTATGGGTGGAGCAAAAGCCGACGACAGCCTTGAAATCAGCAAGTACGTTCTCGGCAACGGCATAGCAGATTACGTGCTTGTCGGCGGCGTAACTTCGCAATTGTTCCTTGCAGCTAAAGGCGTTGACTTGGGCAAGAAGACAATGGATTTTCTGGCAAAGAAAGAGTTAACAGGCTTTATTCCAGGCATAAAAGCGTTAATGGAGCAGTACGGCGATAAAGTTGTTGTGCCAGTTGACGTCGCCGTCGACGTGGACGGCAAACGCAAAGAAATCCCCGTTAGCAAGCTGCCGACCGAATACTCAATCTTTGACATAGGCGCAAAAACCGTCGAGAACTTCTCAAAAATCATCTCAACCGCCAAATCCATAGTGGTCAGCGGACCAATGGGAGTCTACGAAAACAAAGAGTTCAACTACGGCACCAAAAAAGTCTTCGAAGCCATCGCAAACAGCAAAGCCTTCAGCCTCGCAGGCGGCGGAAACACCATCGCAGCCATACACGAATACGGCTTAACCAAAAAAATCGGCTACATAAGCACAGCAGGCGGAGCACTAATCGAATTCCTAATGGGCAAAAAACTCCCAGGCGTAGTAGCACTAGAAACAGCTACAAAAACAAAGAAAATCTAAATTCTTCATTTCTCTTTTTTAGGCTTGATTTTTTGGTTGATTTTTGGCAAATAGTAGAGTAGTCTACGGGTAGGCGGGTTTATGCAGGGCTTGTTCTGCGTTGCTTTTTTGCTTTAGCGTTTGAATTGGGTGTTTTCAGCGAACTAATTAAGCTGTTTAGTTTTTCGGAGATGCCTTTGAGGTCTTTGGCTGTATAGTCTGGTTTTTGCTGGCTTTCAGAGAGGGCATCTAAGCTGTTAAATTGCGAGGGCACAAACACCGTTTTTAATCCTGCCTGTTTGGCGCCTTTGATGTCTTCGATTGGGCTGTCGCCGATGTAAACTGCTTCGCACGCTTGTACTTGGAGTTTGTTTAGGGCGTCTTGGAATATTTGGCGCTTGGTTTTCGCCAGCCGTTTTCCTCCGAAATCACAACCGCATTGAAGAATTTGTTTATTCCAAGTGTCGTAGGCTTTTGTAGATGACTGGTGCATGGGTGAAGTTTGAGATTAAAGCTACTTTGCATTGTGCTGTGCTTGTTTGATTAGTTTTTTTGCGCCTTCCCGTAGCTCAAGCGTGTCTACGAAGTCTTTGAAGAAAACATTCAAAGCAGCTTTAATTCGGTAATCGTCCGCCGACACATTAAAGCCCAGATTGCACAGTGCTTCTGCCACCCAAACGGCGTTAGTCACTTCTCTTAGTTGCTCATAACGAATTATTCGGTATTTCTCATGCGCTTGAATGTAGGCTGCCAAAAACTTGTCTTTGGCAACGTCAAAACCTTCATTCACAAGTGCTGCATATAGTTTTTCTCTTGAGGCGTCCATGGTGTAGTTTCTGCAGTTGACCAGTGTGCCAACGTAATCGAATATTACTGCTTTAGCGCAAGCCATTAGGGCTCTCTCTTTTTTGCTATGTTGTTGTCGGCGACTTGTTGGATTTTTTTGCCAACAGCGGTGTTAAGCAACTTCTCTACGTCACCGATAGCGGCTTCAACCTGTGGGTCAAAGGAAATTTCTCCTAGAAACTTTAACCCTAACTTTCCTGTTTCCTCTGCGATGCCTTTTGCCTTGTCCATTTTCATGTTTTCGATGACACCGATAATTGGCATCTTTAACTCGCATAGAAGAATCACTTGTTTTTTTACGGTTTCAAAAGCCAAAAGGGAAGGCGTGGTGATGATTAGGAATTCTATGCGTTTAATCAGCCTTACCAAATCGAGAACAGCATCGCCGATTCCTGGCGGCATGTCAATCACCAAAAAATCAAGCGCACCCCACAGCGTAACTGATAAGAGCTCAATTAAAGCGTTTGAAACATCCGCTCCTCGTAACGGCGCTGGGTTGTCACCGACAAAGTAAACAAGCGACATGTATTCTAAGCCGTGAACTGTTGGCGGAATTAAGCCTTTTTCCTCTTTCGGCTGCACGTTTTGGGCGCCGAGGATTATGTGGGTTGATGGGCTGGTGAAGTCTAAGTCGAATAAGCCTACTTTGCAGCCGTTACGCGCAAGGGTTAATGCGAGTGTGGTTGCTACCATGCTTTTTCCAACTCCGCCTTTGCCGCTTGAAACGGCGATAATTCTGCTTATTCGGCTTAAACGCTCGTTAATTACGCTTGTTCGCGGGTCAACCACGCTTATCTGGCTCCTTTTATGTTCTCAAGCCAAACCCCACGCCCACTGACGATTTCAAAGTCAGGACTGCCACATTTAGGACACTTAATGTAAGTGTGCGCTACTTCAGGAACAAAATGGATAGCTTCAGCAGTGTTTTTATCAATTTTTTTAAGGTTAAACTGCCAAGCGGTTCCGCAAACCCTGCACTTAAGCGTTGACTTAGCCTTCAAAATGTGAAATTTAGCGTTCTTGAAAATTTCAGATTTCATTTGGGAGAGGGCAAAGCGCAGAATATCAGGCTCAACTTGCTGAAGTTCACCAACCTTGATAGTGACTTCTGTAACTTCCTTCAACTTTTCCTTCTCAGCAATCTCCTTCGCCGACACGAGGACTGCTTCAGCTAAAGCCCACTCATGCATAACTCTCATTACTTAGCTGACATTTAAAAAGAATACTGCCGACAAGATGAATTCAAAGAAAAAACATTGCCTTTCATACGAGCTGCCGAACCAAAGAAAGAGGTAAATTTCAACTTTACAAATAGGATTCTAAATGCCAAGCCATAAAGAGCACTGTTTGCAAAGTAAATAAGCAATTCATACTTTTTTTGCAGACTTATCTCTAATTCTTATGAATAATAGCCTAACCCAGTCAAGAAACTTAAAATCGGTCAAGAAACTTTTACGAATAACCTTTTATCGACTAGGTATTCCAATACTAAGTATGGGTAGTATACGGAAGACTTTCGGCTTAATGCTTGTTCTAATATTCATAACTTCTTTAGTTTTACTACCGCATGCAATCGTTAACGCCCAGACCAAAACACTCATTGTTCCCTCAAATTATTTTCCAACTATCCAATCGGCTATAGATTATGCAAGTGCAGGAGACACAATATTCGTGGAGAAAGGAACATACTACGAATATGGATTAGATATAAACAAATCTCTCACCTTAATTGGACAAGACCCTAACGAAACCACAATTGACGACCAAAACGCAGTTATTATTCCTTATTTCCCGCCACCAATGTTTTCTGTTGAAGCTTCAAATGTTGAAATTTCAGGGTTCACTTTAACTGGTGGTGAAACAGCAATAGAAATCAATGCTGGCAGTGGAATCAAAATAATAGGAAACAACATTGTGAAAATCAATTATATTGCTGCCAGTGGAATCTTAGTCGTCGGTAACGTGGATAATCTTGTAGTTTCTGAAAACAACATAACAAATAACTACAATGCAATAGCGGCTAGTGGTGGCAAGAACTTCGTGATTACTAACAACACGATATCAGACAACGATGAAGCAATAGATATTGGCGGAGGCAAAAACGAAGTAATAAACGATAACACTATCGTTAACAATTCTTTTGGGATTACGTTTGGAGACACTTCAAACCTGAATATTTATGGGAATAATATATCTGACTGCATCGGAGAAAACGTTAGCATCGGAGACAATCAATCAATTTACCAAAATGGCTATGGTATACAGTTTTTATCAGACTGCAATGATTCAGTCATTCGTGACAATAATATAGAATCTAATACCATTGGAGTTGACCTATCAAATTCTGAAAAGAGCACAGACAATGTTGTTTCTATTTTTCAAGGTTTCGGTAATATAGTATATCAAAATAACTTTGTTGATAACACTCATAACGCTAATGTGTCGGGAATCGCAACAGAAAAAGCGGTTGTTTCTTGGGATAACGGCAAAACAGGCAATTATTGGAGCGATTATAGCGGTCAAGGGAGTTATGTAATTGACCAAAACAATATTGACCATCATCCACTTACTCAACAAGTTAATATTTCTACATCAGCCCCTACGTCTAATTTTCTTTTTATACCAGCGATTGCGATTATCGGGGCTGCAGTCTTAGTGGTTGTCGTTATTTTTCTACTGCTTTATAGAAGGCATCGAAAGAAACTAATTTAACCAAATGAAGCATTTTTCCTTAATAATTAGTTATTTCAGAATAGGTACACTACTCTTGATAGGCTTACTTAACAGTATCGCTTGGTGCCTATTTGAACCTCTAGATGCTCCTAATAGGCTTTTTCAGAACAGCCACCTGTTTTTCTTGAAAAGTTCTTCCATAAGCTGGCTGCGTTTTAAGCTCTAAAACAAAAAATCAACGCAAAACAAGCCCTGACCCTAAACCGCCTACCGAAAGACCTACCCTACTATTTGTGCCAAAAAACAACTACAAAAAGCAAGCAAACGCAACCCCAACTTAAAAGCAGACGCAGGATGCCAAATTTTATATTTTTAAGAGGACAGATAACCATGAGACCTTCATGCCCTCAGATAAATTCACGATTGAAACGACTGTTGATATGCAGAAAGCAAAGGAAGCGGTCATCCAAGCCCTCGATAACAGGGGCTACAAGGTTGAAGAGGATGTTGAGGCAAAAATAGTTGCTAAACACCCATTCTCGGCAACCTATTATCCTCACGAAGTTGAAATAACTCTTGATTCGCAGCTTGGAGGAACAATCATCTCAGCATCAATTGACCACCGCGCAAGTCAAGAGTACCTCAAACGGTTATCTGAAGAGCTCGTCAAGATCCTTCCGCCCCTACCAGCAAGAGCCTTTAATCCAATGGACAGACCAACAAGCCAGGTTGAACTCAGTTATCAAGGCAAAATGTTGAATCGTGACTTCAACCCTGGAGAGCAAGTTATCTGGAGCCACACCGTCAACAAAGGTGTTCTCAGCAAAGAAATAGCTGAAAGATGGTTAATCACAAACATGAGGGCTATTAAGCAGTTTCCAGTAACGAAAGATAACCCGCAAGAAAAATTTGTAGCCATAGGATGGCTAGACCTCTCAGATTCCGTAGTCATGAATCAATTTCGCAAGTCAAAAGGAAACCGGGTTGGCTCCTTCGCTGGCGTATACAGCACTGGTGCATTCGCTGGAACGGCTACAAGTATTAATTCCAGCACAAGTATGAGTTATGGAGACATTATATTCCTTGACAACGACAAAGAAGTATTCCGATTCCAAGCGATAAGCGACCCAAATGAAGTCAACCACCTGATAAAAACTCTCAAAAAAGAATACACAAAACAATAAAGAAAATAAAGAAACAAGAAACAGCCCCATCTTAAAACTACTTAACAAAGCTAACCAAGGCTAATATCATATTAATCGCAAAATGAAATTTGGGCATTACGATTTCACAATAGGAGCTTCAGCGAGGATAATAACTATCTTTAAATCTTGTCTATTGCTTATTTTTTTTCTATTGTGAGAAAATAACTGGTGGCTTTGGTGGAGAAACGAGTTAAAATTCTGGCATTTGCTGGAAGCCTAAGAAAAGGCTCATTCAACAAAGCCTTAGTCCGTGCGGCTGTAGAGGTTGCACCTGAAAACGTCTCGATGGAAGTTTTCGATTTGGAAGGGATTCCACCCTACAACCAAGACGACGAAAATAATCTGCCGACTAAAGTTGTAGAGTTCAAAGAGAAAATCAGGAATGCCGACGCGCTCTTGATTGCCACCCCTGAATATAACTTCTCAATCCCGGGGGTCTTAAAAAACGCGATTGATTGGGCTTCGAGACCCTACCGAGATAACTCATTGGCAAATAAACCAGTTGCCATCATGAGCGCGTCGACGGGAATGCTTGGGGGAGGCAGAGCACAATATCACCTCCGTCAATCATTCGTTTTTCTAAACATGCAACCAGTAAACAAGCCTGAAGTAATGTTGCCATTTGCCGCTCAGAATATCGATGCCGACGGAAAATTAACCAATGAACAAACGAGAACCCTTATCAAGCAACTCATTGAAGCGCTTGTGACATGGACTAATAGACTAAACTGTAAGCCGTAACAAAATTTGATTTAGGCATGTTTTCAGCTATGGTTTACCTTCGAATATTGAGTGGGTGCACAAGCTGCCTCGCCAATCTAACACTTGGAGCCTAATGCGACTGAGTGAAAACTTGAGATAAGCCCCGACAAGCAAGCCCTCTTAGGCATAAATGCTCCATTAGAACAAACAGTTTATAAGGTAACCGCTTGGATGATACTTAACAGTATCCGCTTAGATTGGTTTCGGAAGAAGAAAAACGGTTTTTCTAAGCTTCTTCTTCTCTTAAAAAAATCCTGCACTGACTTTTCACAAAGTCTCAACATTCTTCGAACATGATTCAACACAGTTCAACGTATTCGCGGGGTCCCACACTTTCAACATGAAAGGTTCTTTTCTGTGCACAATTTGGCACAATCAACATAGCCTTTAATGTTAGATGATGTTTTAGCGCTGACTTTGCGAAGCCTTAAAATGGTTAGAGACCACGTTAGGATTTAGGCGCTAAGCTTTGAAAGTCATAGCTGACCTACACATTCATGGACGTTACAGTCGGGCAACAAGCGAACAAATGTGCATAACTGAAATCGCTCGCTACTCAAAAATTAAAGGTTTAAACCTTGTTGGCACAGGCGACTTTACTCACCCAGAATGGCTTAAGGAAATCAAAGAAACCTTAACGCCTGAACCAGATACAGGTCTCTTTAAGTTAACGGGCAATGCGGAGTCCCCAGTTCGTTTTATGCTCACGACTGAAGTGTGCACTATCTTCGATTATAAGGGCGAATCCAAAAAAGTTCACCACGTGATTCTAACGCCGAGCATGGAGACAGCTGACGCAAATTAATGAGGCGCTTAAACGCTTTGGCGATTTATCCTCAGACGGCAGACCCATCCTAAACATGACTGCTCCACAGCTTGTCGAGCAAGTAATGGCTGTTTCAAGCGACAACATGATTTTTCCAGCACACGCCTGGACTCCGTGGTTTAGCGTTTTCGGAGCCTTCAGCGGCTTTGACAGCATGGAAGACTGTTACCAAGACATGACAAAGCACATCCACGCCTTAGAAACTGGTTTAAGCAGCGACTCACCAATGAACTGGCGCCTCAGCAAGCTTGACAAATTTGCACTTCTTTCCAACAGCGACTGCCACAGTTTTTGGCCATGGCGCATCGGCAGAGAAGCCAACGTTTTCCAACTCGAAAAATTCACTTACCAAGAAGTTACAGACGCAATAAAAAGCAATGATCCAGCAAGATTCAAGTTTACTATTCAAGTTGACCCTGCTTACGGCAAGTATCATTGGACTGGACACCGCAACTGCAAAGTATCCCTCTCACCGCAGGAAGCCATAAAATTCGGCAATATATGCCCAGTTTGCCGCAGAAAACTCACCAAAGGCGTAGAGCAACGCGTTGAAGAACTTGCAGACCGACCCGTAAACTTCAAACGTGAAGACGCGCCAGGGTTTTTGCGTTTGCTTCCACTCTCCGAAATAATCGCGGCAGTGCTGGGCACTGATTCACCTTCGACACAGGCGGTTTGGAAAAACTATAATTTGCTTGTTGAAAAATTCGGAGACGAGTACACTGTGCTGATTGACACGCCAATGGAAGCTTTAGCCAAAGTGGTGGATGCACCGATTGCCGAAGCCGTCGTTAAAGTAAGAAACGGCACAGCCAAGGTCACACCAGGATACGACGGGGTTTATGGGCAACTTGTTTTAGGCGTTGATGCTCCAGCAGCTAAACCTAAGCCTGCACATGGAACCGTTAAGCAGTTAAATATTGCCGATTTCTGGTAATGGAAAATTCAAAGTAATCGTTATCCAGCCATTACGATGAAACGAAATGATTTAATTCCCTCAAATAATTCTAGTTAAAACGTTTAGCTATACAAAGGATAGATTACTCTTGAAAGACCTTCTAACCAAAATCAACAACACAGCCACCCAAAAATATGGAGCCAAGTACGCTGAAGCCCGAGCACAAAAACTCTACAAAACAATGCTCACCCTCAAAGAGGAGCGTGTCGAAGCAGCGAAACAGGGCATTGAAAATGGCGTTGCCTTGCGTGTGCTTGTGAATGGCGCGTGGGGCTTCGCTTCTGTTGGCTCATTTGACGGCGAAATTTTGGAGAGCGCTGTTTCAGATGCTTGCAGAATGGCTAAAATGGCTAGTTCACGGTTGAAAACGCCGATTAAGCTTGCCGAAGCTAAAGTGGTTAATGACCGCGTCGAGGCAAAACCGAAAAAGAACCCGACAGATATTTTGATGGAGGATAAAATTAAAACTGCTTTGGCTGTAAACAAAGCAAGTTTAGGCTTTGATAAGCGAGTGAAAAGTTGCACTGTAGATTATTTTGATTTAACTGGAACCAGCTATTTTGTGAATAGCGATGGCACAAGCATTGAGCAGGATAAAATGTATGTTTGGGCAAGAATAACTGCTTCAGCCTTAAACGAAGGCGTTTTCACTTTTAGCCGAGAAGAAATAGGCTCCACAGCAGGCTACGAAATATTCGACGAGCAAGCTCCCGAGGCTTTAGGCGAAAAAGTTGCAAAACGCGCCATTGAACAGTTAAAAGCGAAATCACCAAAGGGCGGAACTTTCCCCGTTGTTTTAGGTCCAAACGTTGTTGGGGTTTTTGTTCATGAAGCGTTTGGACATTTAGCTGAAGCTGACTTGGCTCTTTCAGGCGGAGTTTTAGCAGACAACATGGGCAAAAAAATCGGTTCAGACTTGGTAACGTTTTATGATGACGGCACAATCGAGGGTTCTTTTGGCGCTTTCAAATACGATGATGAAGGAGTCCAAACCCAGAAAACATTGCTCATAAAAGACGGCGTAGTCGCTGGTTTGATGCATAACAGGGAGACAGCGCAAAAATTTAATGCTGAACCGACGGGTAATGCGAGGGCTGAAGATTTCCGTGTAGAACCAATCATCCGTATGCGTTGCACTTACATGGCGCCAAGAGACCAGTCTTTTGAAGAATTAATAGAAAAAGTAAAGCAAGGATATTACTTTAAGAGTTTTAGAGGTGGGCAAGCTAACCTTGACGGCACCTTCCAAGTTGGCATCCAAGAAGGCTACGAAATAGTCAACGGAGAAATAGGCGCACCAGTACGCGACGCATCAATAAGCGGCAATACCCTTGAAACCTTGCATAAGATTGATGCTGTAGGGAAAGATTTCATGTTAGACCCGGGAAGGTGCGGGAAAGGGCAAACAGCATTCATTTGTGATGGCGGACCGCACATTAGAGTTAAAGAGGTGGTTGTTGGTGGCAGTGCTTAAAAAAGATACTATGATAAGTTTAGCGGAAAACGCGGTAAATGAAGCCTTGAAAAGTGGAGCCTCTGAAGCTGAAGCGTACGTTTACGAGGGGCAAGCAACAAACATCGGCATTGAACTGGGACAAATCAGCAAAACCAACAGGATAATTGACCGAGGCGTAGGCATCCGCGTGGTCGCTAACAAAGCAGTAGGTTTTGCTTACACAAACATCGTTGATGACCAAAAAGCAGTTGAAAACGTGATTCTTAGGGCTTTGAATGCTGCAAAAGCAAGCAAACCTGACGCAGACTGGAAGGGACTTCCGCAAAAGAAACCTTACGCTTCATTGGAAAAAACTTTTGATGATAAAATTGTTGAGCTTGGGTCAGAGGAGCTAGTTAATGTAGCTTCAACCATGTTGGACTCTGCGGGGCAAGTTGATAAACGCGCTTTCCCCATTGAAGGTGGAATAGGCAGTGCTTACATTTCCAACGCCATCGCTAACTCAAACGGAATCTCAGGTTTTGACAAGGGAACAGTTATTGAATGTAGCTTGGCAACATTGGCTAAAGAGGGCAGCGCAGTCACGCCAGTTTGTTTTGAATTTAACGCTTCAAGAAACTATGATATTGATCCAGTTTGGGTTGGAAAAGAAGCAGCGAAACTGGCGGTTTCAGCGTTAAAAACTAAGTCAGTTGAAACCAAATCCACCAAGCTTATAATGACGCAGTTTGCATTGCAGGACCTCTTCGCTTACACGCTAGTTAACGCGGTTAGAGCTGATAGTGTTCAGAGGAATCAATCTCCCTTTAAAGGAAAAATCGGAGAAAAAGTCGCTTCAGAAAACCTTACAATTTACGACGACGGCTTATTCCCCGGCGGGCTCCGCACGATAGCTTTTGACGGCGAAGGAGTGCCTCATCAGAAGACAACGATCATGGAAAAAGGGGTTTTGCAAAATTTCCTGTATGATAACTATTCGGCAAAAAAAGAAGCAAAAGAGAGCACAGGGAACGCGGCGAGAGCAGGTTACCTGTCAACACCCAGCATCGACACTACAAACTTCCACGTTATGCCAGGAAACAAAACATCCGAACAAATGCTAAGCGAAGTGGATGACGGCTTAATAATCTATTACCTACAAGGCGCTCACAGCAGTAATCCTGTCAGCGGCGAATTCTCAGTTGTTGCAACTCCAGCTTGGAAAATAAGGAAAGGCGAAATAGTCCATTGCAGCCGAGGCGTAATGTTGGCAGGCAACATTTTTGAGGTGCTGAAAAACGTGAGTTTGGTCGGTAGCAATGAGCGGCAGATGGGGCAGTTGATTTCTCCGTGGATTCAAGTTGAAAATGTGCGAGTGATTGGAAAATAGCGCTGAGTCAAGTTGTTGTGACTGTTATTTCCCAAGGTTTTGCTGATTACTGCTTGGATATAGTTGACTACATTTTAACTACTGTCACATTCAAGGAAGCGGTCGATTGGTCAAAGTTTACTCCAGTCATGGTAACGTTAGCGCTAACTTAATAGTTGTTAGTGGTGTGGTTTTGGCGTTGGAAGGTTTTGGCGTTGGAGTAGGTTTTGGCGTTGGAGTAGGTTTTGGAGTTGGGGTTGGTGTGGGCGCTGTACAAGCGTTAATGAAGTCTTGTCCCATGGTGTTAGGTGAGTATGGTGAGGTTGCGATTAATCCTTCATCGTCACATCCTAATCCGCCGTTGCCTGATTCTCTTGCAAAGTAATATGCGCCTACGCCTATTCCCAGCGTGTTTGAAGCTACGCAAACAGAGTTCCACCAAGCATAATCATTTCGTGTGTTCGAGGATTCCGCAAGACAGTCGCCTGCTTCATTAAACACTAATGGAGCTGTGACTCCCATTGTGCTTATGAGTCCTGAAAATGCAGATTGTATTTCAGCCGTAGTCATTGGGATTCCTCCTGATGAAGCATCTTTTCCATTTTGGTCCCAGTATGGAGTAAGGTCTGAAGGCGAGTAGTAGTAGATGTGTGTTGTGAAAACTAAGTTGGTTGGGTTTCCTATGGCTTGAGTTATTGATGAAGCCCAGCTTAAGTTCATTCCCCATCCGTTTGGTTCCCAGCTGCATTTCCATTGCATAAAGATTAGGTTTGTTGATCCTGTGCTTCTAATCGCATTGTACATTGTTGTTAGATAAGTCATGTATCCCGACTCTACAGTGTTGGGCGTAGCAGAATTGAAGTTGTCAGGTTCGTTCCAAGCTTCAAAGATAGCATTAGGATAGCTTTTAAGGCTGTTAGCCATGTCTGTCCAGAAAGCAGTCCAAAAGTTCTGCTCTGTTAATCCTGTGCTTGCAATAAATTTTTGTCCTGCTGTATCCCAACTACACATTGGGAGCCCTTGATTTGTACCCTGGTTTGGCGTAAGATATGGGTCGCTTACAAATGAACTGCTGCACGGAGTTAATTGGTATGGTACTATGTCCACGTAGATTCCGTAATTTTCAGCTTGGCTGCATACTATTTGCAGGAACGTTCTTGTACTGACTGGTGTTGTGCTGTAACCTGAACCTGACGCTGTAGCTGGAACGACAGTGTTTTCCCACCACCAACTTGGCAAAATGAAGATTCGTATCATGTTAACGTCCCATCGTGTTGACAGAGCAGAAAAGGTTTGGTCCAGACTTGAATTTAACGCGCTTCCCGTTTGCCACATGTCACTATAACTGTCGCTTCCTCTTGTTCCCCAGAAAATAGTGGCAGGCGCGTATCCACAGATACCCACCCCTCTTAAGTAAACCACGTTGTTGTTTGAGTTCAGTATTTGGTCTCCTGATGTATGCAGTGCTGGTGTTGTTGCTGCTGCTTGAACTCCGTTTGAGGCGAAAACTGACAGAACGCTTATGATGAAAAGTGCGCTGATGAACAGTACTGCTGGTTTTGCAAGCTTCCTGAAGTTTAAAGAATGTTTGTTCCCTGAGTTGCGCGTTTTCATTTTTTTCTCTCTTCATATAACTTCAGATTAAATTGGTCTTAAGAAAAAAGTAAGCGGACACTGAATTTTTCTTTTAAAAGGTCATAGATTTTATGAGAGCACTGGTACCGCTCATTTCCTACTTAGACAACTATGGACTCTCGTGAAAGAGGGATATAGCCTTTTTTACGAGTTATGAATTGCTCGTTTCCAAGACAATTAAGCCCAAAAACTCTTTGAGCACTCACCTAAAACACCCTCATATATGCGCTTGGTTTGCTGAGCGATTTTTTCCCAATCGTATTTTTCTTGAACTTTTCTGTAGGCGTTTTCTCTGAGATATTTTCGGTAGTTGTCATCAAGCAAAACCTTTGTTATCCCCCACGCTAAGGAATCAGGGTTATTTGGGTAAACTTTTACTCCTGTCGCGTCATGTTCGATGATTTCCGACAAGCCGCCAGTGTCAGATGCAACCACTGGGCTTTTCGCTGCCATAGCTTCCAATGCGACGATTCCGAACGGTTCAAAAAGCGACGGAACAACGGACACATCAGCGCATTTCTGAAGTTTAAGCAAAGTTTGTTCATCCAGAAAGCCTTCGAAAAGAACTTTATGCTCAAGTCCCATGCTACGGACGATATTTAGCAGTTGCTCTTTCATGTAGCCGCTACCCACAATTATGAATTTAGCGTCGACTTTCTCCAAAATCTTAGGAACAGCGTTAACTAATATGTGAATACCTTTTTCGTACACCAGTCTGCCTACAAATAGCACTATTTTTTCTTCAGGTAAAGCAAACTTGCTTCGAAAATCCTTTAAATCAACATCAATGTCGTTGTAGCAATGCGTGTTTACGCCATTAGGAACCATAACTAACTTATTGCTTGGAAGCCCGAAAGCCCATTTAACGTGTGAAATCATGTATTCACTACAGCAAATTACCTTCCATGCTTCATATGTGAGCCAAGCTTCAGTTTCATGAATCATTCTTTCAGTGCTAGTATGTAACCCGTCTCTTCTGCCTATCTCGGTTGAATGCATGGTTACTAAAAGGGGCTTTCGGAAAACATGTTTAAGTCCTATTCCCGCATTTGCCACAAGCCAGTCATGAGCGTGAAAAACATCTATTTCGTCTCCGATTTTTCTTGTTAATGCAGCTGTTTCTTTTTGCATGTTCAAGTTCATTAGGTAAACCCATGTGGCGAAATCCGGTGCTGGATTCTTGTAAGAGTCAATGCGGTAAACTTCAACGCCATCAATTACTTCATGTGAAGGTGCATCTGGAAAATCGCAGGTCACCACATAAACCTTTACACCTTGCTTTGCTAAACTTTTTGATAAAAAGTAAACGTGCGGTGAAATTCCCCCGATTACTCTTGGCGGGAACTCCCAGCTGAGCATCATAACAGCTAAATCGTCTTTCATTTGCTCTTTAAGCCTCCAGCCACGTTATTGTATAGTTTGAGGATTTCTTTTATCCAAGAATTTGAGGTTGGTGAGATAACTACTATTTTTTCTTTGGGCACCTTGTAAATTCTAACGACCTCGTCACGCATCCACTCTGATTTAACGCTGATTTTTTCTGCCTCATAAAAACCCAACCATTCGATACTTTTAATCGCCATGTTATAGGGCGTATTTACAGCTTGAGACCGATGATCCTCTAAACTTTCAACTGAATAAACAAACGGTATGCCAAGGCCGTTTTTCAATGTGACTGCTGCTGGAATAAAATGCCAGTCATAAACATCTATGAGGTCAATTTGTTTGTTGGCTTTATAGTAAATGTTGGCTGCGGCTCTTTCAACTTCCTGGTTTAGCGTTAAAACCCATGTTAAAACTCCGATGTGGGTTCGAACAGGGTTTGATACCCGAACGGTTTGTACTCCTGTTGGTTCTTGAGCTGAACCGGTTATAGAATCGTCATAAGTTACAACATTGACTTCCACGTTATTAGCGGCGAGTTGGGTTGATAAGGCTTTTACGTATTCTGAGAGTTTGCCTACCACTCTCGGTGGATACTCCCATGAAAAAATAATGATACGCATGGTTCCACTACGTGAAAAGCGAGCAGACTTTAATTATTCCTCTTCCAGTAAGATAGTACCGTTTTTTCCCTTCATTATCAACAAAGCTTTCAGCGAAGCCTTCTGACTTGTACCTATCCAAAATGCTTTCAATCTCGTTTGGGTCTTTCTGCATAAGCCTAGCTACTTCGTCGCCTCTTCTTGCCAAATCAGCGGCTGTAGCGCATAAGTTATGCAGTGTTTGCAAAACTTTGTCTGGAAATGGAAGTTCATCTCTCATTTTCAATAGCACCGTACCGTCAATAAATAAGACGGCATTTCTTATAAACGCATGCGACGATGGTTTTAGAAAAGCTGGGTTGCATCCTGTATTTGCTTAATTAGGGCAGTATAGCGTTTTTTTGCAAAATTAACTATTGTTTCTCTTAGTTTTTCTCCGTTTTCTTTTGAACCCTTTATTTCTTTGAGTTTGGATGCTAATTTTTGGTCTCTAAGCGAGTTTTGTGCCCAGCTTTCAAAGTCGCCGTTGCAAACATGGAACTCGATGGCTTTGGCGTTAACTTCTTTGAGTGCTTTAATGAAACCTTTCAAGCTCCAAACCATGATTCCGGTGTAATGTTCCTTTCCAACACCTGTGTAGAACAGAAAAGGCTCATTCGCCGTTAAAATTGCCATCCTAAGCCTAGCTTCAAAATCGTTTAGCAATGTTTGCGCTGCCACGAAGGCATCCATGGGCGATTCGAATGGGCTAAAGTAAGAGTGGACTTCTCCGGGTCCGCCGCCTGCAGTGAACATATAGTATAAGTGGTCGCTTGTTTGAAAGTCACGCCACAGCTTAAGAAATTCGCCGTCGTCTGCTTCCTTTATGAATGGCTCTAATCGCCTCAGTGTTGTGTAGTATGCCCATTGCATAACGTTGCCGAGCCACCCAGTTTGGTCTCTTTGGATATCTGCCCAGGAAACGGTGCCTCCTGCTTCCGGCACATCAATTTCTCCTGCTGACCTATGTCTATCTACCACTTCGGAAGGCGTAGCCATCTGCAAATGCTCAAACCTCAAAATCTCGTCAGGAAGGTGCTGTAGAAAGCTGTGGATACCTGTTTCTGGCCAATGGTGTTCGCCGAAGGTTTCGTAGTCAGGGAAAACATTGATGCATTCACCAGGTGTGCCTGCTAACCAACCTGCATATTTATCCGCTGTCAGGGGCCATTCGGGCCACCACCTTGCTGAAAACCGAAAGCCAATGTCATCAGTTAGTTTATAGTTGCGGAGTAATACGCGAATTTTTTTAGCGCCTTTCGGAGTGTAAATGTAGTTTGGGGATTTTTCGCCAAGAATTTTTTCGACGCCTTCAGTGTAGATGCCCTTGTATCCTATGGATTCAACCGTTTTAGCTATAGTGTTGTTGTAGAGAAGTTCGGTGTTCTCAAAAATGTTCGGTGTGTAGCCTAGTAAGTCTTTCACGGTTTGCCTGTGCATTTTTGCCTGTTCAATGAACTCTTCTTTGTCAGGATAAAGGCTGGCGATTGAGTGATAGTAGGTTTGGTTTAGGAATTCTACGCGTCCAGTGGCGGCAAGCTGCTTGAAAGTTTCAAGAAGGTCTCGGTCAAACATTTCGCATTGCTCAAGGAACACTCCTGAAATGCTGAATGAGACTTTAACCTGCTTGCGCTCATGCTTGTGCGTATCTATTGAGTCGAGCAGTATCTGGTTTGAAGGAAAATAGCATTTGCGTGCAGCGCGCTTGAAAATTTCCCTGTCAACCTCATTATCAAAATAGTAATTGAACAGTTCTTCTTTCTTCAAGCGCCTGAAAACTTTGCCTTCCCAAAACAAGCTCCGCCTTAACCTGTGCGGCTGATGAACCTCGAAAGTGAACACAACATCCGTCATAAAACTTCGTCCTAAACACAAATATTACAGGTCACTTTTATTTCTAATTTGCCGTTCTTTGGGCAGAGAAGAATATGATTCAGAGGTTTGGCCTCCGATAAACTCGAAATGCATCAATACTTGTGGCTTGCAATAGGCATAATAAGTTTGCCGAATAATTGTTTTTGAGGTTTATCTGATGATTCCACAACCCCCAACCAAAGTATTACTTCACACCACAATGGGTGACATAACAATAGAATTAAAAACTAATATGCCAATAACCACTGACAACTTTAAGAACCTAGTCCAGAAAGGAACATACAACGGCACAATCTTTCACAGAGTTATCGCTGGTTTTATGATACAAGGCGGCGATCCGACTGGAACAGGATATGGAGACCCATCGATTCCCAACATTAAAGACGAGTTTGCCCGCGACAACCATAACGTAAGAGGTACAATAGCCATGGCAAATGCAGGTCCAAACACAGGAAGCAGCCAATTCTTCATCAACTTAGTCAACAACAATTACCTTGACGCTAAGCACCCGGTCTTCGGAACGGTCATATCAGGAATGGATGTCGTTGACAAGATAGCCAAAGCAAAAACAAACTCAAACGACAAACCACGAGAAAACATAACGATAATTACCGCATCAATTATGAATTAAGCAAACACTCTTTTTCTTTCTTTAACTGCAACAAAAATTTAAACGTAAGAAAAATCGGTAGAAAGTCAGGTTATTTTTTCTTCTCTTCTTTCTCTTTCGGCTTAGAACCAATTTCTACCAATTGAATGTTAACCTGATAGTTCTTGTCCCCAACCTGCATCTTTCCGTAACCGTGAAAGCCTTTGCTTCCAGTGCTGAAGTTTTTCTGGTTTAAGATAAATTGTTGCTTTGACCCGTTTAATTGAATGGTCGCCATATTTGGTGGTTGTTCGCTCATTTTAACGTCACCTTATTCTTGATTATTGTGATTTGTGTCTTTTCACCTTTTCGCTTTTATTCTTCTTGAACGGTGAAAATCTATAGATAACATGAAAATAAATGGTAAAGAAAGATAGAAAAACGCAAAAAACGGGTTACCAAAGAGTTGAGAATAAGCGTTCGAAGGGTTCGGGTTTGATAAGTTTAGACCAAAGTTTTTCACTACGCCTAAGAGGATGGAACTTATCGCGGTTAATGCTAAACTGACTAAGAATTGTATGGAAATCCTTTTGTCTCTTCCAACAATGAAGTTTGTGATGACAGAGGATAAAACAAACATCCAAGCAAAGGAAAAAAGAAAGATGCCCACGGCAATGTTAGAATTTAACCATGAAGCGATAAGCGGAGCAGAAACTTGGAAAACAGAGATTATTGTGGTCAGGGCTGTTTTAGTAAAAATTTGGTAGCCTACCATTAAAACCCAAGCGATAGCCAAGCAAACGGAAGTTACCACAATTCCCCTCGCCAAACAAGCCACCGAAACACTCAATCACATAGCCGTTTTATAACATTTACCATTCAAATTAACCATTTAGCCTAATCTCTCCCAGTTGACCCTCTTTTTGCTACTCAAACTATCAAACAAAAAGTAGACCCTTATCTACACTTTTGATGTAATTTTCAAGCAATAGTGAGCCTACCCTACCCTCTTTTTAAGCCTAATTTTCATACCTAAAAACCGTCTACTCCACCTCTTGTATATCTTTAAAAAAGACGCAAAACATATTCAAAGCAAAATTGGTGCGGTCGCTGGGATGCAGAACAAAACAGGTTTAAATACCAACCAAAACGAAACTGAGGTGGAGTTGCTGGGTCCCGAACCCAAAGTCTTGGGGAACCTTATCTAAAAAATTATTTACTTGAAGCCCAGTTTTCTTTTGACGCTGCAAAAGGGCAAATCTCCATCCCTCTCGCCCAGCACCACTTGGAAAGACCAAGCCATGTTTTCTAAAAAAAAAAGACAATGAAGAATTGGTGACATCAGAGCATTTAGGGTTTGCTGAGGCTCTGGAACACTCTTTAGGAGAAAAGAGAATGCAAAAGCTATCATGATTGCTATGGCTAACATCGTGAATTTAACCAGAGCCTTCTCAGCCCCATCTTCTCTGTCTTTTCTCTTATGCCTTTGATTTGGACTGTTTAAGGATAACTAAAAAAAAGGAAATAGGGATTGTTTTATTGTTTTGGTTTTATGACAAGGGCTTTTTTCTTAGTAAGAGTAAGCCTACTATGGCGATTGCGATGATTATAGCGATTACTGCACCCGCGATCCCAATAGTTATGTCTGACACTGTTGCGAGGTTTGATGCAGGTACAGGTGTAGGTGCTGCAGTTGCAGAAGGTGATTGTATGAACATGTTAGTTTCTGCGTTTGATGGCCAGTAACCGTTGGTGCCAGCGAATGTAGCATAGACAGTGTATGTACCTGGGACATTTGGAGGAGTCCAAGCATAGTGGAACATGCCGTTTGAATCAGTTGTGGCAGTGCCTATGATGACGTGATTGCCGTTCGGATCAATGGCTGCTAATTGTACTGACACGCCTGTGAAATTAGTTGGTTCTGGCTGTTGCTGGTAAACGTAGCCCATCCAAGCTCGCCATGCTAGCATCAGATGAAACTGGAACACCGTTTGGAAAGTCTGCTTTCTGTTCTGCTTGCTGTGTGCCGGCGGAAATATCCATCACTGCACCTTGTATGATTACATTGCCTCCTGCTGTAACAGCAGTCTGTGGCGCCTGTACTGTGGTAGCGCTTGGTCCTCTGCCCACAACGTAGATTTGGCAGTCATAGCCGTTGAACCAGGTGTTGTAGCCGTCTGCCGCAGCGTAACTGAAGGTCTGGAATTCACCCGTGTAGTCTGAAAGAGTCCAGATTTCTGCTCCGGTTGTGGCGTTAATAGCGCGTGCCAATCCACCCTTGAATAAGTGGCGATTCGGGGGTGTGTTCAGAAGTGACAAGGTATACTACTCCGCCGCCAATTGCGTTAACGAAGGTCGGATAGTTGGCGAAAGGAGTTTCAAGACCTGAGTTTGTGCTGTTGCCTTGGCCTCCGTTACCGTATGTCCATAATATATCGCCAGTTTTTGTGCTGTAGCAATAGACTATTCCTGCGTATGCGCTGCTGTACATGTTTCCGTAAGCAAATGCGTTTGCTAAGCTACCAGATGCGGGGCTGCCGTAGTAATCAAGGTCTGCTTGTGGTGTAGTTGGACCCCAGATCTTCTGTCCGGTATCCAAGCTGTAGCCTACGTATTGCTGAGTTTCCCTGTAGTCTTCAACAAAGACGCGGTTTACTGGGTCAACTGCCTGCCTCTAGAACGGTGATATTATTTGGTGGCGGTGTTTCGGTCTGATGCCATATTACTGTACCGAGTGAACTTGGGGTACTTTGGTCAATGTTGAGTGTGAAGTACGTGTAGGGAGTGTCGCTTTGCGGACCCATGAAATCGGCGCCTGTTGAAGGCAGGTTACCACTGTAGGCTAGTAGCAAATCGTCCTGGATTCCTCCGACTTCGGTAATAGGTGCTGTTCCGACTGAACTGTCTAAGTATGGCACTGAAACGTTATAGTCATACATGCTGGGTACATAAGTGGGCACACCAAAGACGTTAACGTAGCCTCCTGCCCAACCGCCTGTCAGATTGTAACCTTGAGTGCTTATGGGCGGAATGACCGGTGGCGATGTTGATGCACCAGAGTAGTTATTGCCCCAAAGTCTAGATGAGTTCCACTCTTGCATATACCAGTTTGGATTCGCAGAAGTCCCGTAGTTTACTAAGCTAAGTATTAGATATTCGCCTTCCGGACCGAGCATAGTTGTGTAAGCGTTGCCTAAAGGAATGTCATTCACTGAAAACATGAAGTCTCCGGTGAACTGCATCATAAGCACTCCAACTCTCGGGCAAAACTCCAAAGAGCGAACTTCCTCCAGTGACTACGTACAGTATTGGTGGGTAAACTCCGTGTTGGTTGGGGTCTTGAACGTCGTAAACTGATGCGAATGACGGTGCAGGCATATTGGGGTTACTCCATAATTGCTGTCCTGTTTGCAGGTCAACGGCGACCGTTGGTCCATAAGCGCTGCCGGTTAAGCTGCCAGGGACACCTGCGAATGATATTGGTTCCGTGTAAATGAGCATTCCGTCGACTATTATTGGGTTGATGTATCTTTGATTGTAAGCAGAACCTTCGAAATATGTGTCTCCCTGAATTACAGTTTGGTTTCCTCCGACAACTCCGCCGCTATCCAGTGGCTTGGTCCACATTATGTGACTAGTCAGCGAGCCAACAACATCTCCTGCTCCAGCTAGATATTCTCCGTTGCCTCCCGCATTGTATGTGCCTAAGAAGCCTGTGTATCCTGGTGCAAGGTCACCTAGCCAGTTTGAGGAAATTGTATACCAGTTGGTGTTCTCGCCATATATTGGCCGTGTCCAGTAAGCGGTTGGAAGCGGTGTTGTTGGGGGATATGAAATTGGTGATGATTGAACGGTGAGTGTCGTTGATGCGGTACTGGGTCCGTAATAAGTGCCTTCGTACGGAGCATTAGGTCCGAACATACCGATAGTTACGGGGAAATTGTATGTTTGCCCTGGGAAAGTAAAGTTCAAAGTGTAGGTACCGATCTGGGTTGGAGTGAATGCATAGTCTTGCGCTGATGTTGGATCCGAGACAGTTGGGAAGGTCTGGGATTGAACGTTGCCATTAGGGGCAGTAATCGTGAGCTTGTAGTCTTGGAATCGGATATTGTTAGAAAGCGCTGCATCAAATATCACCTGATTAAGCCACATAATAACTTCTACTGATTGACCTGTGCCAATTGGGTTAGATGAAACACTGACGTAAGCGAAGGTGGGGATAGTCTGTGTCGCGGATGCATGAGCATCCGGGACTAGTACGATTGAAGCTGACATTGAAAGCATTAAGAATATTGCGATTGCAATAGCTCCTGTTTTGTTTTTAGAAATTCCCATTAGTCTATTTGACATTTTTCTTTTTTCTCCTTTTTTGGTGATTGACCTTCCCATTGTTTTACTATTTAAAATTTTGCAAAATTTACAAAATTATCAAACAAAATTACCTTTTTTACAAATAAAAGGCGATAACATAAGTTTCTAAAAGATAAAAAAATCCACGAACGATAAAACCGCATAATCCAAATGTATGCTGCGATTAATTTAAATATAAAGAAAAATACCATGAACGACGAGGGATATTAATCTCAACTGAGCAAGTGACCGCAGAGCAGGCAAAAATTCTGAAAGAGTTACTAGCGGATGGCCGCCAAAGTGATAGGGACATTGCGAAAAAAATAGGCTTAACACAAGAAATTGTCAAAAAAAATTATAACAAGATGGAAGAAACTGGCATAATTACCGGTGCGACAATACACGTTAATTACAAGAGTTTTGGTTACAAAGCAGTAGCACACATATTAATCAATGTTGACGCGCAACAAACAGATCGACTTATCGAGTACTTACAAAAAATGCCAGAAGTTTATTCCTTCTATAATAGGGGAGTCAAAGGGAACATAGATGTCGTAACAACCCTCAAAACGCTTGAACAATTGAACGAGATCAAAGACACCATCAAAAGACGTTTTTCGGTCTTGGAAATGAAAACTGCAATCTGGACAGATGTAAAAGAAATGAACGACAACTTGTCAATAACATCTGATAACAAGAAAAATGTGTTGGGAGCAATCAATAATCAGATAAAACCTCAGAAAAAGAGCAATCCTCAAACTGTGGTTATCGATCAAATAGACCAAAAAATTGCTGATAAACTCTCTGAGAATGGACGGGAGTCCATGGAGACACTTGGTAGAGAAATAGGAATCTCAAGCGATACTGCTAAAAGAAGATATGAAAAACTAAAGAAAAATGGTGTATTGAAAGTCACAATTCAAATTAACCCTACCAAAATTGGATATAAGGCCTTATGCGTTTTTTTCACCGTCACCTCAAATGAAAAGACATTCTTAATTATTGAGAAAGTCAGCAAGATACCTGACGTCATAAGCATCATGAAAACAACCGGAGACTACGACTTGCAAATATGGGCGATGGTAAAGGATATAGGTCAATTGCTCTCCATTCAAGGAGAAATTGGAAAGATTTCAGGAATAATGAGGATTGACATGGAAGTATTAGGATTTAGAGATATATGGGAGAAATGGCCTTCCCCTCGCCAATATATTTCGACTTTTTAAATCTCTACTCAGCGGT
>CAWAUU010000004.1:0-48281 GCA_963785215.1 Candidatus Bathyarchaeota archaeon
TGTTTTCAAGGAACGGAACAAGGCTTTTTCTGCGCCTAAAACTTGAATAGTGCTTGCTGGTCTCAGAGCCCAAGGTTTGCAGGCTGCCAGCGATGGCTATTAAGCGTGCACCGAGAAGTGCACCGGCAACGGCGCGTACGTTAGGCGCCATTTCCTCCATGGTTCTGTCAACGTAGTTCTCCATGTTCTTGCGCAATTCATAAAATTCAAGCACATTTCTGGCTAAGGCTTGTATCTGCTCTAAATCACGTTCAGCGATGTCTGCGCCCATGGATGATTCAGCAGCTTTCGCAACCAGTTGGGCTCGCTCTTTAGGAATATTTTCCTTTTCTAAGGCTTCAGTTGTGCAGCTTTCTCTGTCGCCTAAGTTCACGGACTAGCCGAGCATAAGTTTCATGTTTTTCGATTAAACGATCAAGCTCTGGGAAGTACACGCCGTACCATTCTCTAAGTCTGCCCATGAATAGGTTAACTGTGCGGTCTAAATCATCCAGCGTCTGAATGCCCTGAGCGATTATTAGGTCTTTTTTTTCGGAGGCGCCTTTAATTCTTAACTTGGCAAGTTCCAAGCTGACGTTGCGGTTCCAAAGGCTTAAGTCTTGTTCATCTTTTACAAAGCCTGATTCAAGTGCAACTTCATTCATACGTGAGCGGAGAACTTCAGCTTCGGCAGGTTTTGCCACTTCCACGGTAACATTCATTTTGCGTTGAACTTCTTCTGCCAAATTGGCGTTTTCAAAAACAAAAATATCGTAACCCACATTTTTTAGAAGTGAAATTAATGAGAAAACTTCGTCGGACATTTTTCCGGCTTCAACTTTAAGCAAGCTTCTGGCTGCTGCCTGAGGTTTTTTAGGAAACAGAACCTTCTCTACTAAACTGTTTTTATCGTCGAAAGCTGCTACTCCGTATGGAAACTGGATTATGAATGCTTTCATGTTTCTGAGCCCCAATAAACTTACTATTGTCACTGCTCTAACTTAATAAACAGTTTCTTTGCCTTAAATTGAAAGAACCATATTTTTCCATGTTATCGGCCTCTTTAAGCAAAGCTCTAATTGCCAAATCTGTCTCTGTTACCTATATTTGTATAGAATTTCCGTATAGCCAAACAAGCTCACAAGCCACCGCTTGAATGCCCTGCTCGCAAAAGGAAAAATGAGATAAAATTAAAGACGCTATGTTTTTATTTGATGGAACCACAAAATAATTGCGGGTTTAAGAGAAATAGGTTAGGTTAGGTTAGGTTAGGTTAGGTTAGGTTAGGTTAGGTTAGGTTAGGTTAGGTTAGGTTAGGTTAGGTTAGGTTAGGTTAGGTTAGCTTAGACGCAGACAAAAAATTTCAGGAAGAGAGAGGGAATCATTCGCCTGCGTCTAAGTTAACCGTCGACTCACGCTTTTAGCTAATCCTTTCTGCGTGGTTGCAATTATTAATGTGCCTTGAATGATAAATAATGATGTGACTGTACCTTTACAATAACAAGGTTTTGAGTTATCGACTTTTTTATTTTGATTATTTAGCAAGCCTATGAAAAGATGGGCGATTTCTTAGGGGTCTCATGTTTCAAATATGACGAAATACCCTTTGTCCTTATCCTCTTTTATCGTTGAGTTGTGTTTTTGAAGAATTGGGGCAATTAAGCTACGGTCACAATTGCCATTAAACTTTAGTCCATAACTGTTAGGTGTTCTTTCCTCAATGGATACCCAACTTGTTTGAATCAAATTGTTAGCTACTAACTCTTTCAGTAAAGCCACCGCTTGCTCCCTAAGCATACGTTCCCCCGATTCCCCAGAGGTTCTAAACTATATAACCCTTTTCCAAAACCAACACTCCAAATAGAAAAAGGGATTTAGTGCAAATTTGCAGAATTTCGATGGGGCAAAAAGGTGGTTAAGCGGATTTAGCCAAGTGCTAACATTGACAAGGCGCAAAAACAGCAGGACACGCCTTATCTTATATTAGCAGCCAGACCCGCCCAACAACAGGGCTCTTAGCTGATTCCTTCTTCTTTCTTGTTAGCTCGTTACGATTCTAAAGAATATAAAACAATGTTGTCACAATTTGCAGCAACAAAGCGATAAATTACTGTATTTTTTTTGCGTGATTCCTCTTTGTGCTCAGTATAAACGGCATAATTTATGGAGAAGACAAGGAAATTAATAAGAAATGTTGCCGAAAATGTAGTTTAACGGCAAAAAGAAAAATGAATCGGTCATCTGCAAACCAAATAGTTAAAATGACTTAGAATATTTGAATGTCGTGCCACACATATCACACGTGAAAATCGCTACGTAGAAAACAGAGTTCTCTAATTTTCTGTCAGGTTTAGCAAGCTCTTTTCCGCATTTTGGACAATTAACATTGCAGCACGAAATCATGAAATTCAACTTTAAAGGATAGTGATTAAACTATATGAAAATTTGTTGTCTCAAACAAACTACAACAAATGTTTTCCACCGCTTTCACTTCAACCAATCTTTCCCATACACTGGAATGTCGTTTCATCACTTGCCTTTGAAGCACTTTAGCCCTCATTTTCAGTTATGCTTGATTTATCCAAACCTTGTGGCGCTTGTGAGAAGCCTATTGGAGGAGGGCTTAAGCACTGTCCAAAATGCCAGATTTACTTCTGCTACCTGTGTTGGTTGAGCTAATGTACAGTCAAGGCAAACTACCATCAGAGTGCCCTATGTACGGTGATGAACCTCGTATTCTTAAGGCGGATACGACTAATGGGAGTGGTCTTTTTTTGGAGAAAATTCTCAAACTACATTATTGTCTTTTCTTGTGCTCAACAAGGCAATTAAGAAGTAAACGGCTCCAACTAAATGCCAAACCTACCTGTCCAAACCACAATATCACTAAATCGCACCCGCAAAGTGAGCCCGAACGAGCCGACCGCATACAACACCAAGTCTAAAGTGTACCTCCAAACCATGCAATTCAGTTACGAAAGCATTGAGAATTTATGTTTTTGCTCTATCGACTAATGGTTTAGTTAAGTTTAAAGTCTGCCTTGAAATATAGGTAGAGCACCAATTTGGGAGTCGAAGGGGAAAAGGGTTTATGGTAAATCAGCCACCGCAACGTGCACGCGGCGTAAAAGTGCTTAAAGCCGTTTCTTCACCTCTCAGGTTGCAAATTCTAAACCTGCTATTCGACAAAAGCGCCCTTTCCTACACTGAACTGATGAACCAGTTAAAAATGAATCCCAGCCGAGACGCAGGCAGATTTGCCTACCACCTAAAATTTCTGTTAAAAGCAGATTTGGTTGAAGCAGATGTTGAAGCAAAAAAATACTATCTAACTGACCTGGGTAAGATGGTTCTTGACGTGGCTGACCGCGTGGAGAAGAAAGCGGTTAAACCAAGAGGCATGCTTGTTCGTACTTCACATTTAACGGTGGAAGAGTTTGATGCGAACAAAATAGCGAATTCGCTAATAAAAGAAGCAAAGGTTCCGGCTGAATTAGCGCAGAAAGCAGCTAAGGAAGCAGAAAAACGCCTAGTTAAATCAAAAACAAAATACCTCACAGCGCCCTTGATCAGGGAAATTGTTAATGGCATTTTGGTTGAGAAGGGCTATGAAGAGTACCGGCATAAACTTACAAGGGTAGGCATGCCCGTTCATGAGGTAACAACTTCACTGGAATCAAAGGACGAACCCGCTGACTCAGCCACGATACTTGCAAAAGCAGGCCAAACGGTCCTTGGGGAATACACTTTGCTTAACATTTTCCCAAGAGACATCTCTGACGCGCACCTTTCAGGCGCCATCCACATTGACAACTTAGGCACATGGATACTGAAACCAGACGAGATCAGCCATGACCTGAGGTTTTTCTTCCAAAACGGTCTCAAACTTGATAATCCAATGCAGGTTTCAATGGAGCCCCCGATTAACTTTGAATCGGCGTTGTCAATTGCCTTCAACGTTCTCTTGCATGCCAGCAAAGAAACCAACCGATGCAAACATGCGATTACTTCAACGTTTTTCTTGCGCCCTTCGCAAGAGGCGTTGAAACGGCAAGAATAAAGGAAAATCTGCGCTTATTCATTTTAAACCTAAATCAGCATGCCAACGCGACGTTGGGGCTTGAGCTTTCAATTCCAAAAGTAATCGCAGAAAAAGAAGCAATTGGTCCTCAAGGAAAAATATGCGGCAAATACGGTGACTTCACACATAGAAAGCCGACTTTTAGCCTCACTTATCATTGAAGTCTTCACGGAAGAGAGTTCTCAAAAGCCGCTGCTTAACCCGAAACTGGTTATAAAAGTTGACAAAGACACGTTAACTGATGAAAACACAAAAACATTTCTCCTGAAAGTCCACCAGTTGGCAGCTGAAAAAGGCACACCATACTTTGCGAACACCATAAAGAAAGACACTGAAAACACGGTTTTTTCTGCTTCGGGAGTTAAACTTGCACCTGACTTTACTGGAGACTGGGAAACCGATACGCTCCGCACGGGCTGCCTTGGTTGCGTAACAATTAATTTGCCAAGAATAGTTCAAGAAAGTGAGAAGGACAAAAACAAGTTCTTCGATTTAGTGAGAGAACGTTTTGAGTTTGCCGCCCGAACTTTAGGAGTAAAAAACAATGCACTTAAGCAATTCGGAAAAAATTCATTGCCTTTCCTTCTAAAAAACGCCAATGGAGACACCTATTTCAGGCTCGAAAATTGTTCACGGATAATTAATTTAGCTGGGTTCCGCGAAGCCGTGGAAGCTTTCACTGAAAAAAGCATAAACTCGGAAGAGGGCCGAAAGTTCAGTGAGGAAACAATTCAGAACATTTTGGCTTTCAAGCAGAAAATCGGTAGAAAACACGGAAAACGCCTTTACCCTGTAATACTTAGCAATTCTGAAGCTTCAGAGAGACTCGCCCAATTAGATATCGAGAAGTACGGTGTTGCCAAAGTAAAGTTTTCGGGAACAAGAGAAAAACCGTTTTACTCAACCGCGCGAAGGTTCCAAGTTAAAACCGGCGAAATCCTCAGCATACCGACTGAAATGTTGGAGACAGACGCAAAAAATGAAAGGACTAAACGCTGGGCGGGGACTTAGGCATTATAGAGTTGTAGGCCGCTGAGTTTAAGCCTGAAGCACTAATGGATTTGACCCGTCGCTTAATTGAAAATCAATCCTTAGAATTCTTCACCTACAATCGAGTAATCAGCTTCTGCGATAACTGCAAAAAAAGCTGGCTCGGAACATTGCATAAATGCCCCTCATGCGGCTCCATGAGCAATCTTGTGACGTTCGACCGCTTCACTTCTACATGAAAAAGCTTATTTGACGGCGCCAAGCACAAGCGCCAGAAGCGCCATTCGCACTACAATGCCGTTCCAGACCTGCTGGAAATAACGCGCCTGCGGAGTACTGTCAACCTCAGCGGCAATTTCATCCACACGCGGAAGCGGATGCAGAATTATCATGTCTTTCTTTGCATTTTTCAAAGTTTTCAAGTCAATTCTATAGGTTCCTTTAACTTTGGCGTACTCCGCTGCGTCTGGAAAACGTTCCCTCTGTATGCGGGTGACATATAAAACATCAATTTGCGGAATAATACTTTCCAAGTTAGCGTCCTCAGTAACTGAAATTTTATTTTTTATGGTCTGAATCACATCTTTCCGCATACGTAGAGTCTCAGGAGAGACCAGATACAGCTCTGTGTTGTAGAGTGCAAGTGCATAGGCAAGCGAGTGAACTGTTCGTCCATACCGTAAGTCACCGATTAAGGCAACCTTTAACCCGTCTATCTTGCCTTTTTCTTTGCGCATAGTATATAGGTCAATGAACGCTTGCGTCGGATGCTCCTCTGCGCCAGTGCCACCGTTTATTATCGGAACCTTAGAAAACTCCGCAGCCAATCTAGCCGCACCTTCCAAACTGTGCCTAAGCGCTATTGCATCAGCATAGTTCTCGACAGTGCGAACAGTATCCGCCAAGTTTTCGCCTTTCTTGACCGACGCAATTTCAGCATCCGCGAAGCCAATGTTGGACCCGCCTAGTTTTAGCATTGCTGTTTCAAAGCTTAAACGCGTACGAGTGCTAGGCTCAAAAAACAGCGTCGCAAGGATTTTTCCCTTAAGCATATCTGAACCTTTTGAAGCGAGAGGCTCCAAAAGGTTCAGATATGCTTAAGGGAAAAATCCTTGCGACGTTGTTCTATGAGCCTAGCACTCGTACGCGTTTAAGCTTTGAAGCAGCAATGCTGAAACTAGGCGGATCCAACATTGGCTTTGCGGACGCTGAGATTGCGTCGGTCAAGAAGGGCGAAAACTTGGCGGATACTGTTCGCACTGTCGAGAATTATGCTGATGTAATAGCGCTTAGGCACAGTTTGGAGGGTGCTGTGCTAAATTGGCTGCGGAGTTTTCTAAGGTTCCGATAATAAACGGTGGCACTGGCGCAGAGGAGCATCCGACGCAAGCGTTCATTGACTTGTATACTATGCGCAGGGAAAAGGGCAGTATAGACGGGTTAAAGGTTGCCTTAGTCGGTGACTTGCGATATGGACGAACAGTGCACTCGCTTGCCTATGCACTTGCAATGTACAATATCGAGCTGTTTTTGGTGTCGCCTGAAACTCTGCGGATGCGTAAGGATGTGCTTCAAACAATAAAAAACAAAATTTCAGTCACCGAAGACGGCAACGTTGGAAACCATTATGCCGCAAATTGACGTTTTATATGTCACCCGCATCCAGAAGGAACGTTTTCCCGACGCAGCGGAGTACGCCAAAGTTAAAGGCACCTATAAAATTGACTTGAAAACTTTGAAAAATGCAAAGAAAGACATGATAATTCTGCATCCGCTTCCGCGTGTGGATGAAATTGCCTCCTGAAGTTGACAATACTCCGCAGGCGC
This sequence comes from Candidatus Bathyarchaeota archaeon, assembly GCA_963785215.1. GTDB lineage: Archaea > Thermoproteota > Bathyarchaeia > Bathyarchaeales > Bathycorpusculaceae > Bathycorpusculum. The sequence goes on from CAWAUU010000004.1 coordinate 6,878, forward strand.
GTTATTTCCAGCAGGTCTGGAACGGCGTTGTAGTGCGAATGGCACTTTTATCGCTGGTGCTTGGCGCCGTCAAATAAGCTTTTCATGTAGAAGTGAAGCGGTCAAACGTTGCCAGATTGCTCATGGAGCCGCATGACGGGCATTTATGCAATGTTCCGAGCCAGCTTTTTTTACAGTTATCGCAGAGGCTAATTATTCGATTGTAAGTGAAGAATTCCAAGGATTGATTTTCAATTAAGCGATGGGTCAAATCCATTAGTGCTTCAGGCTTAAACTCAGCGCCCTCCAACTCTATAATGTCTAAGGTGCCGCCAGCGTTTAGCCCTTTCATTTTTTGCGTTGTCTCCAACATTTCAGATGGTATGCTGAGGGTTTCGCCAGCTTTAACTTGGAACCTTTTTGCTGTTGAGTAATAGGGTCTTTCTCTTGTTCCTGAGAACTTTACTTTGGCTACACCGTACTTCTCGATATCTAATTGGGCGAGCCTTTCTGATGCTTCAGGATTGCTAAGTATTACAGGGTATAAGCGTTTTCCATGTTTCCTACCGATTTTCTGCTTGAAAGCCAAAATGTTCTGAATTGTTTCCTCGGCAAACTTGCGGCTCTCTTCCGAGTTTATGCTTTTTTCAGTGAAAGCTTCCACAGCTTCCCGGAACCCAGCTAAATTAATTATCCGTGAACAATTTTCTAGCCTGAAATATGTGTCTCCATTGGCGTTTTTTAGCAGGAAAGGCAATGAGTTTTTTCCGAATTGCTTGAGCGCATTGTTTTTTACTCCTAAAGCTCGGGCGGCAAGTTCAAAACGTTCCCTCACTAAATCGAAAAACTTGTTTTTATCCTTCTCACTTTCTTGAGCGATTCTTGGCAAATTAATTGTTACACAACCAAGACAGCCTGTGCGAAGGGTGTCGGTTTCCCAGTCTCCAGTAAAGTCAGGTGTGAGTTTAACTCCCGAAGCGGAAAAAACTGTGTTTTCTGCTTCTTTCTTTATGGTGTTGGCAAAATAGGGTGTTCCTTTTTCCGCTGCCAACTGGTGGACTTTGAGGAGAGCTGCCTTTGCGTTTTCATCTGCTAAAGTGTCTTTGTTAATTTTTATTACCATCTTAGGGTTGACCAGCGGCTTCTCGGAACTTTCTTCTGTGAAAACTTCAATGATAAGTGAGGCTAAAAGTTGGCTTTCTTGGGTGAAGTCACTGTATTTGCCGCATATTTTTCCTTGAGGACCAATTGCTTCTTTTTCTGTGGTTAATTTTGGAATTAAAAGCTCCAGCCCCAACGTTGAGTTGGCATGCTGGTTTAGGTTTAAAATGAATAAGCGTAGGTTTTCCTTTATTCTTGCTGTTTCAGCGCCTTTTGCAAAGGGAGCGAGAAAAACGTTGAAGTAGTCGCACGTTTGAGTTCGGTTTGTTTCTTTGCTGGCATGCAAGAGAACGTTGAAGGCAACTGCCAACGCTGATTCAAAGTTACTCGGAGGCTCCATTGAAATTTGCAGTGGATTATCAAGTTTGAGGCCGTTTTGGAAGAAAAACCTCAGGTCATGGCTGATTTCGTCTGGTTTTAGTATCCATGTGCCTAAGTTGCCAATGTGGATGGCGCCTGAGAGGTGAGCGTCAGCTATGTCTCTTGGAAAAATGTTGAGCAAAGTGTACTCGCCAAGGACGGTTTGGCCTGCTTTTGTAAGTAACGTTGCTGAGTCAGCGCGGTCGTCCTTTGATTCTAATGAAGTCGTTACCTCATGTACGGGCATGCCTACTCTTGTGAGTTTATGGCGGTATTCTTCATAGCCCTTCTCAACCAAAATGCCATTAACAATTTCCCTGATCAGAGATGCTGTGAGGTATTTTGTTTTTGATTTAACTAGGCGTTTTTCCGCTTCTTTAGCCGCTTTCTGCGCTAATTCAGCAGGGACTTTTGCTTCTTTTATAAGCGAATTGGCTATTTTGTTTACATCAAACTCTTCCACTGTTAAATGTGATGTGCGGACAAGCATTCCTCTGGGTTTAAATGCTTTCTTCTCGATGCGGTCAGCTACGTCGAGAACCATTTTGCCAAGGTCGGTTAGATAGTATTTTTTTGCTTCAACATCTGCTTCAACCAAGTCTGCTTTTAACATGAATTTTAGGTGGTAGGCAAATCTGCCGGCGTCTCGGCTGGGATTCATTTTTAACTGGTTCATTAATTCAGTGTATGAGAGAGCGCTTTTGTCGAATAGTAAGTTTAGTATTTGCAGTCTGAGAGGTGAAGAAATGGCTTTGAGCACTTTTACGCCGCGTGCACGTTGCGGTAGCTGATTTACCATAAACCCTTTTCCCCTTCGACTCCCAAATAGGTGCTCTACCTATAATTCAATAGCAGAGTTTAAACTTAACTAAAGGCTTTATTTATAGCAAAACTAAAATTCTCAATGCTTTCGTAACTGAATTGCATGGTTTGGAGGTACACTTTAGACTTGGTGTTGTATGCGGTCGGCTCGTTCGGGCTCACTTTGCGGGTGCGATTTAGTGATATTGTGGTTTGGACAGGTAGGTTTGGCATTTAGTTGGAGCCGTTTACTTCTTAATTGCCTTGTTGAGCACAAGAAAAGACAATAATGTAGTTTGAGAATTTTCTCCAAAAAAAGACCACTCCCATTAGTCGTATCCGCCTTAAGAATACAGAGGTTCATCACCGTACATAGGGCACTCTGATGGTAGTTTGCCTTGACTGTACATTAGCTCAACCAACACAGGTAGCAGAAGTAAATCTGGCATTTTGGACAGTGCTTAAGCCCTCCTCCAATAGGCTTCTCACAAGCGCCACAAGGTTTGGATAAATCAAGCATAACTGAAAATGAGGGCTAAAGTGCTTCAAAGGCAAGTGATGAAACGACATTCCAGTGTATGGGAAAGATTGGTTGAAGTGAAAGCGGTGGAAAACATTTGTTGTAGTTTGTTTGAGACAACAAATTTTCATATAGTTTAATCACTATCCTTTAAAGTTGAATTTCATGATTTCGTGCTGCAATGTTAATTGTCCAAAATGCGGAAAAGAGCTTGCTAAACCTGACAGAAAATTAGAGAACTCTGTTTTCTACGTAGCGATTTTCACGTGTGATATGTGTGGCACGACATTCAAATATTCTAAGTCATTTTAACTATTTGGCTTGCAGATGACCGATTCATTTTTCTTTTTGCTGTTAAACTACACTTTCGGCAACATTTCTTATTAATTTCCTTGTCTTCTCCATAAATTATGCCGTTTATACTGAGCACAAAGAGGAATCACGCAAAAAAAATACAGTAATTTATCGCTTTGTTGCTGCAAATTGTGACAACATTGTTTTATATTCTTTAGAATCGTAACGAGCTAACAAGAAAGAAGAAGGAATCAGCTAAGAGCCCTGTTGTTGGGCGGGTCTGGCTGCTAATATAAGATAAGGCGTGTCCTGCTGTTTTTGCGCCTTGTCAATGTTAGCACTTGGCTAAATCCGCTTAACCACCTTTTTGCCCCATCGAAATTCTGCAAATTTGCACTAAATCCCTTTTTCTATTTGGAGTATTGGTTTTGGAAAAGGGTTATATAGTTTAGAACCTCTGGGGAATCGGGGGAACGTATGCTTAGGGAGCAAGCGGTGGCTTTACTGAAAGAGTTAGTAGCTAACAATTTGATTCAAACAAGTTGGGTATCCATTGAGGAAAGAACACCTAACAGTTATGGACTAAAGTTTAATGGCAATTGTGACCGTAGCTTAATTGCCCCAATTCTTCAAAAACACAACTCAACGATAAAAGAGGATAAGGACAAAGGGTATTTCGTCATATTTGAAACATGAGACCCCTAAGAAATCGCCCATCTTTTCATAGGCTTGCTAAATAATCAAAATAAAAAAGTCGATAACTCAAAACCTTGTTATTGTAAAGGTACAGTCACATCATTATTTATCATTCAAGGCACATTAATAATTGCAACCACGCAGAAAGGATTAGCCTAAAAGCGTGAGTCGACGGTTAACTTAGACGCAGGCGAATGATTCCCCTCTCTCTTCCTGAAATTTTTTGTTTGCGTCTAAGTTAACCTATTTCTCTTAAACCCGCAATTATTTTATGGTTCCATCAAATAAAAACATAGTGTCTTTAATTTTATCTCATTTTTCCTATTGCGACAGTGCATTCAAGCGGTGGCTTGTGAGCTTGTTTAGCTATACGGAAATTCTATACAAATATAGGTAACAGAGACAGATTTGGCAATTAGGGCTTTGCTTAAAGAGGCCGATAACATGGAAAAATATGGTTCTTTCAATTTAAGGCAAAGAAACTGTTTATTAAGTTAGAGCAGTGACAATAGTTAGTTTATTGGGGCTCAGAAACATGAAAGCATTCATAATCCAGTTTCCATACGGAGTAGCAGCTTTCGACGACAAAAACAGTTTAGTTGAGAAAGTTCTGTTTCCGAAAAAACCTCAGGCAGCAGCAAGAAGCTTGCTTAAAGTTGAAGCCGGAAAAATGTCCGACGAAGTTTTCTCATTAATTTCACTTCTAAAAAATGTGGGTTACGATATTTTTGTTTTTGAAAACGCCAATTTGGCAGAAGAAGTTCAACGCAAAATGAATGTTACCGTGGAAGTGGCAAAACCTGCCGAAGCTGAAGTTCTCCGCTCACGTATGAATGAAGTTGCAGTTGAATCAGGCTTTGTAAAAGATGAACAAGACTTAAGCCTTTGGAACCGCAACGTCAGCTTGGAACTTGCCAAGTTAAGAATTAAAGGCGCCTCCGAAAAAAGAGACCTAATAATCGCTCAGGGCATTCAGACGCTGGATGATTTAGACCGCACAGTTAACCTATTCATGGGCAGACTTAGAGAATGGTACGGCGTGTACTTCCCAGAGCTTGATCGTTTAATCGAAAAACATGAAACTTATGCTCGGCTAGTCGTGAACTTAGGCGACAGAGAAAGCTACACAACTGAAGCCTTGGAAAAGGAAAATATTCCTAAAGAGCGAGCCCAACTGGTTGCGAAAGCTGCTGAATCATCCATGGGCGCAGACATCGCTGAACGTGATTTAGAGCAGATACAAGCCTTAGCCAGAAATGTGCTTGAATTTTATGAATTGCGCAAGAACATGGAGAACTACGTTGACAGAACCATGGAGGAAATGGCGCCTAACGTACGCGCCGTTGCAGGTGCACTTCTCGGTGCACGCTTAATAGCTATCGCTGGCAGCCTGCAAACCTTAGCTATGAGACCAGCAAGCACTATTCAAGTTTTAGGCGCAGAAAAAGCCTTGTTCCGTTCCTTGAAAACAGGCGCAAGGCCACCAAAGCACGGCTTAATCTTCCAGCATACACTGTTGCATGATGCTAAAAGGTGGCAGAGAGGAAAAATCGCAAGGGTAATTGCGGGGAAACTAGCCATCGCCGCCAGAGCTGACGCTTTCGGAGGTCATTTTATCGGAGACCGCTTAAAAGCGGACATTAACAAGCGCTTAGAAGAAATCCATGAGAAGTACAAGGAGCCGCCGCCACCTAAAGAACCTAAGCCGAGACCATCATTTGAACGAAGAGAACAAAGACCAGAAAGACGAGACCAACCGTTCAGGGAACGCGACCAAGGCAGAAGACGTTACGGCGAGCGGTCAGAATCGGAGAAGAGACAGACGTGCACCTCAAGGTTAAACCGCACCCAAAATTCAAAGAAATCTACCAAGCCACTCTTGAAGACGGAGCACAACGGTTAGCCACACGCAACCTAACACCTGGCTTAAACGTTTACGGCGAACGTCTCGTAAAGTTTAAAGGTGTTGAGTACCGCATTTGGGACGCTTTCAGAAGCAAGTTGGCAGCCGCAATTCTTAAAGGCGTGCAAAACGTGCCCATAGAACCGGGTTCCAAAGTGCTTTATTTGGGCGCTGCTTCCGGAACAACGCCGAGCCATGTTTCAGACATCGTCGGCGAGAGCGGGTATGTTTACTGCGTCGAATTTGCTCAGCGGTCAATTAGGGATTTAGTTAACAATGTCGCGGCTTATCGACCTAACATTTCACCGCTTCTGGAGGATGCTCGGATGCCCGAAAAATATGCGATGTTCATCTCCGGCAAAGTGGACACAATCTACTGCGACGTGGCGCAGCCGGAACAGGCTAAACTGCTCGCTGACAACGCAGACGTGTTCCTTAAACCATCAGGCTGGGTGATGTTGGCTGTGAAAGCGCAAAGCATCGATGTGACGATGGATCCAGACGCGGTATATCGGCAAGAAGCAAATGTTTTGCGCAAACGGGGCTTTGATGTTAAAGAAGTCGTGAATTTGGAGCCTTTCGACAAGGCACACGCCATGATAGTAGCCCAACGAACCTGATTTACGTGCAGCGATACCTCTTTTAGCTAATGAAACTGCTAAGCAAACAGTATACCCCTCTCCTCGATTTTACTAGAAAAATTCGCAAGCAAAATTGGAATTCCCCACATTCCTGAAACACCTTTCTTACCTGCAATCTAGCTGCTTTTTCTTTGCAGAAGCAGTTTTTGGAAAACCATTATAGCTTAGTTTACTAACGCCATTGATAGTTAAGGTTGAAAAAGAAGAATGTTGGTTGCTGGGGTTGACGAAGCTGGGCGTGGATGCGTTATCGGTCCCTTAGTGGTCGCTGGCGTCATGTTGAAAGCTGAGAATTTGCCTCTTCTAAGCGAATTAGGAGTTAAAGATTCAAAGCTTCTAACGGCGAAGAAAACGTGAAGCATTGTACCCTGAAATTATTACGGTTAACCGAAAAATACCAGACGATAAAGGTGCTTCCTTACCAAATTGACAAAGCAGTTGAAAGCGCCAGAAGATTGCATAAACTAAACAGGCTTGAAGCACAGACAATGGCGCAGATAATTGAATCCTTAAAGCCAGATGAAGCCTACGTTGACGCAGCAGACACAGTTGAGGACCGCTTTGGAAACCATATCAGAGAATGCCTAAAAATCAAAACCAGGATCATTTCCAAACATAAAGCAGACAAGATTTTCCCAGTTGTTTCAGCCGCATCCATCATAGCTAAAGTAGAGCGTGACAGAGAGATTGCAAGTTTAAGAGTTGAATACGGCGACTTTGGCAGTGGATACTTAACTGACGGGAAGACCATGGGTTTCCTGAGGCAGCTACTGGAAAAAAATGAAGATTATCCAAGCTTTGTTAGAAAATCATGGAAGCCTGCGAAAAGAGCAAAAAATGAGAAAGGCACGTTGCAACAGAAGCTTGCTTAACCATGTTTTTAAGCATGAAGATGTCTTTAGTTGTAGTCAATTGTTTCGGCAAAAAGTCTACAATTAAGCACTAATTATATAAATGTCGAGTTACATTTTTAATTTAAGAACAGCGGGTTTTAAACGGCGGTTGCTTGATGAGTGAAAAGGACGTAACAAAGTTTTTGCAGATGCTTGGATTGTCAAAGAGGGAAATTCAAGTTTACATGTTTCTTGCCAAAAGTGGTGTCCAATCAACTAGCTTTGTGGCTAAAAGGCTTAAAATGGAGCGTGTTCAAGCTTATCGTACATTCAAGAAGCTGCAGGAGAAAGGCTTTATTGAAGCAACACTGGAAAGGCCTACGCGTTTTACCATTGTTCCTTTTGAAGCCCTAGTTGACTCATTTATTAGTGCTAAAAAGAACGAGGTTACCAACCTGACTGACCAGAAACAGCCTCTACTAACGGCTTGGCAATCAATAAGCGCTCCCGAATCAGAATATCCAGTAGCTAAATTCTCTATTATCACGGGTAAGAAAAAGATTCATGCTAAAATGTTATCTATGATTGAGGAGTCGAACGCTGAAGTTATAGTTTTAACAACTGCTTTAGGTTTAATTCAAGAAGATATCGCAGGCGTTTTTGATACAGCTTTTACCTCTTCCCAAGAGCGAAACATACCATTTCAAGTAATAACTGAGATTTCCCCTGAAAACCTCAAGGTTGTGGAGAGGATAGATAGGAATATTTCGGAAGAAAATTTAAACATTAAAATTCGTCATGTGAACATGAGTTCCAAATTTTTCCCGCGCTTTTTGATTAAAGATGAGGAAGAAGCCATCTTGTATGCGCCTTTTGGCAATGAAGCCTCCGTGCTTAATTTGGAAGATGAAGGCTTATGGATAAATGACAAAATGTTCATTTCAGTTCTGAAAGCTTTTTTTGTCCAAATGTGGCAAAGCGGAGTTGACGCTTCAAGACGAATAGACGAGTTGAAGAGCGGAATACCAATAGGCGAAACGCTCATCATAAAAGACATTGAAGAAGCCTGGTCCAAGATGACTAAGGTTCTTGAATCAGCAAAAAAAGACATTGTAATAATCACAACCTCACAAAGCATTAACCGCTTATCGGAAGATGACCCGTTAATAAATTACTTCAAAAAAGGCTTGAAAGTTCGATTAATGGCATCCATAGACTTGGATAATCTTGAACCGGCACAGCGGCTTTCAGCTCATTACGAAATCAAGCATGTGCCAATCAGCTATCTGACAATGATGCTGGTTGACGACAAGCACCTGTTCATGTTTAAGATGCCGCCGCTAAACGATATTGGAACTGAATCTGCCTTTTACTTAGCTGACACCTTCTACTCCAGCGACCCCAGCCAAATAGAAAGAGTAAGCGAAATGCTTAGTGATATTTGGAAGAGAGGCATAGACATCTCGGAAATCAGCAATCAAGCAGGCACTAAACTTCCCGCAGTTGAGGTTTCAACAACTGACGCAGTTGCTAAACTTGTCGATAAAATGTTACAAAACAGCGTCACTTCAATTCTCATAACTGAAAATCATAAGCCCGTTGGTGTAATAAACGACAGAGAACTCTTGAAGGAAATAGTTGAAGAACACAAGGACCCTAAGAAAACTTTAGCAAAAGACCTCAACTATACGCCGCTTATAATCCTTGAGGCAAACGAATCCATGATTACAGCCATGAAGCTTATGGAGGAAAAGGGCATGAAGCGAGCTGCCATGGTTAAAAACGGGCAGCTTATAGGCATGTTAATGGAAAATGCTGCTAATGCTGCTAAAAGGGCTGCCTTGCAAGTTAAAGCATCTGTCTCATAACAAATTTTAACTTAAAAAAACTTTGTGTATTTTTTGAAAGGCAAACGATATTAATAAAATACGGTACCCTTTAAGCGAGGCAAACCACTTGAAACTTAAAACGCCCATAATTATCGTAAATTTTAAAACTTATTTAGAGGCAACAGGGCAAAAAGCCGTTGAACTTGCAAAGAACGCTGAAAAAGTAGCCAAAGAAACAGGCGCGTCTATTGCGGTGGCGCCACAGTTTGCTGACATTGCAAGGATTGCAGACACGGTTGAGATTCCCGTGTTCGCTCAACACATTGACCCCATTAAGCCGGGCAACAGTACAGGTCATGTTCTTGCAGAATCGGTTAAGGAAGCAGGCGCGGTTGGAACATTAATTAATCATTCAGAGAGGCAACTGAAACTCTCAGATATCGATGCAATTATCGCGTTGGCTCGTGAAAAAGGACTAATTTCTTGTGTATGCGCTAATAATCCCACTGTAAGCGCCGCTGCGGCTGCAATACGGCCAGATATTGTTTCCATTGAGCCACCCGAGCTTATTGGCACCGGAATCGCAGTTTCTAAAGCGCAGCCCCAGGTAGTCACTAATACAGTTAATCTTGTTCACCAAATTAACTCTAATATTATCATTTTATGCGGTGCAGGGATAAGTCAAAGCGAAGACGTCTCAGTAGCTTTAAAGCTGGGAACAAATGGTGTGCTTGTTGCAAGCGGCATAGTAAAAGCGAAAGACCCATATAGTATCCTACGTGAATTTGCCGACGCAACAAAACAATAACTGTGTGAGTAACGTTGAAAGTTGAAGCTGAATGTGAATCTTGCCTGCTTGCACGGGGGTCGACGCAAATCTATCAAGCTACAACAAACCCTGCCCTACGTTTCAGATGTCTCGCTGAAGTTGTTAAACTTTTAAATCGAGAATTCAAACCAACGTCCGTGGCCGCTGATTTAGGCACCAAAAGAGACCGCCTAATTAAACAGTTAACAGGCAACAATGACCCATACCTTCGAACTAAGAAGGCGGCTAATGAGAAAGCGTTGAAAATGCTGCCGCGGGCAAAAAAGCTTGTGGAAGAGGGTAATAATCAGCAGGAACGGTTCAAGAAAGCATGCTTATGCGCTATTGTGGGCAATATTATGGAGTTTGATATTCCAGGCCACAAATTCAACCTGAACAATTTGTCAGGTTGTTTTAGGGAAGCAGCTAAAGACTTAGTTATTGATGATATTGACAAAGCATATGAGTTAGCAAAGAAAGCAGACAGCGTTCTCTACTTGGCGGATAACGCTGGAGAAATCGTTTTTGACATGCTACTTGTTGAACAGCTAAAAAACATGGGCTTAAAAGTAACATATGTCGTTAAGGGTGGACCAGTTATTAACGATGCCACTTTAGACGATGTGCTATTCTCAGGCATGGATAAAATAGCCGACGACATATTAACCACGGGAACCGACGCGGTTGGCTTGCAGAAAAAGGAAGTTTCACCTGAATTCTTGAAAATTTACGATGCTGCAGAGCTGGTTTTCGCTAAAGGCATGGGGTATGCTGAAACCCTTACTGAGTACAAGTTGACGAAGCCTCATCTGCTTTTGTTCAGAACAAAATGTGTTCCAGTGGCTAATTATTTCTGTGCTCCACGAGACAAGAACATTGCCAAGCTGATGCCGTAAAAATGAACATGCCCGCCATAGTCTTCACTCAAGAAACGCTTTCCCGTTTTGGCGAGGTTATGCGGAAGGAGTGGCTCATAACCAATGGGCTGGGCGGTTACGCATCAAGCACTGTTTTAGGCATTAACACAAGGAAGTATCATGGATTATTGATTGCCGCGTTGCATCCGCCCGGCGACCGTACAGTGTGTGTCTCAAAGCTTGACGAGGATGTTTTGGTGGGCAATGATATTTACCGGTTGGGTGCTAACGAGTTTCAGGATGTGATTTACCCACAGGGATACAAGTTCCTAAAGGCATTTTCAGTAGAGCCTTTTCCCACGTACATGTACGGTTTTAGCAGCGTTGAGGTTAATAAAACGGTTTTTATGCCTAAAAACAAGAACGCTGTCTCAGTAATCTATAGGGTTTCTAACAAGAACAATTTCGAGGCTAAAATTAAAATCTACCCGATTTTAACCTGCAGATATTTTCACACGGTTAAAGATAGATTGAAAAACCCTTTTGGCTTCACTCAAAAAAGCATCGGCAAAGAGTTAGAAACAGTTTTCCAGCATCCAGAAGCAACAGTCTTGTGCCGCTCAACTGATGGAGAGTTCACGGAGAAAATCAACTGGATAGAACGCTTATTTTATCGCACGGAAGCCTCAAGAGGCGAAGCTGGCAGCGACGATTGTTTCCAACCTGGATACTTTGAAGTTCAAGTTCCAGCTAAAGAAGAAAAAGAGTTTGCAGTAAGCTTCGCCGTAAACCATGAAAGCCAAACAGCAAGAGAAGCCTTGGATTCTGTCGGCAACACAATCGATGAAGTTAATGCTTCTTTCAATCGAGAATTAACACAGCTAAGCAATCTGCTGGAAAAATTTTATGGTTTACACCCTGAGGTTCCAATGACTGATTGGCTAAACTGGATTCTTTTAGCCGCAGACTCCTTCATAGTGGAGAATACCGCTGGCAGGAAAGCCGTCATTGCAGGGTACCACTGGTTTGAACCATGGGGCAGAGACACCTTCATTTCATTGCCTGGTCTTATGCTGGTTACTGGCAGATTTAGCGATGCAAAGGATATACTGCAAAATTACATTCAATACAGCCAAAAGGGGCTTATTCCAAATTTTGTAGCCGATAAGTCGGGTGAGCCAGCCTACAACACTGTTGACGCCACACTTTGGTATGTTAACGCTGTGCTTCAATACCTAAAATACACTGGGGACTCCGCGTTTGTTCAAAAAGAGCTTTGGGAAAATCTCCAGGCAATAATTGATTATCATGAGCGGGGCACTTTGTCTGGTATTCGTTTAGATTACGACGGTTTACTAATGCACGGTTCAAGGCTTACGTGGATGGATGCAGCAGTAGGCGGCAAAGAGATTACGCCGAGAGTTGGAAAAGCAGTGGAAATCCAAGCTTTATGGTACAATACACTGCGAATAATGCAGTTGCTGGCAAACAACTTCGGTGAGAAAGCTTTAGCTGAAAAATACGCCGTGATGGCAGATAAAACCAGCATTAGCTTTAACGAAAAATTCTGGAACCCAAAAGCAGGTTGCCTCTTTGATGTTCTGGACACTAATAACGCTGATGTATCACTTCGCCCTAACCAGATTTTTGCTGTCTCATTGGATTTTACGATGCTGGATAAGGACAAGGGCGCGCAAGTTGTCAAATTGGTGAATCATGAGTTGGTGACACCTTATGGCTTGCGCACTTTAGCCTTAAGTGACCCAAAGTTTGTCGGTAAATGCTTCGGCGATAGGCTAAGCAGGGACACCGCTTACCATAACGGGACCATTTGGCCTTGGCTGCTGGGACCATTCATAACAGCATATTTGAAAATTAACGGCTACAGCGCCGAATCACGGGAGTATGCAACGAAAAATCTTGTTTTGCCCCTATTCAGCAGCGGAATAAACCAAGCAGGATTAGGCACATTAAGCGAAATATACGATTGCGACTCACCAAACACGCCGAGAGGTTGCATCTCGCAAGCATGGAGCGTCGCCGAGCCACTAAGAGCCTACATTGAAGATGTATTGCTGGTTAAACCAAGATACTGGAAGGAAAATTTGGGCACTTAAGGTTTTATTGCTTTTCTGAGGCTTTCAGCAGCAGTTTCAGGCGTGACCGTGTTTATGTATGTTCCTGTGCTTATTTCGAAGCCTGCCCAAATTGACAGTTTGGGGTAAACTTCCAAGTGCCAATGATAGTAGTCTTGGGCTTCTTGGTTTATGGCTAAGTGGAAACCGTAATTGTACGGTGGATCATTCACTAAATCCTTTAAGCCTTTGAGGCTTGCTTTGAGGGTTTTAGCGAACGCTGACACTTCAGCATCATCCAAGTCAAGGATGTTGGCGGCATGTTTTCTAGGCATAATCCAGAACTCCATCGGGTTAATGCTTGCGTAAGGAGCAAAAACAATAAAATCTGAATCTTCATAAACAAGCCTTGGACCTTTTGATTCTTGCTCGATTATGTCACAGAAAACGCACTTGCCCTGTTCGCCGTAGAATGCTTTACTTGCATCCAGCTCTTCTTGGACTATTACAGGAATGATGGGTGTCGCAATTACTTGGCTATGCGCATGAGAAAGCGACGCGCCAGCTTCTTTTCCATAATTTCTGAAAATCGAAACATATTTGACGTATGGCTTTGCGCTTAACTCTCTGAGCCTATCAATGTACGCGTGAATGACCAGTTCCAACTGAGGCAGTTGGGCGTCAGCTGGGTCCTCATCATGGTTTGGAGACTCAACTATAACCTCATGATGCCCAACCGCGTAGCCACAACATTCGTTCTTTAGGATTTGGGTTTCATCCTGTGGTTGTTTGGGTGGACTGAACGCTGGGTAAAGGTTTGGGATGCATCGGACAAGCCAGTTTTTTGGGCGTTCGCCAACCAGCGGCTCCTTAGCTTTTTTTATTTCGCCATTCTCTTTCAAGTAAAGCATTAAGGCTGGCGGCGTCATGTTCTCGTTGCCAACGCACATCGGACAAACCGCGCTTTGGGCAGTTTCAGTTTTTTGTTTGGCAAAGTCGGTGGGTCTCCGGCTTCGTTCTGTTGCAATAACGACCCAGCGGTTTAGTAAGTAATCTTTTCTCAATTCATTGTAAGGCATCTGTTAAGCACTCTGACAAACAAAGGCACTGAAACATTTTAGCATTTCTCAAGAATAAGTCTCTTAGCTGTGGATTTCTAAAGTCTATTAAAGGTAATGTTGCTTTTTTGATGCTTAAATTAATTAACCATGGCTAATGGATGCTCAAAAACGCTTTGCTGACCTCATTTAGTTGTTAATGCTGAAAACCTCAGATTTCCGAGACATTGGAAGGTTTTATATCCGTTATTTGCCATAGATTTAGCAACTGGCTTTGTAGCGCTGAGAACTATGATTGATAAATCAAGTTCAAGGTTGCGTTTAACTCAGTTAAAGGCAGGATTAAACAAGTGGCGAATAGCCTTTTTAGTTTTTGCGTTATCCTACGCCGTTTTGCTTGTGCTGAATCTTTCCAATATGCCGATGCAATGGGATGAAGTTGTCCAGCTGAATGGCGGATTATTTTTAAAATTGGGACTATACGATAAGTTTGTTGGCAGTGCATTCTATCCACCACTTTTTAGTTCCTTCGCCATGGTTTTCTTTAATGTTTTTGGTGTAAGCTTGGTTTCAGGTAGGCTGGTTTCAGTTGTTTTTTCTGTTCTTTCGCTTTGGGCAGTGTTTGAACTTACCTACAGTATGTATAGAGGAAAAGCCGCGTTAATCTCAGCTGTTTTATTGGGAATTATGCCGGGTTACTTTTGGCTTTCACGTATGGCTTTTTCAGACATAATGCTTGTTTTCTTTTTTACGGTGTCATTGCTTTTCTTTTTCCATTGGCTGAATAATCATCAGAATAAAATGCTAGTTTTAAGCGGCTTAGCTTTAGGCTTCGGCTTACTGACAAATTATCAAATACTTGCTGCAGGAGCTGTAATGATTGTTAGCCTAATAATTTTAGGGCGGGGTCAAATCAAACGGTTATTTTCAAAATTCACACTATTAATATTCACTGCCGCAATAGTGATTATCCCATGGATTAAAATTGTTTACAACATTTACGTGTCTCAAACTTTAAATCAATGGGCATACGCTCTGCAAATGGGCAACCCTGCAAGGTCACTATACAGCGGCCGTTTTCCGCTTCCAATATTTTATTTAGTAGAGATAACCTGGCCATACAATGGCATCCACCCAATTTCGCTTCTTCTCTACATTGTAGGTCTGCTTGGTTTAGGCTTGTTTGCGTGGAGTCGGAAACCCGAAGATAAATTTGTTTTCATCTGGTTTGTGAGCATTTATGTTTTCTTTACATTAATAGACAATAAACAATGGCGGTATATGGTGCCGTTGTTTCCAGCCTTGGCAATCTCCGCGACGGCTTTTATTTTATTCGTTTATTCGAAGGCTGAGAATACTTGGAAAGGGCACATAAGCGTAAACAAGAAACGCGCTGTTAAATTTGCTGCAGGATTATTCATAGTCTTCCTAGCTGTTGCAATGGTTTACAGTGTAGATGATACTTACCGTTGGGTTGCACAAGATAATATACAAATTGATATACAGGAAGCAACAACCTATGCTATCAGCCACGAGGACGCGAACCAATCAATAATGGTCCTTTGTCCATTCAACTATTTCAGCCAAGACATGGTAAACTTCTACCTGTTGGCAGACGGCGAAAACCAAATTCAAACCTACCAGTATCCCCAACAGCCAGTCGACGCTTACACGCCCAGCTTTAACATAACTGAGTTTATCCGTTTATGCCAACAGAACAATGTAAAGTTCGTTTTCACCTACGAGTACGGCGGCACAGTACCCTACTTCAACACAACACTGAACCTTATGCAAATCTACACGCAGCTATACGCTTCAGGCAATTTTTCAAAAATATCACCTGAAGCCACCTTCGGCTCAGATCCAAGAAGAATTTTCATTTTAAACTTCACAGGTTAAAGCCACTTTAGGCATGTTATAAGCTGCATATTCATCCTCGTTTTGAAGACATTAAAGTAAAAAAGAGCAAGCTCAAACTATATTGACCTATTTATTTTATGTGATGTTTAAGGGTTAAAGTGTTAATGCTGAGGGTAAAGGCATATATCTGTTGATTTGTCATTGTTATTTTTCAGCTTTAAGGCGAACTAGGCGGAAATATGGCGTTAGCGGATAAAATCCTAAGGCTTAAGAAAGAAAAGAAAGCTGTCATATTAGCTCATAATTATCAAAGGTCAGAAATTCAAGACATAGCTGACTACGTCGGCGATAGCATTGAGTTGAGCCGTAAAGCGGTTGAGGAAAAAGATGCTGAAATAATTGTTTTCTCAGCGGTAGATTTCATGGCTGAATCAGCCGCTATTCTCAATCCCGACAAGAAGGTTCTTTTGCCCTGTTTAGGTGCACGCTGTCCAATGGCGCAGATGCTCACGGTTGATGAGATAAAACTTGCTAAAGCTCACTATCCGAAGGCTCCAGTAGTGCTGTACGTGAACACTTTGGCTGTGTGCAAAGCCAACTGCGACGTTTGCTGCACCAGCGCCAACGCTGTGGAAGTCATAAAATCTCTCGACGCAGACACGATTCTGTTTGGTCCAGACCGCAACTTAGCCGAGTACGTTTCTGAGAAAACGGGTAAAACGCTGATTCCGATTCCTGAATGGGGATTTTGCCCAACGCACCTGCTTTTCCAGCCTGAAGATGTAACAGTCCTAAAGATGCAGCATCCAGACGCAACTGTTATGGTTCATCCTGAATGCAGTTCTGAAATGCGCAAAGTAGCTGATTACGTTGGCAGCACCTCAAAAATGTGCCGTTACGCCAAAGAATCCAGCGCCAAAAACTTCATCGTCGGCACTGAAGAAGGTATTCTGCACCGCCTGCGCAAAGAGAACCCAGAGAAAAACTTTTACTTGGCGTATGAAGATGCAATTTGCCCGAACATGAAGCTGACAACGCTTGATCGCCTGTATGTCGCGTTGAAAGAGGAGAAGAATGTGGTTAAGGTTCCCGAGGCAGTTGCGAAGAAGGCTCGTGCTTCACTTGAGCGGATGTTTGAGGTTTAAACGGTTACTATTGTTGTTTTGAGGATTTTTACTCCTCTTCTTGTTGTTAATTCGTCGCTTAGTTCTCGTATTTCTGAGGCTTTACCTTTCACTGCTATGGCTTCTAAGCAGTCTCGTTCGCTAATGTGAATATGCATGGTTGATGTAATCAGTGAGGAGTGTTCATGCTGTGTTTCGGTTAGTTCGCTGTCGAGTCCTTTCACATCGTGGTCATAAACCATCAGCAAAATGCCTGTTTGGATAGTGTCTTCTTCTTTGAGCCATTTTCGCTCGGAAACGTATAGTCTTACTGCGTCTTGTATGGCTTTGCTGCGGCTTTCGTACCCCATTTTGCTTATGATTTCGTCGAAGTCTTTGAGGAGTTCAGGAGGAAACGTTACGCCTATGCGGGTGACTTTTGACATGGATATCGCTGATAGATTGTGGATGTTTTGTACCTAAAAGCTTTTATATTTCGGGTAACACGTTTTTTAAAAAAAGTGTTACTGGGGAGATTGAAGTGGGAGCACAAGAAAATGAAAATCAGTGATTGAAAGAACAATGTGACAGATTAGGTTTAACGTGGAAAGAAAAAGTACAAATAGGCAGTATTTACGGCTGTTTTGGCCGTTATTAACAGTGATATTGCTGATA
This sequence comes from Candidatus Bathyarchaeota archaeon, assembly GCA_963785215.1. Lineage (GTDB taxonomy): Archaea > Thermoproteota > Bathyarchaeia > Bathyarchaeales > Bathycorpusculaceae > Bathycorpusculum. The sequence goes on from CAWAUU010000004.1 coordinate 24,331, forward strand.
TTTGCAATCAGAGATTGGTGTGAAATACGCTCGTTCTCGCTGGGCTGGGCATCGTGTCCTATGTACTTGGGCTACGGCATGCAGTTGACGCTGACCATATCGCCGCGATTGATAACACTACCCGAAAACTATTGCAGCAAAACAAGCGACCAGTAACAGTCGGAATGTGGTTCTCTCTTGGCCATTCAGTTATTGTAATTGCGTTGACTGTAGCTTTAGTGCTTGCAACTAGAGCAGTTACCAATGCTGTACCTGCGTTTGAGAGCGGAGGTGCTATAGTCGGCACTACGATCTGCTGGGGTATTTCTATTCATCATTGGATTAGTCAACTTGCTCATAGTCTTAGGTGTATACAAGACATTCAAGGGCTTAAGAGACAAGGCAAACTTACTTCATCTCAAGCTGGATGAGCACATGAACAAAAATAGTTTTATGAATAGAACTTTTGGAAAGTTATTCAAAATTGTTAACGAGCCTTGGCAGATATTTCCTGTAGGCATACTCTTCGGGTTAGGTTTTGATACAGCAACTCAGATTGCTCTTATCGCCATTAGCCATAGGTGTCAGCGGTAGTGTACCATTCTTTACGTCCTTATAATGCCGCTTCTGTTCACTGCAGGGATGGTTACAATTGATACATCAGACGGCATCTCAATGCGGTGCGCGTACGGCTGGGCATTCCTAAAGCCAATACGAAAAATCTTCTACAACCTCACAATCACTATAATTTCCGTGTTAGTGGCTTTCATCATTGGAGGAATTGAGATTATCCAAGTGTATGCAATAGAACTTGGTGGGACAACTGGCTTCTGGGGCTTTCGCTAACCTTAATTTCGAAACCATTGGGTACTCAATTATAGCGTCTTTCCTAATTGCATGGCTCGTCGCCATGGCTTACTACAGATACAAAGGATACGAAAAAATCGGTTTTACAAAAAGCGGCACTTTGCATGGCAACACCGCAACCAAAGAAACTTCCGAGAAAAAAGTATAGTACACAGCAATTGCCCCTGAGCATCCACCTTTTTGACTTCAACACCAGATTCCACTATATTCACAATAAAACAGTATATTTTACTGTAATAAAAGAACCGCCATAATCATTAATTTTAACCAACCGTGTTTTAGCCGCTCAGTTTTGAAATTAGTGGTTTAGAAGGCCCACCAGCCTAATGCGAAAAAGACTGTGAAATAGCATAAAAACGCTCCCGATACTATCACAATTGCTACGTTGACCGCTTTTCTGTTTGTAAGTAAGCCAAACAGCATGAATATGGGAAACATTGCCATCACGTAGCGGGGAACGCTAATCCACCATGACGTTGAAACGGCAAGCGCCCAAGAAAGAAACATATAAACTATATAGACTGGACGCAGACGCCGCCAAACACTGACTCCAACCATCAGCAGCCCAAAGAAAGCGAAAACCAACGGCGCAAGGCCAATGGTGAGGTTGTCTGGGTAAGATGCGTTTCTTGCCCACCCGTAAGCAGCAGTTAAACCCTGCTCGGGGATCAAGCCTGTTATACCAATGCGTAGCTTCTACTGTCAGGAATGTAAGCGGATTTCCAGTGACCTGATAGTTTATGCCAAGATAGATGAGGAAACCTGCTAACGCCAAAAATATCCATAGAATGTTGAGGTCCGTTTTTCTTGGTTTCCAACCTTTTTGGTGAAAATACTCAACCAAAAGCACAGGCAACAGCAGAAGCCCAGCAAACCGCGTTAGGGCTGCAAATAAGCTGATTAAACCAGCAAGCTGCCATTTGCCCAGTCGCGCATAGTAAATGCTGGCGATAACTAGGGCAAAGAATAGCCCCTCGGTATAGGGTGCCGAGAGAAAGTACGCGGTGGGGAAAACGCTGAGGAAAAGGACGGCTTTCAGGGCTACGCTCTCGTTGAATTCGAGTTTTGCTAGCTTGTAGAGGTAGAAGAAGGCTATTAGGCTGCAAACGTTTGAGACTATCAGCGCGGAGAGGTTAATGTAGTTAAAATCAAACGTGAACAAGCGAATGAGTGCAGGGTATAATGGGAAAAAAACGATAAAGTTCGCTGCATCGCCTGTATTGACATACCCGTTCTTTGCAATGTCAACGTAATGCGGAGCGTCCCAGTGGTTAAACATGTTCATAATGATTGTGAGCGGTGGAGCAGGTCCACTGTTTAGGTATGTTACGACGTAGCCAATTGTTAAAACTAGAATTTTCGCTAATACAACAATGAGGGCTGCTAATTTTACTGAACGCGGAATCTTTTGAATCAGGGTTTTGATGTCAACGTTCACTGCTTGTTTTCCTTCAGCGCTTTTTCAAGTTTACTTGTACTACTTGGCGTAGCGGTACAAGTTAATTTTTCCCTTTTTAGTGCTCAGAACAGTTTATATCAAACAAACCTCAAATTTATATTTGTCATAAAGGAGTTTAAAACACATGAGCAATGAACCTTTCCATGTAACAGACGCCAATTTTGAGGAAACAATCAAGAAGAACAAGTTGGTTTTCGTTGATTTCTGGGCTAATTGGTGTGGACCATGCCGAGCTTTAGCTCCAACGGTCGTGGAATTAGCGAAAGAGTACAGTGGGAAAGTCTTAGTTGGCAAACTTGATGTTGACGAGAACCCAGCGACGGCTGAGCGCTTCCAAGTTTTCAGCATACCCACCATGATAATTTTCAAAAACGGCTCCGAAGCTGAAAGACTTGTGGGATTATGCCCAAAAAACAGGATAACTGACACGCTAAAGAAACATTCAGAGTAGTTTAGGCACTTTTCATTTTTTCATACATTTTCTCGAAAGTCCAGCGGATGCTCGACTTAAGCTCCTTGAGCCGTTCATCATCCACATTTCTGATTACTATTTCTCTTATCAAGTCTCCCTCACGGACAATGTTGTAAGAGAACATTTTATCCGCTGTCAACTGCTTTGTTCGGACCAGTTCGCTGTCTTTTTCTTGCATTTTAGCGAAGACTTTTTCAACAAGAAAATTGGTGAAAGGCGGCGTGTTAACGCTGAAGTTTTTGCTTTCATCAGGCATCACATGCATACCCTGCTTATCAAAAATAATCAGCGCCAAAGGCTCATCAGCCATGGTTTTCAGGGGTATGACGCTTTCTTGCTCAGGCATATGCTGGGCAACAGGCTTTGAAGCGTCAGACGTGTATTGAATAACAACCTTTTGGGGCTCAGGCTCTTGCTTTGGCAAAACAACCTCTTTAGGCACAGACGCCTCAGAAATTTCTTTAATGTCTCCACGCCTAAAGCCCTTCTCAAGCAAAATAGCATTAACCGTGTCCAAGGCAGCTTGAACCTCTTTAGATTCAGCAGTTAATTTTTCCAGCTGCTCTTCCATCCGCTTCTTAAATGCGATGAGTGACTTCATTTTTTCCTGGTCTTGAGCCAACGTAATTCACGCACGCTGAGTATTTTAGCGGTTGATGCTTATCAGTTTTAGCTTTTTCTAGGCTTGCGGAGACTCGCTGATCTTCTTCAGTTGAGCACGATACATCTCCACTATCTCCTTTGACGTGGTCGCGTCTTCTGGGCTTTTGTCGGTTCGGTATTTACCGGTGAAGCGTGGAAAACGAATCGCCAAGCCTGCTCCCTTACGTATTGAATCCATAGCACACATGTGAATGGGGCTTAGGGTGATTTCAGCACCTAAAATCTCAAGCACCAAGCTGGGTTCAAACCAAACGTCTGCCTCCAACATCGATTGGACACGGGAGTTCTTGCGGGGAATCACATGTTTCTGAAGCGTTTCATGAAGCGTTGCAAGGTCTTTGTCTGTGAAGCCTGTGCCGCATTTGGTGACTGTTTCAAAGGTGTCTTTTTCATTGTTATAGGTGGCTAAAAGCAAGGCACCGTATTTTCCTGCTCGTTTTCCTCTTCCGTGGAAAGCGCCAACTACCACAAGGTCCACGGTGTCGGTCATCTCGCTTTTGTAGTCGCGCTTGTATTTTATCCAAAGCCAACCTCGGCTTCCCGCTTGATAAACTGAGTCTTTGGCGATGGATTTGCACATTAAGCCTTCGCAGCCCTCGGCTATGGCTTCCTCAAAGAAGTTCTCAAGGTCCTTGGGGTTCTTGACTAGTTTTTGAATGGCGGGTGTTACCCGGTCGGTTTTTTTAACTATTTTTTCAAGTTCTCTGCGTCTGTGGGGTAGAGGTTCAAGGGTTAAGTCTTTGCCGTCAACATAGAGTAAGTCAAAGGGGAAAAGCGAAATAGGATACTGTTCTATGGCTGCTTCCACGCCATACTTGCGTCTCCGATGCATCAACTCCTGAAAAGGACGCATATCGCCTGTTTCTAAGTCCATCGCGACGCATTCAGCTTCCAAAATCACTTCTTTTGCATCAATTTTTTCTTTAATTAATTCAACCGCGTCAGGATACTGGCTAGAAATGTTCTCCAAACGCCTAGAAAACAACACCACTTTGCCGTCTTTCTTATGTGCCTGCACACGTTCCCCATCATACTTGTATTCAGCTATGCATTTGCCTCCGAGTTTCTCTAAAATTTCTTCAGGCGAAGCTAACCGCTCTGCCAGCATGGGTCTTATGGGTTCAAAAACCACAACTTGAAACTTTTTAATTCCGTCTAAACCCTTTTCTACAACTACGTTTGCGACTCTGCCAAGGTCAGAAGAAATGCTGTAGGCGCGCTCAATGAGTTCTCGGGCTTCTTTTCCGCCGCCGTACGCTATCGCTAACGCGTCAAGAACCGTCATGTCCGCGATGCCTAGCCGCAGGTTGCTTGTTACGGTGCGGATTATCCATTTTGCCTCTTTTGGCGATGCATCAGTTAAAAGACTTGAGAGAAGTGCCATTTTTGTATCTACGGCGCCGGACCCTGAGGTTTTGGCCATTTTGTCAAGTGTCTTATAGACGTGCTCAACCGTAAGCGCCCTAGTAAAAAAGGTGGATTGTTTCCGTTTAGCTAAAAGTTTCTCTGCTGTTTCGCCGATGTCGCCGCTTTTTTGCAGTTCAGATTGAATTAAGCTTTCACCTTGACCTGATGCTCGGGCTAATGCTTTTATCGCTAGTTTTTCTGCAACGCCCATCTCTACGCCCATGAAGTCTGGGTACAATTTGCCCTGCGTCAAATAAACAACCTTTGCTATGACCTCTTTGGGCGTTTTCTTGAGCAAGTCAACTAGTAAATCTGTCATTTCTAACCGTTTCGTGGTTGCTTCGATTTTCTCGTAGGAGTCGGCTATTACGGCATAGTCCATAATTTAAGCACAATAAAGAATACTGAAACTGCAAGATATTAAATTAATGCGCAAGTTAAGGGTGCTTGCTCCCAATCTATCAAGTATTTTTCAATTCGGAAATGATAAGTTTAAGGTTCATTATTTTTAATGGTTAAATAATCTTTTATCATTTTGTCATGTTCAAACGCCAGTGGGTGCGGCAGTTCTTTTAGGCTGAAGATTTGGATTTCTTGGATTTCGCTCTCTTGCCTTTTTATTTCTCCGCCAACCGTTTTAGCAAGGAAACATGTAGGATAATACTCGTAGTCCACATCATCTTTTACTCCTTTCTCAACATACTCGCCTATTTGGCGAACCACAGTTACGTCAAGGCCTGTTTCCTCTTTGACCTCTCGGACAATGGTTTGTTCAACGGTTTCGCCAGGGTACATTCTGCCGCCGGGCAAAGCCCAGTAACCCTTGAAGGGCACAGTATCTCTTTTAACAAGTAAAATTCGATTTGATGGAAATGGTATTATTGCAGTAGAGGTTTTGCCTGTGTATTTCTTCATGTTTTAGCGCCAATTAACTGTTAACTTTAGTATAATCGTGAGGAACGCAATAAGTTTTTTCAAAGGTAAAAAGCCCATTTTCACTAAGCATCAGCCAAGCCCCTGCTTAAAACTTGGTATTCTCGCTCTGAAAGCCAGCCTTCATGTTTCAGGTAAACTAAGCCTTTAGCTATGTTGTCACGAACCGATTCTGTGTTCAGGAGATTGTTTTTTTCACCTAAATCTCTAATTTCGTCATCTAACAAGCTGTCTTGTTTAGCAAGCACTTGGACTTTGTCAATTAGGGCTGTTATTTCTTTGAACCGTGGAATAAACAGCTCTTTAATTTTTGACCTGCCGAATGCACCCTTAAGTTTGGCAGCGAAACCGATAGGGCTTGTCATGGATGGAGGCAGAAAAATGTAACGTTTACTTAATCCTGCTTGATAGCAAGCAACGTAGAAGGGCACATAAAACAACGCTGGGCTCTTCAACTGCTGTTCCTTAATGCCTAGCATTTCAAACCTAGCGTTAACTGCCTCTCCCAGTTTGATGACGCCATTAAGACCTTCTATTACAGGTTTTTCCTGTTTAAGCAACTTCTCAGTTTTCTGCTTAAAGCCAAGCACTTTAGCATCGCGGGCAACTTCAAGGTCAAGCAAGGGCTGGCGAGCCAATTTAATTTCAGTTTCAAGTTCAAGTTGTAGCTTGAATGTTTTTTTGGCTTTTTGTTTGTTTAGGTTTTTAATGCTGTTTTCTATTCGTTTTAGTTCTTTTTTTAGTCCATCGAGTTCTTTTTTAGCTTGACGGCTTTTTTCTTTCCATGATCTTTTCATAAATTAAATGGTTCTTTTGCGCTTGGGTCTTTGCTTCTCGGTTGTAAAGCTTGATTTTTTCTTCATTGCCCTCTATGAATTTTATTGTTTTTGCTTTTAGTTTTTCAAGGCTTTCAAGTTCTTCATTAAAGCTTCTGGTTACCTGTGCTATTTGCTGTTTGTATTCGCTGTTTAGCTTGGTAATTTGTGGGGTTACAAATTCTTCTTGAGCTTTGATTTTAGCGTTCGCCTCGTCCCTTACCGCTTCTGCTGCATAATCCAGTTCCGTTATGAATTGGCTGGTTGTTTTGTTTATGAGTCTTAGGCATTCTGAAAGCCTCTGAGCGTCTTCTCTGAGGAACGATTGTAACTTGCTCATTTCAGTTAACATAGAAGAAATCGTTGCCTCTTCCAGGGTTGGAGCAAGCGGCGCTAACTTTGCAGGCTGACCCGTTACTTCTACGGCTTCTTTGCGGTAAACGCTGAATTCTTTTTTAAACTCCAAGCCAGCGATTAAGCCTCTCAGTACGAATTCTTTCTCTTTCTTGGTCTGCTGAAAATAATTGTCATGATCAGACAGAAAAGCCATGTAGTCTTCATTTGTTTTCGAGTTTTTCTCAAGACTCTCAATGAAGGGTTTAGCTGGGGGCACTTCAAAGTAAAGCACGCTAAGCCTGGAATCGTTTAATCCGTCGAAGATGTATGCGGTTTCATTGTTGGGAAACAGCCACAGCGGATAACCTATTTTCGTAATGAACAAAAGTTTTTCTTCAGGCTGCTTTACTATTAAGCCACCGCCTTTGTCCCTCTCAAGCTCTGAAAGCGCATAAACAGCAGTTGCCTCAACGTCAAAACTAAACAGTTCTCTACTTTTCCCTGGTGAAAAGGGCAAAATGAACCGTTTAACAGCAGCGTTTAACATTGAGCATCAAGTCAGAGTATAACGGGCTGCTTTTTTAAAATTTGTTGTCAAAATTAAGCTCCGAAGAAGTCTGATATTTTCTTTTGGAACAACGCCCGCTTTAAGAGTTCACTTTGCAATATCCACCTTTGCATCGGGATCTCAAATCGACCACCAATAAACTGCAGGGATTCAGCGAGACTTTTGAAAAGAAACGGTTTTTGCCGCATTGCGTTTCTCACGTTCTCACGTACTTGCCAGACGCCGATGGGCATGATGTACCCTGGTCTTGCTTCTCTGAGTACAATGACAGTGGCTTGGCGCTGTTCCTTGACTAATTGCTCGCAAACTGCTAGACGCGCTGAGTAGTAGCAGCCGCCTATCTGAGCGTAGGTGGTTCTTCCACCGTTGCCTTCCCAATCCGAAAAAATTGCTATGCTGGTTCCATTCGGGTTCCAAACGGTGCCTGGATACCAAGCTTCCATGGACTCGTAGCTCCACTGTTGCGGAATCATTAAAATCTCAAAAACATTATCCATGTAGATTGACTCGTAAACCCTGTACTCGTTGATTTCGGGAAAAGTCTTTACTTTTTCCCTGAGGTTTTTGGAGATGGTGTCGTCTACGGCTGTTATGCTCCAGCGTGTAGGAACCAAGCGCCTGTTTTTTTCCACTCCGAAAGCGCCGACGCTGAAGGCTTTTTGAATCTTTGTCACCATGACGCCTCGATTGTAGAGTTCCACCACTGCCTGCTTAGCCCGCAAATCCGTATCATAATACGCTTTCTCTATCTTATCATCGTACCGTGCGTTGCCAACGTGCAGGTCTCGGATGGGCGCTGAAGGACCAAACGGTTGAACATTATCATCCATGAAAAATTGAGCCCCGAGGCTTTTTTGTTAGGTTCAATTCGATGTCTACGCTGCTGTCTGCAAGTGCTAACTCGCGTGTTTGATCCAGTATTTTTCCCGCATCCATGAACTTTTGCACGTTAACCCGGTGTTTACCACGAACAAGCATGCTTCGGAAACCAACAATTTCATCCATTGACTTACCAAACCAATGTTCAGGCAAATCGTAAATGCTTGTGTCCTCATGTATGGGCGGCACAAGTGGACCAGCGTAAACGTTGGGGTAGCCGATTCTTCCTATGAAAACACTTGGCGGAGACATGCCATTGATGTCTTCACTTGCCATCAGCGGCACGCTTTTGAGGAAATAGTTAACTTTAACCATTATCGGGCAACGAGTTTTGCCGCATAGAAACCTGGCGCCCTTGCACAAAACACATAGGCTGTCCTCTCTGGCTCGGGCAACTATTTGGCTATTATCCGCTAAGTTACTGCTCTTCAGAATGTCTTTTAACCAGTTATCTGAAGCACGAATGCTTTGCAATGGTTTTGAGTTTAGAGTCATGTTATATTTGCATGATGATTGCATCAGCTTGATATGTTTTCCGCATAGCAAAATGTAAAAAGATAAACCTACTTCGCCAATGCTAAAAACTGTGCGAACTGTTTTGAAGGCTTTCTATTTATCTGTCGTCCCAGTTCCGCTCGGTCACAAGTTGCAAGACCGTGCATAAATCAGGCAAGTTAGAGACGGCACACAATTGAATAAATGGAGGCGGTGCAAAAAAAGCCTGCCGCAACAAAAACTAAGCTAACCTAAACTTTCTAACTTCCCCTAACAGTGGTTAGCAACCGCGACTTCCTTATTGCGTGTCTAATAGGCGGCGGCAACCTGAGCTTAATAAAATCTGCTGTCTGCCAAAGCCCAAAAAGCCCCGGAGGTGCAATGCTGGCATCAATAATTTTCAGGTTTCCATTCACGCTTCTTATGTTATCGCAGGTAATATCTAGCAAACCGTACTTGCCGGCTATCGCTCTAAGCTGCACCAGATCTTCCGCTGAAACGTCTGCTTCAACACCGTACTCCTGCAAAAGACAATATTTCGTATGCCAGAAGACTCTTGCAAAATAAACATGCCTCATGCTTGTCGGCATTTGCCTATACGCTTCATGGTCGCGCTCTATTGCCTCTGATTTTCCGATCTTTAACGCTAACTCATGGCTCTTATGCCTTAAACGGAAAACAAGTTTATGTAAACCAAAATTACTCAAGCGAGCGTCAGGAAAAATCATGAGCACATTTTGTTCCAGATTTTTCATTGGGACAAAACTGCTATTTTTTGTTTTTATGTACTCATCTATTGAATCGTCTAAGAGCTTTGCTTTTTCATGCAAGGTTTTGAATTTCACATGTAAAGAACAGCTTTTTCAGGTAGTTTTAGTTTTGTGACTGCAAAAACACAGCAACAATGTAAAGGTAAAATCATCCTGATCTGTAATAGTCAGCTACTGCTTTGAACGATTCTTTTGGCTCCCATGGCATGTCTGGGTAAGTGGTGCCGTGCTTTCCGTCAGTGAAGCTCTTAACGAGACTAGAGCTTGCCATGTCAAGGTCGTACTTTGGGTTGTCACTGTAGGGAGAAATTTGCGAGACAAACTGGAATATGAACGCTCCATCAACGCCTGCACTGTCTAGTATATTGAGTTGGTCAACGAGTTGGCGTGCCTGCCATCCCTCATCTCGAACATGAATGCCTTTCATTCGCGGTCGGACAAATCGACCAAAGAATGGTATTGTATGCAGGAATAGCCTTGTGTTGTCTACGTCTTGTTCCACGCTCTCAGCCGAAATCTCGGCACTTTGATAAGTACCGTAGCCGAACTCTGTTATGTCAACTGGTTTCCCATAGGTGAAAAGCGGTTTGAGCATTTCCACATATCGATCTTTGATGCGGCTTGATCGATAATGGTCAACGCCCACAAAATCAAAAAGTTTCCAATCAACCGCCTCCCAGATGAGTGATGCATACGTGACTTTTCCGTGAAACTCTTTTCTCACAGCATCGTTGGCTTTGGTCAAAAATTCATTGAGTGGTTTATTGTGTTCCCCAGCTTTGACGCGCACCCAATTTTTGGGGTTGCGTAGCCGATCCATGAGCCGCCTACCTTCTATTATGCCCTGCATGAAGAGAGTGAACTCGGAACCGACGCTGAACACTATTTGATCTGGCCATCGCTGGTACAATGACTCTGCCGCTGTAGCCGTCTTCGTAATGTACTTGAGCGTCCTCTCTTGACTTTTGTCCCACAGTTCTGGCGACAGCCAAACTTCCAATCCCTGTTTTAAGGCGTCCTCGGCAGCAATCATCAATCGGTCAATGTTAAGACCACAGATTCTCACGGCATTGCAGTGAAGGCCATTTTTAATGATCTCAAGCTCGCGATGCACAATCTTTAGGTCGAAAATAGGGCGCCAGTTGATGCCCATCACGCGTCCGACGTCGTAGCTGACTCCTTTTCGGTTCATTAGTAGTTCACTCTTTGTTCTGGATGAGAAATAACAAGACCAGGATCAGAGCGGCCACACCGCCAACTCCGTAGAGACTCTTCCATGCGGAGTCTAAAGTTTTGACTTTGGATTCATCCTGCTGACTTGGGTCGACCAGCATGTTCATCGGTCAGACGCTTCCTTGCCATATCTTCGCAGCTCTAAAGTGTCTGGTTCCCCAGATTATCCACATCAAGCCGATCAGCAGCCCTGCTATAGCCAACGAGACTATTGTCACGATGATGTTCTGAAACAGGCTGAAACCCCTCGACCAGAAGAGCGCGTAGAGAAGGATGAAGACAAGCCACGCTATTACGCCGAGGATTGATAAAACGATAGGTGTGATGGAGCCTACGTGCCATTGGGTTTGGTTTGTTTCGATACTATTAACATGATTTGTCAATTCCTTCACCTTTAAGGATAAATGTCAATTTTTAACTTTATAAAATCATCGTTGACAATAATAAGTATAGGAGAGCACCAAGCGTGGAAAAAACGGATGAGTGCACTAAGCAGAATGAAGAGCTGTGGGATTCGAGGGCTGAGACTTATGATAGAAAGTTCGGTTTTACCCGCTGGACACAAAAGAAACTGGTCTCCCTTTTGGAATTGGGAGAGAACCCGTATTTTCTAGACATAGGTTGCGGCACAGGTTGGGCTGTGCGCTACGCAGCCAATTTGGCTGGTGGACGGGGAGAATTCTATGGCATCGATAATTCATCGAAAATGATTAAGACGGCGGAAGCAAGCTCTTCAGGTTATAAGAACATCCATTTTTACAAAGCCAATGCTGAGAGCCTTCCTTTTGACAATAACTTCTTTGACCTAATCATTTCCACAAATGCCTTTCACCACTTCGCCAACCCTGGCAAAATTTTAAATGAGGCATACCGCGTGTTGAAGCCAAAAGGGAGAATCTACATTTTCGACGTCACGGCAGACAACTTCATGATTAGACTTGTGGACAAATTAAGTAATAAGCTAGAACAAGGTCATGTAAAAATATATTCAACACGGGAATACCAAACTTTGTTCGAAAACGTGGGTCTACAGTATGCGGGTCACAAATCGGTAATGGTTTCCATGAAAACTCACATCGGCGAAAAAGTCTCCCAGTAACCGAGTCATCTTTTTTATTTTGCAGGAATCGAAGGTGTTATGCTGATTTGCTGTTTCTTAGTGTTTCGAGGGCTTTTTCTGCCCATTTCGAATCACTCCAAAACGCTCTGCCTACCGCTACCAAATCAACTTTTCCCTCACTTACCAGTTTATCCGCGTATCTAGGCTCGGTGATTCCTCCCACACCGATAACGGGAACGCTAACTGCTTTCTTAATCTCACTTGCCTGAGGAACAAAATAGCCTTTCACTTGCCGCAGCTGTTTAGGTTCGCTTCCGCACATGCCCCCAGACACATCAATGATGTCCACTCCTGACTGCTCAAGCTTCTTTGCAAACGTCACAGAATCTTCGATGTGCGTTCCACTGGGGGCTAAATCGTCCGAGCCTAACCTGTAGAGCAAAAGTTTACCGTTGAGGTGCTCACGCACCTTTCCAACAACCAACAGGGGAAAGCGCATTCGGTTCTCTAAAGAACCACCATACTCATCACTACGCTTGTTAAATAAAGGCGAAAAGAACTGGTTAAGCAAGTAACCGTGCGCTCCATGAAGCTCAACCCCGTCAAAACCCGCCTTAACCGCACGATCAGCAGCCAAAGCAAACTCGTCAGCGATAGCTTCCATTTCACTTACTTCTAACATGCGCGTTTTATCCCTTGCTGAGGGTCCAGCAGGTTCCGCGCCGATGACTTTTTTGTTCGTAACCCCGCCAGCGTGAGATAGCTGTACAACCGCGGGGGCACCAACCTCATGTACCCGCTTTGCAAGCTTCTCAAAACCACTGATTAACGAGTCATCATAGATTCCAAGTTGCTTAGGACCTATCTTTCCAGTCGGCGAAACATAGGCGTGTTCAACAATGGGCAAACCTAACGCTGATGAGCGTCGAACGTAAAAGTTAATCAGCTTGTTAGTTACGGCGCCTTCAAAAGTTGCCCTTCCAGTCTGCATAGGCGGCATAACAATGCGGTTCCTAAGAGTTAACCCCTTCACTTTCAAAGGCTCAATTAATCCTGGCAAACACTGACACCAGAATTGTAGATAGTAACTAATTCAGTCGTTCTTCGTCTAATTTGTTAACAGTTCTTCTCAAGCATAAATCGTCTCTTTCAATATCTGATCTTTAATCATTGGCTTGAGGGCGCTTTTTGTGACGAAGTCTACTTTGATGCCGAGTTGTTTGCTGAGGAATTCTTCAAGTTCAATGAAGTCGAAAAGATCAATCGTATTGGGTTGAGAAAACTCGACAAGGATGTCTACGTCACTTTTTTTTCTTTTGTTCTCCGCGTGCATAGGAACCAAAGAAACCTATGGTTTCCACTTGGTATCGCTCTTTGAGTACTGGTTTGAGCCTTTCCAGTTTGGTTTTGACGTCTTCAATTTTTTTCATTTTTGCGCCTATATTTTGAGGTTTTCCTTAAATATTAGGGTTCAACCGTGTATTTAGCTTTGGCTTTTTTTTTACCAAGAAAGCTAATCTTTGCTAACTATCTTTTTAGGTTCTGCTTGTTCCACGTAGCCAGCAATGTTACTATATCTGGCAGATGGACTGCCTTGAGCAGAAAAACAAGGCGCAATATCCTCGCTATAAAAAATAAGGCAGAATAATGGCGCCCAGGCCGGGATTTGGACCCGGATCAGGCCACGATTATTTGCTCGTGATGTCCTGCGGGCGACAGCCGCATATACTAGACCGAACTATACTACCTGGGCTATCTATATGATGGCCTAAGCGCCGCATCAATACACGATAATTTAACTAATTAATCTTTTCTCGGAAATGATGCTGAACAGTTCGTTAGATAAAATCTCTCTCTGCTTGCTGTCTTTAAAGGGTGAATTAGCGGCAATTTTAATATGTTATAGGTTATTTATTGATGAAATTGAGGGTGGGTGAATCGAGGTAATAAAGAGCACTGATTACTCAGCGGTTCTGCAAAAATACTGGATCGCAATCTTGCTGTTGCTGCTGGCTTTGGCGTCGTTTCCCTCAGTTTACGTCGCTCTCTTAACCGCTTTCGTCTTCACTTTTCTGGTTCCAGGCTTGATTTTCTACCGGTTTTTCTCGTTGAAATCTCATGAAATATGGGCTTTTGTGCCGATTTTCAGCGTTTTAGTCTCTGTCCAATTAATATACTATTTATCGTTGGCGCTTGGCTACTCGCGCGAAACGATTCTCTTGAGCTTTCTCGCTTTAGCAGCGCATCTATACGCTGGTGGTTTACAAGAAAGGCGAACCATTGAAGCCTCCAAAATTTCTTAAGCTAAAACAGATTAAGAAAACAAGCCTTCTACTTTTCACCATAATTTTCCTCATTTCCCTTGTTGTTCTGGTCAAGAGCGTGTGGGTTGGCAATCAGTATGGCATAGTTTTAACTGGCTCTAACTGGCAGGACACGCCGTTGCATTATGAGATAATTGAGAGTATAAACAACGGTAATTTTCCGCCGCAAATGCCCAATTTTGCTGGGCAGCCGGAGACTTATCATTACTTTGTTGATTTCCACACAGCTATCATCGAGAAGGTTTACGGTTATTTGCCGACGCTTCTGCCTTTTTTAAACGCGGTTTTCATACTTGTTTTTGCCCTCGCAATTTACGCTTTAGCAAGACCGAATGGAAGGCGCGCCGCAATAATTGCCACTGTTATCGCCACGTTCGGTTGGGGGTTGAGCTACTTTGGGCTTTTTTCCGCGTTGCTCAACGGGACGTTTAATGTGAACACAAATTACATTTACCAGTATGGCGGCACGTTTGGTTTACCCTCGATATTTGACAATTTGCTGCAGCAGAGACCGCTTCTAATGGGGTTGCCCGCGTTTGCGTTTGTTTTAGCTTTGCTATGGAACATGGATGACAAAAAAAGAATACTGTTAGCTGGCGTCATCACTGGTTTAGTGTTCGAATTTCATAATGTGGCATTCCTTTGTTGCTATGTAGCCTTCTTTGTCGCCGTTTTATTTAACTTTAAACGCTTCAACATTAGAAGTTGCCTGTACTTTTTGGTGCCAAGCGTCTTCGCGTTGCCTTTTATTTTACATAATGGGCCTCCACTATCAATTACGCTGAGCACTGTTTGGATAGCTAATTTCGCGAAGGACCCGTTGACTTATTACTTTTTGAGCTTGGGCATCCCCTTCGTTATAGCTATTGTTTCTTTTGTGAAACCTGGAAACGAGCTATCTGAAAGGAACATTTCTTTTCTTATTCCTAATGCCCAACATTCTTTTGTTGACGCCTAACCCGTGGGACATGTACAAATTCTTCATTTTCGCGTGGATTCCAATAGCCGTGCTGGCAGGCATAATGCTAGGCTAAAACAAGAAAAATTGTCGTTTGTAACGTTGGTTTTGCTTTGTATTCTGACTTCGGCAAGTGTTATCATCTATAATGTTGGAACAAATTATACGGCGGCAAGCTGGAGTGAATATCAGCTTGGGCTTTGGGTACGGAATAACACGCCTGAGCGCTCTGTCTTTTTAACGTATTATTCTATTCAGACGCCTGTAGCGTTTATTGGCGGAAGATTGACAGTGTCATCTTACATAAATTGGCCTTACGGACAAGGAGTACCGCTTAGTGAGATTTACCAAAGAGACGCCGCACATTGATAGTGCATATAACGGCAATGTAACAGAGTTAAAGCAGGTTATACTCGAGTACAATGTTACATACGTGTACGTGGGCAATGATGAGCTAAGCCACTATCCAGGATGCACGGCAAGATTTGATAATATAAGTTGGTTGACGCCAGTTTACACCAACCAAAACCTAGAGATATACAAAGTAAATTTAGCCCAAGACGGGCACTTAAATTTCATGCAACAGAACCTTTTTCTCTTCTGGACTTATTTTTTCGTTTAGCTTTGGCTTTTTGGGCTTTGATGCTTTCTTGCCTGACATAGTAATCGATGTCTATTCTGCCCATCGTTGTCTTCTCAAGCTTTTCAGGCTTAATCTTCGCCAGTTTCGCCTCAGGATTAAGAGAAACCTGCCGCACCAAGACTTCTATGGCATGCTGCTTCTCTGCTAATTCGTCGATTAGGTGCATTTTGCCTGAGAAATGAACCGAAGTGTAAGCGTAGTCACATTCGTCGGTAACGCCGAAATCCAGCACTGCCTGCCCCCACACTTTACTGTTCGCTTTTAGGTAAACGAGTTTTTTGCCTTCAGGTGCACAGTGAAAGTACAGGCAATTCTTGGTTTCGTCATAGCCATGGTTTAATGAGACAAGGTATGGCTCATCTTTCATGCAGAGGGCAACAGTAACGTATTTGGTGGTTTTTAGTACTTGCCGTAGCTCGTTTGGATCAGTGATTTCTCGGTCTTTACGTCTAACATGAAAAGACATGCTTCCCAAGTAAGCAACCAAAACAATATTAACCTTTAACTTTTAGAACTCGCCCAAACAGCTAAAGCGGCAAGAATGTGCCCTGAGCGGTTAAGCATACAAGCCTAAACCAAGTTAGCGCTAACTATGCTTAATATTCAAATAAGAGAATTAGGTGTGATAAGGTTAGGCATCGATTTGAGGAAGTGAGATTATTAGAACAGAATCGTTTGATGTTGATAAAACTGTAATGGAAATGATTTTAGAGGATGATGTGGCTAAAAAAAGAGCTGTTAGCCAAAAAGATTTTTGACGCCGCTTATGAAGAGGGGATTTATCCCGCAAGTATCCATGAATTTTATATGGCTCGTGGCAGGGGCGAATTCGCTGGTTTCACAGTTCCCGCGATAAATTTGCGGAGTATGACTTATGATTTGGCTCGCGCAATATTTAGAGTGGCAAATAAAAATGATTCTGGCGCTTTCATCTTTGAGATTGCCCGCTCTGAGATCGGTTATACTAATCAGCCGCCGATTGAATTCGCAAGCATGGTTATGGCAGCGGCAATAAAAGAGGGCTATTCTGGTCCAGTCTTTATCCAAGGAGACCACTTTCAAGCCAACGCAGCCAAGTACAAAGAAAACCCCCAAAAAGAAATTGAAAGCCTACAAACCTTAATCGACGACGCCGTTAGTTCTGGTTTCTTCAACATCGATATTGACTCATCAACACTTGTCGATTTAACCAAACCGAACTTTTAAAGAACAACAGCTTCTAAACTATGAAGTCTGCGCAAAACTCACTCAGTTTATCCGCCATCTTGAACCAAAAGGAATCACGATTTCGGTGGGTGGAGAAATCGGCGAGATTGGGCATCAGAATTCGACTCCTGAAGACCTGCACGTCTTTATGGACGGTCTCAAAGAAAAGCTGAGCAAGGGTTTAGTTGGCATTAGCAAGATTTCAGTTCAGACGGGAACAACTCACGGCGGCATCGTCCTGCCTGACGGGTCAATCGCGCAAATCAAGCTTGACTTTAACACGTTGAAGACTCTTTCTGAGATTGCCCGCAGAGAATATGGTTTGGCGGGAGCTGTTCAGCATGGAGCGTCAACGCTGCCTCCTGAGGCATTCCACAAGTTCGTCGAATGCGAAACCGCCGAAGTACACTTAGCCACAGAGTTCCAAAACATGATTTACGAATCAAAACATTTTCCACCTGACCTAAAAAAGAAAATATACGCATGGCTAAAAGTCAACGCCGCAAACGAAGCTAAAGCAAGGCGAAACTGAAGATCAATTCCTCTACAAAACCCGCAAAAAAGGGTTAGGCCCATTCAAAAAAGAAATCATAAAACTGCCACATGAGACGCGCGACGCAATTGCAGCTGAAATCGAGACAAAGTTTGATTTCCTCTTCAAACAACTCAACATCGTAAACAAGAGAGATCTACTGAATAAATACGTACATGCCCCATCAAGCAAAGAAAAACATGTGCTATAGTATTCAAGCGGCATCAATGTAAAGACTATTACTAGTCTTTCCTTTTTCATTCACCCATAATTCTCTAAACCTAAACCCCTACGTTCTTCCAAAGTTATCTAATTTCACTTAGAATGGCTGCTTTGCCGTTCAAATGCTTGCTACGAGAATGTCGGGACGCTTAATTGGCTCGTCTTCTGAGAGAACCTCCATAACTCCATTTTTGCTTACGTGGAGATATACGCCGTCACTCATGTTTTCCGTTACGGAACGGGGTGCAAAAAGTTTGAGGCTGATGTCTTGCATGATTTTTAATGCGTTTCTGAATGTGCTGAAGTTGGTGTCCCGTATTTTTTTTGCTTTTTCTACTTTTTCTTCGAGAGTTAATTCTTCAGTTTTGGCGGCGTTTTGGATGGCTGTTTGGACTTTTTGGCGCCATTCTTCAAATCTGGCTGGGTTTTGTTCCATGTGTGTTAGGATTGTGTGGATTGTTTTGATGCCTTCTTGGAGGTTGTTTGCTGCTTGGCGGAAGCATTCTTCTCTGCCGTTGTCTGTTAGGCGGTAGTGTAGTTTTTTTCCGTGTTTCCACTGTTCGCGGCATTCCTCTTGCATGAGTCCTTTTTGGATGAGGTTGTTTAGTTGTGTTCGGGCGTTTTGTCGGCGGATGCCTGTGTTTACTATTTGCTGGTAGGTCATTTTTTAGTTTGCCAGTAGGGATAGAAGTATGTTGTCTGTCGTTGTGTTCACGCACCAGAAGTAGTATCAAAGTTAGTATAAAGCGCCGTGACGACCCTGAAGGCAAACATCCGACTTGCAGTAGTCTTTCCGCATCTCTGAAGGACAATTCATAAGGGCTTAGCTTTTTCCACCTTTCTCATCTTTTTTTGATAGAAAAATAACTAATATTCAAACGCTAAATCAAAAAATCAGCCTAAAACAAGCCCTGACTTAAAACCGCCTACCTATACCCTACCCTGCTATTTGTGGCGAAAAATTGGCACAAATAGCAGAAAGTTGAAGAAGAAAAGCGTTAACGTGAAGCCACAAAGGCTCGTCCTTCCTAAACCATTAAGTACACGTCGAACCTACCGTTCATGTATGTCAAAGGCTACTTTTCCAAAAATCACCTATGTCACTCTCTCCGCGGATGAAAGCATACACCCGAAATACGAGGCTGCTCTGGAAAGATTCAAGGAAGAACTCGGAGGGCGTTACCCCATGTTCATCGGGGAGGAACAGGTTTGGTCAGAGGACGGCGAATTCAAGCACCACAGCCCCATTGACACCTCAATAACGGTAGGGCGCTTTCAGGTTGGCAACAAAAGCCACGCCAAGCTCGCAATTGCATCTGCAAAGGAAGCGTTCCCAGGGTGGAGTGGAAAAAGCTGGATTGACCGAGTCAGCATCATGAACAGGGCGGCTGATTTGATTGATGAGCGAAAGTTCGACATTGCGGTTGCCATCACCTATGAGGTCGGGAAGAACCGGCTCGAAGCCTTAGCCGAATGCTGGGAAGCCATAGATGCGATAAAGTTCTACTCAAAAATCATGGAGAAAAACAACGGATACGTCGAAAACATGGATCAAGGCGGCCCAGGCGAACATTGCACGGTGGTCTCGAAACCTTTCGGCGTTTGGCCTGTGATTTCGCCTTTCAACTTCCCCTTCATGTTAGCCAACGGGATGGCCCTTGGCGCCCTCCTTACCGGGAACACAGTCATCCTGAAGCCAACCAGCGAGGCTCCGCTTACGGGTCTGATGCTCTACAAAGTGTTCAAGGACGCCGGAGTTCCTGCGGGAGCAATCAACTACGTCACGGGTCCAGGTCCCAACTTCGAGGAGGAGTTTGTTTCAAACAGAGATGTGGCGGGAATTGCCTTCACAGGCTCGAGAGACGTTGGGATGAGGCTGTACCATGAGTTCCTGACCCAGCAGCCGTACCCCAAGCCGATTGTGCTCGAGATGGGCAGCAAGAACCCAGTAGTTGTGACCTCGTCGGCCAACATCAACAAAGCGGTCGAAGGAACAGTCAGGGCGGCGTTCGGCTACGGTGGTCAGAAGTGCAGCGCAGCATCAAGGATCTACGTGCAGAGCACAATTCGAGACAAGTTCCTAAAAGCGCTCCGCGAACGGGTCGACAAGATAGTGGTGGGTGATCCTAGGGAAAAGGATGTTTTTATGGGACCAGTAATCAACAAAGGCGTAGTAAAGAAATTTACAGTGGCGCTGGCAGAAGCAAAGAAAGCGGGTGGAGAGGTGCTCAGCGGCGGAAAACTGCTCAAGGCAAGCAAATTCAGAAAAGGCTACTACCTCACGCCAACAATCATCATGGGACTGCCGCAGACTCACAGGCTCTTCAAAGACGAGCTATTCATGCCGTTGGTCGTTGTCGGCGAATTCAAGACTATAGAGGAAGCCGTCGCCAAGGTTAACGATACCGAGTACGGACTAACAGCAGGCATCTTCTCTGAAAACCCCGAGGAAGTGCAAGCCTTCATGAACCAGGTGCAGTTCGGCGTTCTCTACTCGAACCGGAGTGGTGGAGCAACCACAGGAGCATGGCCGGGCGCGCAATCCTTTACGGGCTGGAACGCAAGTGGCGCAACAGGTCGAGGCGTAGGAGGGGCTCACTATCTACTCAATTTTCTCCGCGATCAGTCCCAGACAATCGTTTCCTGATCAAAAGAGAGCGAGAACCAGCAACGCCACTATACTGACGAACAGAAATCCTCAGGCAGGCACAACTACATTGCCCTTTTTGGCATGGTTATTTCTTAATTGGTTTTAGGTGGTTTTTTATTCTTCTTTGGCGATCTATGGGAGGCAAAAATATTTAGCGCCGCGTTAAATCGAGTTTTCCAATGACGGATAGTATGGTATAATTATTTTCATCGTTTTAACTTCGGTTTTTTCCACTTGTTTTTTTCTATGTAGCGAAAGTTCTTCAAGATCTCGAGCTTGTATATTTGGTAAAGAGCACATGACAGTTCCCTTTGAAGCTTCGGCATTTTAGGTTTTATGAATTATTAATCCACTTAAGCGCCCTATGATTTAGCAATTCATTGCCACTTATTGTTGACGAGTATTCTTGAAGTGATTCCATCGAACTCCACTGTTTTTTCCCGACCGTGTTGGAATTTGCAAACTTGACCCTGTAAATGGGATAGTAAACTGCCGTGCGCTCGCCAACTTCGCAGGTTTCACTAACAATTCTGTTTATTCGTGTCAATTGTTGGTGTGGTTTCACAGTCACATACTTTTAAGAATTCTTAAAGTCACTATCTTAGCATGCTTGGGAGCCCTCCTGAATTGAAAAGCTCAGATTGGTCGAGACCATGCGTAAGATTTTGAATTTTTGGCGATCTCGGCGAAGCGAAAAGTGCGTCACAGGCAAATCGGTAGATCTTAGCTCTGAGGACAAATCGCTGTCTTTTACGGCGGTTGATAAAGTTGGGATAGAAGTTGGCAGCCAAGAGCTGAAGCGAAGAGAATTCTTGAAGCTATCAGCCATGATAGCAGGTGGAGGTTTAGCCACAATTGTTTTGGAAAGCTCCCTAAAACCCCTGACTTTAATACCAAAAGCAGCGAGTCAGCTTCTTGAGGGGTCAAAAAGAGGGAACACAGCAATGGCGTTGGTTGAGCCCATTGAGGTTTCTGTGCCCGCCATTTTGGATCCGTTAAGTATCCCACTGTTTGAAAACCAGCTGACTGCTCCGCCGCCTGTGTATGCGCCCAAAGTCGTGACTAGCCAGGGCAAGGTGATTCGACACGAATACACGGTGGCTATGGCCAGTTTTACGCAGCAAATCCTTCCCCCCTCGATGAATCTACTCACTCAGGTTTGGGGTTATGGCGGCACAGCCAATGATGCGGTAACTGGAGCGTCTTTAGGTTTTGTTCAAAGCACCCCGGGACCCACCTTTGAAGCCATCAGGGGCATACCCGTTCAGGTGGAATGGCAAAACAACATTTCCTCGCCTTACATGTTTGCAGTTGATCCAACCATTCACTGGGCTAACCCGAACAATTATTCAGGGTTCACGTCGCCATTTCCGGCGTATCCCCCTGGTTTTCCAAATGTTCAGAGCCCTGTTCCTCTTGTCACTCATCTTCATGGAGGTCAAAACCAGTCTTTCTATGATGGAGGTCCGAACGGATGGTTTACCTCGAACGGGCAGCATGGACCAGCATACAGCACCTATGAAAAGACTGATTCAAACGCATCAGTCTACTATTATCCTAACACGCAACAGCCCACGACACTTTGGTACCACGACCATGCCTTAGGCCTTACACGTCTCAATGTGCAGTCAGGGCTAGCAGGTTTCTATCTCATAAGAGAGCCCACAGGAAGCGATAAGGTTGCCGTTCTGCTGCCGACTGGAAAATACGAGATGCCGCTTGTGATTCAGGATAGAACGTTCAACACCGATGGCTCACTTAACTATCCGTCTGTCGGTGTTGAGTCTGATATTCATCCGTACTGGGTCGACACTTTCTTGGGTAACGCTATAGATTTATAGTAGTGAAATGGCAGCAAGTTATTTTACCCAGATGACTAAGTTTACAGTCCAGAACTTCCTTTGCTCAGCTACAACCATCTGCATATCTATTAGAGTGATGCATAGCATTACCTACCACTTAGCAGAATATATCTCCCTAACATGATAGTGTTTTTTAGTTCACAATTGATAAAGAACAAAAATTAGTGGTAAATGAAAGGGGTTATTGCATGATGGACCTTACAGAAATTAACCTTGATGTAGATAGCCTTAAGAGGGCTAACTTTGGAGAAGCTAACCTGAAAGAAACTAACATTAAAAGGACTAGCTTTATGGGAGTTCATCTTGAATAGATTAACCTTGAAAAAGCTAATTTTAAGGGAGCCAACCTTAAAGAAGCTAATCTTGAAGAGGGATCACTTTGAAAAAGCTAACCTTGAAGGAGCTAATCTTAAGGAAGCTAACCTTTTTAAAGTTAGATTTTATGAGATCAGCTTCTCCAAGGTTAACCTTTTCAAGGTAAGAAACCTAAAAGATGTAAGTTTTTGCATTAAGTAGATTATAATAAGCATAATTACTTGATTGGTAAAATAAATTTGAGATATCACATTTTGGAGATCTATAAAGACTTATAACTGGAAATAACATTCATTGGAAGATATAGCGATTAAGTAAAAGGAAGTTGATTCTATGAAGATGGTACAAGCAATAATACGGGCAGAGAGAATGGATAATGTAAAAAAGGCTCTCGAAGAGAAGGGCCGCTGCCGTTCCGCGGGCGGCATGGCCTTGAGACGAGACCACGAAAGTTGGGGATCGGCGGCGGCCACCAGAAGAGTCGCCAAAGCCGAGATGACCGCCAGCCCAGCGATCGAGATCGTGCCGGCAATTGACAATTAGCATCATTCTGCCCGATGGTACGGGCCCTATCACACTTGCCGCGACACCCGGAGACTGCAACCTATCCATCGCCAAGACCCCCGATGATCGCCCGGCAACGGCCAGGCAAGCCGGCCTCACTGAGGATCCGAGGCAAATTCTCGCGACGCGGCCAGCTCGCTCAAGAACTCGAACGTTCCGACTTCCAGATATTCATCGAGATGCTCGGCCAGCGTCAAGTTGTCAACCAATCGTCGGGTTGGGTCCGGCCAAGCCCATCGCGCCAGCGAGTACCCAAGTCCCAAGCTGGCGCCCGCGATCAAGAGATAGACGACTGCCTGCGCCGCCCGCGCTGACCACACCCAGACAGTAGGCTCCCATCCGTGCCCCGCCAGCTCCGCCTTGTAGACGTGGGATATCGTTCTCGACGCGAATTCTTCAGGCACCTCTGGAAGCGGTAAGTGATCGAGTAGCTCCCAGGTCTTCCGGAGCATCTCTACTTCGCGGTGCGCCGTCGCCGCTCATCGTGAGCTTGGTGGTGATCACCCGCGATCGCGGATTCGCAACTCGCCATCCACATAGGCGACCAGATCGGCTCGCTCATCGGGGCTCAGTCTCAACTGCTCGGCCGGTTTGCCACAAATCACATCATCCCCATGCCACCGCCCATGCCACCGCCCATGCCACCCATACCTCCCATGCCACCACCCATTCCACCCATTCCACCCCGCCGCCGAGCGGCGTACACGTTGGCATTCTTTGCCGCGGCCTGCACGCAGTT
>CAWAUU010000005.1:0-4800 GCA_963785215.1 Candidatus Bathyarchaeota archaeon
CCCAACAAAATCGTTACTTACTGGTCCGTTTGTTGCAACTATTACGTTCATAGAATGTCTTCTGGTCTGATTCATAACAGCAGCATGAGAAACTTGTCTGTCAGGGAGAGGCTGAAGGCGATGTCCAAGGGCCTTTCTGTTCTAGTTTTGCTCCTGCGAGCCAAGAAGGGTGTTCATAAACTGGAAGTACAGTTTATGTTTCATATTATCACTTGTCCCCATCATCAAACCTCGTGACATACCCTTTTGATCTCAGCCAAACCAACATCCTAAAAGACTGGAGAAAAATGAAGATAAATCATCAAGTTTCTGCATACTGGACAAGTTAAATCAACTATCTTCATCCTCAACTTCACCTACAGCTTACTGCTTTGAGTAAAACAAAATGGAACCATTCAAAGAACATGGAATAGAAGCGTCATGGTAGGCATTTGTTCGGATTAGGTCACAGGTTTGAGTATTGTTGGCGTTTGCATGTTCTGCCCAACCATATTCATAGGTGACACGAAAGCGGTTTGAGAAAACATTCTGCTTTTGCGAAATTTTGATCCTCGGAAATTTGAGCTTCAACATCTTACGCTCCTGTTCAGAAATAGCATCACTTTCTTTTTAAGCAAAGGATATGTTTCCGAAATACATAAATTAAAAAAATAGATTTTATTAAAACAAGCAGCAAAAAGAATTCGCTTGTTTCTCAAGGAATGATTTTATCCAAAAGCAATGTAAATGGGAAACCCCATTCTGCTCTGAAAAATATATTTAGCTTTTTTACTTTGGATTAAATCCATCTAGCGGTGTTCTCTATGTACAAAAATCATGCGATCAACGCACCATGCGATTGTTTAAAATCTGGACGCGAATCCAATAACTCCAAAGCTTCAATCAAAATCCTCGTCTTAACACTCTCATAGTCCAAACTAACATAGCATCTACGCCCCACCCGAATTAACCTGACAATACCTTCGCCCTCTAAAATACGGACATTACGCATAACCTCATTATACATACTATTAACATCTTCTACCAACCGTGATATGCCGATTATACGTTTACGCGATAACACACGCAGTATGTTTTGACGACCTGCAGATGCAATGAGCTCGCTCAATTCCACAATCATTCCTCCCGCTCATGTGATTTGGATGCGAATCGACTGCCCACAGTGGCATCATCGAAGGACGGAAAGCATTTATCGCCAACCTTCCCCAACTAAAATAGCGCTTACCTCCTCATAATAAATGTAACTAAACAATTAGCAATTCAACAAATAGTTCAACAAATATACACTTAAACTAAAATTTAAACTAAATTTAGAATTAAAGCTAAAATATGCTATAACAGAATCAACGATTCTAGAAAAAATATGGTAATTTTTAATCTGGAATATTATTTTCGTTGTCAAGCGTTTTCAGCGCTTGAAGTAGAATCTTTGTTTTCGGATTATCTCGGTTCAACCGTATGACCCTTACCTTACCATGCCTAACCTGCACACGATTATCATTCGTTATTATGCCTGCCTCTTCCAAAATTTCGAGGTTTCTATTAACCTCATTATAAGTGCTATTTACTGCGTTCACAAGCTTCATTACACGAATTTCTCGCGTCTTCGAAAGTTCCTTCAGGATGTTTTGCCGCAAAGAAGAAGCAAGCACCTTGCTAAGATTCAAAATAAACACCCCAATGTAAATAGTTTTCAAGACTTTCCGAGACCCAGCTATAGAATTTTTCAAACTGTTTTGTGGTTGAAGACTAATTGTTGGACGTGGTGCCTATTTTTACAAAATTCATTCTTTCAGCTAAACATTTTATTAGTCATTTTCTCCGTTTAATGTGGAAGCATTATGGCGCCTTTGCCAGGGGGAGGCGTTCGCATGGTCACAGCCGTTGCCAGAGCTAGTGCCCATAGCATGTCGTCGTGGCAGTGTTGTGGGTGGTTGAACTGTAGGTGTCCGCTTTTGCTGTACTCGTACTGTTGCTCGTTGATTTGCTGGCATAGTAGCCTATCGTACGGTATAGCTAAGCGGTTCTGCTCCATGGCAATTTTCAATCCAGAAAGCAGTTCCTCTTTTGATTGCATGGTAAACGTGATGCCGTCTACACTTCTCAAACCTTGGTTGTGAATCTCTTCAAGCACAGGCTCACCCACGCCAGTCTGATCCACAAGCACGCCTCGGAACTGAAACTTCTGGTTAGCCCTCACAAGGTGCCCAATAACCTGGGTGTATGGTGTTTCAAGCGGAAACTGATACATATAAACAAGCTTAAGCTTGTCGCCATCACGTTTCAAAACTATTATAACGCTGAAGTCTTGGAGTTTCCCGAAGTCAACTCCGCCATAGTAGTCTCCGCTTGGAACGAAAGCCTCAAGATTTGTGTAAAGCTCAACGCCGAGCTTTTGGGCAAGCTCAACACATGAACGAATCAATGCCTGCGGAAAATAACTGTTTAAGGCTTCAACAAACTCGGCTTCATACTCCATCAGGTACTCTTCATGGGTCATGTTTTCGCGGTTTTCATCCAAAATATGCTGCGTAACCAGCGGGCACTCACTTGACTTGACACGGTGCACGCTATAAGCAGGGTTAACGAAGGCTCTATAGAAAAAATGGTTTTTATCCCAAGGTGTGCTTAGTAATATTGCGTAGCCATCGGTTGTGCTTAGCATCGGAAAAAGAATTTGTGTGATAATCTTTTCTGGGATCCAAGAGGCTTCATCCAGAATGATCATGTTTGCGGTGTAACCCCTTAACATGTGCTCGGAGCATGGTAAGGCGATTATTTTGCTTCTGTTGTCAAATTGAATAAGCGTTCCTGTTGCCCTAACAATTCTGCTGCGAAGATAGTTGCTAGAGAACGCAAAGGATGTTATGCGGTCAAACATGATCATTGATTGCCTTAGCGAGGGGCTGGTAATTAAAACTGTAACACCTTTGTTTCTTTCAGCAAAGTAGATGGCTTTCAACGCTATTGTTGTGGTCTTGCCTGTTTGGCGTCCCATACAGGCGACGATTCGCTTACTTGGATCTTCCAGTAGCGCAACCTGGTATGGAAAAGGCTTCATACCCAAGATTTTTTCAGCAAAATCAATAGGTCCCTTGACTTCAAGAGCTTCCTGAAGTTGCAACTGTTTGATTGCTTTATCGATTTGAGGAAGCCTTCTTAGTGCTCTTCGCTGCCTGTAACTCTGCCATAGCAGCGGTAACCGCCCCCTTTTGCTTCTCAAACTTCTCCCTTCTAACTTTGCCTTGCCCCTGAATAGGGCTTCTGTGCCTACATTTTCTCTTTGAAACTAAGAACCTGCTCTTCCCAAAGCTTGCGCTCCTGATCCGTTTGAGCTTTTGCAACCTTGTCTTCCAACTGAGCAAGCACAACCCTGTTCAACTCTTCAACATGCCGTTCGACCTTCGCAAGCTTCTCAATATAATCCGTCTGCAGTACGATGTAGCTTTTCAATGCTGGTATGATCAAGCGGATTCGCTTAATATCTAGCCCAGTTAAGCCCTTTTCATTTAATCGCTGAATGCATCCAAGCGTCATCTTTGCAGCTTCTTCAACACTAATCAATTGCTCAGCCGGTTTAATAGGTTCAAGAACTGTTGCAGTTGTTGATGATGATGAAGATGATGAACTATAGTTTTCCTTCTCAGAAATTACAAGGCCTAGGCGGTATAACTTAAGCTTGATACCTTCCGGGCTGCGATGGAAATGTTCAGTCATTTCGTCGATGCTTTTACCCTGTTCGCACATTTCTCTAAGAGATTTAATTTCGTCTTCTGTCCAAAGCTTCTCAAGAACCATCCATAACCCACCCTTTCGATCATAATCGCTTCTAACGCCACTCTACGGCGGCGAAAAGAATACTGAGCCACTAATCGGCAAGAGGCCACTTAGCTGTTGTGTCACGCTTGACACATACATGTTTAAAATGATATTTAGGCATTGCTAACACCAACCGCTCAATCATTTTGCAAACCCCTTGCCCAGTTATACAAAATTAAGCCTATAACCACGTGACTCACACGTGAATCATGCCATGAATCAAAAGCTCTTGAAATAAGGTAATGATTAAAGTTAATATGCAGAACAGCTTTAAGGAAAAATAGCTAATTAACCGATACGCTTAAACAAATTAATAATGCAGGACTTTATCGTTAAAGGAAAAAACATCATGGAACCAAAACGAAAGACAGATGTTCAAAGTTTGAAGGGCAAAGGTGAGTTTGGGAATTCATGACTTTTATCACTAACGAATACCTGTTTTTGGCTTCAGTTGTTGTAATTTCGCTTTCAGGTGTTTTAATGCCAGGACCATTATTTGCGGTTACACTAAAGAAGGCAGCGAAAAGCAAAGTTGCAGGCGCCTTAATCGCCGTTGGCCATGGCATAGTAGAGTTTCCGCTGATGTTTCTGATTTTCTTTATACTAAGTCCAGTTTAATATTCCAAGTATTGTGCAGGTTGCCGTAGGATTGGTAGGTGGCCTCTTGATGATTCTTATGGGCATACAAACTTTCAGAAATAGGCAAAAAAGTGAAGAACCGCAGGTAAGTTTGAAGCGGGATTCGGTGTTTGCAGGAGCTTATACCACTGCGGTTAATGCAGGTTTTATCTTGTGGTGGTTAACCATTGGTACAACACTGATTTTAAACGCTCAACTGTTCGGGTTTGTTGGCTTTTCCATATTTGCTGGAGTTCATTGGCTCTGCGATTTCTCATTCTACACGGTCGCTGCACTATTAATTTTTAAGTCACAACGATTGTGGACCCCGAAAGCAAGAATGGGAATTACGCTTTTTTGTGT
>CAWAUU010000006.1:0-28701 GCA_963785215.1 Candidatus Bathyarchaeota archaeon
GAATGGTGATAGTGTGGATAAGGCTGATTTTTTGTTGTGGAGCCGCAAGTACGATAAAAGCTTCGGTTGGCAGGCGCAGAGGGAGCGGGAGTTGGGCTCTAAATTCCGAAAGGTGAAAGCGTTAACACTGTCTGATTTAGCCCAAGTTGTTGAGTGGAAATTCAAAGAAGACACTGAGAAAAAAACGCGAGTTTTAGCGTTAGTGACCCGAAACGATGAGGCGACAGTTAATCGCCTTTCAAGCCAAGCTCTAAGCATTCCTTCTTGCGAAGACGCTTACCGAATGAACTGCCTCACACTGCTGGAAGGCATCAGCCCAGTGTTAGCCAGCGTTATCCTCGCGTTTTTTGACCCCAAACAATACGGCATCCTAGACGCAGCAGTATGGAAGGCGCTGCTTGGCAATCCACCACCCAACCTGTTAACAACCCAGAATTACCTGAAACTGCTTGCTGTAATAAGGAAAACAGCTGCCAAACAAAACCTAGACGTAAGAGTAATCGACAAAGCACTCTACAAAAAAAGCCTCGACGAGTCAAGTTAAGCTCTTTGTTTTTTGGAAAGCTTTAAGTGTTTTGTAAACAGTACTGTTTACGGTGACTGGATGGCTCAGGTTCAACTTAGACTGCCAGAAAAAACCTTAGAAGAAATCGACCGTTGGGTAGCAGAAGGAAGATTCAAGAGCAGAAGCGACGCCATAAAAACCATAATAAGCCTGTATGAGGAACGGGAGAAAACACGCGAGTTCTACCAAATGCTGCTCAAGCGTAGCCAACAAGCCAAAGAACGCCCCGAAGAGCTTGTTCCCTTAGAGGAAGCTTAACTTGCTCTTTAGCGTGCTTTTGCATCCTAAAGCTGCTAAGGCACTGCAAAAATTGGATCCCACGGATAAGGCACGAGTTAAGATGGCACTTAAGGAGCTTGCTTGTGACCCCTGGAAAGTGGGGAAACAATTGAATCCTTCTACTTATTGGGGTTTAAGAGAAGGGGATTACCAAACTATTTATGAGATTGATAGAGAGAAAAACCACGTAGTGGTAATTTTCATTGGACACCGAAAGAACGTTTATGATGACTTCGCAAAAATGCTATGACAATATAATAGCGGAAGTTTTGTTGTTATCGAATCACTGAAGAACTTTCGAAACTGAACGAAGTTGCTATATTAATCCTTTTATTTTTTCGAAAACGTCTTGGGCGTAAATTGTTTTCCCACAATGTACACATTTAATTTCATTTCCGGTTTTTGGAAAATCAACTGTGGCTCCGCATTCGGGGCATTTGAGCACTTGCATCATTAAGCCGCCTTTTTCCATTATTGATTTCAAAAAAGAAAAGTCCAGCATGACATGTATTTTGTCTCTTTTTCTTTCGGCTTCATTTTCGTCTCTTCGCGTTTTAATGGCGCTTTCAATCATTGGTTTTAGCAGTTCTTGGAAGGAGTTTTGAAGGTTGAAGGTCTTTTCGCCGTCGTTGGTGACGATTGAAACTTTTTTCGCTGATTCCCAGTTGCCGCTGTCTCCGCTTTCTGCTGATACGCCCTTTATGTCCTCCAGTGGCATGTCGAGTGAGACTTGATAAGTGATTTGCGGCTTCCATACACCCAGATGCCGCCTTTCAAGCCAGATGAGTCTTCGACTTGTAAGCAGCAGAGTGCCGATTTGAATGATCATTCTTTGACGCGCGGGACCTGGTGGCGCTTTATCGTTTAGTATGTGGCGGTTGCCGGTCCAAATGTTGAGGATGAATTCTGATTTGTCTATTATGACGCATTTTAAAACGGTCGGATCTACTGCGTTTGAAAGGAATTCCCAGTCTATTTTTCCGTCAAGTTTTAGGTCTTTCCAGAAAACTAACGCAATGGGCTTGCCGATTTCGATGAATAATGGAGCATTTGTACTTGCAACTTTGTATAGCCCTGCTCCGTTTTTCGGCAGTTCATGCAGCGCTAAGCCTGCTATTTTTTGGTTTTCCATGACCAGTTTCCATTTGGTTTGGCACTGGCTGCATTTAGCGTATTTTCCAACTACTCCTGAAAGCTCATATGCGTTTGTTGAACCGCATACGGGGCATTGCGGAAGTTCCTGTTGCAAGCTCATGATGGGTCGGTTTCTGTATTAGTGGTTGTATTATTTATATTAGTTGTTATTTTGCAGGTAGCAGCTTTAGCAAATGAAACCTGAAACATTAGTGATATTTTGGAAAAATCGTTTGCTTACTTAAGCCGCTAGCTTTTTGAAGGCTATTTAAGATTCAAAAACGCTGACACAACTGAAAGCAAACCAACAAGCGACGGAAAAACAATCCGTTATGACAAAAAGGGCAAGATAGCCGCCGTGGAAACTGCAAACATCGCCTCTTTATAAAGAGCAAGTTTGTTTTTCATCTTTTCTGGCGTGTTTTGATTTTATTTTTAATAAATTTTATATGTTTCGGTTAAGATTTTATCCTAGTTTTAAAAGGTGCGTTATTGTTGACGGATAAGTTTTCCGGTAGCCTTCCTGTGCAAGTCAATGGGTTCACGAGTGAGCAAATTTTTTGTGTTGCCCTAAAGAATACGCCTGTTACCCTTTTTGTTTTGGACACTGAGTTGCGTTATACCTGGATTTATAATCCATTCGTTGGGCAACCTGCTGAGTTTATTGGGAAAAAGGTAGGTGAAATGAGCAAGCCCAAAGATGCTTCCGCTTTAATTAATTTTTATAGTGAAATGTTAAAGAGTGGTGTTGCTAGGCAAGAGGAATTTAGACTAGAATTTGAGGATACGGTAGCGTTTTATGAGGTTTACGCTTTACCGTTGAAGAACAGTTCCGGTGAAGTAACTGGTTTAGTGGTCACCTCCACAGATGTTACACATCACAAAAAAGCTGAGCAAGAGCTTTGGCAGGTAAAGAAAGATTGGGAACGCACTTTCGACAGCGTCCCAGACTTCATAGCCCTCCTTGATAATCAGTATAGAATCGTGCGTGCTAACCGAGCTATGGCGCAACAGCTAGGAGTAACTCCAGAAAAAGCCATCGGACTATTCTGCTACCAGTGCGTTCATGGATTAGACAATCCGCCTGACTTTTGCCCACACGCACAAACCGTGAAAGATGGAAAAGAGCACACAGCTGAAGTGCATGAACCCCGCCTCGGAGGCGACTTCATAGTAAGCACTACGCCTCTTAGAGACGAAGAGGGGTGCATTATTGGGTCAGTGCATGTAGCCAGAAACATCACGGAACGCAAGAAGGCAGAGGAATACCTTCTAAAGCAAGCTGAACTTATCGACCTTAGTCCTGACGCTATAATCGTGAAGAAACTAGATGATACTGTCGTTTTCTGGAGTAAAGGTGCAGAAAAACTATACGGTTGGACAAAAGAGGAAGCCATAGGCCAGCGAACCTCTTCGCTGTTTAGAACTAAGTCTTCAGAAGCTCTCAAGGATATTGCCCTTAAACTTAAGCAGGCGGGGAATTGGTCCGGCGAGCTTACCCATTACACTAAGGGTGGAAAGGAACTGGTTGTTCAAAGCCGGTGGCTGGGTAAACCTGATGAGCATGGGACGATTAAGGAAATACTTGAATCAAACATTAACATAACTGAACGCAAAAAAATACAAATAAAACAGGAAGCAAATGCCTCTTTGCTAGAGGAATATGCTACTCAAATGGAAGAACTTGCCAATGAAAGAGCAAAGCAGCTAAAAGAGAATGAGCGCTTAGCTGCTATAGGTCAAACTGCGGGCATGGTTGGACATGACATCCGAAATCCTCTGCAAGCTATCGTTGGAGAACTTTACCTAGCAAAAGATGAGGTAGTTTCATTGCCTGACGGCGACGCAAAAAAGAACTTGCAGGAAAGCATTACATACATCGAGGAAAACCTGTTTTATATAGATAAAATAGTCGCGGACTTGCAAGATTACACCAAACCCTTGAAACCGAACAAAGAAAAAGTTAACATTGAGAAAGTTATTGAAGAAGCATTACTCATCGTTTCCGTCCCAAACAACCTGCAAGTATCGATTTCAATAGAAGAAGACTTCCCGCAATTTACTGCTGATTTCGCAATGCTAAAACGTGCCCTCATAAACTTAATCCAAAATGCAGTTCAAGCCATGGCAAACGGTGGATCATTAAACATAAGTGCAAAATGCACGGGCAGCCACGCCTACATTAGTATCGGAGATACGGGCGAGGGCATCCCTGAAGAAGTAAAAAGCAAACTTTTCACGCCACTATTCACCACAAAATCTAAAGGCCAAGGCTTCGGCTTAGCCGTCGTAAAACGTCTAGTTGAAGCGCAAGGCGGAAAAATAAACTTCGAAAGCAAACAAGGCAAAGGAACAACCTTCACAATACAGTTACCCTTGACTTACTAGTTCTTAGCGTGAAAGAGCACTTGATTTTATGATTTCTTCGATTCTTTTTGCGCAAGTTTTATGTGTTACATTGTATTCTCTATAACTGAGGCGAATAGCATGGTTGAAGTTGAAAAAAGTACCGTTGTCACCGTGCGCTTATCAAAGCGTAGCTTGCGTAAAGTTGAGGCAGTTCGCGCCCTTGAAAATGTTGACCGCTCTACTTTGTTCAAAGAGTTTATAGAGGATGGCTTACAGGAGCGAGTCGTACGCCTCTATGAGAAGGGCAAAATAAGCTCAGGACGTGGCGCAGAGATTTTAGGCGTTTCTCTTCGGGAATTTCTGGAGTTACTTGAGCGCAAGTGCATTGCGTTCAATTGGGCTACCGGAAGCATCAAAGAATATTTGAAGGAAAAGTACGGAGAATAAACGCTTGGTCGCAGTGGTTTCTGACGCAGGACCGCTGATTCATCTGTCACAGATACGCAAATTACCCTTATTGAAAAAACTTTTTGGCATCGTATTTGTTACCAAGAAGGTTAAGGTTGAAGTTTTTGATGAAGGCGTCAGGCTTGGCTATGCAGATGCAGAAACAGTAGGTAAAGCTTTAGCGGACGGCTGGCTAAAAGTTGAGCCTTTTCCTGAAAGTTTGATTGAGTCTGCAGTCAAGTTGGCTGAAGGTGAGAAAATTTCACTACCCGATGCTGAAACCTTATTGTTGGCGGTTGATAAAAAAGCTGAGGTGTTGGTTGATGACAAGTTGCTTTCCGACCTTGCCAAAATGTACAGACTTAAGGTTTGGAACACTTGGACGCTACTTTTGGAAAGCCTCAGCAAAGATTATGCGAGGCTATATGAAATTGAAATAGCCGTCAATGAACTGGGTAAAAAGAAATTTAGCTTAAATGAGAAGCAAACACAAGAAATTCTGGATGCCGCTAACATGATTGAGAGGCACAAGAAAGACCATAAATAAAAAGCCAAGAATTTGTTAATACTCAGAAACAGTAGCGGTGGACCACTGCGGTTTGACGCCCAGACTCCGCCTGGAACCCTCAAGCCCTACGCTCTTACCCGCACCCCCTTGAGCGCATAACGTCCAAACTTAGGTTGCTCTCTCCCGAGCCTAGCCGGGTTCGCCTGGTGAACAATGAAACAACTCCCCTACGGAAGCTGCCCACAGACCGCCAGCCCCAAAGGACGGATAGTCAATGTTTCGGAAATGAAGATCCAAACGGCCTTCGGCGCCTCATCCGCAGATGTCAGCCCGTCGTATAGAGGGTTTACGGTACAATGGACCCCTACCCCACCGCCTAAGATCCACCGCCAAAAGTTAAAGGCACAGAACACACTTTAAGTCTTTCGCAGATGAGGCGGGATTCTGTGTTTTTCTTAGGCAATTTTTTTCTTGTTGTTTTGGGTTGTTTTTTGATTTAGGGTTTGGATTGTTTGTAGGTTGAGTCAAGAAAGGTTAAGAGAAGTTAAAATAAGTTGAAGAAAGTCAAGGAAAGTCGCAGGTAAGTACCGATGCCTTTAACTGGAAAAAGTGGCATTCAAAAGGCCTCTTGAAGGATGCAATAAAGTGCAGGTTCCCAAACTTATCCGGTGGCAGTTCAAACTGGAGCCTGACCAGGTTCTGCATGTTGGAATAGGTGGGCTTGGGCGCGGTTGCGAGTATTTCTACGCAAGAATGGGTAAGGATGGACGCATATACATACCAAAAGCAGTCCTATTCCAGGCACATGGCAAAGAAGAAAATCTAGCAGGCCACCTCGTAGAAATAACACTGCAACCAACATGAGTTTGCTGATGGTTTTGAAAATTTGATTAAGGATTTGGTTGAGAACGTTCAGCTGTTTCCGATGTGTGATAGCTGTTTGATGGGAAAGAAGGAAGTGGCAGCCTAAGAAGTATGAGTTTTAAGGAAAAGAAGAATAAAATTGCCTGCTTCTGATTCGGTTTTCAGGAATTGTTAAGTATAACTTATGTATAATTTAATATAACGGTGAATAT
Source organism: Candidatus Bathyarchaeota archaeon (assembly GCA_963785215.1). GTDB lineage: Archaea > Thermoproteota > Bathyarchaeia > Bathyarchaeales > Bathycorpusculaceae > Bathycorpusculum. Next base: position 6,359 of record CAWAUU010000006.1, read on the forward strand.
ATGCCTAGCTGTTTAGCCAAGACTAGAAAAGTGGGCGGCTCCATCGTTGTTACTTTACCTAAAGAACTTGTCGAGACCCAAAAGATAAGAGAAAACGAGTATGTTGAAATAACTGTTAAAAAATGCAAAATTGATGGCTTTGGAATTCTCAAAGGTATCGGTCCATTCACTGTTGAAGATGAGTTAACCGCACATGAGTAGCAGATATGTAGTAGATTCCTATGCATGGATAGAATACTTAGATGGAACAGAGATAGGACGCAAAGTTAGCGATCTAATTAAGGAAAATAATGAAATCTTTACTTGCGTATTGACGATTGCAGAGGTAGTGAGCAAAGCTGCTCGCAAAGGTAAGGATGTAAAGATTGCTTATGATGTCCTAACAAGCAATTCAAAAATAATAGATGCTGACGAGGAACTTTCTTTGCAGGCAGGACTGTTGCACTATGAAATGCGGAAAACTGTAAAGGATTTTGGGCTTGCAGACGCGTATATCTTGGCAACTGCTGGAAAACTGAAAGCGAAAATCCTAACTGGCGATATGCACTTCAAAAATATGAAAGAGGCAGTTCTAATAAAATAGTTGTTGTTTCTTTCAACCATAGGGAAAGCTACTGAGTAATTGTTTTATTGCAGAACAAAATATGTAATTTTCTGTTTTATTTCAAAACAAGCCAAAATTTTGAAAAATACTGATCGAATACAAAAGTCGGCAGTTGATAATCAAATGGATATGTTTTTCACTACGCACATATGGTTAATTCTGTTTTCAGTTTACTTGTAAGACGGGTTAAGTATGAGGCGTTCCAAACTAGAAATGTACGTTGACATCCTTGCTGTTCTGGCTCAAAGAGGACCACTAAAGCTAACGCACGTCATGTATAAAGCAAACGTTAACTGCTGTGTCCTAAAAGAGTACCTTGACTTCCTCTTAAAACAAGGCTTGGTTGAAGAACGCACCGTAAGGAAACAACGTGTAGTTTACGCTGTTACGCAGCGTGGAATAACCGTTCTGAAATACTTTAACGAACTAAAACAAGTGCTGCCAATAGTTGAGGAAGCACGATACCACGCAGCAATCCCCTACTAAAAGCCAAAGTTTTCTATTTCTATTTCTTAACCCAAACTTTCTTGAAGTTTGAGGCGGAGGGGCTTTGTCGGCTTATTTTACTAGTTAATCCTCCGGAAACCTGTTTCAAAGCTGAGCCCAACTCTTTTCAGATTATCAAGAAGCCAAATTTATTGTTTTGTGAAATGAAAAAACATTTATTCCTTGAAAGAAATTTAACGTCAATGCTGACGTTAAATTTTGGAGAAAGAGAGTTAGATTATGGATTTTGATAAAATGGCTTATATGAAGAAAGTACTATTGATTGTCGCCACCTCGTTTTTGCTGTATAACCTCTATCAGACAATCATTGATACAATCTTTATTTCTCATTTCCAGTTAATTGTCATTCGATTACCTCACTTCATCCAAAGCTCGCAACCAAACCTACAACTAACACTTTTCTTACTTCAAGAGCTTTCAGGCGCAGTGGGCAGTTATCTACGCTTGATAGGCGCAATATTTGCTTTAAACTGCGCTATTCTCTTCTTCAAAAAAGACGCCAAGTACCTTGAAAAACTTAGGCGGGCACCCTTTTTGAATCGCTATACTTTCTTCTGCTATTCCGGCTGCGATTAACCAGTTTGTTGGCTCAATTATATCTTCTAGCCCATTTTTGAATTTTTATGCTGGAGTTTCAAGTTTGCTTCAAGCAGTACTGATTTTTCCTGCTTTATTTATGCTGAGCCGAAAATTAAAAAAACCTCAAGATCGCCTTTCGATTCTAAAGTGGGCAGGTATAGCTGCTCCATTGTATGTATTCGGTTTTTGGGTTAAACTTGGACTGCTTTGGGTATATGCGCTTTTGCCTTTAGGAACCGCGCAAACGGGTTTAGTTGATACCATTGGTTCTGTTAATTCACTGCTAACTTTGCTAGTTGCTGCCATAGTTTCTACAGTTGCGTCGTTAACTTTTAGAAAAAAGAAGAACCCCAACACATGGTTAGTGGGAACTGCTATAATTTTGGTTGGGGTTTACTTTGTTATTTACAATTTAGTTTCAGTTTGGGTGCCGATTTACCGTGCTTTCTTACCTTTAACTGATTTTTGGATGATAACCCTGCCAATTCTGGGCATTGCAGTATTGGTTGATTCAAAACATGGTACTAACCACAATAACAAAGAAAAAATTTTTTAAACAATATATTGAATTTGCGCTGCTGCAACGTGTATGGTTTCCATGGGTTCTATTTTTGTGTAGATGATAAGCCACTCAGAGAGCTGTTGACATTTGTGGGGGTTACAGGAGAAAATTTTTGTCGTTGCATTCCACTTATGACAGGCAGAACAGGGAATTCCTGAATTTTTGCTCATAATAACCTTGCATATATCAGGTTGGAATTGACTTATCATTTATGAAGCAGCAATTAAGAGCACTTGTATAAGTTCAAGGCTCATATTTTTCTATTAAACCAAGACAATTATATACTGTTTGGGTAAAAGCTTAATGTCCGCCGAGGAGTGGAGAAAGATAAAACCGCTAAAACAAAAAACTAAAGATCGCTTAACAGTCATAGGAATCTTGGCTTTAGAATCAGGATTTATTTATAATTTAATAGTTAATTTTTACCAGTATATACTTTTAAAAAAGCCTTTCTACTTAATCCTCGCTATTCTCTCCACTATCGGAACTGCAATTTTACTTGTATTCATAATACTAATTCTCATGAGCTATTTAGATAAAAGAAAAGTCTTAAAGAGCTTTCAAAAATAAGCCAGAAAGAACTCCAAGCTTCTCGAAAGAACTTTGAAACTAATAAAAAAAGACAAAATAGACCACCTTCTGCTGGCTTCGAAAAAGAAAGGCAAACCGAATAAGTGCGCAGGACAATTAAACAGTGAAGAAGCGTACAGGAGGGCAATCAAAATGAAAAACAAAACAAAAAACAAACCCAAAAACGAAGCAAAAGGCAAAACAAAAAACAAAACAAAAAAGGAGTGGAAGCAGCAGTAAAAAAAGTAAAGAAATTAGCATAAAAAATAGTTCCTACAACAATATTCTCTTTGAGGAATAGCTTGTTCCCGCAATGTGTTGGTTATAGAGATATCATTTCTCGTTTCTCTATGGGGGTAAGTTTTTGGAAGGCCTTACGCTCGCTCGCACAATATCGACTATGTTAGGTTTCTTGTGACTTCAACGCGACGCCAACATTGACATATTAATTCTAAATGGTTTGATTGGAAAACGGAGAGAAGCCAATTGCAAAGTCAAGTTGATTTGTATTCCGGCGCCCACAAGGGTCAGCGTGCAAGGTTCTTCATGATAAGCAAAGCAGCCGAAACTCTAAATTTAAACGACCAAAATGCCTTAGCTGCGCTTGAAGGTGAACTTGTCTCATTCCGAGACAATATGTTTCTCCACGCAAACATTGAAGAGAAGTTCATCCATCCTTTGCTTTCGGAAAGAGTCCCCGGAGGAGCTGACAGACTCAATGAGGATCACCGCATCATGCACAAGCAATTCGACGAGCTTGTAGCATGCTTTGGGGAAATGAAGAAGAAGCCAGCAGATTTTGAAAAACGCGAAGAGCTTTCTATGAAGTTCTATCTTGCCTGGAACAGATTCACATCGTTTTACTTCAACCACATAGACTACGAAGAAGAATATGTGATGCCTGCACATGAATATAACCGCTAAGCTGAAAAAGTTACTTTTTGCGATAATAATTGAGAATCTAAAATTTAACCTGGCGATTCAATGGTTTTTTGTTGCCTTTTTAAGTTCAGATGCAGTTGCTTGTAGCTCCTTTAGGAGAAGGTCGATGTTTTCCTGATGGATTTTGATTAGGTTGATGAAGGCGCTTCCAACAATTACGCCGTCAGCCCCTGCCATTATGATACGTTTTACGTGCTCAGGTTTTGAGACCCCAAACCCAACTGCCAACGGGATCTTGCCGGAAGTAAAAGGCAAAACACGTTTAACTAGCTGAATAGTTGAATCTTCGACTGCTGCTTGTGCGCCTGTGACGCCAAAGTGGGAAACAAGATACAGAAAGCCTGAAGAGCACTGAGCTATTTTTGCAAGCCGCTCATTAGAAGTCGAAGGCGCTGCTAGAAAAATCGTGTCTATGCCGAATTTGCTTGCGGCTTTCTTGTAGTCGCCTGCTTCTTCAACGGGTAAATCTGGAACTATGACGCCGTCAACCAGACATTCCTGGGTTAAACTGAAAAACTTCTCAAGCCCCATCCTGAACACTGGATTATAGTAAGTCATTATTACAATTGGCACGTCATGGCTAAGCCTTATTTGCTTCGCAATTTCCAGCACCTTAACAGGCGTGGTTCCAGCAGCTAAGGCGCGTACGCTTGCAGCTTGAATAGTGGGTCCATCAGCAATCGGGTCAGAAAATGGCAATCCTAACTCCAAAATATCTACGCCGCCCTTGATTAAGGCGTCAGCAATTTTCAGTGTCAGTTCAGGTTTCGGGTCTCCAGCCATAATGTAACCGACGAGGGCTCCGTTTCCATGCGCCTTTGCCTTTTGAAATGCTTGGCTTATTGCGTTCATATTTTAGCTCCGATGTAGTCTGCTATGGTTTCCACATCTTTGTCGCCTCGTCCCGACAGTGTTACGACGATTGACTTGGTCTTCTTCATTTTTGGAGCGAGTTTCATGGCGTAGGCTACTGCATGCGACGATTCTAGTGCAGGCAGGATTCCTTCCTCTCTGGACAATGTGAGAAAAGCATCTACTGCTTCCTTGTCTGTGGCTGAAACATATTGTGCTCTTTTGAGGGTTTTTAGGAAGGAGTGTTCTGGTCCGACACCTGGGTAGTCTAGGCCTGCGGATATGCTGCTTGTGTTCTGTATTTGCCCATTGCTGTCTTGGAGAACGTAGGTTAGCATGCCGTGAAAAACGCCTTCTGCTCCTGCGCCAAGTGATGCGGCATGTTTGCCTGTTTCTAAACCTTCTCCCGCAGCTTCAACACCGTAAAACTTCACTTTCGCATCGTCTTCGAAGGGGTAGAAAGTGCCTATAGCGTTGCTTCCGCCTCCAACACAAGCAACAAGCGCATCGGGCAGTAGGCCTTCTTTTTTCTGGAATTGTTCTTTGACTTCTTTGCCGATTACGCTTTGGAAATCCCTAACAATCATAGGATATGGATGGGGACCGACGACTGAGCCGATTAAGTAATAAGTCGTCTGAAGGTTGGTAACCCAATCCCGAAACGCCTCGTTTATCGAGTCCTTGAGGGTTTTTGAGCCAGTTTCCACAGGGTGCACTTGCGCGTTTAGAAGCTTCATGCGGAAAACGTTAAGGCGCTGCCGTTCGCAGTCTTCCGTGCCCATGTAAACCTCAGCTTTCAAGCCTAAAGCGGCACAAGCTATTGCTGTGGCTACGCCATGTTGACCTGCTCCTGTCTCAGCGATCACGCGGGTCTTTCCCATTCGTTTGGCGAGTAGCGCTTGCCCGATTGTGTTGTTTATTTTGTGTGCTCCGCCGTGGGCTAAGTCTTCGCGTTTAAGGTAAATTTTGGCGCCGCCCAGTTTACGCGTCAAGTTCCCAGCAAAGTACAGCGGTGTTGGTCTCCCCACGAACTCTGCAAGGTAGTAGTCAAGTTCTTTTTGGAAAGTCGGGTCTTTTCGGGCTTGCTCGTAGGCTTCTTCGAGCTCCTTAATCGCTGCCATCAAAACTTCTGGCACGAAGCGACCGCCATATTTCCCGTATTTTCCGTCAACTGGGTAATTGCTCACTTTCATTTGGCATTAACAAACTCCCGAACTTTTTCTTCAACGTTATCAGCTAACATTATGGCTGATCCGATAAGGAAAGCGCATGCACCACTTTCACGCAGAAACCGTATGTCTGCCGGCGTATTTATCCCGCTTTCAGTCACAACCAATTTGCCGTTTGACTCGTTTTTTGACAGAATTTGTTTTGTCACGTTTAAATCTACTTTTAATGTTCCAAGGTTACGGTTATTTATCCCAATCAAATCAGCGCCTGTTTTTACGGCTGAGCAAAACTCTGTTGCGGTGTGGGTTTCAAGCAAAACTTCAAGACCCAACATGTGAGCCCCAGCTATCATTTCATCAAGGCTCCTGTCGCCGTAGCCTCTGTCAAAAAGCGCTTTAATCAACAAAACGGCGTTGGCGCCCATTTTCGAAGCAGCTTGGATTTGTGTGGGGCTTAAGATTATGTCTTTCATGAGGATGGGAAGGTTCACCGCTTCTCTGGCCTGAGCTAACGCTTCTAGAGAGCCGTTGAACTGTTTTGGCTCAGTTAACACGGATAAGGCTGTGGCGCCGCCCCTTTGCATTGCCTTCGCAATTTCGCTTGGTTTAACGTTTTTTCTGATTACGCCGGCTGATGGTGAAGCAGACTTTATCTCAGCTATAACGGGGACCGCTTTGCAGTTTAAAATTGCCGCCTTTAAGCTGATGTGCATGCTTTCTGCTGGCTTAGCGGTTTCATAGTATTCGCTTTCAATATTTATTTGGGCAACACGCGCCAGTACATCAAGAAAATCACTCATACTTCATTTCTAACTCCTCAAGTTTTAAAAGGCTGCCGCCTGAAGCTTTTATCAAAGCCTTAAGCTTACCGTACGCTGCTCCGCTCTCTATTGATTCACGAGCTAACTCCATGCCGCCTTCAAAGTCGTCTGCTTTTCCCCCAACCATTATTCCAGCGACACTGTTAACAAGCACAAACTCCATTTTTGGGTCACCGTGAGTAAGATTGCCGCTGAGAATTTTGAAGATAGTTTCAGCACTTTCTTCGGGTGTTGCCACCTTTAAATCGGTGATGTAGGCTGTTTTTACTCCAAAATCGTCAGGAGAAACTTCAAGTTCGCTGACTTCACCGCCTCTTAAATGTGCAATAGCTGTTTTGCCAACTGTTGACACTTCATCTAAGCCGTCTAATCCATGGACAACCATCGCTTCCTCGCAGCCTAGCCGCTGCAACGCATAAGCCAGCGGAGCAGTCAGTTTAGGGTCGTAAACACCGAGCAGTTGAGCATTGGCGCATGCAGGATTAGTTAGTGGTCCGAGAAGGTTGAATACGGTGCGAATACCTATTTCGCGTCTTGGCTCAGCCGCATACTTCATGGCTGGATTGAAAGCTGGAGCAAACATGAAGCCTATCCCGACGTTTTCTATTATGCCTTCAACTGCTTCGGGCTCCAAGTACAGGTTAAGACCGAGCTTTTCCAGCACGTCGGCGCTGCCGCATTTGCTGGTTACAGCCCTGTTTCCATGCTTAGCAACTGCAACGCCAGCTCCTGCAATGACGAAGGCTGCTGCTGTGCTGACGTTGAAGGTTTTTATTTTGTCTCCGCCTGTCCCGCAGGTATCCACCAAGCGACCATGCACATGGGGATGTATTTGGCTGCTCTGCTCACGCATAACAGAGGCAAAAGCGATGAGTTCCTCAACCGCTTCGCCCTTCATTCGCAACGCTGTTAGAAAAGCAGCAGTCTGCGAGTTTGTTGCTTTTCCTGACATGACTTCTCGCATGATTTCTCCCGACTCGTCGCTTGTTAAGCTGTAGCCTTCGATGAGTTTCTGTATGCCTTCCCTAATCATGACCGTCGCTTCCCATCCAAGAAGTTTTTAATTATAACTTTGCCGTCTTCGCAGAGAATCGATTCAGGATGAAATTGGACGCCGTCAATCGGGTACTTAACATGCCGAACGCCCATGATTTCACCGTCATCGACGCATTCTGCGGTAATTTCTAAGCATGAAGGAATAGAGCACCGTTCGCCAGCAAGTGAGTGATACCTTGTTGCCGTGAAGGGGTTGCGTACGCCTGTGAAGATGCCTTTTTGGTCATGTTTTATCTGTGCAGGTTTTGCCATGCATGAGCCTTTTTGCATGGATGATTTTTCCGCCGTACACGTGGATTATTCCTTGGTGACCTAAGCAGACGCCTAAAGTTGGAATTGTAGGACTCATGGTTTGCAGAATTTTTGTGCAAACGCCAAAGTACCGTTCATCTTCAGGTGTGCCTGGACCTGGCGAAATCACGATTCTGTCAGGTTTAAGCTTGGTTAACTGTTCTAGGGTAACTTGGTTGTTTCTGTAAACGATGGTTTCTGCGCCCTGTTCGCCTATGTACTGGACAAGGTTGTAAACGAACGAATCATAATTGTCAATTACTACTACCTTCATGCTTTTGCGCCTCCAGCCTGCTCAAGCGCCTGCATCAGCGCTTTTGCCTTGTGGTCTGTTTCGAACCATTCTCTTTCTGGAACTGAATCAGCTACGATTCCTGCGCCAGCTTGAATGTACGCTTGGTTCTTGTCGGCGAAGAGGGTGCGGATGGTTATGGCAAAGTCTGCATTGCCATTGTATGAAAAGTAGCCTACTGCTCCAGCGTAAGGTCCACGCCTAGCTGGTTCAAGTTCATCAATGATTTCCATGGCTCGCACTTTCGGTGCTCCAGAAACCGTGCCGGCTGGAAAAACAGCCCGCAGCGCGTCGTAGCTTTGAAGGTTTTCTTTAAGTTCACCTACAACTTGCGAAACAATATGTTGCACGTGGCTGTACCGGTGGACTTTCATGAATTCAGGCACATGAACGCTGCCGTACTTAGAGATTCTGCCAATATCATTACGTGCTAAATCGACAAGCATCACGTGTTCAGCACGTTCTTTCGGGTCAGCAAGCAATTCACAGGCTAACTTGTTGTTTTCATCGGGGTCTTCAGCAACGGGTCTTGTTCCTGCAATCGGGAAGGTTTCCACGGTTCTGTTTTCAACTCGAACAAGCATTTCGGGGCTGGAACCAACGATTTGCCGATCGCCTGACTTGTAGAAGTACATGTAGGGTGAAGGGTTAATGGTGCGAAGAGACTGATAAAACGGAATCAGGTCGCCTTTTATTTGGAATTGGTAGCGTTTGGATAGGACAACTTGGAAAATGTCTCCTGCGGTCACGTATTCTTTTGCTTTTTCTACCGCTTTTTCATAGTTTTCTTTTTTAGTGTTTACTTTAGGTTGAGTGTAAGATAATTCTTCAGAATTGATTGGTTGCTTAAGTAGGCTTTCAACTTCGGGTAGGCGGTTCTCGCTTCGGTAATAGTAGAATGCTTGCTCGCTGTATATGGTTGAAGATGAATCCGTCGTCAAATATGCCCATTTCCAAGTCAGGGAAATTCAGGTCAGCCTGGCTGTTTTCTGGCAGTTTTTCCCAGTAACGTACCGCATCATACGAGATATAGCCGACTGCTCCGCCAACGAATCTGAATTCACTGTTTGAGACTGCATTGATCTTTAAGGAGGCTTTCTATGAGTTGCAGTGGGTCGCTTGTTTTCTGTATGGTTGTTTCGCCGGTTCTTTCGTTTTTGATTTGGGCTTTTTTGTTTTTTGTTTGGACGGTTATTTTTGGGTCGAATCCGATGAATGAGTATTGTGCGAGTTTTTTTGGTCCTTCAATGGATTCGAGAAGGTAGGTTGTTTGGTATTGTTTTTGGAGTTTTGAGAATATTTCGAGGGGTTGTTGTGTGAGCTGGATTTTTTTGATTTTTAGGGGGTTAGCTGGTTTGGTTTCGGTTGTTGTTTGTGTGCCAAAGGCGATTCCCCATTTTGTTCGTGCTTCCTTATGGTTCAGAAGCATACGTTAATGTATTATTTAAGGCTTACCTGCACTAAAATGTACACTAAGGCTTGAGCACAACATTCATCCAATCCAGATAAGCCTTCGACGCATCAACAATCGGAAGCGCAAGAACCTCCGGAACCTCATAACTATGCAAGCGTCTCACTTGCTCGGCAACTTGCGAAAACAAGTCCAAACGCGATTTCATAACAATTAAGCACTCCTCAGCCCTGTCAATTTTGCCAGCCCAAATGAAAAATGACGTGACTGGACTAACGATGTTCCCGCAAGCAATCAAATGTTCATTCAAAAGTGTTTGTGTTATTTTTTCTGCTTCCTGCTTATCTTTGCAGGTAACTAATATGATGATATAATCGTTTTTCAATTGGTCTCGCCAAAGAAATGTTTAGTTTTGAGAGCTAAATAAAGTTGCCATTTACTAAACATTGGCTTTTATCACGGGCGTGGTTAAGAGATTTAAATTTCCGTTATGCAATATTAAATGTAAGAGTAAGGTAATCAAGATTTGAGGGATGCCCGTTGAAAGAAGAACAAATCAAAGTCTTAAAAACCATGAGTGAAGCTACAAGCCGGATGGACCTGAATATGTTTGCTAAAAAGGTGAATTTGAACCCTAACCAAACTATACAGCAAATTCAAGAACTAGCAAAAGAGGGCTTTCTGCAAAGAATCGGAATCGGATATGGCATAACTGAAAAAGGAAAAGCAGCCATCAAAGCATTCACGCCTGTTCCAGAAGAAATGAGTTTCCACTTTTACTTTGGCATCAATCAGCCCGCAGACTTAACCGCCAAGACGCTGCAAGAGTTTTACAAGGCTATAAAGCAGGTCAGCGCAGGTTCGCTTGAATTTCACCTCTACAGAGGCGACTTTGAAAACTGGCTAAAAGAAGCTTGCAAAGAGCCAGAGCTTGCCAAAGAAATTGGAGGCATTAAAGCCGCCGGTTTAAAGGGTGAAGAGCTTAGAGCAGAACTCTTGAAAGTGCTTGACGCAAAATACGGTATCCAAGAATTGTTATAGCTTCAACTGTTTTTCCTTGTTCAGCTTAATCCACCATTCGGGAACTCTGGCTTTTTCCGCGTTGTCCCAGGAATCAAAGGGCTTAATATCCAAGATTGGTGTGCCGTCGAAAGCGTCCAGACCGCGAACGGTCAAAGTGTTGCCTTCAACTTTTAACAACTCAACTAGTGTTAGTCCGATGGGGTTTGGTCGAATGTTAGTTCTGGTAGCGAAAACTCCAAGCAAAGGCATGTCCATTCTGCCTCTTGGATGAACCTTCAATGTCATACGTTGCTGATTGGAAATTTGGTTGAGCCAAAAAAGCACAAACAAGTGTGAAAAGCCGTCAACACCCTCTAAGGCTTCAACCAACTCGTCACGAACGATAATCTGTGAGATTCTGGATTTATCTTTAACCTCGTCGCCGACAGCTTCGGTTTTGACGCGCCCTATCGGGTTCAAAAAGATTTTGTCTTGAAAAGTCATGGGTTGAATCCGCTCACTTTTGAGTGACCCGTAAAACTATATAAGCATTCTACTGAAATCTCGAAATAAGCCTGCTAATAGAAATCGCAAGCTAAAAATTGAAACTTGTCTTTAACTTCTAAATTTAGCCGCACGATTCGCAATTAACGTAGCCATCGCACCAGCAGCAACTCCAGCGTCGATGTTTACAACTGCCAAACCCAGTGAACATGACTGAAGCATAGCCATAAGCGTGCTTACTCCTTTTTCGCCAAAACCGTAACTATTAGAAGTAGGAACCGCAATCACCGGAACATTAACCATGCCAGCGACCACCGAAGCCAAAGCACCTTCCCTGCCTGCAACCACAATAATAACGTCAACATCCTTCATGATTAAGTCTTTTAGGGGTTGAAGAACCCTGTGAATTCCAGCCACACCCAAATCATACGATGTGTAAACTTGGCAGCCCATTTCTTCAGCAATCACCTTTGCCTCTTCAGCCACTGGAATGTCAGAGGTGCCTGCGGTTAAAAGTCCAATCTTTCCACCAGTGTTTTTGACGGCATGGTTTTTCTTTTTTATGACGACCATTCTTGCTTTCTCGTTAATCTGGCAAGTTGCATTGTCAGGCAGCGCCTGGTTGAGGGCTTGAACTTGTTCTTGACTGCATCTGCTCACTATTACTCGCCCATTTTCACTAAGCATTCGCAGGGTTATTTCAACTAGGTCTTTTGTTGTTTTGTTCTCAGCTAAAATTATTTCAGGCACGCCTTTTCGGTGTTCCCTGTTGGCGTCAATTTTTGCTAAGCCTTCAACTTCAGCGATAGCTAGCAGACGCAGCAGTTTTTCTGCTTCCTCAACTGTCAACTCGTTTTTAGCGGTTTTTTCAAGAATCTCTTTCAATGTGGACATGATTTCGATCACTTCCTCAAGAACCACAAGCAATATATCGTTTTTGCTTTTTTAATATATGCAAGCGGTCGAAACAGAATGACTGAATTTTCCACAATAGTTATGATTGATTGTCAAGTCGCTGGAGTTTCTGGAGACATGATCCTGGGCGCTTTACTGGATCTTGGAGCAGACGTAAACAAGGTTACTTCAGCCATAAAAAGTCTGGAGAACGCCGATTACGGCTACAAGAACGTGGTGGTTGATATCAAGCAGGTTATGCGTAAAGAGTTCAGAGCCACCAAAGTTGACGTCACAGCCGAAGGAAAAACCAGAAAAGACGGGAAACAATTAATCGAAATAGTTGAAAAAACAGCAGAAAACCTCAATCTTTCAGCAAAAGCAAAGCAGTACGCCTCAAACGTCATCCACACGTTGGTTGATGCAGAAGCGAAACTTCACGGACACCATTTAGCTGATGCACATCTGCATGAAGTTGGGTTGGTTGATACTGCCGCCGAAATTATCGGTTCGGCAGTTGCCATGGAAGACCTTGGCTTCTTTAACGCTAAAATCATTGCAACGCCAGTCTCCGTTGGCGGAGGATTATTCCAGTTCTCGCATGGCACAGTGTCAAGTCCATCTCCGGCAGCGCTGGCTATTTTTCAATCAAAGAATTTTCCGATTAAAGGTGGACCTGTCGAGTCGGAACTAGCTACGCCCACGGGAGCAGCAATAATAGTTAATTTAGCGGACGAAGTAAGCAGGTTTTACCCTGAGATGGCTCCATTGAAGGTTGGTTATGGTGCAGGCGGCAAAGAGTTTTCTGAAATACCTAATGTTCTTCGAATAACCATGGGTAAAGCTTTAGAAAACTGCTTGATGAAGGATCAGATTGCCGTATTGGAAACCAACGTTGATGACGTGTCAGGGGAAATCGTGGGGCATACCGTTGATAGACTTCTTGCGGAAGGCGCAAAAGACGTAAGCATCATACCCATGTACACTAAAAAGAATAGACCTGGACAAATTATCAAGGTAATCGCTGACCAAAAAGATACCCAGCACCTCTCAAATGTACTGATTAATGAAACAGGCACGTTGGGAGTCAGAGTTTACCTCTGTGAAAGACACATTGTCGCCCGCGAATCGTGTTCTGTCGATTTGCTGATCGGCGGCGTTAAAGAACCAGTAAAAGTTAAAGTTTCAAAAAACGGCAATGGAGAAATCATCCGCATAAAACCCGAATACGACGATCTTAAAAGGTTAGCGGAAAAAACTAATAAGCCTCTTAGAGAACTTTCGGAGCTCGTAATTTCGAAGGCAAAAGAAGTTTTGATCCAAACAAAGTGATTTGCATGGAAGACTTAAATTGTAAACTTGAAGGACTCAGACATTTCATCAGGGAAAAGGGAAAGGATGGCGTGGTAATCGCTTTTTCTGGAGGCGTGGACAGCTCAACATTGGCTGCTGTAAGCCATGCTGTTTTAGGCGAGAAGGCTGTGGCTGTTATAGCAAAGTCTCCAACATACACGTCTGAAGAGTTGAGGGATGCTAAAAAAATAGCCAAGGACATAGGCATCAAACTGTATGTGATTGAAACAAACGAGTTATCCAATGAGAATTTTAGCAAAAACCCTGAAAACCGCTGCTACTACTGCAAAAAAGAATTACTCAAATCCCTAATCGACTTTGCGCATGAACTCGGGTTCAAAGCGGTTTTTGAAGGCACAAACTTCACCGATTTAAACGATCACAGACCAGGATTCAAAGCGGTCCAGGAAGCAGAAAGCGTGTATAGTCCATGGATGATTAACAAGTTTAGTAAGGATGAGATTCGCCAAGTAGCCAAAACGTTGGGGCTTAGCGTTCATGACAAGCCTGCTTTAGCTTGTTTGGCTTCGAGGATACCGTTTAACGAGAGAATTACGGCTGAGAAGCTGAGCAGAATCGAGAGGGCAGAGCAAGCGGTAAAGGCGATAACTGGGGTTAAGCAGATCCGAGTTAGAGACCACAACGGGTTAGCAAGAATAGAAGTTGGAAAAACTGAAAGAGCGCTCTTTTGCAGTGTCGATGTTTTGGACAGGGTGGCTGAGGATTTGAAAAAGTTAGGATTCAAGTATGTGACGGTTGATTTGGAAGGCTACCGATCAGGAAGCATGCTAAAAACACTGGATACAACAGCATAAAAATCATTTTGTTCGTGTGTATTTAGCTCTTGGCTTTTGTTTGCTTTTTGTGGTTGTTTTTTTGCACAAATAGCAGGTAGGTCTATAGGTAGGTAGGCGATTTGCGTCAGGGCTTGTTTTAGGTTGATTTTTTGATTTGAAGCTTAAAGCAAGCATTTATGGCGCGTGGTTCCTAAAAATCCCTATATAAAGCACCAATAAAGTCAAAAAGATTTTAAAAATCATTTCCTAAAACCCATCGGCAGCCAGATTATCATCAATCATGTCCCTGTTCCTTCTTCTCTCACAGTCTACCCCCTCGGTCTACTAGATGATTCTAATAGACGCCAAACATGATTCAACATAAGTGTGCAACGAATGAACTTGTGCACTTTTCTATGCAGAACGGTGCTTTTCAACATAACGAACCTGTTTTTTGATGTGGAAAAAAAGCAATAAAGAAGAAAAAACAAGAGCTAAGTATGCACTGTCGAGTTTACTCTGCCTTAAGTCTTCTTACCGAATTCCATGAGTGTCATAAAGTCTCTTTGTTAGTTTTTGCCAATCACCTGTAGGCTCAATTCTATGATTCTTTAATGCGTTCTCTAGATTTGTGTCTCTTGTTAGAAGTTCATAACATGAATAACCCAAATTTTCTCTTGTTGCCCTATATTTATAGCGTCTGTTCTCTGAAACAGAAACGTAGAGGCAGTCTATTCTTTGATTTACTTCTTTTATCGAGTCAAATACGTTTTTTATCTTGGTAATTGATGAACCACCGTAGCTTCCTCTAAACTTAACCTCTAATACTGCAAATACGTCCGCAGGTCTGTATACGAGATTCTCTTGTGGGGTAACGTCCTTTTTAGCAATTAGCAAATCAAGTTCATTTGGGACTCCTTCTATGAAAACATCTCTGTTGCTTGCGTTCAAGCCTAAATTGATAAATTCTTTGCGAAGAAGTTCGATGGTAATTGCACCTACAAACTTTGTGCATTTTGTCTTTTGCCTAAATTGTAGAATATTTTTAAGAAGAGTCATTTCAAAGCTAGTCGCTAAGTCTGGATTGAATTTAGTCGTAACTTATCACCAGTTTTTTCACCTTTTTTATCCGTTATTCGAGACGGGTATGATTTAATATATTCTTCAACATATGTGAGCGTCGGGCATTTTTCTGTTAATTGCCCTGAAGGTCTTGAAGTACATGCTCAACATGGAGTCGTTGTTTTTTCTCAAACATAATCATAAAGTGGCAATAATTCAAAACTAAATCGAAAGGCTGCATATGTATCAATGAGTTCCATCCAAATATCAAAAAACTGATCCATGGTATAGGTCCTACAAAAGGTGGGTTTACCGTTAAGAAAATCGACGAATTGAACATCATCTTTACTGACGTTGTAATGTGCTCGGGCATGCGCAATTGCATTTCTTAGGTGGGCTTTGTCTTCACAATCCTGAAAGAAAACAGGAATGTAATGTAATTCATTATATAATGCATCGACCTTTTTCTTCCAAGATAGACAAGATAGACTATCAAGCTTAGCTTGCGTGGGTGCTAAGTGTTTTGAAACTTTCGTTAGATAATAGAAAATCTGATATAATTCATCAAAAATCCCTTCTATATCAACCATATACATATAGGCCGCCATATGAAACATAATCGGCTTGAAATATTCGTATTTGTTGTTGTCATTTTCGCACTGGTTCACTAGCGCTTTATAGAAATCTGCAACGGGTTTAAGACTTTGGTCTACTTCGATCATTCTACTAAGAATTGGAACAAGCGCTCTAGTTGAATCCTGAAACTTATAACCCAGTTTTTCCACAGCACAAAGTATTGTTATCTTCATTTCTTTAAAACATTCTCTTCTATAATTTTGATCCGAAGGCAAAGTGTTAACAAACTCATCTTCAAGTATGTCATAGAGTAACCCTATCCTCCTTTCGAAATTAGGTTGCCGATTACCTTTCTCGAGGTCTTTAGAGATGTTTCGCAACTCGCAAACAGTTCTTGGATACAATTCTCTCGATTCGTCTATCGATTCAAAAAATTTAGCTATCGCTTCAATCTCCGACTTGCCAACCATTGGTTAAATCCAACCTGTCTAAATTAAGAAACCAAATCTTTTTATTACTTGCGATGAATAAGACAAAGCAAGTGGAACCAATTAGCAGGAACCACCACAGTGAGGACATCTGTCGTAAGTCTCTTCATAGAGATTTTTACAATACGGGCATCTGATTTTCACGATGACCTGTTTTTCTTTTATTATCTCCTTCACCAGTGGTTCTTCATCTGATGCAATTTCTGTTATAGCTAACCTATTTTTCAATTCTTCAAAGAGTGAAGTCGTTTCTGGTTCTTCCTGACTGGGATAGCGCCATTTAAGTGAGACTACAGTCCCGACCGCTATTTCTTTGAAGTTCAGCTCGATTTGACACTTATAAAATCCAGACCACCCTAAGCCATACTCCAAAACCACACACGAACGCTTGCGTGGCGCTGCTCCAGAAGCAGCTATCGGAAACTCTTTAACAACTCGCAAGTCGCTCTTTATGAGGAGATGTCTATTTTCAACAGAATAAAGCATTTCTTTTAACGTCTTCCAAATCGCATTATAAGCTTCGTTAGCTTCCGTATTCAACTGGAATTTCGTTTCTAAAACAGGACACAATTATTTCACACTTCAAGTTAACTTTATCTTTTATGATGCTCTGAATTTAACATTTTGTATGGACAGTCTTCTTTGAAATTTGCAGAAAAACAAGGCATCTTAAAATTAGCATTGCAACTTTGCAAGTTCAGCATGCTGAGTCTCGACCAGCGAAGCCTTGTTTACAACTCATCAAGAAAGCTTTGCCCTTGTTAGGAAAAATAAAGCATGCTTAGTTTTC
This sequence comes from Candidatus Bathyarchaeota archaeon, assembly GCA_963785215.1. Taxonomy (GTDB): domain Archaea; phylum Thermoproteota; class Bathyarchaeia; order Bathyarchaeales; family Bathycorpusculaceae; genus Bathycorpusculum. The sequence goes on from CAWAUU010000006.1 coordinate 23,460, forward strand.
CTTAATTTTTAAAATTTGCGAACCACATCATTACCAATCTGGAGCCAACGGAAAATTACCGCTAACAACCGCACCATTTGATGAAGCACTCCATTACATATACAAACAGTTTAGATGTCTTTATGTTCATGAAGGAATCGGACATTTAACACCTGTTCCAGATGATATTGATTTGGTTACTCTTTTCGACAAAATTGAGACTGAAAAAGACCTTTATTCAGTTGACATGATGAAAATAGCTGAATGGTTTAGACAAGTCACCTTTGAAAGCCTTTTTGCAATGCTAACTAAATATTCTATCCCATGTCTACTTGACGTTTTTGACTTTTAATCTTGATGTAAAAACTTAAAAGCGAAAACAAGACAGATATAGATTATGTGTGAATTTGATAGAAGAAAATATTCTTTTTCGGTTGTTGAAGGTGAAGCGCACACGCTCAATGGGAAAAAAACTGAAATCGAAGTCAGACGTATAGATGGGAGACGAAATTACTGAGGAAGAGGTTCCCTATTTATTGTCAGAATTCAAGAGGCTCTTTCCAAAAGAGCTTTACACAATAAGCCCTAAAAGGAAAATTGAAGAGGAAATACATGTCTGTGTCGGGTTGACACACAAAGAAAAACTTCGTCGAACTAACGGCAACGCTGGACAAATAGTTATCGTTCCAAAAACAGAAGTCGTAGAACGACTAAACCATTGGAATGATGTATGAGAATAGAAGATTAGTACATTCTTCTTTTTAAGCAAGTTTTGCATAAAAGCTAACTTAATGATTTTAAATGTTGAAATCGGAAGAAACGGAAAAAACTTCCGATGTTATAAATATCACAGCCTTAAACAATTGTAGCCAACCAAAGCTTTGTTGTTTGTTGACGAAAAAACTATGGTACAAAAATACTAAAAGCGTAGTTTGGCTGTGTGTGTGCCAAACATATGGGGGCATGGAAATACTATAATCAGTAGTGAAGCTTTTGTCGAATGCTGGAAAGCGGATGCAATTAAAGCATCAGCAAAGCTTCGTCTGCGAGAAGACTTACCCTGACGTCTGCTCAGCTTTGCTTCGCTCTACCAAGCTATTACGTCAACGTTTTGTGCTGCAACAGTTTACTTAACTTGCTACCAGCTTCTTTCTTGCTCTCAAAAATAGCAGTATCAGTGATACAACGACCAGAGCTACTACTATCATTAGAATAACTATCTCAAGCGCAGAAGGAAGATTTGTAGCATTAGTTACAGCTTGAGAACCCCACATATTTGTTTGCACAGCTGTAATTATCGTCTGGCTTGATTTAACTTGTAGTAGAACACCAGTGTTCTGGTCAAAAGTCAAAACAGCTGAGTCATCCTGACTTCCAGTTGGTGAGCAAGAGAGAACTGCTCTGTATTGTCCACAGAAAAATCCTTCGCTTTCAGAGGTCATCTCAAAGTAAGGATTTATACCAAATATGTTCCCAGTTTTCATTTCTGCAGGAAAAACAAATGTGTCAGGATTCTGTGAATCATCTGGATTGCTTAAATCAAAGTTGTGTACATTATGCTTGATATCGCCATCAGAGTACCATTCGGTTTCTGAAAGGGTAACTCTTGTTCCTGAAATAGCGGTTACTTCTTCCTTCGTTAGTGACGGTGAAACTGTGTTCGGTTGTGGATTAAAGTCTGTGAGGTTGTATTCTATCCAATCTCCGGTTTTTACTCCCAAAATCGGTTGAGTTATGACAGAAGTCAAAGGAGTTGGTGAAGGAGTTCCGGTCTTTAGCGTTGTGGGGGCTGGAGTGATTGATGACAAAGGTCCCAAGTCGTTTACTAATACGTTAACTATGACGTTATTCGCAATTATGTTATTTTCTGGAACCGAAAGTGTCCAACTTAGGGATACTTTGTCCCAAGTATTCCACATTCTTCCAGTATTTTCGTTCCAGATTTCTGGTCCGTTCCAGTATCCAGTTATAGTGTCCCCCTTCGGTAAATTGGTCACCAACCAAAGAGGGTAAACAGTAACATAATCAGTCGAGGACATATAGCAAGTAATAGTGCTTGAACTGCCTGGGGCAACGTTTTGAAATGTCACTTGTGAAATTGGATTTCCATTAGCATCGTACAATTGGAAGGGTACGAACATCGGATTGGGCGTTGGTGTTGGAGTGGCAGTCAAAGTTGGTGTTGCAGTGGGGGCTAACGAAGCAGTTGGAGTGGGCGAAGGCGTAGAACCATCTACCCATACATTGACAACAACATTTGTTGCATAACCATTGTTTGCTGGAACAGAAAGTGTCCATTGTAATGTTACCGTATCCCATGTGTTCCACATTCGTCCCGTATTTATATTCCATACTTCGGGACCATTCCAGTATCCACTTATTGTATCTCCTGACGGCAAGTTTGTTGCATTCCATGATGGATAAACCGTAGCGCTGTCATTCGACCGCATGGTTACAGTTAGAGTGCTTGAAGTTCCGGGCGCAACGCTTTGAAAAATAGCTTGAGAAATTGGATTGCCGTTAGTATCGTACAATTGAAATGTCACCGACGGTGTACCACTTTGAGCCGTGCCAAAATGCACAGCGCCAAATAAAACCAGTGAACTAACCATTAATGCTATTAAGAATATGCTTGAATGTGATTTATTCATTCTCTTATTCTTCTATTGTGATAATATACTCGGGCTGTTTTGCTTTTAAGACCTTGCGTGTTATGCTAAATTGTATACTATTTTTGTGTTTCAAAATACATAACTTGCATTACAGGAATGTTACACAAAGGGACATTGCAAAAAGTATTTTTCTTCGTTGAGGAAACAGTTTATTATGTTGCGTATTGGTCATAGGGGCGCCAGAGCTTATGCGCCTTCGAGGATACCGTTTAATGAAAGAATTACGGCTGAGAAGCTGAGCAGAATCGAGAGGGCAGAGCAAGCAGTAAAGGCGATAACTGGGGTTAAGCCAGATCCGAGTTAGAGACCACAACGGGCTGGCGAGAATAGAAGTTGGAAAAGCCTGATTTCTTCTCCCTGAATATCGCCTAAATCATCATATAAGTTTATATGATAGGTTAGACAGCTAATTATCAAAAAGACAAAAGACAATGTGAGATATATGACAAACATGCGAACCGAGGTTCTCCACGAACCCAAACTAGACACCATCCTAATGGTAGAAAAAGCCATAATTGACGCCGAAGATTATCCCACGAGAACCGAACTCTGGAAGAGTTTGCCCAGAAAAATGCAGTACCAGACGTTCAAACGTATACTGGATTATCTGGAAGCTTCTGGAAAAATCAGCTTCGACAGGGCTAGGATCATTTACACTGGAGCCAACAATCCTAAACTGGAAGCCTTGATAAAGTCAAGCGTGAGAATCCTCTAAGCATTTAGGTTGTCCTATACCCAAACACTTTATCATATTCAGGATGCGACATAATGTCCAGAATGTATGGGCAACCGTTTAGAATTGTGTAGCATGAGCGGAACCCTTCAGGATGACTATAGCGATAAAGGTTGTTCAAGTTGTACCTGTCAATGTATTGTTTTGGGATCTGCTTTTTCCTGATCAATTCGCCAGCGTACATGTTTTCCTTGAGGACTCCCTTCATATCGCTAATCCACCTGGCAATCTTGTGTTCTGGCCTGAGCTTCTCTAGACGTTCTGCCAGTTCGTCAGAAACGAATATTTTAGGCGCAGGCTTTCGAACCATGCTAAAGAAGTAACAAGGTAATTGTGTTTAAGTTTTGTCTCAGCGAGGTGTTATGGTTGCGACATGTGCTCTGAATTATTAGAATTTCACATTCATCAGGTCCAGCGAAAGCAAAGGAAATAGGTGAAGCGATAGCAATTCACAGAACCGAAACCTACAAATACGGTCAAGAAGATGGGAATTGGTCTGTGTAACTTCAATTCACATAGAAAACAATTTTCACTTGCTATCTTATTTTAAGCGTAAAATAGAGTGATTCAATCTTCATCCTCATTTTCTTTCTTACCCAATACAATACATGCGTTTCAAGAAAAATATGGAAAAATTCCACTTACGTTTAAGCAATAACTTTGATTAACTTAACACAAGAAGTCATGGATAACACTTTTATGCAGTTTTGTATATTTTCTTTCAGCCCCCCACTCTAGCATTTAGAACACCAATGACCAATTAACCCTCTAAAGGTAGCTGTTTAGAACTACTTTTTCATTTAAAGAGGGAACTTGCAAAAAGTATTTTGCTTCGTTGAAGAATCAATTTATTATGTTGCGTATTGGTCATAGGGGCGCGAGAGCTTATGCGCCTGAGAATACGTTGGCGAGTTTTAAGAAGGCATTAGAAATCGGCGTAGATGCGGTTGAGTTGGACGTTAGAAAAACCAAAGATAACCAACTTGTCGTTATTCACGATGCAGATGTTAAGCGGACAACCAACGGCGAAGGCTTAGTAAGCGAGCTTACGCTTAAAGAAATCAAAAGCTTTTCCGCTGACGGCGAGAAAATTCCGACTTTGGAGGAAACGCTGGATTTTTTGGATAAGAAGGTGAAGGTGTTTGTTGAGCTTAAGGAAACGGGCATTGAAGAGCAAGTGCTTTCGATAGTGCATGCGAAAGGCCTTGAGAAGAATGTTGTTATCACTTCTTTTCTTGAAGATGCGCTAAAGAAAGTTAGGGAATTAGACAAGGACATAGAGACAGGCTTGATTTATGCGAAGCACAAGAACCCGATTAAAGCAGCGTTAGAACTGAAAGCGAACTATCTTTTTGCACTCTACAGATTCACGCATACCGCTAACGTTCAGAAAGCTCATGAAAACGGCTTAAAAGTGGTGGTTTGGACCATAAACAACCCAGAAGAAGTCGAGGAATACGCTAAGAAAGGCGTGGACGGCATAGCCAGCGACAAGCCCGATATTCTTATGAGTGTTAATGCATAGCAACCTGCGCTTTAAGAACCCGCTCTATCCGCTCAGCTTCAACTTTGCTTTCATCATTTAGAGGCGTCAACTGTATTTCGGCGGCTGATTTCACTCCGAAACCCAGTTCTGCCGCGCGATGCAATTGGGCTTGGTCAAAAATGTCTGCTTCGCCAACTTTGCCTTTAGCTCCGTACATTTTGAGAATCGCTACTCCGACTGCGTCGATGGCTACTCGGTCCCGGCTTGCAAGCAAAAGGTTCGGCTCAACCAACGTGCCACGGTCAGGACCGCCAGTTGTGAACGCTTTTATTCCATCCATCAAAACAAAGTCCAAGTTGTAGTTGCTGTTTA
>CAWAUU010000007.1:0-5116 GCA_963785215.1 Candidatus Bathyarchaeota archaeon
CGATGGCATTAATCAAAATGGTCAAGTAGTTTCGACCGTGATTGACAAAACTAACGGGTTAATCTTGGCAGCTGCATTATACGCCATAAATAACAATGTCAGTGCTTCTAATCCATCGCTGGTTTCTTCGCAAAGCAAAAATTAGGTTCTCGCTGCACAACGTTTTCTTTGCTGCATTTTGGGAAAAACTTAACTTCTTCAAGTCGGAGTTGTAACTGATTTGTTTCCCCAAAAGTATCTGTTTCCGTTGCTGGCGTTTGCAGTTCCCTTGTTGGTCAGATTTATCCCTGAAGTTTTGATGGGACCATACGTTGTCGGCTTTGACACGCTGGCGTATTACACTTCCGACCACGACGTTGTGGCTGCATGGCAACGTAACCTTGGCAAGTTTCATTGCTACGGCTCCGTTGCTTTACACTTTGATTATCGGTTTCGTTCTAAGCGGAGGCTCAGTTGTTTTGGTGCTTAAGGTGCTTCCATCTTTGCTTCTGGGATTTTTGGGTTTAGCCATGTATGGTTATGCTAGACGGGGCTTGGGCTGGTCACCTAAAAAAAGTATTGTGCCTGCTCTGGTTGGAACTTTGTATTTTGTGGCTCTGCGAGTTTCATGGGATGCATTTCGAGAAGAACTGGCGTTAATCTTTTTCTTTGTAGTTCTCATGTTGCTTGCCATGAAAGCTGGCGAGTCAGGAAAGTTTTCTTGGAAGCGTTACGCGGCGTTTTCTCTGGCTCTTGCCGCAGTCGTATTGTCCAATCAAGTGGTGGCTGTTCTCGTGCTCGGCGTGTTGCTTTTCACCGTTATTTACAAGCTGATTCGCGAAAGCCGCGTTGATGCTGTTCGCTTAATCATGTTTTCTTTGCCGGCGGTGCTGCTTTTTTTCCTCATCTTTTACCTGAGTCCTGCCGTGCCAGAGTACCGTTTGATTTTCGGTTTCCCTACAACAACAGATGGCTGGTTGGCGCTGTTTGGCTACTCTTCTTACCCAGCAATGTTGGCAAGTGAAGCAGGATTTTTCCTGTACTGCTTCGTGCCCCTACTGCCCTTAGCACTTTTAAGCGTAAAGCGTTTTCGCAACTTCCAGATGCGCAGTTTTATCGTTTTAATTTTTATTGCATCTTTAATTCCCATGGTAAGCCCCAGCGACCTGCGAATTGTAATGCTGCTTGTTTATCCCTTAGCTTTCTATGCGACGGAAGGGTTAAGCTGGCTTAAGTCTGTTCACTGGAAACGTTTTAGGATAACTTGGCTGAGGGTCGGCTTAGTTTATCTTATGCTTGTAACTGTGGTTCTGAGTTTAGGTTTCATGGTGATGACTCCAGCAAATCCTTTTCCGTATTTTGCGGAGGGGGTGAACCCTTACGTTTACACGATTCCGACCTCTATGCTTCAAAACACCGTATCCATAACCGACTGCCAAGGAACAGTAAATGCCCTTCAATGGCTTAAAGACAATATGACTGGTAACTCGATTTTGCTTACGCATAGGGTATTTTATGGTTGGGCACTCACAACACTTAACCCTAATCAGGTGTTTCTGTATGAGTTCGGTAATCCTTTAAATGCGGCAACGACTGCTGCCCAAGAAGGGTATAGTCAAATATACCTTATATGGTGGGTAAATGGAAAAGGATGGGAAGGGCAACCAACCGTGGCATCGGCATTTCACGAAATCTATCAGAGCGGCGAAATCGCCATTTACCTCTATGCTCCAAATTAACTAATGCAGAGTTGAAAAACTGATAATTCCAAAAATTCGCGAGGCAATTTCAAAGCATAAATTAGCAAGCATAATCATCGTTGGCGTAGTCATAAGAGTCCTTCTGATGCCGATTTCCGCTCACCCATTTGACATGTACGCTTGGTATATCACTGCAACAGGCATCATACGAAACGGACCTTTAAGCGTTCAGATGTTTCCTCCGCTTAACAACTACATGATGATTCCAGTCGCTTACAGTTATAATTGGCTTGCAGGCATTTTCTCCACAAGGGCTATTCCTATGGCTTCTCTTCCATCTGCATTGAACTTTTACCCTTCTTTTAATGTCCAATACGTTCCAGGGATGCTTTTTAATTCTGTACTTAAAATCCCCTTCTTGATTTCAGATGTTGCGATAGCTTTTCTTCTTTACAAAATAGTGGAGGAATTAACACATAGCAAGGGGCTTGCTGAAAAAGCCGCGTTTCTCTGGTTTCTTAACCCGTTTGTAATTTGGATTTCAGCTGGTTGGGGCATGTGGGATACTTTGCCTGCGCTTTTTTCTTTAGTTGCCTTCTTCTTTTTGTTGAGGAAGAGATATGCACTTTCCGCGGTTTTTCTCAGCTTAGGTGTGGCTTCAAAAATGTATCCCGCTTTGTTTTTGGTGCCTATCGCGATTTATCTTTTAAAGTCAAGTCCTGTTGGAGATAAATGGAAGAATTGCTTAAAGTTTTTTTCTGTCTTTACAGCCGCTACAGTTTTGCTTTTTCTTCCCTATTTCGGCACGATAGAAAACTTTTTCACTGGCTTCTTTGTGTCAAATCCTGCAGCCTCTAGTGCTGTGGCTAATCAAGTTACTAACCCTGTGGCTTTTGGTCTTTCTTACTGGTCGCTTTATCAGCTAAATCGGCTACTCAACTTGCCTGTAACTGCTGAGTTCGTTTCTTTTGCATCAATGGCGTCGATTGTGCTTGTGGCCGTTGCTTTGGTGCTCGTTTACTGGCGAACTGTCAAAATGACTTTTCAGAAACCCGCCTATGATTTGGCTTTGGTAATGCTTTTGCCTGTGCTTGCCTTGTTTCTTTCATATAGAATTATTTGTGAGCAGTATTTTGTTTGGGCAATACCCTTCCTAGTCATATTATGTGTGGGAGGACGCGTTAAAGAGGCTTTTTACTGGGCTGCTTCAATAGTAGCGTTACTTTACGCTGTACTGAATTGTCCACTTCCTTTCTTCTTTTTGCCTTTAGCTCCACGGTACACCAATATTTTGCTGGATATGGTGCATGCTATCTGGGCTGTTGAACCCCTACGAATTGTGACTCTCGCAATATTAGGTTGCGTTTTTTCCATTTTGCTCGTTGTTATGCTATTCCAATTAGCGAAAACTCGAGATTCTAAAAAAAATCGCGGCAGAAAACGTGATCACATAGAACTAACAATAAAATGCGGTGGCGTTACTAATTTGCTTAGAAAAAGATTTCAGAGTTATTGAAACTTTGGATAATAATCTATTAAATTTCAGTAAGTATGCATAATTCATAAATACCCACAAGATGGATGTTTACTAAAATAATAACCAAGGAAACAAACGATGTCTAAAGCTGCACTAAATGGCGATGTTTTCTGCTTCCTTAATAAAAAACAATTGGTGAATCTGAAAACTAAAGCTATGCGTTCTGGCGCATGGTTCAAAGCATTGCGAAGAATAGATAGAGTACTCTTTGATTTAACGATAAGAGTTGTAGATACCATCCGAAGTTCAAAGTTAGCAAAAAGCCTACTCGCGCTCACAAGGAAGCTGGAGGATGCTATTAAAAGCAGTTTTTCGAGTCGTTTAAAGGAGATTGGTTTGCCTCTGGCTCAAAAAATCAGTTTCGCAGCACAGAAGTTAGGAAATATTTCTGCTATTAGTTGGGTATTTGATTCTTCGTTCGCAATCTTCTTGGCTGTGATGCATGTTAATAATGTTAAAATATTCAAACGGTAATTCAAAATTGGTGAGTCATAACTCTTTGTTAGGTGGAACTTTGAGAATTTTTTTTGTGTGTATGCCGAGATTATGGCAAACGTTAAATTCTGAGCTTCGCTCTTAAAGATGAGAGTGCCTCTGTAACATGACACAAGTCGGCTTCAACAAGATTATACTTAAGGTCAAAGGATACGTTAAGGAGAATTGGGGCTCTCCCTTTATCGTGGGGTTCATGCTGCTTTTGATTGTTGCCGCTGTTTCCCTGTCTACAGGCTTTGCTTTCTTAGCTGACAATGTAGCCGTTTACGCCTATTATGCCTTGATCGCTGGGGTTATTCTCCAACTTGCCAGCTTTCTGAAATATCGCGGAAAAAGCAATGATGAGGTGGCTGTTTAATGCAGCAAGTAGAATTATCTTTCGTTATCCCAGCATACAATGAAGAAGACTTCATTGAAGACACGCTCGGAACAATAGATGAAGTTATCAAGGACAAGAACTTGCCATATGAAATTGTGGTAGTTAATGACGGCAGCAGAGACGACACTTTAGCAAAAGCAAGGAGGTACGCTGGGAGAAACGGTCATGTCAAAGTGGTGAGTTACAGCGAGAACGTGGGGAAAGGGCATGCTGTGAAGACTGGTTTTATGCATACCAGCGGGAACGTCGTGATTTTTGCGGACGGCGACATGGAAATCGACTTGAGAACGATTTCGAAGTATCTTGATGCTTTGAAGTACGGTGATATTGTTATAGCTTCTAAACGGCATAGGGATTCACGAGTGGAAGTGCCCGTGTCTCGAAGAGTTTTTAGCAAAGTCTTCAATGGCATGGTTCGTTTTCTTACTGGGGTGCCTCTTAAAGATACCCAGTCTGGGCTTAAGGCGATGAGGAAGAGTGCGTTTATCGACGTTTTCCCCAGATTGGCTGTGAAGCGTTATGCTTTTGACGTTGAGTTGCTGGCTGTCGCGAATCTTTATGGTTTGAAGGTTGTTGAGATGCCTGTAAACATAAAGTTGGATGCTAAATTTAAGCCGAAAGAGATGTGTGCACATGTTTATTGATTTGCTTGGAATAGCGTATAGACTTCGGGTTATCCATTGGTATCAGCGCAAGCTTCCCAGTAAAAACGGTTTTCAAAACATGGTTTCACTTGTTCTTCGTGAACAGTAATGTCTTCAAAACCGCTTGTTTCAATTATTATACCTTGTAAAGATGTGGACGATTATACGAGAGAGTGTATTGAATACTGTGGACACTTGGATTATCCAAATTTTGAGATAATATTGTTACCTGACTACTCTACCGAAGCCATTGATGGCGTCAAAGTTATAGCTACTGGACCGGTAGCTCCTGGGGTCAAACGTAATACGGGCGTTAAAAGTTCAAGTGGTGAGTTCTGTGCTTTCATCGATAATGACGCTTATCCTCGAAGTGACTGGTTAA
>CAWAUU010000008.1:0-40644 GCA_963785215.1 Candidatus Bathyarchaeota archaeon
GCTCGACGGCAGAGCAGGAGACCGATATGCAGGAAACGGAGCTTCGGGAATACTGCGGCCGCCGTGGCTGGGAACAAATCCTGTACCGGGACAAAGGCCAGAGCGGAGCGAAGCAGGATCGTCCGGCGTTGAATTTGCTCCTGAATGATCTGCGCAAGCGGAAAGTGGATGTGATTCTGGTGTGGAGTCTGGATCGATTGGCAAGATCGTTGAAACAGTTGCTCACCATTTCCGAAGAGTGCCGGTCATTGGGAGTGGATCTTGTTTCCCTGCGGCAAAACATCGACACCACACTGCCGGCAGGACGATTGACGTTTCAGATTTTGGGGGCGGTCGCAGAGTTCGAGAGAGAACTCTTGCGGGACAGAGTGAAAGCGGGCATGGCGCAGGCACGGCGGGCAGGTAAGAGGATTGGCCGCCCTGCACTGCGACACTTTGGTTCCGCTGAACTGGAACGGATACGGTTATTGCGGAGGGAAGGTGCCAGTGTTCGCCGATTGGCGAAGGAGTGGGGAACGACACAATGGATGGTGGCGAAGATTATAGCTTCGCAGCGCAACGCAGGATGATCTGGCGGCGGACGATTCGGAGCGGAGCGGTTCCGGTGAAGAGGAGGCTTAATAGTCCCCGATAGTTTGGCGGAGGTAGCGCATGAAGAAGCGGAAGAATGAAGAGAAGACATTATTTCGAGGCTTTGGAAGAACCGGGAAAGAAACATGGCGTCAAAGTGACCGATATGTCGAAGCGGGGGATACGAGCAATCGGGTTCCTGAGTGGAGTCGGAAGGCAAGATCAAAGGCCAGATAAGCCGAACTCTCCGGTTGATCCTGGCAGGCCTGTCCCACAAGCTAAGGGCTGATCGGTGGCAATAAAGAAACAGCGAACAGACAGCGCATGCTTGTGACATCGTAGGTTACAACAATTACTGCCGGTTAGCCGGTCATTTCAGGAGCCATGAAAGCACAAATTCATCAATTTCCAAAGACGGCATTTGATATAGAAACCCCAGTTTCAAATGACAGCATAGATGGCCCGCAGGCGTCGTCAGGCCGTCCAGAGAGTAATGGAATGGGCGGCTCGAGGCCTGGAAGCCAACGATCAAATACATTTGCTAAAAAGGAGAGACTGAAGAAAGTCGGCATCGAGGATATCCTTGCGATGAGAAGAATGGAACAAGGCGGCCAAGAGGACAATGAGGAACATTCCGAAACACAACCTTCCAAGGCGGTGAAAACTCGAAAACACCGAGGGGAAGTATGGCCAACGTATCAATTTGGACATGACATGAATGAATTAAATGATTAGCATTTAAATAACTAGATTTGGCAATTTTTGTATATAGGGGCATGGGAATCTTAATCGTATCGATATTTGATTGATCACGTTCAAGGTACGAGCCTTCATCTGTAACAATTTCATTTCACAAGAGCCCGCACGTGAAAGCGACAGCCATTCTTCCGGGTTTAGGATTTTCCGCCTGGGCATTTGAAATTAATTGCTGCAATCGCGGCTTAGGGTTTTAAAGTTAAACATACCCTAAAACTTTGTTTCTTTCAGATTTCACACATTTAAATTATCAAAAAAACGGGAAGTTTACTGCGGGAAATTTTCGTTTCTCTCTCAAGGATTTATCCTAGAGACAAATATCCGAGAATGGCGAGTGTTGAGCTTTCCAGTCCTCCTTCGAGATGGTCGTGTCGGTCGACTTCCAGGGAGTGCCCGACGACCAACTGCCGTTCCACCTGACCTACGTCCTCGACTGGGCCTACGGACGGCTGGCCGACCGCACCGGCGGCAAACTGCTCCTCGTCGACGAGGCGCACCTCCTCGCCCGCCATTCAACGACCGAGGAGTTCCTCGACCGAGTCGTACGGCATGTACGCCACTTCGAGGCGGGGTTGTTGGTCCTCTCGCAGAGCCCGGAGGATTTCCTCGTTCGGCCGGCGGGACGTTCCTTACTTAGGAACATGTACGCGACCGCGTTCCTGCGTCTCCCCGAGGTCTCGGCGGAGGCACGGGCGTTCTTCGGGCTCACGTCAAGAAACAGCTGATCCGACTACTGGATCAAGGGCTGTTCCGATCTACCAGACGGCATCGTATGTCTTTAAGAATACTGATCATGCAGCGAATCTTTTCGCGCTAAAAGAACTAGGAAACATTTACACTCGAATGATGAATCCCACAACCGATGTTTTCGAGAAAAGAGTTGCTGCAATCGAAGGTGGAACCGGCGCACTGGCCGTGGCCTCAGGGCAAGCAGCCATTTCTCTGGCACTACTTTCAATAACGCGGGTGGGTGACGAAATCGTTGCAGCCAACAACCTCTACGGAGGAACCTACGAGCTTTTCCATTATACATTCCCAAAACTTGGCAGAACCGTAAAATTCGTGGACTCAACAAAACCAGCAGAATTCAAAAAAGCCATAACTCCCAAAACAAGGGCAATCTACGCTGAAACAATCGGCAATCCAAAACTTGACGTGCCCGATTTTGAAGTCATCGCCAAAATAGCACACGACGCAGAAATCCCCCTGGTTGTTGACAATACCGTGGGAGTGGGCTTAGTTAGGCCGATTGATTATGGCGCTGACATAATTGTTGATTCTGCCACTAAATACATAGGCGGACATGGAACCAGCATAGGCGGCGTAATCGTTGACAGCGGAAAATTCGGTTGGAACAATGGAAAGTTCCCAGAATTCACTGAGCCCGACCCAAGCTACCATGGACTCAAATACTGGGATACCTTCGGAAACTTCCCAGGCTTAGGAAACGTTGCATTCATCTTCAAAGTACGCGTACAACTGCTTAGAGATTTAGGAGCAACCTTGAGTCCGTTCAACTCTTTCTTGTTCCTGCAAGGCTTAGAAACACTGCCGCTTAGACAACGCAAACACTCCGAAAACGCACTAAAAGTTGCAACCTACCTCAAAAACAATCCGCTAGTCAACTGGGTTAACTATCCAGGTTTACCTGATAACCCGAACCACAAAATAGCCGAAAAATACCTAACAAACGGGTATGGCGGTCTCATCGGCTTCGGCATAAAAGGCGGTTTAGAAGCAGGCAAAAAATTCATCGAATCAGTCCAACTACTCTCGCACCTAGCAAACATTGGCGACGCAAAAAGCCTAGTCATCCATCCAGCGTCCACGACACACCAACAATTAACCTCTGAGGAACAGAAGGCAACAGGAGTAACTCAAGACTACATTAGACTATCAGTTGGCATCGAGGACCCTGAAGATATCATTGAAGACATAGAGCAAGCGTTACAAAAATCCGCGAAGCCTTAAACCTTCACCAAATTTTTGGAGGCAAGACATTTAGCAACAATTAACCAAGCCCTTCAAGACTCTGAAATAAAGCACTTTACATTCGCTAACCCACCGGAGGAACTATGTCTTGAATCAGGCGAGAAACTTGGTCCGATAACGCTTGCCTACGAAACTTACGGCGAGCTCAACGCTCAAAAATCAAACGCGATTCTTGTGCTCCATGCGCTCAGCGGTGACGCCCATGCCGCTGGAGCCGATGGCTGGTGGGACAGCTTAATTGGTCCAGGTAAAGGCTTAGACACAAACAAGTATTTTGTAATCTGCTCCAACGTTATCGGCGGCTGCCGAGGTTCCACTGGTCCCTCATCCATTAATCTGAAAACTTGCAAACCCTACGGCACCGACTTTCCCCTAATTTCAATTGGCGACATGGTGAACACTCAAGTTCGCCTAATTGACCATTTAGGCATAGAGAAACTTCTCTCCGTCATCGGCGGCTCCATGGGTGGCATGCAAGCTCTCCAGTGGATGGTCTCCTACCCAGAAAGAATACGGTCTGCCATACCAATCGCAACAACATTGAAGCATACGCCCCAGCAGATAGCGTTCAACGAAGTTGGACGCCAAGCAATCATGGCTGATCCCGACTGGAAGAATGGGCATTATTATGGCTCAAAGGTTCCAGCGAAAGGCTTAGCTGTAGCGCGAATGATTGGGCACATAACCTACATGAGCGATGCTTCAATGGCTGAAAAATTCGGAAGACGCCTCCGAGAAGACAAAGAGCCCCCCAAGTTCGGCGCAGAGTTTGAGGTTGAAGGCTACTTGCATTATCGAGGCGACAACTTTGTCAAACGATTTGATGCCAACTCGTACCTCTACATTACCAAAGCCATAGATTACTTCAACATTCTCAACGGAAAAAACCTTGCCAACATCTTTAGCGGGTTAAAAGCAAAAGTGCTCGTAATATCCTTCAAATCGGACTGGCTATACCCATCGTATCAGTCTCAGGAAATCGTGAAAGCCTGCAAACTGGCAGGAGTCGACACCACTTACTGCGAAATAAACTCAACTTACGGTCACGACGCATTCCTTCTAGAAACAGAGCAAGAAACCCAGTTAATCAAACATTTCCTCAACACAGCTTCAAATGGACATAACGGTGTCAAGCAATGAAGCAGGCAACGATAAAAACAGAGCACAAAATCATCCTAAACTGGATTAGCAAAGACGCTTCCGTGCTGGACCTTGGATGCGGCGACGGAGAACTTTTAGCTCTCCTCATAAACGAAAGGCAGGTGCATGCGCAGGGAATAGAACTAAGCGAAACAGCCATTCATCGATGCGTAGCCCAAGGATTAAGCGTTTTTCAACAAGACATAGACACAGGCCTCTCCGAATACGCCGACAACTCATTCGACTACGTTATACTAAACCAAACATTACAGCAAGTGAAAAAACCAGACTTCGCCCTAAAAGAGGCTCTAAGAGTTGGAAAAAAGGTTATTGTCGGCTTCCCCAATTTCGTGCAAGCCTCAGCCAGATTCCAAATATTCTTCAAAGGAAGAGTCCCAGTAACTAAAGCGCTGCCTTACGAGTGGTATGACACCCCAAACCTACATTTCCTAGGCATCGCCGACTTCAAAGATTACTGCAAAAAAAGAAACATCCACATCGAAAATTCAGCCTTCATTAGAAAAAACAGCACAGTCAAGCTGTTTCCAAACTTGTTTGCGGAAATTGGATTGTTTGTTTGCTCAAAATAAGTTAGCTATCAAAAGAAGCCTGTTTTGCTGAGTGCTGGTTGATAATTCTGTGAGCAGATAATCTTACTTAATTAGATCATTGAGATTCGTTCATTTTTGTTGTAATGATTAGATGTTTAAATTTTTTGAGGTTGGTAGGCAGCATCATTTGGTTGTGTTCTATCTCGAACAGAAACATATTAAAAACCAAAAAAGATTCCGCAGTTCCTATTTGTGAATTCCAACATTGCTTCTTAAAAAATAAAAAAAAGGCGAGTGAATGGCAAGAGGCTATCACTATACAGTGAGGGGCATGCAATTACACTTAGCTCGCGCTCAAGAACAGGTGAATACATCAGAGCACAACTGGCCTGAAAACTTGCTGAACATACTTCTCACGAGACACTGCAACGGATTACATAATTAAGTAAGAGCGAAACACTTAAGCCAAAACAGTAACCCTGATTCATGTAGCGACAACATAGGAAAGCTCGCCAATCAACAAACGCAACCAATATTTTTATTTAGACCCGCCTGCTTCTAAAAGAGAAGGTTAGATAGTTTTGTTGGATTCCAGTACGATGGCACTTTTTGACAGATTCCTTTTTGCCTTTACAATTGCATCTCACATTATACTTGTTTCCGTGAGCATAGCACTGATTGTTATAATTTCGATAGCAGAATTTCTCTCACTTACGCAGAAGTGACAGATACTACAGCGCTCTATCAAAGCGACTCTCCAAGGTGTTTGTGGTAATTTTTGGCATCGGAACAGCCAGCGGCGTAGTCATGGCAGTGGAGCTTGTAACCCTCTTCCCCACCTTTATGACACTCGTATCCGAGACTGGAGCAATCTCAATTTTCTATACAGAAATTTTCGCGTTCTTCCTGGAAACCATCGCATTAGTCATGTACGTCTACTACGCCGACTATTTGGGCAAATACACCCACTGGATGCTGTCAATCCTCATCGCAGCAGGTGCAATGCTTTCAGCCGTACTCATCACAATGCTCAACGCCTGGATGAACACACCCAACGGATTTAACGAGTCTGCCTTCATTCAAAGCGGGAAGGTCACTGGGATTGATATTTGGGCGCCATTCGTCACGACTTCAACCTTAGCTGAGGTGGCCCATGTGCTTCCGACGGTATTGTTCGCAGGAGTGATGCTTGTTGGAGGCTACTTCGCATGGCGGTACATCAAGTCAAAAGACAGCGAAGAAAAAAATATGCTCACAAAAGGGTTGAAAATCGCAGCAGCACTTGGGATAATAATGATAATCCTGTCGATACTAACCGGAATAAACGAGATTACGACACTACTCCAACTTCAGCCGCTGAAGTACTCAGCGATTGAATTGAACCCGATGCCCGGTACAAACTTACCTGAAAAATTGTTTGGCAGTTTGATAAACGGGCAGTTTTACGGCGGCATCGCAATTCCTCACCTGCAATCATTCCTTGTACAGATCGAAACTGGAATCAAAACACTTCCCGGGCTATCACAGTTTCCATCATCGAACTGGCCTCCGCTCTACGTGCATGCAACCTTCGACATAATGGTCATAGGAGGCTTTGGCCTTGGGTTTTTCTTTTTAGCCTATTTTATCGATTGGGCAGTCTTGAAGAGAAAACCACACGAGTCCAAACTTTTTCTCTACAGTTGGATTCCTCTCGCCTTCTTCGCTCTAATAATTATGGAGTTGGGATGGGTGACAGACGAGGTCGGTAGACAACCTTGGATAGTCTACAACGTAATGACGGACCAGCAGGCAGCCAACTACAGCTCATCCTTTTTGGTTCCGGGCATTCTGATAATCGCTTTCTACGTCATCTTGCTGCCGCTTACGTTCTACTTCTTCTCACGGGTCTTCAATTCCAGTTCGATGTCTGAGGAAGAGGAACACAAGCAAAAAGGTGCAATTAGTACGGGTGTGAACTATTGAACATCATATTTGAAACGTACTACGCCGTCTTCGCGATATTTGCCTCACTGCTAATAACAGAGATAATGGGCTCAGTAGTTTTGCTTCTCTTCTGGAAACAGGCAAAATCAAAGGTTCTTGAATACATTGTGCCCATCTGGGAAGTGACAGGTACATTCGCGGCGTTTTTGGTTGTGATGGGGGACTTTGCCTATCCCTCTCTCTTGGTGCCCATCGCTTCCATCTTCACGCCGTTGCTTACCGTATTCCTGATCCTCTTTGTTGCAAGGAACGCATCATTAGCTTTTGCAGAGTTCATAATCAAGAAAAAGTGGCTCGATAAGGTAAAGCTCTACAGGATCTACGCTGCATCGACGCTGGTTCTTGGTTTTACTGTTCTAGTCCTTCTCTCAGCTCTGGTCAGCGGCGCCGGCGTTAATTTTTCTGGGGGGACCTTTTCACTTGGTGCTTGGGTTTCTTCTCCTGGCTCTCTCCTTTTTGTGGTAGGTACGCTTCTTGTAGGTATTGGCGTTGCACCTGTATTCTTTTCTCTTAATCCTATGAAGAACATCGTGCTGCCTTTGACTGGAACTGGCGTTGGCCTCTCGGTTCTTGCTTACTACTTGTATTCGCCGTCGTTTGTCTCTGTTCTGATGCTGATACCGGCCGCGCTCACTCTGCTGGTCGGTGTTCTCTTCGTGATATCGAAAAAGACCGCTGCAATAGTATCAAACAAGGCAGTTTTCATCACATTTCTCAGTGTCATAATATTCTCCCTTCAGTTTCTAGTTTATCCTTCTGCAATTGGAGGGGCAGTCTCTATTAATGCTGTGACGACATCAGGTCCGATGACCTCCGCGTACCTCAGCATTACAGCAGTCGGAGGAGCAATGCTGGCAATCATGCTCGGGTTCTACATGAATATCGCGATGCGCTCGAAAAATTCCACGCCAAAAGCGGCAGCTCGACTAAGCTAAGATGTTGTTTGACATCGACACGATTCTATGGCCGTGGGCTCTCCTCCCAAATTTAGGGAAAAGACAGCGCGCGAAAGTTCAAGGCTAAATTTCTGCTGTTTTTTAGGCTCAAGTTCTAACTGCCCAGCGCTTCCACTAAATTCTCGACGTCTTTAATCCACGTGTTTACTGTTTCGAGGTTCTCCGTCTGCTTATGTGACACTTTCTGAAATCCCTTCAGTTGGTCAAGTTGCTGTTTGTAGTAT
The DNA here is from genome assembly GCA_963785215.1 of Candidatus Bathyarchaeota archaeon. Taxonomy (GTDB): domain Archaea; phylum Thermoproteota; class Bathyarchaeia; order Bathyarchaeales; family Bathycorpusculaceae; genus Bathycorpusculum. The sequence continues at coordinate 8,176 of CAWAUU010000008.1, forward strand.
CCAGCCAATAGGTTCAAGGGCTTTATGAACTGGGCTGTTGACCCGTGTTGTTCCAGTTTGTCGCCTAAATTGTTAAGCGTAATGAGCATCTCCTCCACGGTCATATCAGTGTTTTTCTTAAAGTTTTGGAACACCCATTGTTTGAAGATCATGTTGCGGTTACTCCAACCATGGGATTGCTCAGTGAAGGTTTTGAGGACGGCTTGGTAGAGTTGGGTGACATGTTTTGTGTCAAGTGCGGATGTTTGAGGCGTTACTGCGGCGCTTGTTACCTGATCCTGGGAGTCATACCGTGGCTCAGCAGAAGAGAACGGTTAAGCTCACGGAAAGCCTAAGGGGGGCACCCAGCGCAGTCCACAGTTTGCTTAGCTCATCTAAAGAAAGCGAATCTATTTTCACCGTGAGCCCGACATGGCTCTCCTCATCTGAACTAACAATCGGTGGCGTGGCTGAAAGCACATGAATTATTTTTTCAAGTAATGCGTGGTCGTCTTTGTCGTTTCCTGTAGATGGCGTAACAAGATAGCGCAGGGCAAAAGTCGTATGATTTGCCCTTTTTCCGGAGTAATCTGCGGTTGGCGGCATGTTTCTTGCTGCTTTTTCTTCAGTTATGTTGTATAGGAAAATCGACAGCTTTCTGTTTCCTTGAGTGTCAGCGGCTTTTGGAGAGCAAAACGAAATCTGCTTTTGGCTTGAGATTATGTTTTTTGCTGCTGATTCATTTTCTATGCCGTTCCAGATAAGGTTTGCCAGCGCCGTGTCGGCATCCGATATGAAGGCTTTTTGACCCATGAATACCACGTAATTATTTTGTTAGGTTCCTATAAAGAGTTTAGCCAAAAAATCTTTTCAATATTCTTCCGACGAAAAAGCATGCTCCGCAGCCCAACAATGTTTATTATTCTATCATAGAATTCAGGTGCATCGGCGCTGAGATGCCGAATGACGCGCACTTTTTCCCATTAGTAGCCCGGGAGAGATTCGAACTCTCGTCAGAGGCTCCAGAGGCCCCTATGCTTGACCACTACACCACCGGGCTTCAACCAACACCAAAACATGCTTCACTATTATAACTTTAACGTTGCGTTGTTTTGTTGCCATTTTTCTTCTTTAACGCTTCCCGGACGCAGTAGCATTCTTGGCTAATCTTATTCCAGTCACTGCAGTACCATAAGGTGTCAACTATTGGGTTTTTGTTTTGAGCATGGCGGGTTGAGCAGAAAACTTTGGTGGGATAATCGTATGAGTTGTGGCTGTCGCAGTTACCGCAGTACTTTTCAGCGTCGTTGTCGCTCATGATTTTAGCTTCCTTTGCTCACTGGTTTTTCAAGCTTTAAAACAGGGTTGCGCTTGAAGCTTTCGCCTAATCGTTCGGTTACGGAAGCAACGAGAAACGGGAAAACCATCAATGCTTCGCCGATAACCATTACGTGGTCTGCTTCGCCTTTCATTTTTCCCCAACTCACCGTCTCCTCCAACGTTGAGCCAGATAAGCCTCCTGTTTCAGGCCGATCCAGCGTGATTACCACAGCGTAATCTAAGCCTTTCTTAGAGGCAAGCACGGATGATTGGATGGTGTTGCGTGGTACTCCGCCACCGATTACTATCATGCCGTTTTTGGGTGATTTCGCACTGATGCCGCAAATAGTTGGCACATCCTTGAAGGCGTCAACCTGAAGCACAGGCTTGGCGTTTTTCTGGGATGCGTGAAGCCAATGGATGAAGCCAAATTCTGAGTCACGCACGGATGGCAAGAAAATGGGTACGTTCTCTTCGTACGCTGCTCGCAGTATAGAGTTTGGGTCGGTTAGGCGTTTGCCGATTTCCCAGGAGAACTCGTTTGAAGCTAAGCTTTCTCCTTTGCGTTCTAATGCAATGTCATCGTACATTTCCGACAGCTTGAAGTCCAATTTAACGAAGTCTTCTTCAGGAACAAAAATATCGTAAATACGGAAAACATGATACTTGTAAAGCTCATTGTCATTCACTGCCCAGCTTCCCTTGTAATGATGCCCACCTACGGCTTCGATGGCGTCATGAACCATGCATGCACCCGTACTAACAATTACGTCCACAAACCTTTTTCTTATCAAGTCAGTGATTAACGTGCGCATTCCAGCGGGTACAACAGCACCTGAAAGCGCCAAAAAGATAGTGCAGTCTTTGTCTTTGAGCATTTTCTCATAGATATCGCATGCCGTTGCTAAGCGCCCAGCGCCTAAGGAGCCTGAATTTTTGAATTCCTGCATTAACTGGTCTACTGTTTGTGACCCGTTTATTTTTATGTGTTTGACTGGAGTTTCGAGGTAATCTTTTCTTTCCATCCAAGTTGCGCCTAGACTGTTAGTTATTTGCTGGAATATGAAAATAGGTTTCTATATTTAAAGAGTGACAAACTTTAAGCGCAAAAGTGTAGGAACCAAAATCTTCAGGAGAAAATTCTTTCCTGAACCTCTTTTAGCCGTTGTTCTGAAAGATAGTATTTTCCGTTAACTTCAACGAAAATTCCCGTTCTGCCTAAACACCTCTGCATTGCCTCTTTGAATCTCGGCGGAAGCCCTAATTCTTCCGGAGTCATGACTTTTGTCTTGGGGTATTTGTGTGTGCTCAGCCTACCTACCCGGTCTACTAGATGCTTCTATTAGGCTTCAACTATGATTCAACATAGATATGCATAGAACGAAGACCGCGCACTTTGCATGCAGAACAGTGCTTTTCAATATAGAAAAGTCAGTTTTTTGATGTATAAAAAAACACTAAAGAAGAAAAAACAGAGCTAAATATACGCCCCAAATTGATTGGCGTGTTAAGTTGCCATGTTAAGGTTTCACCATTCAATCCCCAATGATGAACTACATAACAAAAAGCTCCAATGAAACACGTTAAACTTAAGTTGAGAAGAATTAAGCTTATGGAATTTCATGCTCACAAAAACCATTTATAGTTTTGTTTATCCAGATAACATAGGTGATCTATTGCCCACTATCTTGGTGAAAAATCTACCTGAAAATCTCTTAAAAGAACTAAAAAGGCTAAAGGTAGAACTCGGCTGCAAAACATGGGCTGACCTACTTGCAGAACTTGTAGCCAGCAGCGAAGAAATCCTACAAAGAGAAGAGAACAAAGACCCAGTCGAAGCAGCAGTCAAGGGCTTCCTAAACCTAAGATGCGAAGTCTCAACCAAATGGACAGGACACCCAACAGCTCTCGAAGAAACACGGAGAGCAAGACAACATGAAACCTCACAGTAGACTTCCTTACCTATAACAGGTTTATGGTTTCTATTCGGGCAAAATTAATTAGTTAATTTGCATATGAAAAATTAATCGAGGTTGAGTTATGAATCGTTTTGAGATGCGTCGTAAAAGAGCACAAGAGTTAATGGTTGAGCAGGAAGTTGCGGCGCTGCAAGTTACAAGCAGAGAAAACTACTATTACCTAACGGGCGACATGAGAAATGTTGCTAGGCTGTTTCTTCCGCAAGAAGGGGAACCAACAATTATTGTTTTTGACGAGGAAGTAGAGGCTGCAGCTAAGGCTTCAGGAATCAAGGATGTCAGAGGCTGGCGTACGCCTGCACAGCTCATGCAAAACTTCTTTCAACTAGTCAAGCAACACAACGTTGCAGAAAAGAAAGTGGGTTTTTGCACTCATTCGAATCCGGGCTTTTTAGTTTACAAGTTCCTAAAGTCAAACCCTAAAATGAAAGTAATCGAAAATGAAGAAATCCTAATGCCGTTACGCTATGCCAAGGATTCGGAAGAAATTGAAGCCATGAAAAAAGCTGCTGAAGCAGCAAGCAAAGGCGTAACCGCAGCCATCGCCGCCATCCAGCCAAGCGTCACGGAAATTGAGGTGGCAGCAGAAGCCGAATATGCCATGCGACATGCGGGTGCAATGCGATATGGATCAAGCACTTTCGTGGACAGTGGACCGCACTCCATTTACTTGCACGGCGGAGCTTCAAGGCGCAAAATTGAGAACGGCGACCTTGTCGTGGTTGATGTGCATCCGGTTGTTGACATGTACTCTTCAGACTGCGCTAGAACCGTTGTCTGCGGGGAAGCGTCACAAAAGCAAAATGAACTCATACAAGCATACAATGAAGTGCAGCAAAGCATCGTTGCCAGCATAAAATCTGGTTGGAAGGTTGGGCAGGTTACTAAAGCGTTCACGGAAGCTTTCACCGCTAAAGGTTATGGCGACGTTTGGATTCCGGGACCAGTGCATGGGGTTGGTTTAGAATTTGAGGAGTGGCCTCACCCAAGTCACTACTTTAGTCATGTGCAGTTGGAGATAAAAGAAAACTGGATGTTGGCTATAGGGCACTCAATTTTGCCAGTGAAAGGCATTGGAGGCGTAAAAATTGAAGATACCATTCAAATTACGGCGGATGGCGGCAAAAGTTTAACGCATGTTTCCACTTAGGTTTTGAAAGCTTATCGTTAAGGCACCAAAACGGCTTTTCCAACTATTTTTCCATGCTTTAATTAAATGCACCTCCTCAGCCTAATTGAGCTCATAACAGGCATAACAACAGGTTTCCAGCTTCAGGTGCCATTGAGAATATATTAATTAGGGAAACGAAGAATGTGTTATTTGAGGTAAAAATGAAATGCCAATAGTTCAAGTTTCTGTTTGGGAGGGCATGAGCCCTGAGAACAAAAAGAAAACAGTCGAAGGGATAACTAAAGTTTTTGAAGATTTAGGGGTTCCCAAGGAAGCAGTGGAAATCGTTATTTATGAAGCGCCAAAGAGCAATTGGGCAACGGGTGGACAATTGCACTCAGAAAGACTCGCGCACGCGAAATCCCTGTAAACTAAAGCAAAGGACTGACAATTAGTGTCCGAGAAAAAATTCAAGCTATCTGCAAGAGTAAGCAGCGCTACTCCCTCAGCCATAAAACCAGTGTTAGAACGAATGATTGGCAACGACGGCTCCATCAAACCAACGGACGACGGATTCGAAGTCAATGCTGAATTCAAAGGTGAAAGCGCCAGAGACTTAAATCGCATGCTGCTTTCTGAATTGCGTAGGGCTGAAAAGAAAACTAGAATTCGCTCAGAATGGACCTCTAAAGATGCCACTGAAAAGTTCTTTGACTATTCACTCAGACAAACCAAAAAAGTAAACCAAAATTAAGCGCTTGCTCTTAATCAACAGACATTTTCATCCGTTGACTTGACTTCTAGTCCCCAGTTTCACTGTTGCTTAAATTTTTTGGGTTTGTAAATGCAGTACGGTTCTTCTTCTAAGTAGTCTTTGTGTATGGATAATGCCCTTGCTCGACAACCGCCGCACAACACCTTATATTCACACTTGCCGCATTTTCCTTTTAGCGATTCGTGATTCCGTAGCTGAACGAACAAGGGCGATTGCTGATAGATTTGCTTAAATTTTTGTTGGCGAATGTCGCCGGCTGGAATTGGAAGGAAGCCGCAACCGAAGACTTCTCCGATGTGAGAGATAAAGCAAAACCCGTTGCCTGCCATGCATCCTCTGCCGCCTGTATGGGGCTGGCGGGGTTCTTTTTGCTGCTGAGCGATAACTCTCATGTATTGAGGTGCACAGGTCATTTTAATCGGAATCGGCGATGTGAGGCTTGCTTTATAGATAGACTGGATGGTTTCCTCATATTGGTCTGGCGTTATTTCCATCTTTACCTTTCCGCGACCCGTCGGCACCAGCATGAAGATGTCCCATTCACGGGCGCCCATTTCAGCAGCTACCTTTTGAATATTGAAGAGGTCATTGAGGTTATGCTGGGTGACAGTTGTGTTTACGCGAAAAGCAAATCCGCTTTGACGAGCCATTGACATGTTTTTCATAGCTAAATTGAAAGCACCAGGCACCTGCCTGAAATTATCATGCACTTCGGGGTTAGAACCGTCAAGGCTAAGTGAAATCATTTTTACGCCAGCTGCCTTCATTTTTTCAAATGTGTCTGTGGTTAGGTTGCTGCCGCTTGGAGACATAACCACTCTTAAACCTAAGCTGGAAGCATATGAAGCAATTTCAAAGATATCTTTTCTCTGAAGAGGGTCACCGCCGCTTATAATGAAAACTGGCTTGCATAACTCGGCGATTTGATCTACCAAATTGAGTGCTTCTCGGGTTGTAAGTTGTTTTGGATCAGGCTCTTTTTGTGCTTCAGCCCTGCAGTGAACACAAGCAAAATTGCATGCACGCGTGGACTCCCAAGCCACAACTCTCGGTGCGACTTCTCGCATTTCCGAATGTACTTTTGCGGCTGCGTTCATGCTATTAACCTTCTTAAGCGGGCCTTATTTCTCGCGGTGTTAAGTAGCAGGCAGGGTCAGGTGCCCATATATCTCCATAAACTGCTTCCGCTCTAACTCGGAGGTTGCCGTTACAGATGTCGAGAAATTGGCATTCTGTACATTTTCCGTGGAGGTGACTTTTTCTGTTCCTGAGAGCTTTAAGCAATGGTTCGGAGTTGTCTGTCCAGATTTGGCTGAATTTGCGTGTTCGGATATTACCTAGTGAGTAATGCTGCCAGAATTGATCTGGATGCACATAACCATTAAAATCAACGCATGCTATCCCTGTGCCCGAGCTGTTGCCGCCATTTAATTTTAGAAGCTGGAGCGCTTCTGCAGCTTTTTTCGGATCCTTCTCTTTCAGTTTAAGATACAAATAGGCTGCATCCGCATGGTTATCAACGGTTAGGATTTCGGTGTTTAAAGCTTTCTTGTGGAAAGTCTCGGCTTTCTTTAAAACGTAATCCATGAACTCCCTTGTCTGTTCATGCGTAAGATCATCATTTGTAATTTCGGTTCCCCGTCCCACGTAAGCTAAGTGATAAAGGCAGACTCGAGGGATTCCTTCAGCTTCAATGAGTTCGAAAATTTCGGGAAGATCCTTGAAATTATATTTGGTAACGGTGAAACGTAAGCCCGTCTTAACCTCCGCTTTAAGGCAGTTCCGAATTCCTTCAACTGCCAACTCGAAGGCTTCTTTTTTGCCTCTAAACTTGTTGTTAGTTTCACCTATGCCATCTAAACTAATTCCCACGTACGAGAAACCTGCATTTTTTAATTGTCGTGCCACGGTCTCTGTAATGAGCGTACCATTTGTGGATAACACTGCTCTTAAGCCTGCGTCGGAAGCGAAACGTGCAACTTCAAAAAGGTCCTGCCTAAGCAGGGGTTCTCCGCCGGAAAACAACAGTACGTTAACACCGAACTCTGCTATGTCTTTCACAAAAACTTTAGCTTCTTCCGTGGTTAATTCGTTCGGGGTATATCTTATTCTCGGACTTCGAATAGCAGTGCAAGCAATTGAGGTTACAGCGCCGTGTTGTGTTCCAAACAACAACTGGTCTTTGGTGAGTTGCAGCGCCATATCGTAAGTGATCCATCGAACCTGGAGTGCCACACCAAAGTTTTGTAATGTTAATCAAGGATCGTTCATCTCCTGAAAATTTTCAGATAGCATTGAAGGGGCTTTTGCTGGAAGCACAGCGGAGCTACTAAGGCTGACATTTCTTTTTAGGTCTCTTGTGCTGTACAGTATTTTGTATTCGTTTATTGCGATTCCCTCTGAGATTTCCTTAACCATACGTTGAACAACTTCTCGTTCTCTTCCATGTATAACTGTGTAGAGATTGTAGTCCCATCTTCCATTGACAGTTTTGCGCTCGTAGCAGTGTGAGATTTCTTGATATTTTGACAAATAAGCTCCGATTTCTTGAACGCGGTTTTCAGGCACCTTCCAAGCTACAAGGGCATTTGCCGAGAAACCAATGTTGTTAGGTTTTATTGAAGCGCCAAATCGCCTGATTACGCCTTTCTCTTTAAGCTTACATAAGCGAGTGACGACTTCTTTCGGTGTGATTCCTAACTGGAGAGGCAATTTCGTTGAAAGGCTCTGTTGTCAAAGTAATGCCTTTTTCCATGCCAGCTAAAAGTTTATGGTCAATTTCATCCAATTTTCTTTCACCTTAAAAGTTTGTTTAGGTCAGTTGGAAATGTACGTTTATCTTAAAGCGACGGACGGTAGGTAAGTCAAGTACATCAAGGTCTTTCATGCCTGTTTTTTGCTTGATCTCATCCAGTATCATGGCTAATTCGCTATTGCTTGACGCAGCAAGAGTAAACCACACATTATATTCGTCTTCACGTTCGTAATTGTGGGAAACGTTATCATATTCGTTTATGACACGAGCAACATCATTCACTTTATTTTTTGGTACCTTCATTGCGACTAAAGTAGCTGCCTTTAAACCGATTCTTGAAGAATCAAAGATTGGACCTATCTTTACGATGGCACCAGCTTCAATGAGCCGCTTTAAACGCGATATAACTTCGTCTTCACTGACGTTGAGTCTGTTGCTTATTTCAAGCCAGGGTTCTTGCACGATGGGGAAGTCATCTTGAAGTATCTGCAGTATTATTCTGTCAGTTTCGTCGAGACTTATGGGCGATGATGTTGTAGAATCATGTGAATTGAGTTTTTCCTCTGAATTTTTACATTTCTCATCTTTATTCTGACTTGCGTTCTCTTTCACCATTTCACCTGAAGTCAAGCTTGGTTTTTAGAGCGATTGCTTATCCTTTAGGATTTAGCCTCGTTTACTGCATTAAGTTGACGTTGCTTTACGTATTAACCTTGCGGAAAACTAAAAGTTAAATGACAATTCTTGCTGATTCAGCAAGAAACGGAAGCTTAGACTTCGCTGAATTAGATTATAACAGGATGATGCTCGGGTCGAATTTCAAAAACCTCGTTGTCACTGATACCCGTGCATCTTTTACACCCGGAATAATCTTGGTCTTTTTAATCAAGTTATTAAGGTGTTCCATGTCTCGGGCAACAATCACCGAAACCACATCGTATTCACCGGTGCTTTGAAACAAGTATTGTGTTTCGCTAAATGAAACTAGTTGCTTGCAAGCTTCTTCCAAATAGGCTGGATCAATTTTGAGCAAGATTGCTCCGCTCACTTTCATGCCAACTTTAGCTGGATCAAGCAATGCTGCAAATCGAGTGATGACACCGTTGCTTACAAGTCGGTTAACTCGAAATCTAACTGTGGCTTCAGCGACATCTAGTTCACGGCTAAGATCTGCAAACGAAAGCCGACAATTAAATTGCAACAGCTTAAGTATACGCTTATCCAAATCATCCAAGCTTGTCTGAAGCATCCCAATATCACTCAACACCTTTATGATAGAGATGCCTTAAGAAACTTTTCTTCAAAATTCCTTGAAGCGCTTATTCCTTCTGCCGCTGAATTCTCTGACGTAGGGTACGAAAAGCTAAACCAACCGCTAGAATCACCAGACCGATTAAAACATATTCTGAGGGGAGAACAAAAGCTAACCCCAAACAGCCTACAAGCCCAGCTACTGCAAGGACACGAGGAAAACGGCGCTGAGCACCAGGTAGCTTCAGTGCTGACACGTTAGTTATGGAGTAGTAAAGCAGAGTTCCAAAACTGGACACTGCAACCGCTGTTTCTAACGGAGCAAAAGCTGCAACTACCAGCGTAATGGCGCCAACAAAAATTACGCTTCTCCACGGGTTCTTATCCCCGCCCAACTTTGCTAAGCCTTGGGGTAAATCACTTTCTCTGCCCATGGCAAAGGCAACTCTGGAGACGCCTAAAAGGTCAGAAAGACCTTCGTTAAAGGTTGTAAGCAAAGCGCCTCCTGCCACCAAAGCCACGCCAAAGCCGCTCCCCACAGCAATCATCATAGCCTCCAGAGGTGAAGACGAGCTAGGCAACTCCAGATGCACCTAAGACTGCAATCGCGGTTCCAGCTACGAACAGGTAAAGCAAAGAAACGGTGCCAAGAGCTATCATAGACGCTCTGGGGATGGTTCGTTTTCGGATTCCGAACTTCCTCAACCAGAGTTGCGATTCGGCTATACCCAGTGTAGGCAAAGAAAAGCAGGCCAGTAGCTTGCAGAACTCCAATAACGCCCGCTGGAGCAAAGGGCGAAAAGTTAGCTAAATGAGCTGATGGTAAACCAATTACTGCGACTGTTAACAACGAAGCAATAGATAAAACAACAATTATACTGGTTACACGTACAGACCTGCGAATACCCCCAGCATCAAGCACAATTATAACCGCGGCAATACCAATTGCTGCGATGCGCTCGGGAATAACTGGCCATACAGCATGAAGATAACTGCCGAATGCTAAAGCGCTCACTCCAGGTCCAGCAGTGTTCGCAACTAGAAACATCCAGCCTGCAATATAACCCCACCGTTCTCCGAGCATACGGCGTCCAAACTCGTAAGTGCCTCCTGACCGAGGAAAAGCGGCTGCCAACTGGACAGATGAGAGTGCGTTGCAAAGAGCTACGAACGCTGCAATGCAAAAAGAAACAAGTATTGCGGGTCCAGCAAGTTTGGCAGCAGGGGCTATAATTGCGAATATACCAGCGCCAAGAATTGCGGCAAGACCAGTGGCTATAGCCTCAAACAAAGAAAGCTGCGGTTTCAGCGTTACATCCTGTTTTTTACCCAAGAAAAGAACCGTGAATGAGTATAATTAATCACGAATTAAGAGTTCGCTAAATAAAATATATATATCTACAAACTGGGACGCAAAAATTTCGCCAGACCAGCTAAAATTGCTTTTACAATCCGCCTTGGTTTTACATTTTTGATTCAGAAAAGTTATTACATCCATCCCCGTAGTTGCAATTAAGGAAACACGATGATATCTGCTAACATTACCAACCCAAAGGCTTTTGGAGCAGAGAGAAAAAGAAAAATCGTTAGTATCGGGCTTATTCAGACGACTGTTTCAGGTGACATAGCAGTTAACATGGCAAAAACTATAGACAGAATCGAGGAAGCTTCACGAAAAGGGGCACAAATTGTCTGCCTCCAAGAACTGTACAGAACCAAATATTTTCCGCAGGAAGAAAAACAGGACGTCAGTAACTTAGCTGAAACGATTCCTGGAGAATCCACAATAGCTTTCTCAGAGCTGGCGAAAAAGAACAAGATTGTTATAATTGCTCCTATTTTTGAAAAACGTTTAAACGGAAAATACTACAACTCAGCCGTCACAATTGATGCAGACGGAAAAATTTTAGGCTCCTACCGCAAGGTACACATACCAAATGACCCGCTGTTTTATGAAAAAAACTATTTTGAAGCAGGAGACTCAGGGTACTCTGTCCAGAAAACTCAGTACGCTTCTGTTGGGGTTCTCATCTGCTACGACCAATGGTTCCCTGAACCTGCCAGAATCAACGCGCTCAAGGGTGCAGAAATCATTTTCTACCCCACAGCGATTGGCTGGATTAAAGGGTACACTTCATCTGACGGGGACTGGCATGATGCTTGGAAAACAGTGCAACGAGCCAACGCCATAATGAATGGAGTCCACGTTGCTGCTGTGAATAGGGTAGGCGAGGAAGGGCAACTAAAGTTTTGGGGCGGTTCATTCGTCTGTGACTCTTTTGGGAAAGTGCTCAAGGAAGCCAGCGACACAAATGAGGAAGTGCTGGTTGTCAAGGTGGATCTTAGTAAAAATAAAGAAATCCAAGAAGGCTGGGGGTTCCTTAAAAATCGGCGACCAGACACTTACAGTCCATTAACCGAAAAAAAGTTGGGGCACAATAATGACGACTGAAAACACTTTAAACAAGACGCCCCGTGAACTTGGATACTGCATGCCTGCAGAATGGGGTAAGCATGAGGCAATCTGGTTAGCTTGGCCGCATGATCCTACGACCTTTACGTCGGGCGTTGAGAAAGTTGAGGAAACTTACGTTCAAATCGTGAAGCTACTCCATGAAGATGAATACGTTAATCTTTTTGTGAAAGATGAGGTCATGAAGAAAAAGATAACGAGTTTGTTTGTGAAAAGCGAGATTGATTTAAAGAGAATACGTTTTTTTGAATTTGATTATGCTGATGTGTGGTTTAGGGATTATGGTCCGATATTTGTAAGAAACAGGAATCAAGAGTTAGCAATGGTGCGCTGGATTTTTAATTCTTGGGGAGAAAAATACGAAGAACTCCTAAAAGACAGGCAGATCGCTCACATAATAAACCACGAGATGGGCTTGAACTGTTTTGAGCCAGGCATCGTTCTTGAAGGCGGATCAATAGATGTCAATGGAAAAGGAACCCTGCTTACGACTGAACAGTGTCTATTAAACAAGAACAGAAATCCCACCCTTAGTAAAGAAAAAATCGAGAAATTCTTACAAGACTATCTGGGGGTAACTCATATCATCTGGTTAAGATGCGGCATTGCTGGAGATGATACTGATGGTCATGTGGACGATCTTGCACGGTTTGTTAACCCGACGACAGTTGTGTGCGCTTATGAAGAAGGCAACGATGAGAATGCAGATGTCCTAAGAAAAAATTATGAAATTCTGTGCCAATCCAACGATCAAGATGGCAAGAGACTAAACATTGTCAAGCTGCCAATGCCTGGAAAGGTCGAGTGTAACAAAAAAAGGCTTCCAGCAAGCTACACAAACTTCTACATAGGAAACAAGACAGTTTTAGTACCAACCTTCGAATCAGAAAAGGACAAACTAGCGTTATCTCTTCTGCAAGAACTATTCCCGAAAAGAAAAGTTGTCGGTATAAATTGTGTTGACTTGATATGTGGGTTTGGGGCAATTCACTGCATTTCACAACAGCAACCTAGCTGTAGATAATAACCTTCAAACTCGCCTCATCACATTAGTAAGAATCATGGCTTTTTAGGCAAATCATGCCCAGCCTCGTTTAATTTCGTCTTTTTGTCTTTGCAAGTCCTTAAATGGATACTTGCCTCCAAGACTACACAAATCGTATACTTTTTTCACCGTTACCTCGACTTCTTCTCCTTCCTTGAGCCCTTCTTCCTCGACCAATGTTTTCGGCAGCACTATGCCCAGCGAATTTTTCCCCGCGCTTGACTTTCGCCTTTGTACTTATGGATTAGACTGTATAACTACTTAACATCAGGTTTTAGGAATGACTGTTCCTAAAGGTCCATAAAAGGAGAACAAAAAATATTCTGAAATCAATATTGGCGGGTCCGTATAGGTTTGAACCCGCGTTTGAACCCTCGGGTTGGATTAATTGTTAGTCGTTACTTTTTTCTTAATTTTTTGTCGAAATTTTGCTGAGTTTAAGCCATATGGGCAGCTTCGCCAAAAAAGCCTCGGCACTCAACACGTTATCTTCTCCACCAAAAAACACTTGAAGAGGCGATCCTGAAGGAAAGTTTTCTACGAAAAATCTTTCCGCTTTTCAATATTGACTGTTCTAAAGTCCGCAAACACTCCTGTGCTATTGTGCTTGCAATCATCTTTCCTGCTTTGATAATTCGATTCTTTCGGCAAGAAGAAATGGCAGATAACCAAAACTCTCCAACCCAAAAGTGAACTACTCGCCGCTTCCGCGGCAGTTATTCTGTTAGGTTTTTTATAAATGACCATTTTACACCAATTTCGGGACAAACCAGCGCGCGATCCTTCTTACGTTTGGCTTCTACGTATTCGATGCCGTATGTATGATGTTATGTTCAAAAACGCTAGTCACGGTTTGGTTTGTTGTCATTTTAGCTTTCATCTTTCGGTGCTCCGTAGGGATAATTTACATTTCCTTGTAGTAGTTCTGCAAACGATTTTTCTGAGATAGCTCCACATTTTACCAATATTAGGGAATCATTTAACGTTTCTTTTTTTGTTGTCATTTTGGTTTTCACCTTCTTTAAGATTTTAATTTTGGCGTTAATGGTTCTGGGTTTTTTCGTTTCGTATTCTTTAATTTCTTTTTTATGTTCTTTTTTGTGATATAGGTAAGTTGCTTGATTGTTTGATCCATGCATCTTGCATGAGCGTGTCGCGTTCAGCGCGCGCTACGCTTTAAGCTTCTTTTCTCCTTCACCTTCAAAGCGGCATTGAAGCCTTCCCCATTTTCCCACACGCCTTTTCTCCTTAAACAAGGACAACTGCAGAAAAAGCATATAAGTCATATTTCCTAACCGTAACATATCAAAAACAAAAAATTTGCAGTTGCACTCTGCAAAGCTGTAAAACCGTGGACTACTAAGAATCTTAAAGATTCATGGTTACTGTTCGACATTTCTATGGTCAACAAAACAGTTCATGATGAAACCTTGACAGCCCAAAAAAAGAATGTGGAGATTTACATTAGAGGGCTTTTGAAAAATTCTCCAAAAAAACCTTAATAATCTTAACAAGGCAGTTCTGAACAAGCTTGCAAAAAGTGGCTACATAAAAAGGGAGAAAGAGGGAAAATACGTAGCCGCAATAAGCGGTTTAGCTAGTTAAGAACGCGCATAGGTTCTCACCGACAGATTTAGCCGTTTCCAAGAGTTAACCCACGGTCGATTACATGATGGTATATACAGTCGACACCTACCACAGCATCCAAAGCATAGGAATAGACAAACTAAGAAACGCCAACGCAACATCCGGACCAGCCATAAGATCAAAAACACAAGTCAGTAAAATCGAAGCCCTAAAAAGAAATCATACGCGCATGAGGAATGAACCCAGAACAACTCTTAACACCCAAGGAGCGCTGGCAGAAGGAGCAACCATACACAAAAACAGAGACGACTGAAAAACCACCAACTCACTGTTCTACGCAACCAACTGTGGCAGTTGATTCGAAGTGAAGCAATAGGATAAGTGCGCCTCTGGAGTGGCGGGTCCGACGGGATTTGAACCCAAAGGGGCGGGTCTGAAGTGAAAAAATCTTCAAGCGACTCGAAAACACTGGAAAAACAGTCCACAGCAAGCATTTCTGCACCCAGGGTGAGTCGGACCGGACTTACTTCCTAATGAGGGCGAGTCAGGTTGTGTAGTAGAATATTTATACGTGTAGATTTGAAAAATTGTTTGTACTACGTGGCTACAACCGTTTTTACATTTTATAGTAAAATTCAGCAGTTTTATTGTTTGCAGATTGCGTCTTTTGTTTATTCTTAATTGGTCAATTGTACAACAGTTGTTCTAAGTATCATTTGAAAAGGTTATGTTGATGTTTGGCGTATTACTGTTTTGGCGAATAAATATTGACAGTTAATATATACGATAGTAGTGTGTTATGCGGAAATAAAGCGGCCAAGGCGTTAGACAAATATATCCGTAGACTTGAGAGGCGAAAAGTTGAACGTCTAACAGAAAAACAAGTCTACGCCTTGATCAAAACGGCCAAGGTACTACGCACTGCAATTATCCAATCAAAAGCTACTGAGAAAAGTCGCGAACACAACCACAAACTCCATGATTGTGTTACGTTATTTTCCACCGAAGCACAATATAAGAAGCAAAGTTAGGCTTTTGAACGAAGAACTTGGGCTTCTTGAGCTGGCAGGATTCTTGAATCTTAACGGTTTCAGAAAGATGACGGAAATTAGTAAGATCACTGAAAGCGAAAAAGCTTGAAATGAGTTCTGAAAAATCAAAATAAGCGGGTCCGACGGGATTTTAACCCAAATAAATGGGTTCAAGTACTGCGTGAAAATTTTAGAGATAATTTGAGTTCATCATGGCTCGAAAAAATTGGGTTTAGGGAAAGCCTGTTATTAGGTCGTACAAGTAGGCGTCCCATTCGGCTGATTCCTTCTTCAGAATCTCAAGCAACTCTGTCAGAACCCTGTGATGTTTCTTCTCGTCTTCCAATATACCCAGAATAAGTTGCTTAATCTTCTTGTCCTCTACAACTTCACTAATGTCCTTTGCCTGCTTCAACATTTTAGCTTCTTCTTTAATGTGACTTACAAGCTCCTTTTCCCCAATATCTTTGCTTTCCTTGCCCATAAGCGCACTAGAATTTCAAGTCTATAAGCATTTGATAAGTGTCTGAGTGCCTCATAGTGTCTAAGATTATGCTATGAATAAACAGCTTAATGACGGGATTTTGCGCCGATTCATACAATGGGGCGAGCTTTTGAGCAGTCTGATCTTCAAAATCTTTCTGTTTCTTGATTTTACTAAGTGCATCTTCGTTTAATATTTCCCAAGACAAATAAATAACCTCACTAGTTTCCACAGAACGATTTCCTTATTAACTTTTTGACCAGCTTCAATAGCGAACAATAGAAACTTTAGGAATTAAGCTATAAAGCAAGAATCCAGAATGTTTGTGAAATGAACCATAGGATTTCCTTAAGCGCTATTAAGGAAAAGCGAGTTTTCTGTTGTAAGCGCAAAAATCTTTTTCCCTTTGTTTTCTCTATAATGGGGCTTTTCGCATGAAAAAATTCCATACTCGAAGACAACAACAAAAGCAACCGTTAGTAGTCAAGAAAATCTGCACGTCGCAACTTAGGATAAGCAACGAATTAAACTGGATACGTTGCATAGAAAATTTTTCCTCAAAAATGGTATTGCAACTAACGGGCATATTATCTTTTCGACAGGGAGAACTCTCATGTACCCTTTCCGTATCCAATCGTTCCCTCCTCTGGGTTAGATCGGTTTTCCTCCGATATGACGAGACCATGTTCTCCCGTAATAAAATTAATTATTTAATCCACCCACACCCGCGCGGGCGAGTTAAATAATTGGTGTAAAATGGTTATAATTCTTATTTTCGGATTTGGGGGCAATTTTGAGATCCGCAATTCTTTTTTGCTTCTTTGCAGTAGCCACCCTTCAAGAACCTGCAAACGTACCTCAGCCGACTGAAATGCAGCGTCAAGGGCACCGTATGCCGAGTTTTCAATTACAATAGTTACCGGCTTTGCTGCAGTAGACGGAACATGATACGTGAATTTGGGTCTTCCCAGATTGTTTGAAGCCATTTTCTCTTTAACAACGAAGTCTCGAGAACAAGCGCAGAGCAGACTATGCTGGGATAATCTCAATTTTTACCATAAGATATACCCACCAATAGCCGTTTGTTAACAAGCCTTGAGGCCCCACAATCGCTACAGTTAGGGGTCCTTTACCTGAAGCCAAGCTTGTACCATTGGAATAATAGGCAACGATCACCGTCAACGGTTGCAAGGGCTGTACCGCGGCTCCTGTCGTCGGATTGTAAGTGTTTAGTCCTTGACCTTGTGCCTGTTGATAAGTAAATGTCACCTGATAGCCATCTGATCCCGTAACAGTGACGTTCTCGTTGCTTGTAATACCTCCAACTAAGTCCAAGAGAGCTAAAATAGGCACTCCTGTGAAGTTCCCAACATAAGTGATTCCCTTCTCACTGTATCCTCCACTCGCCGTGTAAGATTCTAGGGCGGCAAGTTCGTTTGAGTTCAGAATCTTTTGGTGTCCGTTGGCCCCTATGAGGGTCAAGTTTAAAGCTGGAAGAATGACCTTCGTTTTTGTGGCGTTTGAGGATTGCCTATAGATCTGCCAGGAAACCACGACGGCTACGACAACTATAATGATAACAGTAATCGCTAACAGTTTCTGGTTGAATTTGCTTTTTGTTCCCGAATCCGCGTTCATTCGTTTGTTCATCCTTCATTCTGTACTCAGCGATATACGCATAAAAAGATATGCATCATGAGAGTGCGCTCGCACAAAAACCAGTTTAAGCAAGGTTAGTGAGCGCTCATCAACTTTTGGCCGGATCTGGGAATTCCTTCATGGGCACACTCATTGACAAACAAAAGAAGCAAGACAATGTCGACGCCATAAAATACTACGCGCCCGAACTCGGTTTTCAATTAAAGGCCCCGTGTTGATAGCCCTGAACAAAACATTAAATAGCGTGCGCTACAAGGTCTATTAACAAATACGGGCAAGCCAAGATTGGTGTCTTTGTGAATAAGCACATTTTTGTATTGATTGTTTTCTTTGTGCTTCTGGGGTCCTTGACGGTTTTTGTTCATGCCCAACAGACATTTACGGTTCCACCTAGCAGTAAACAAACTGTAAACGTGAATTTGATCAAGGGCGATTCTGTTAATGGCTCGTTTTCTGTTTCAGGTGGTTCGGGAACAGGGGTCGATTTTAAGGTGACTGATCCAAACGGAAAAGAATTGTTGAGTTATAACTACACTTCCTTCACAAGTTTCTCGTTTTCAGCTTCGATTACTGGAACATACCTATTGAGTTTTGACAATTCATTCTGTACCTGCGCGGGCGGCAAAAATGTGACGTTAGATTACTCCGTTAATGACAAACCAGTTCAAGTAAGCTCACAAGGTGGCTCTAACGGAGGGTTCCCTATCGTAATAACACTCATTTTGGTCATTGTAATTCTAGCGATTGCCGCAGTTGCCGTCTTAATGAGACGCCCAAGAACAAATACGAATAATGAAACCTTCAGCCCATAGGATACGCACGCGCCTCGAGTTACTAATTGGGGGATGCCATTTGGACTTGGTTTTTGTTTTTGGTCTGTTTACTTTTTCTGAGAATTACTGCGGCTGTTGCGGTCGCAATTAAGATCGCGATTACAGTTACAAATGTGTAATTTGTCATTGGGGGCGTTTGTTTGCCTGGCTGTGTTGGCGTTACCAATGTGGGGGAAGATGTTGCGGAAAAGTGAGGCGTTGGAGAAGGTGAAAGCAAAGGAGGGGGAGAAGGCAAATCATTGTACGACGGTGGAGGAGGAGGAGGTGTTGCGTAGATGGAGACTCCGTTGTCGGCGTATCCTAGACTTTCCTCGGTGCCTAAATAGTTGTAGTTTACAAGTTGGATGTTTGTGATCAGGTCTATCCACTTGTACCCCCACTCGCCAGGCACTACCAAGCACAACCCATCAGTTAGAGGCTTTCCGTTTAGTTCGTAGGCTAGCACTATGTAGCTTTGCTGTGCTGTCGCTATTGGCAAGTCTGTTGAATAGCCGTCGCTCGCAAAAAAGGCGACCTTGATCGCGTCGGGGGAAACTACTGCTGTCTCCAGTACCGTCCAAAGTTGGACTCCGGTCCAGTTACCTGCTGTGATCATAACACTAGGGGTATCCACGCAATACAATGCGGCATATTCAGTGGTTTGGGGCATAGCCTCCAGGTCTGCCAATGTAAGATTCAAAGGGTTCTCAACAAGTCCGGTCACGCTTAGCTGCCAGTCGGTATTGTTAGTCTCTGCATGAGCGGTAGGTTTTAAACTCCAGCTAAAGGAAGCGACAAGCAGTAGTCCGATTATTGTTGCAGTTACTAATAAAAACGCGGATTGCTTCATTAGTTGCCAACTTTTGATTACAAAATATGACACACGTCATATTTAAGGATGCTTCCGCTAAAAGGGTTACTTCCCGAACCAATTTAGAAACAGCCACGTGCGCGACATGCTATATTGTTAGGAATAAAACTTAATTTTCGCTTTTGACATATGCTATATTCTGCCAGCAAGAAACTGAGTTTGCTATTTTTGACAGGATCTCTAAGCGTCAGGTACATTGTCAACGATGCAGATATAGCTATTGAGTTTTAAACGAAGCGCGCCCCTCAAAAATTGAAGGAGGTGAAATAGATGAGTGAAGAAAAGAAGGGAAAATTAAAAATAACCCTTGAAGTGGAGGTAAACGAGGCTCTAATGGAAGCTTCAAAGGAATGGATGCCGAGAATGCATTGGATGAACCCTAAATGGATGAAGAATGAAGACTGGAAGAAAGAAGAATAGACACCCACCCACCCCTTAGGGTGCGCTAGAAACGTCTGTGCCCATTACAAGAGAGCATACTTGGAGCATCAATCAAGGGTTCATATTCTCTTTTTTCTAAGTGTTAATAACCCGCATATAAATACATGCAAGCATAGTAAAAATTAGCTTTTCTATCGGTGTTGCACAAGGCTTTATACGTTCGATGCGCCAGACGACTTATCAGACGCTTTGTTTTTCTCAAACTTGATTAGTTCAGCGGATAGTCTCCACATGAAGAATCCGAGAGCGCTTACTAGAAAGGACAATATGGTGAAGGTGTCTGTTCTCATCCAGAGAAGTAAATGCGACACGGGCATGGCCAGCACCATGGGATAAGTAAACTGAATCAATACTCCATTACCCCACGCGAGAAGACCAAATAAGAACAGCATTTCCCCGGTAACTTTTATGACAAGAATTTTTCTTTCGAGAGCCATTTTCATGTTTCGTTGATTAAGGCAAGCACCATTATAAAACTTGTCTAGGACTTGGCCTGCGAGGAGCTCTCCAGACTCCCGAATAAACTCGTATTCCTATTGATCAATCTCAAAACTTTGTCTCCGTTTCGGAGTTAAATGCTCCCAGATAAAACGCTCGGAAAAGGTTCTTGCGATTCTCATTCCATTTATCTAGCTTTGTATCTCAAGAGAGCGGCAAAGCCTCCCAAAGCTGTAAGCTTTGCTTTTTCTTCCGACTCTGTAGATATTACCTCAACCCTTGCGTCTGTTTGTGAAGCCACATCCTCCAAGACATCTATTATGTCCTTCTCCTCCACCTCGTATTCAACCGCGTTGCACTTCTCACATGGACTCGATATCATTTCCTGTACAGTTTGAGCCTTCATCGTCTTATTTACTATCTTCGCCTTTGATAGTTCGCATTTTTTGCACATTACAACAATTTCAATCATATCTGTACTATCTGTCACTAGTGCAACTTCCACTTCACCATTCTTAAGCGCGTTCAACACTGGATCTAGCCCGTAAATAGCCAAACTGTCTTGTTTGCCAATAGCTGTCAGAAGACGCTGCACGATCATCTTCTCTTCTGGTGCACACATATTCTTCAGTGTCTCAGATGATTTGTCAAGCACCTCTCTTACCCCTTCTTTTCCAGTGAATTGTGTATCAACTGTGCTCAGAAGCGCATTCTTTAGTTCATAATTAAGGTAATCTCCCTTTAAGAAGTCCTCTTTCGTTTGGCCTGGTCCCCCAACTATCAACGCCGTTACTTTATGGTTCTCGAGAAATGCCTTTGTTGCATGCTCCGCAATCCTGTGGAAAAAGTATGTGACTTCCATGTCGCGTTCTCTTTCATACCGCCTTTGGCTCTGTCCGCCCTTTACAGTCTTTCCTGGAATCCCCGAAGTGATATTTTCGATCAATTCGAGGCGTTCACCATTAAGTATCCCGAAGCTAGCCTCCTTGGAATCCATGATAACAAGCCCCACAATTCTTTGGTTTCTGAGCATTTCCCTCAGTGGTTCTAACCGGAAATGGTCGTCAACCTCGTAAAGATAGCAGGTAATCGGCTCAGGTGGAACGAGTTCTTCGACATGCAAAACTTCGCTTTCCGCCTCGTTCGCGACGAAAGTTCCAGCAAATATCGCGAGCCCGTTCTCTGGAATTTCATTCCGCAGCTTTATATGCTGGATTACATTTTTGATGGCATCTTGAAGGCGATCCCTAATCCTCTCAGATTTCAGGACAACAGAATCAGACTCCTTCTTGAGGGTTGCGACTATATCATCTATAGATGACTCCCGAGGTATGTAGAGCGAGATGAACTCCATTCCCCTTCCCTCTTTATCTGATAACCATGCTATCAGCTTTCTCAGTTTGTGCTGTTTTACGGAATTAGATGTTGCCATCTGGCATCCGTGAAAATGCGTTACTTTTTCAGAAACCAAATTTAACACCTTAGCATTCAGTTACGGTAGAGACTAATTTATCAGTTTCTCAGAATTAGAGCCAATTGGTTCCCTCTCAAAGTTTGGTTTCACACTACTTATTGCTCGTGCACTAAATATCCGAGAAACAGTATTTGCTTGAACTGTTATTGCTTGTCGGTTGCGACGTACGGTTTGACCATTTTCGATGGATCGACGATGCGGTCGAACTCATCCTCTGTCACGAAGCCCAGCTTTAGTGCAGCCGCTTTCAACGTAATGTCATTGTCCATCGCGTAATGTGCGATCTTTGACGCTTTGTCGTAGCCTATGACCGGTACGAGTGCTGTCACGAGCATCAGTGAGCGGTCCACGTACTCCTTAATCCTCTTCAGATTCGGCTTGGTTCCCTCGATGAGGAACTTGCGAAAGTTTGTGCACCCGTCGGCCATGATCGTGATTGAGTGGGCCACATTGAAGATGATTAGAGGCTTGTAGACGTTCATTTCGAGGTAACCACCCGCGCCACCGAAGCCCACGGCAACATCGTTTGCCATCACTTGGACCGCTACCATCGTCAGCGCCTCAGCCTGAGTCGGGTTTACCTTTCCCGGCATGATTGACGAGCCCGGTTCGTTTTCTGGAATCAACAACTCAGCGAAACCTGCCCGTGGACCGCAGGACATCAGCCGAATGTCGTTAGCTATCTTGTAGAGTGACACAGCCAGCGTGCGTAATGTGCCAGAGAGCTGAACCAAATCATCGTGCGCACCCTGCACCGTGAACTTGTTTGGCGCGCTTATGAACGGCAGACCCGTGAGCTTGGCGATTTCAGCGGCAGCCGCTTCGCCGAAGCCAGGCGCCGAGTTGATGCCAGTGCCCACTGCTGTGCCACCGAGTGCGAGGCGGTAGACACCTTTCAGTGCGTCTTTAATCCTCTCGAGATTGTCCGCGAGCATGCCCGCATACCCCGACCATTCCTGCCCGAGCGTGATTGGTGTTGCGTCCTGCATGTGGGTGCGGCCGATCTTGATAATGTCTTCCCACTGCTCGGCATTCGCCGCAATCGCGTCGTGAAGTGCCTTCACCGCGGGAATCAGTTTCTCCTTTACATTGACCGCCGCCGCGATGCACATTGCAGATGGAAACGTGTCGTTTGACGACTGCGCCATGTTGACGTGATCATTGGGATGAACTGGTGTCTTGCTTCCAAGCGGCGTGCCGGCGAGCTGGCAGCAACGGTTAGAGATTACCTCGTTTATGTTCATGTTAAACTGTGTACCGCTACCCGTCATCCACACGTGCAGGGGAAACATGTCATGATGCTGCCCTGCGAGGATTTCGTCACAGACCTGAACGATGAGTTTGTGGCGCTGGTCGTCGAGCCGCTTGCCCGCATGGTTAGCGTTGGCCGCAGCTTTCTTTAGAAGGGCATAAGCAGTAATCATCTCACAGGGGATTAGATCCTTGCCAATGCTGAAGTGCTCCAGCGAGCGTTGGGTTTGGGCACCCCAGAGTTTGTCGGCGGCAACATGTACTTCGCCGAGGCTGTCTGTTTCCTTGCGAATATCCGTCATCTTGTTTCTTCCTCTGTTCATATTTCAATACAAAGCCAGAAGACCCTTATATGGGTGTAAATTTCACGGGGATTATCCTTGAGAGAAAAATGTCCCGCTTGCCAAGTTTAGAATTAAGGCGTCGAGGAACCCAGATGTAAGCGGGTCCGCACAACGCTTTTTTAGGGGTAAATTTCAAAGTAGAGTGTATGTCTGCGAATAAAAAGAAGATAGTTTTGAACTGGAAAGGGAAGCTTTTTCGAAGCCAAAAACGAGAAATGACTTTCAGTGAACTTCGACGCACCCGCAAAATATGGAGGAGAAGACACGGCGCCGACACCTATGGAAACTGTTTTGGCGAGTTTAGCAGAATGCACCAGTTTTGATGTTGTCAGTATTCTGAAAAAGAAAAGACAAAATATCTCAGGCTACTTCGTTGAGACCAAAGCTGAAAGGGCTGTAGAGCCGCCAGAGTTTTTCACCAAAATCCACATCAAGTACATCCTTAAAGGAAAAAGCATTAGTAAAGAAGCCGTTGAGAGCAATCCAACTCTCATACGACAAATTACTGTTCGGTCGGAGCGATGCTTAAGAAAACAGCAGAAATCACAACCTCTTACGAGATGATATATTTTATTTACTTTAGAGCAATCACACAAGAATAAATGACCATTTTGCGCTTTGTTGCTTCAACTTGTGACACGCCTTGCGCGTTTAGACTTGTTCCTTGGCGTTCTTAAGCTATGGGGTTTTATGAACGAATTTTTTTACAGAAAGTGCACTGCTCATTTTTTGTTTGAATTTTAGATGCTATCCATGTATCTTCGAAGCCTTTTGAATTTTTCATCGAGAAATAAAAATTCGTCTTCAATTGAATTATTACTTTCTGGTGGAAAAGCAGGTATATTACGGAAATCAAAATAATCTGGCAATTGGAATAAGCCATTAAATCAATTCTATCTTATATTATGACTTGAGTAAGGAGAAGGCACTTGCAGACAATTGTAAATAGGATAGAGGAACAAATAAAAGAATATGCAAAATATTTCTTAAAAACAGAGTATGGTGATCAAGCACTAAAAAGACTAGAAATGTTTGACATAAAGGCTGTTGATGCTTACGACAATGGAGGAGTATCAGAAGCCACAGATAAAGATATTAAAATAGCCGCCAGACGAGACATTGATGCTGGTAAACTAACGAATTTAACTAAATTAGTAATAAGACACGAACTCGGCCATATCCTAGATGAAAATTCACCAGCATTCCCTGAATTCGAGGAAGAAATTGAACATGAGAAAATAGCTTGGGCAAACGCAAAACCAAAAACTCCAGCAGAACATTGGTACAAAAACATCTCAATAAGAACACACATAGATCCATTAAAAATGCAATCGATAGGATTTCCAGATCCAGAAAAAAAAGTCTCCCCAGAACTGCTAGAACAGGGATTAAACATGGAACTAAAACGAATGAAAAGAGATAGTCTGTTTACTGACAAAATTTTAGCAAAGAGATTTGCAATGGCAAACCTGGTTGAAGATCTTAATTATTATAATCCAAACAGATATTCTTAAGGTAATTTAGAAAACAAATATCTTGAAGCGTTCTTTAGTTTGCCCATGAATTTCTTATTCAAACGCAATAGTGAACGAAATGCTTTTTTCCCCGCAAGTATCATATCTTTGTTATCTCTGTCTATTTACTTACTCCTACACAACAAAAGGAAAAATCTGTTGTGAGGTAACTGTTTAAGCGTTAAAATCGTTTAGCTATTCAGACTTTAAAGGATGATATATCAGAGTGAGTCGAAGCAAGTCTAGCATTCAATTTTGAGCTATATTCCAAAATTTAAGCCCTGCACCATGGTCCTGTTGAGTGAGAATAAGGCATAAGCTCTGTCTCAAGCTCAACATCGTCCAAAACACAAGCGAACAAGGTTTCTCTTTCCCTCGCGTATTTATCCAAGAAATCGTTAACTTGAGGCTTATTTTTATGTTTCTTCGATTCTTCAACAGTCATTTCAACCGAATAAACTATTCTGGCGTAACCAACATACTTTTAGTTTTTTTGTGTCCTAATACCTTATAAAGCAACCAAAAAGCAGAGTGTAGACCTAAGAGCCCACAGCCTAAGAAAATATTTAACTCAACTACTCGCCTTAGGCGTCCAACCGAACTACGTTGACTACATGAGGGGACACACAGTCGACACATATCACGACATCCAAAGCCTAGGAATAGACAAACTATGCAAAATCTACTCAGCCACAAAACTAGCTATAAGATCAAAAACACAAGTCAACAAAGTCGAAGCCCTCAAAGAAATCACACGTGCATGGGGAATGAACCCAGAACAACTACTCGCCAGAGACGCGCTATCTGAAGGTGCAGCAACCCACATAAATCCGCAAGAACTAGAAAATCATCAACTCACCGTTCTAAGCAGCCAGTTGCGGGAGCTAATTAGACAAGAAAAATAGAATAAAATGAGCCCCTGGAGTGGCGGGTCCGATGGGATTTGAACCCATGACTTTCAGCTCTCTTCACACCCCAAAATGGGCGATAGAAGGCTGACGCGCTATCCGTACTGCGCCACGGACCCTTTTCGGACACTTTAATGGAACACTTACAAATATAATTTTATCCTTTTAGGGTTGCGTTTATAGCTATCTTTCGCTCATCCCTCAAGCACAGTTAAGGAATGGCATAGTTGATTTGGAGATTTGGTACATTAGAACGATCAGTTTATGTGGTTACCGCTTGAATTTTTTGGAAGAAGAAAAACGGTTTTTCTCAGCTTCTTCTCTTAAAAAAATTCAGACCGCTGAATTTCCACACAGCCGCAAATTGAAGCATCTAGCAGATCACTAGGTAGACTGTTGCGCACGCCTATGCCCGCTGAGCACAGCCGCCGAAAAATTGTTTTTCCCGCAAACGCTTAATCTTTTATGTTGCCCACTCTTAGTTTTTCTACAGCGACATCAGCTGGTACTGATACAATGATGGATTTGTCAAGGGCTTCTCTGCCAAAATTCACTTTAGCTTCACCCGTTTTAGCGTCTGAATAGTACGCGGTTAGTTTGGCGGCTGTTTCAATGGCTTTTTTGGTTTTTGGTCCCTGCAAAATCGTTATTGGACCAACAATTTCGGGCAACTCAAAATAATATTCGCTTTTTGTTTTTCTAGCAGCTAAAAGCTTGTTTTCCGCCTCGTTTCTTCCGACAACAATTTTGTTTTTGCCCGCTCTGAAGTGCCTGCCAACCCGGAGCAAAGCGATATCACTCATGGAAACGTGTTTCTTGTAGGTGAAGAGGTCTCGGATTTTCTTTGCATATTCTTCGCAGGTTAATAGGCATCCGCCGGCAGGACAAGGATAATCTTTAATGCCATACTCGGTTGCAAGCTTGAACTGAGGCTTCCTTGACCGTCCCTGAATGTCCATCAGCATAGACCTGTTGACTAAGCCTTTCTTTTCTACATCAGTTTCAGGCAGCAACCTGGCGGACAAGGGCCTCAAAACTTTACCGTTCAATCCGGCTTCCTTTTCAATAAGCCTCATTGCCTGATAATGCTGAGACATTGGTCGCTCATCCAAAACTTCGCCTGTAAAAATGAAGGCGGCACCTATCTCTTTTGCGTACTTCTTGGCTCTTTTCATTAGGAAAATTCTGCAGTCAATGCAGGGATTCATGTTTCTGCCGTAACCATGCTTGGGCTTGCGGAGCATCCGTAAATAATCGTTTCCCGCAGCAACCACTTTTAGGGGGACATTTAACTGTTTAGCTGCGTCCACTGCTGCGCAACCGTTTTTTTTGCAGAGGCAAAATGGGCTTCTAACGTTAAAGGCAGTTACTTCGATGCCTTGCTTTAGAATCATTTCTGTAGCAAGAATGCTGTCTAATCCACCTGAAAGTAAACCTAAAGCCTTAACGCGAGTCATACCGCAAATAACATTCTTACCCAAATAATAATCTAACGATAAATAACAGAAGAAAAAACCTGACAAAGTTAAATAAGAATAATCTTGCTAAATCCAGACGGGCTTTTCGCATGGATCTGGGCTTTGTTAAGAGAGCTTGACTTATTTGCGAAGTGCAGTTTATTCTTATCTTAAGCGAACTTGGCTTTTTGGCGAATTTCAGTTGTCAAAAAGCTATAAAATCTTAAAAACCTTTAACGAAAATGGTAAGAGAGCGCTTGGGGGAGAAACAATTGGTTGTTGAAAAAACCGAAAGCATTATCAGCTTTCAAGAATACGCCGCTAAAAATGCTGAAGCACATATTACTGTTACTAAGTGGAAAGACTATAAATGGCAACTGAATAATTCGATAAAAACTGTTGCTGCTTTTGAAAATTTTACAGGTATTAAATTCACAGAAAAAGAACATAAAGAACTTGAAAAAACAATCCGCAAATTTCCTCTGAGCATAACACCGTATTATGCTTCATTAATAAAAAAAGAAAATTGCTGTAATGACCCCATATTTAAGCAAGCGTTTCCTAATCCAGCCGAACTAAAAATTTCAAAATACGACATGAAAGACCCTTTACATGAAGACAAAGACAGCCCCACCAAAGGAATTACTCATCGATACCCTGACAGAGTACTTTTTCTAGTTAGTAACCGATGCGCAATGTACTGTAGACACTGCACGCGAAAAAGAAAGGTGGGCGATCCTGACCACATTCCGTCAAAGCAACAGATAATCCAGGGAATTCAGTACATAGAAAACAATCGCCAAATACGCGATGTGCTGCTTTCCGGAGGCGACCCTCTCATGTTGCCAGATGATTATTTGGATTGGATTCTGACAGAGCTAAACAGCATTCCACATGTCGAAGTAGTGCGAATTGGCTCAAGAATACCCGTTGTTCTTCCCTATAGGATAACTGATGAGCTAGTGAAAATGCTCAAGAACCATCAGCCATTATGGTTGAATACCCAGTTTAATCATCCAAGAGAATTTACATTATCTTCTCGAGAAGCCCTCAGAAAGTTAGCAGATGCAGGAATACCATTAGGAAACCAATCTGTACTGCTGGCAGGTGTAAACGATTGCCCCCAAATTATGAAAAAGCTCAATCAAGAACTTGTTCAAAATAGAGTGCGACCATATTATTTGTTCCAATGTGACCTTTCAGAAGGGCTCTCTCATTTTCGAACACCAATTGGAAAAGGCATCGAAATTATGGAAAGCCTTGTCGGGCACACAAGCGGGTTTGCAGTCCCCAAATATGTCATAGATGCCCCCGGTGGTGGAGGAAAAATTCCTGTTATGCCAAACTACATTGTCTCATGGTCCGCAAATAAAATGGTTTTAAGAAACTATGAAGGCGTTATAACCACATACAAAGAACCCGATAACTACAAATCAATTCCTTGCGACAAAAACTGCGACAAATGCGGTCTGCAGCCAAAATTAGGTGAAGAGGAGCAGACAGCGGTAGGTGTTGAAAAATTGTTAACCGATACCGATGAAATATCGCTCGTACCAAACGGAAACGTTCGAATGAACCGGAGACAAAAAGGCCGACGAGAGTGTGTTGCGGATGCTTAAAATGAAAGATGACTTAAAATTTAGAATAAGAAATGTCGCTTTAGAAGATATAAGAGAAGTATACAAGCTGCTTGTAGCGAACAGGCCATATGTCGGGTTAAATTCTCGATACACCTATTTTCTTTTGGCCAAAGATTTCTCAGATACCTGCGTCGTTGCCGAACATGATAACAAAATAATTGCGTTTTCTTCAGGGTATGTTCCACGAGATAGGCGAGAAACTTTTTTCATCTGGGAGGTTGTCGTTCACAAAGATTACCGGGGACACGGCTTGCAAAAACGCATGCTTCTTCACCAAATCAGAATAACAGAAGCAAAATATTTTGAAGGCACAGTCAACCCTTCGAATGAAGCATCTAAACGAAATTTCTGCGAATTAGCCCAACTACTTAACACCAAATGCAAAGAAAATGTGTTGTTTAGCGAAGAGGACTTCGAAAACGATGGTCATGAAGCCGAGATTCTGTACAGAGTTGGACCAATTTTAAAAACTGAGGTAGAGAAATTTAGTTAGTATGCAAGCGCCAGCAACGTTAAAGCATGCCCAATCATTTTCTCAAAATTACATAAGCGAGGTGTAGTGTCACTGTTGCTACATGGTTACCATAGCGAAATTCTAGTTTTTCAACCATTCCCAGCTTGCTTGCGCCCCTTTTTTGTAGAATAATTTAAAAACCCATTTGAAAATAAAACATTTGGATTTATACTCACTAATCGAGGATTAGCTGTGGACATCAGCATCTTCATCCCAGTTTACAAAGAATCGAACCAGCTAGCGTCCATGCTAAATAAGCTAAGTTCTCAAAACGTAACCAAAGAAATTTTTGTAACAGTTGATGAGCCAACCCAAGATTTTTCCGAAAAAATAAAACAGTTAGAGAACGATAACATCAAATTCAATGTTAACAAAGAGCGCGTTGGAAAGGCAAACGCACTAAATAGCACAGCTAAGTTGTCTTCGGGAAAAGTGCTGCTTTTCCTTGATTCCGATGTTGAAATAAGTGATGATCCTGATTTTTTGAAAAAAATTATTATGGAAATGCAGCTGGCTGATGTGCTTGATATAAAAAAGAGGGTTTCAAAAGGGAAATCGTTTTTGTCCAAGATGGCTTATTATGAATATTTTACGTTTAACATTAGCACTTGGTTATCGTCAAGGTACATGCATAAGTGCCCTGCCGTGAACGGTGCGGCGTTTGCGATTAAGCGGGAAATGTTCGAGAAAATTGGCGGTTTCCACAAGGTTGTTGCCGAAGACATTGACATCGCAACAAGAGCTTTAGCCGGTAGCAGCTTCGCATACACCGCCGACGTTGAAGTAAAAAACGTTGTTTATTCCGAATGGGGAAAATGGTTTAAGCAGCGCCGAAGATGGGCAATAGGTCAAGCGTTATGGTTAGAAAACTGGTATCGTGATTTAGCAAAAAAATTCATTAAGAAACCACAAGTTTTTCTGCCAAGCCTATTCTTCCTTTACCCTTCCATCGCCATTTTCTTCATAAGCGTTCTAATGCCAAACCTCTGGATGTACAATTCGCTACTGATTTTTTCACTGTTTTTATCAGTAAAATTCAACATTTTAATGCCAGTTTTTCTCATTTTTCCCTTGCAACCGCAGACTTACTTAAGATTTTACTTATTTCACTATCCAGTTTTGGGTTAACTGCCGCTGTTTTCTACGGTTTCTCAAGAAAACTTGGTTTCAAGGAAATAAAACTTCATGAATTATTCGTTTACTACTTTTTCTATTCCAACATATGGATGGTGTTAATAATTATTGGTTCTATCCAAGTTTTTGTTTTTAGGAAAAAGGTTGCCCCAGACTGGAGAACTGAGGTGCCGAAAAGCGACATACAACAAATCAGTCCGTCTTCATTGCCTGTGCCTTGAGTTCTTTAGGCATAAGTTCAATGGCATACCTTAAAGCTGTTCTAGGCATAATCTTCTTATTTTTAAAGACGTAGTCGAAAACTTTCTTTTTGGTGCTTTCGGCTTTCCTCTTTAAGTAGCCACCCATAACCTTTTTGCACCATATCATCTTCATCGTCCAACAGCAGGTCACATATCTCGAAGGCTTCATGCATGAAATCGCCTTTTTTCGCTGGAACAATAAGCGACACAGCCGCAGCCCGTTTAAGCCAGCGGTTCTCAGATTTAGCCCAGTCTTTCACATCGCTTATGCTTTCGGGGTATTTCTGAATTAAGTCGCCGATAGTGTGGTTGCAGAAGCCGTCGCATTTAGCCCAATTATTAATGTACCGTTCAATCCAGGCTTTGAATGTTGCCAAATCGCTTGGTTCAAGGTGCTCGATGTAGTTGGGCAGACACAAGGAAACTATGAAGGCTTCCTCGGTGTAGTCGGAGCGGAAAAGCTCTTCGCACAACTCGAAAATTGTTTGCTTATCTTGGGTTTTTACTTGGTTCCAATATTTTTTGGCTATTTTGCCAACAGTTCCAGTTTTGACCCCATAGTGTTTTACTTGTTCTTTAAAGAAGCGCTGAAAACTTCTTTGTATTTGCGGGTCTGTGTTAGTTTTAGGTCTTCTCTTATTTGGGCAAGAATATTGTTCATGCCGATAAAGCGGTTTTTTATGATTAATAGCTTTTTCTAAAATATTATTTACGAAAAAGTGAAGGTTAAAAACAAGGGTGGAATTGGTGGTTAGTAATCTTCCATTTGGAAAAGGACTAAATTTAACGGAAGATGCATATTTTTGAAGGCCCATCTTCAAAGAAATTATTACACTTTGTACTTCTTTATTGCAAATTAAAGATACTGGGTTTGATAGACAGTCTTATTAGAATCCTCCGACAAAGAAAGGCGGGAAGGGTCTCAAATGAATTTCTCTCAGAGAACGTACTTCTCAGTTTTGATTCTTACATTTTTAGTCTTATGTGTTGTGTAACGACCGAGGTTTACGCTCAACAATCAACGTCCTCTCAAACAGAGTGGTTCAAAACGATTTCGGGATATACGATGAAGAACTTGTAAATGCTTTGATTCCGACAAGCGACGGAGGATACGCGGTTGCTGGCATCGCAAGCTCTCCATCTTTAAGCGCCGCCGCTAATCAGCCCGTGAGCTATTTTTGGCTGGTAAAAATTGATTCCAGCGGAAACATCAATGGAGCAATATTTATCCTCAAGCAGGGAAACGACGCGGGCGCATATTCAGTGGTTCAAACTTCCGATGGAGGTTACGCCTTAATGGGAACCTCAATACTCTCAAACGGAACAGATCAAGAGGTTTGGCTACTTAAGACAGATTCAAACGGCAACTTACAGTGGAATAAAACTGTGGATACAGGCTACACTTATAATTTTGTCATTTCACTGCTTCAAACAAAAGGCGGCGACTATGTATTGGCTGGAAGTGGAAGCAGCGGGACGACAGGCAACACAGGTTGGTTAATGGAGACGATTCCAATGGCAACTTATTGTGGAAACAAACTTATGAAAATGTAGTTCCAAGGGCTTTGATTCAGACGAGCGACGGAGGATACGCCATAGCCAGTGCCTCGGGAGAGCTTATCAAAACGGATTCAAAAGGCAATTTAAGCTGGAAGAAGTCCTATCCCCCGTCTGAAACGCTAAACTTTGGCGGTTCTCTGTCTCAAACAAGCGATGGAGGATACGCCATTGCTGGAGTAAGAAATGTCCCTGGTACTGAACCAAGTTCTCGCGAGTTCCCAGGTTTGGTTGGTGAAAACAGACTCACATGGCAATTTACAGTGGCAGAGCACTTTGAACAGTTCAACACAAATTGATTTTGTTACAGAACTTAATGCAGACAAAAGATGGCGGCTACGCCGTAGCAGGGTCCATCGAAGCTTCTTTGTCGAGCAAGTCCTACGCTTTTCTTTTTAAAACAGACTCAAAGGGAAATGTGGA
>CAWAUU010000009.1:0-4849 GCA_963785215.1 Candidatus Bathyarchaeota archaeon
AGCAATATTTATATGAAAAGTGATGCATTCCAATCAGTCTAACTGTCCTGTCAGGCGTTGGACCAATTTGAACCGCGCATGTAAAAACCTCTTGGTGGTAAAATAAATGCCGTTTAAAAACGTAAAGAAAGATGCGGCAGATGCTTTAACGTTAGAATGGGGCTTGCATGTTAAGAACTACAAGTTAACCCTTGACAAAAAACGCTGTGTTGGCTGCCAAATATGCAGTTTAGCTTGCCCTAAAGAAGCCATAAAAACACAGAAGCAACCTAAAATTCAAGGGGAAAAAGCCAAAAAAGCCAAAGTGGACATTGACTTGGCAAAATGCAATTTCTGCGGTATCTGCGATGTCACCTGCCCGTATGGCGCAATCAAAGTTACTTTGAATGGTGCACATGACCTTTCTGTGTTGGCGAAAGAAAGTTACCCACAGCTGGTTCGCGACATAAAAGTTGATACAAGCCAGTGCCAGAAAGAATGCGTAGAATGCGAAACAGCATGTCCGCTGTCGCTCATAAAAATTTCTAAAATTGGTTATGATGGCAAACCAATCGAAAACTTTGAGGCTTTATCGCCGAGCGAGAAAAAACGCGTCCAAGTCAACCTTGACATTCAAAAAGATTATTGTCCAACTTGCAGAGTATGTGAGTTCAAATGCAGTCCAGGCACGATAAAGGTCAAAAAAGCCTTCGAAGGAATAATCGCAGTTAATCAGGAGAAATGCCCTGAAGGCTGCCAAGACTGCCTTGACGTTTGCCCCATTCCAGGTGCATTAACGCTTGGCGAAGACAAGAAAGTTCATGTTAACGAATTATTCTGCACTTACTGTGGCGCATGCAAAAACGTCTGCCCAGTAGATGAAGCTTTAACAGTTAAACGCACAACAATACACCACACACCAATCCACTCAGGCACATGGAACAAAGCCTTAGAAAGACTAACGTCGCCAAAAGACGCCGCTAAAGAATTTAGAACCGTGGCTGCTGAGAATAGGCACAATGCAGTTTCCAAAAGATTCGTTTTGGAGGAAACAGCCAAATGACTACTCAACAAGCACCTAAACAACCTGAAGCCGCAAAACCTGAAGAGTTGCGAGTCGGCGTTTTCGTTTGCGACTGCGGCTTAAACATTGCAGGTACAGTAGACGTTAAACAAGTTGTGGAATACGCTAAAACCATACCCGACGTAGTATTCGTCAAAGAAAACCGCTACACATGTGCAGACCCTGGGCAAGAAGAAATCCGCAAGGCCATCCGCCAACAAAAACTAAACCGAGTAGTAATCGCTGCATGCTCCCCCAGAATGCATGAACCCACATTCAGACGCACAGTCAACGAGGCAGGATTAAACCCGTTCCTCTACGAAATGGCTAACATCCGCGAGTTCGCTTCATGGTGCCACCAGAATACTCCGCAAGAAGCAACAGAGCGAGCAAAAGATTCTGTTCGCATGGCAGTAGCAAAAGTACGCTTAATGCAGCCGCTCCAAACAATCGAAGTGCCAGTTACCAACAAGGCGCTTATTATTGGTGGAGGAATAGCTGGCATGAACGCTGCCCTAGACCTAGCTGAAATGGGCTATAAGGTTTACATGCTGGAAAACACGCAGAGCATCGGCGGTCACATGGCAGCACTGGACAAAACCTTCCCGACACTTGACTGCAGCATCTGCATTGAAGGACCGAAAATGGTGGATTGCGGTCGCCACCCCAACATCACAATTTTCGCCAATTCTGAACTTGTTAAAGTTGATGGTTACATCGGGAACTTCAAGGTAAAAATCCGCAAAAATCCACGGTACGTCCTATCTGATAAATGCACAGGTTGTGGGGAATGCAAAGATGCTTGTCCAATAGAGTACCCCAACGAGTGGGACATGAATCTTGGCACGCGCAAAGCAATTTCGGTACCCTTCGACCAGACAGTTCCGCTAATTTACGCTGTTAACAAGGATTATTGTATTGAATGCTTCAAATGTGTTGATGCTTGCGCTGATCGGCAAGCCATAGATTTTGACCAGAAACCTGAAGAAGTCGAAATAGACGTTGGCGCCATCATTGTTTCCACAGGCTTTGACGTTTACTTACCCTACGATATGCCGCTGTTAGGTTACGGGAAATACCCCAACGTCATCACCAGCATGGAATTCGAAAGACTCATCTTAGCAGCCGGTCCAACAGGCGGCAAAGTTATCAGGCAATCAGACGGTCAGAAACCACACAAAATCGCATTTATCCAATGCGTCGGTAGCCGAGACAAGAACAAGTACCCCTACTGTAGCAACTTCTGCTGCATGTACACGCTCAAGCATGTTGTTCAGATTAAAGAGAAGTACAAGGAAGACGTGGAAGTCTACGTTTTCTACATGGATATACGTAGTCCAGGCAAAGGCTACGAGGAATTCTATGACCGCGCAAGAGAAAGAGGCGTAAACTTCATCCGTGGACGCGTAAGCCGCATAGACGAAGACCCAGTAACTCACAATTTAACTATTCACTCGGAAGATTCACTGCTTGGCACACCAATCGAAGTTGAAGCAGACATGGTAGTGCTCGCAACTGCAGCCATAGCTAAAAAAGGCTCAGCCGACATTGCACGCATACTGAACCTGTCGCGTGGATCAGATGGTTTCTTCATGGAGTCTCACCCCAAGCTTAAACCGATGGATGCGCCGACGGACGGGGTCTTCTACGCAGGTGCCTGCCAAGGCTTAAAAGACATTCCCTACAGCGTTTCGCAAGGTAGCGGTGCAGCATCACGAGCAGCAACAGTCATCTCAAAGCAAAAGTGGAAGATTGAACCCATCATCTCAATAGTTGACGAAACCAAATGCAGAAACAAAACAGCCAAATGCGGTATCTGCGTTGACAAATGCCCATACGGCGCTATCAAAGCAGAACCAGGCAAAGCAGCATACATAACCACCGCCAACTGCCACGGCTGCGGAACATGCGTTGCTGAATGTCCACAACACGCTATTACCCAGATGCACTTCACTGACGCCCAAATTATGGCTCAGATACGCGCTGCACTTGAAGATAAACCGGAAGAGAAAATCCTAGCTATCTTATGCAACTGGTGTAGTTACGCTGGAGCAGATTTAGCTGGAATCAGCCGCTTTGAGTACCCGCCAAGCGTGCGGGCAATCAGAGTTATGTGCAGCGGCAGAGTAGCCAGAGAATTCGTCCTCGAAGCACTTCGACTTGGTGCAGGAATGGTCATGGTTGGCGCATGCCACTTACCCTATGACTGTCACTACATCAGCGGAAACTACAAGATGAAAGCACGCACAGACGCCCTAAAAGGAATGCTGACAAAACTGGGCATGAGTCCAGAACGGTTCCGAGTAGAATACGTTTCAGCCGCTGAAGGCATCCACTACGCTGAAGTCATCAAAGAAATAGACGCCCAAATGAAAGCTTTAGGCAAAGAAAAAATCCAAGCAGAAAACGCAAAGCTCAAGCCAGTTCTAGAAAACATGCTAAAACGAAAGTAGCAGCGCTTATCCCTTTTCATTTTTTTTACTTTCTCTTTTAATTCAGGTTATTTACGGAACTTATCCAGTACCTACTTTTTGTTACCTGAAACGCAAGCAAATAGCCTACCCCTCCCCCGTAAAATAAGCAAAATTCATCCCAAATTATAGAACTAACCGTTTGTTTTTTTGAACCAAGCTATGCCTATTATGGCTACGGTTATGGCTGCTATGACAGCTACTGGGTTAATGACTTGAAGCCTCATGTAAGTTTCCGCAAGTAAGGTTACGAAAGTTATTATTGAAACTAGGATTACCGCGCTGATAGCGATTTTTTTGGTGCTCAACCTTAAGCCTCCTGCTCACCTAGAGTTAGCGGTTTTTTTGATTTAATGCTAAGCTTTGGAACAGCCTGTTCAGAGAATGGACAGCAAGCTAGCGCTATTCAGTAGAAGGGAAAAATAAAGAATTAACTAAAGTTCAGGGAAAAAGAGACTTGTTAATCTTCTTCTTCAAGTTTTCTCTCTTTAATTTTGAGCGTGTTCTCTTCTGGGCTTATTACTCTGAAAAGCTCTGAGAGTTCGTGTTTGTGCAGGAACTTTTTCAAAGTTACGCGTACGTATTTTTTGCTTAGCCCTTCGCCTTCACCTTTCACTGTTAAGATTTTTGAGTCTGTCGCAACTTCTCCGCCTGTTTTCTCCTTAAGGAAATCCGCTAGCTTATCGATTAATTTAGCTTCGTCACCTTTAAGATCTGAAGTATCGACTTTCATTTCAACCATTTTCATATTCACCTCGATTCAGGTCACGCCAATTTCTTGTGTTTAGCTTAGTTTTTCACAGCTACATTATTGATTAAGTTTTCCGCTTAAACGTGTCAGTCCGCCCGTCGAGTCATTATCACTGCACAAGCTCTGTGACTCTAGTGCTCATCATCCAAAACATTAATCGACAACAAAACTTAAGACTCTTACGCTAAAAGGTATCGAAGTTAGTTGTGGTAACTGAGATTTCGTTAAATTAGGTTCAGCATTTTAGGAAGATTTAGGGCACTGCTAAACTTTTCAAGCACAAGTGTTTGATTTGTTCGCTTCTCGGAAAAGCTAATATTGCTATAAATTGAAGCAGATTGCATGAACGATGAAAAGCTTGTTCAGTTGCATGAAATTTTAAAAGAGCCTCTGCGCCAAAAAATATTATTGCAACTTGGCGAACATGGACATTTAACTTTTGACGATTTAATGACTAATTTAAAGATTGACGACGCTCAGGAGCTTACATATCAATTAAACACTCTTGAAAAATTAACAATTGATGAAGAGCATTTAATATCTGAACAAGCAGATTCACAATTTTCACTTACGGATAAGGGTGAT
>CAWAUU010000010.1:0-55186 GCA_963785215.1 Candidatus Bathyarchaeota archaeon
TTATTTTATGATGCCAGCATTAAATTCTCGATTAAAATTGAGGGATGATGTCTGGTTAGTCCAATTCTCGCCGTTAACCTTAACTTGGAATATGCCATATTTAGAATGCACGAGGAGAGGTTTTGTTTGAAGAAAACAAAGATTATATGCACTGTGGGTCCCGCCAGCTCTTCAAAGCAAACGATTGAAAAAATGTTCCAAGCTGGCATGAACGGGGCAAGGATAAATACTGCTTATGGAAATCTCGCTCAATACCAGTCGGTTATAGAAACTGTACGGGAAATTGCTGATATCCCCATAATAATTGACATCAAAGGACCAGAAATTAGAATCAGGGCATCTCAACGAAAGGTCATCAGTAAAGGAGACATTTTAGAAGTAGGCTTCGACGGCGAAGAAGTCTGTTTCAATCACGATTTCTATGACGAAATGGCGGTTGATGACGAAGTATACATCGATAACGGAAAAATTAGAACGCACGTGGTTGAAAAGAAAGATCGAAAACTTCGGCTTCTGACCTTGGACAGCGGCGTCATAGAAGACGGAAAAGGAGTTAACGTTCCCAATAAGCATCTTTCAGTTCCAACTTTCCCCGAGAAGGACTTGGAGATTATAAGTTTTGCAAAAAAACATGACGTCGAATACGTTGCGCTTTCATTCACACGGAATGCAGAAGACGTGAAAAACTTGTCCCAGACCAATGGTTTTGAAGGCGGAATAATCGCTAAGATTGAGAACTTTGAGGGTGTTCAAAACGTCGAAGAGATTTTAGAAGCCGCCAGTGGATTAATGGTTGCAAGAGGCGATTTAGGCGTTGAAATTGAACCTGAAAGAGTGCCTTTGGTTCAGAAATCTCTCATCAAATTGTGCAATCAGAAGGGTAAGCTTGTTGTCACTGCTACAGAGATGCTTGAATCGATGATTAATCAACCGTGTCCAACCAGGGCTGAAGTCAGTGATGTTGCAAACGCTATACTTGACGGGTCAGATGCCGTTATGCTTTCTGGAGAAACAGCGGTTGGTCAGTATCCTGTCGATGCCGTTGAGATGATGACTCGTATAGCGAATGAAACTGAGAAAGCCGTTAAGAGCAACGTTGAAGATACACCGTTTATCAACATTTCTGACACCGTGAGCAGGGCAATCCAGGATATATGTCAAAGTATGCCGATTCACAAAGTTATCACTTTGACGCGGTCAGGCTACACGGCCCGAATGATAGCTCGCTTCAAGATTGCACAGCCGATAATTGCTGTTACCCCTGAAATCAAAGTCAAAAAACAACTGGAACTAATATTCGGCGTGTACCCAGTTCTGATAAACTACAACGAAGAAAAAGACCGAATATCCGAAGTTGCAAACCAACTTCATAAAATGCATCTGGTTGATGATGAAGAAACTGTCTTGTTCACCGAGGGTGTGAGAACCGCTATGAAGCACGCCAGCAACTCAATAGAGATACATAACATAAAAGAGTTAAGAGAATTTGCGGCCTCCTCAGTGCTTACGACATTTTGGTGAAAATGGTTTATGATCTGCAATCTGTTCGTCTTTAGACACGCTGAGACTACAGACAATAGCAACGGCATATTCTCAGGTTGGCGTGACCCAGACTTAACTCCAAAAGGACTTTTGCAGGCGCAAGAGGTTGCTAAACAACTTGAGCAAGAAAAAATTGATTATGCATTTACCTCACATCTTTTGAGAGCCAAAAGAACCCTTGAAATTGTCCTAAAACCCCACTTCAACGTTCCTGTTTTCATGGACGACCGCTTGATTGAACGGTGCTATGGTACGTTGCAGGGCAAAAGCAAGACGGAGCTTGCAGCCGAAAAACCCGAGTGGTTTGCCAAAATTCACCGCGGTTACGATTTTCCGCCTCCTGAAGGTGAAAGCCTCAAGATGGTTGAAAGCCGCACTTTGCCCTTTGTTGTGCAGCTTGAAAGGTGGCTTCGACAGAATCCGGGTAATGTGGCTATCTCGTGTCATGGCAACTCAATGCGTCCGATTAGGCGAGTCTTTGAACACTTAAGCCTTGAGCAGATGCTTCAGCTTGAGAACCCGCAGGATCAAGCGATGGAATATGCTCTTCACATACATCGCATCAACGTTGGGGGAGTTGAAGAACGCAGAATCGAAAAGGATTGGCAAAGCGTTGTGGTCCCCTCTTCCGTAAAGTTGGCGACGGACCCACAAAACCCGTTGAAGCAGTATTATTAAGTCCAATCAAGGTTTTCTGTTGCGCTTATCAGGAAAGGTTTTGACTGTTGCCTAAAGATAGGCGTCCGTGGCGTACTTTCGCATCATCCGATGTGTATTGAAGTAGTATGCGACTTTACCTATAGAGTTTCTCATCATGCTAATCCAATCGTCACGTTGCTGATAGAATTTTGGAATTATGAGGTATTCCAGTTTGTTGTATAGGTCCCCCAGTTCTCTTTTTCTTCTTTCGTTCCTCGCTTATCTCTTGATCAGGGAATGGACCTATTGCCCAACCCGTGAGACCCTCCACGCAGCCCTCTATCCACCATCCGTCTAAAACGCTGAAGTTGATCACGCCATTATGTGCCGCTTTCATACCGCTAGTTCCAGAAGCTTCAAACGGAGGTAGGGGAGTGTTCAGCCAAATGTCTGCACCTGACACTAGTTTCCCAGCCATCTCCATTGTGTAGTTTTCAAGATAGACTATATCAATTTCTTTTTTCAAGTTGAGCCCTGTAATCATATATTTCTTTGATTAGCCTCTTGCCAGCTTCATCTCTCGGATGTGCTTTTCCAGCAAAAATCAGTTGAATTCGCCCTTGCTTTTGAATTTCCCGAAGTTTCTCAAGGTCCGAAAAAATCATTGCAGCTCTTTTGTACTCTGTGGCTCTTCTTGCAAAGGCTATTGTGAGTGTGTTGATATCCATTTGGGTTGATGTTTTCCCGTGGACAAAATCTAGCAAGTCTTGTTTTGCTTTTACGTGAGCTTCCCACAGCTCTTCGTCAGGAATGGTATCGACTCTTACTAGGAGTTCAGGTTCATTTGCCCATCGGGGGATATACTTGTCAAATAGTGCTTTGAAGTAGAGGCAAGTCCAAGTGTAGGAGTGAACGCCGTTTGTTATTTCTTGTATGTGGTATCCCGGAAACAAGTTTTCTGGAATACTCCATGTGTGCTTCTGTCACACCGTTAGTGTACTTGCTCAGGTTTAGAGCCAGAAGCGTCATGTTCAATCTGTCAGTATCCGCCAAATTCTTTCAAGATTTCCTCAGGCACTTCGGTTTCAAGAACTTCTGAAACCATGTCGTAGGAGAATTTGTCAAATGCAGCAGCCACGGGAGTATGAGTGGTGAAGACACAGAGGTTTTTTACTTTGTCAGCGTTCAAATCGTTGTTCTTTAACAGTTCAAGGGTAAGAAGACTGCTATGGCCCTCGTTCATGTGATATTTCTTAACATTAATTTTTAACGCCTCAAGGATGCGTAACCCGCCTATTCCCAAAACTATTTCTTGCTTTAACCTGTATTTTTCGTCGCCTCCATAAAGAAAATCAGTAATTTCCCTATCCTCTTGAGTGTTCCCTTCAACGTCGGTTGTAAGGAACAGTACGGGAATGGTTCCGCCCGTTAGGCTCTCTTGCTCATAGACCCAAACGCCGATTCTGACATCTCGCCCAGCAATTTTGATGGTTGCAGTTTCTGGCAACAGTTTCATGAACTTTGAGGGATCCCATTCTTCAGGATATTCAATTTGCCAGCCGTCAGGCGTTATTTTTTGCTTGAGATAACCTTTTTTGCTGATTAAGGTCACTGCAACTAACGGAATTCTCAGGTCTGCACTTGATCTAATCACGTCACCAGCAAGAACGCCTAGTCCTCCGCTGTAGGTTGGCATGTCAGTGTTTATGCCGATTTCCATGGAGAAGTAAGCAATTTTGGCGCCTTCGATGAAACTGCTCATGCAGTACTCGCTGTCAAAATAATATTGCCTTGACAAAAAATTCGTGGTAAACTGAGTTTTAGACGGGTCTAAAGGCATTCCACAAACGGGATCTTTAACAGACATAAAACCAAACTCCGTTACGAGGAAGTTCTGCTTTCATCAATAATTAGTTTCCGCTCAATCGATAACTGACTCTTTGACCCCGAGAAACGTGACTTCTTTGTTCACCATTTCTTTAGAGGTAAGATTAGTAACTTATAATGAAGCCACGAAGAAAATGATTCAAGTTTTTGGATAGACGAAACTACAAAAACAATGGTGCTTCAGCAGAACAAACTAATTGGTTTTTTGGACCGCCAGTTTTGGTTTTTTCGGCACGTAGCTCTGTTCTAGGAGGTAAGCGTATCGTTTGATGAACCATTTCTTGACAACTTCAACCAAGAACAAGTAGCCAGCTATTAGCCCCGCGAGGGCTAGATAGAACGTTGCAGGGGGAGGCGAAAAATTGAATATGGCGCCGAGCGGCGTGTAGGGCAGTGCGAACGCGACCGCCACGACAGCCAAGCTGCTTATCAGCAAATATTTGCCAGGCTTGCTTTTGTAGAACGGCGTTTTTCTGGTTCTCAACACGAAAACCACAAGGGTCTGCGTTGCAAGAGACTCCACAAACCAAGCGGTTTGAAAAACGGGAACTGATGCTCTGAACACTACCAACATCAAAAAGAAAGTCAAAAAATCAAAAATAGAGCTTACTGGTCCCATGATAATCATGAACCTTCTTATGTACGAGATATCTAGCCTTTTCGGTTTTTCAATGTACTCTTCGTCCACGTTGTCTGTAGGTATAGTCGCTTCGGAAAGATCGTAGAGGAGGTTGTTTAGGAGAATCTGAATAGCCGTCATGGGCAGGAAGCTAAGGAACAACGATGCTCCAGCTACGCTAAACATGGTGCCGAAGTTTGAGCTGACACCCATCATAATGTACTTCATGGTGTTGCCGAAAGTTTTTCGTCCTTCCAAAACCCCTTGATCAAGCACTGTCAAGTCAGGGCGCAGCAGTATGAGGTCAGCGGATTCTTTCGCGACGTCAACAGCGTTCTCCACTGATATGCCCACGTCCGCTGTTTTCAAGGAGGGAGCGTCGTTAATGCCGTCGCCCATATACCCCACCACATGCCCGTTAGACCGTAAAGCCCTGATCACTCTGTCTTTTTGAGCTGGGTTCACACGAGCAAAAATGTTGTTGTCCTCCACAACCCGGGCTAGGGCATCGTCTTGGAGCTGAGCAATGTCGTTTCCGAGAATAATTCCTTTTATGTTGAAGCCCAATTGTTCGCAGGTTGTTTTTGTGACTAGCTCGTTGTCGCCGGTGACTATTTTGAGTTCCACGCCGTCTCTGGCCAGCAAACGGATTGATTCCTTCGCGCTTTCTTTAGGCGGGTCGAGGAAAGACAGGAAACCCAGAAAAACCATGTCGGTTTCGTCGCCAATCGAGTAGTGTGTTTTGTCGTCTTTTACTTTCTTGTATGCGACCGCTAAAACCCTGTATCCCTCTGCGCTGAGGTCGTTGTATTTCTGCTCAAACTTGCCTTGGCAAATATTTGTCAAATCGGTTATGATTTCGTCAGTTTCACAGTAGGCGCAAGATCTTGAGGATTTCTTCGGGGGCTCCTTTGGCGATTACGAGTCTTTGCCCTTCGTACTCGACCACTACCGAAACGCGTCTTCGTATAAAGTCAAACGGGATCTCGTCAATTTTGGTGATGCCTGTCACGTCAAACTGCTTATACTGAACCACAGCGTCGTCCAGAGGGCTTTTCAGTCCTGCTTCAAAAACGCCGTTAAAGTAAGCATACATCAGTACTTTCGGAGTTTCTTTCCCCTCTAAATCCTCGTAATCGTTTAGCGTGAGCTTGTTCTCGGTAAGCGTGCCGGTTTTATCCGTGCACAAAACGTCCATATTGCCAAAGTTCTGAATGGAGGCCAACCGTTTTACGATAACGCCTTTTTGGGACATCGCTACGGCGCCTCTGGAAAGGTTAATGGACATTATCATGGGCAAAAGCTCGGGCGTCAAGCCTACCGCAAGAGCCACGGCGAAAAGCAGCGAGTCCAAAATGCTGCGGGAGCCCGAATAGAAAAACGCGTTTACAAAAAAGACGAAAACCACGAGGAAAAGCGTGACTTCAGTCATTAAAGCTCCGAATCGCCTAAGCCCCTTCTCAAACTCGGTTTCAGGCGCCTTACTCACAAGTTCTTTGGCGATTCCACCGTACTCGGTTAAGCCGCCGGTCTTGACCACGACTGCGGTTCCGGTTCCGCTAACCACCGAGGTCCCCAAGAAAACGTAGTTATTCCAGCCAGTAAGCTCAGACGTCAAAGTTGAAAGAGGATTAGCATTCTTTTCAACCGGAAACGCTTCGCCCGTCAAAGCTGACTGGTTTAGGTTCAGGTCTTTCGCGCTGATTAATCTACAGTCGGCGGGAACAAGGTCTCCCGCTATGAGATATACTATGTCGCCTGGGACAATTTCGGAAAGCTTCACTTCTTGTTTAACGCCGTCTCTGAGAACTGTTGCCTTGGTGGTCACTCTTTCTTTAAGCGCTTCAGCGGCGTTCTGAGCCTTAGTTTCCTGATATACATCAAGAATAATGCTGAGAAGCACAATAAAGATAATTATAATCGCGTCAGTTACGTCCCCAACAAACCCGGAGATCAAAGCCGCAATCAGAAGGATAAGCACAAGCGGATTTCTCAAGTGATAGAGAACCTCAACGAGCCCAGTGCGTTTCTGTTTCTCAGCCAACTCGTTAGGTCCGTATGTTGCAAGGCGGCTTTGAACTTCCTGTGAGGACAGCCCAGACTGGGACGTCTTCAACTTAGCTAAAACTTCGTCAGCAGGCAGAGACAGAAGCTCTTGGTTATCCGCCATCAAATCAACCGCAAAATAGCTTGTAAAAGAATAGTTTACGGCGGTGCCTTTTAAACATTAAGCGCTGAGTTTGCCATCCTTGGAGCTACCTCAAAGCGCTATATTGCTTGGCTCCTTTCTTAGGACGGGTAATTGTATTAGATGTCGTAGTCTATTTTGTTCCGTTTCCAAAGTCTGGTGAAATCGGTCTTCACACAAAACCATTTTAAGCAAGGTTGGTCATTGAAAATGTAGGCTTCGAGCATCTTATCTACTAAAATATTTCCAAAACGGCTGTAGCTGAATTTTCCTACATAGATGATAAAGGATGGAGAAAATAAAAATCATAAGACACTAGTTTTCGCCACGTGCATATTAATCGCTATTGTGCTTGTTGCGTTGGTCGCTGAATACTTCTCGGAATCTCCGACCAAAACGTTGTATCCTACACAGATCCGACAATATCAGGGGCAAAATCTCTCGTCAATCAGCAGTGTTTATGAAAACGCGATTGCGGGGACGCAGTACATAAACCAGACAACGTA
This sequence comes from Candidatus Bathyarchaeota archaeon, assembly GCA_963785215.1. GTDB lineage: Archaea > Thermoproteota > Bathyarchaeia > Bathyarchaeales > Bathycorpusculaceae > Bathycorpusculum. The sequence continues at coordinate 7,382 of CAWAUU010000010.1, forward strand.
CCGGTTAACCGTCACTGGGCTTGTGAACAGAACAATTCAAAGCCCTTACGACGAGGTGGTGAACGATCACCAGACGTACCAGCAGGTTGTGACTATCTACTGCGTTGAAGGCTGGAACGCGAAAATTCTTTGGGAGGGCGTTCTCGTAAAAGATTTATTGCAAGAAGCAGGAGTCAGCCAAAATGCAACAGTGGTTATTTTCAATGCTTCTGACGGGTACACGACAGCACTTCCTATGAGCTACATAATTCAAAACAACATAATGATCGCTTTCAAAATGAACGGAGTAACCTTGACGCCCCAACTTGGATGGCCCTTCATGCTTGTAGCCCAGAGTCAATATGGATACAAGTGGATAAAATGGATAACAGAAATTGAAGCTTCAAACGACACAAGTTACTTGGGCTATTGGGAAAGCAGAGGCTACCCCAATAATGCAACTGTGCCTTAAAAAAGGTCTATCCTAGTCTTTTGGTCCCTTGAGCTTACAAATGCGCGCTGTGTTTCTCGCTTTTGGAAGATCGGTATAGAGAGGAACTTTATGATTGCTGCGGCGTAGTAAAGCGCGACGAAAACTTAAAGGCTCGTTTTCCGTCATTCTTTTTTAGGAGGCAACTTGCTTTTGACAGATGGTTCCCAAGTAATTGAGCGGTTCGGCGCACGGTTAGATACGGCTAAAAATTACGCTGCTGTCTGGCAAATAGTTAAGGATACAGTACAGTTTTCTTTAGGCAAAAGAAGAGATAGTATGATGCTGTTTCTGGACGATTTGCCTCTTCAACTTGGCGCCTATTACCCGATTGGAACCAACAACATCGTCTTAAACCGCTCATTGGTCGAAATTGTTGAAGCATCTGTAAGCTCTAAGCCGACGGTTAATGCTTTGGTTTACAATCTCTTATTGCATGAGTATTTGCATGCACTGGGTGAATATTCCGAGGTTGAAGTTAGACGCATGGTTATTGAAGTTGCGAAGAAATGCTTTGGAGAACAACACATTGCAACAGTGGTTGCATGTAAAAGTCCTTGGGTTCTGCTAAAGGATATTCCTCTTGGACCATTCAACGCGCCAAAGCGTGTAATGGAGATTGTGAAAGATTTTGAAATAACAGGCAAATACATTGTTTAAAATATCAATCAGATTTCTGCATTTGCCGTTTGTTTAGAAAAAATTGAGGGTTGTTAGTAGTTTTCAACCCAAACTTCAAAATAGGCTTTCGGATGAGCGCATACAGGACATTTGTCTGGTGCTTCTTTTCCTTCAAAGACAAAACCGCAGTTTCTGCATTTCCATTTAATCGGCTGATCCTTCTTGAAGACTTTGCCTTGCTTTACGCTTTCTAGCAGTTTATTGTATCTTCGCTCGTGGTAGGATTCTACTTTTGCAACCGTCCGGAATGTGTTGGCAACATCTGCGAAACCTTCCTTGTCAGCTACCTCTGCAAAGTTGGGGTAAAGTGTGCCCCACTCGAGTTTTTCTCCTTCAGCTGCAGCCTTAAGATTCTCAGCGGTTGATGCAATTACGCCAGCAGGGTAAGAAGCTTTGATTTCAACCATGCCACCCTTGAGATGCTTAAAGAAAAGTTCCGCATGCTCCTTTTCATTGCCTGAAGTCTCCTCAAAAATGCCGCCAATTTGCTCGTATCCTTCTTTTCTGGCTACGCTCGCAAAGAACGTGTATCTGGTTCTTGCTTGCGACTCTCCTGCAAACGCTGCTAAAAGGTTCTTTTCTGTTTGACTACCAATAAAATTCATGCTAATAACTCCCTTATAAAATATAGTTTCAAACCGAAAATAAAAGGGTTCACTGACGCTCAATTCGATGTATATGCTTTTATCTCGCTTACACTAAATTGTTCTTGCCGGATGATGAGAAGGCATTAGCTTGACATTATTGGATGAAAGTTCAGAGTTACTCAGACGGCACCTTAAAACAAACATAAATTTGGCAACAAACAGTGAGTTACTCAGACGCCAACGTCCGACTAACTTGATCCCTTACAATCTCTTGAATTTCAGATCGACTAGATCCATTCCAATCTCAACAGCAATGTCATGCTTCTTCATTGCATCGATATCAGTTATGCCATTGATATTTGTAATGTAAACATGGGCAGACTTCCCACCATAGATACCATGGATGTCGAAAACCATGCCGACGACATAGAGCTCCTGCTTCTGGATTTTTGCTTTCACAGTGTACTCTGCCGTGATCTTACTTATCTGATGATCTACATTGACCTGGGCGTATATCGCAAGCTTCTGGTTTTCATCCTCAATCTTAGACATATCCCTAATCTGGTTAGCGAGCCTTATAGAATTGACAAGGCCGATGACCTCCTTTTGTATAGTGTCATCATCTCCACGGTAGTCAGACAAAGATGCCTTGATGGCTCCGCAACCTGTATGACCCATAACAATTAAGAGTGGTGTATGTAAATGCAGAATTGGATACTTGACCGACCCTTCTGAATTCCTGAATTGATTGCCAATGTTTCTTATAGTGAATATCTCATTTGGGCCATCGATGTCAAATATGTTCTGAGGAACCCTTGAATCGCAGCATGCCAATAAAGTAACTTTCGGAGTCTGCTTTAATTTAAGCTGCTCGAATTCTGAAGAGTGTTTCTCAACATACCTGACGTTGCCTTCAAGCAACTGCTTTAGGATCTTCTTTGGGTCAAGATGACTTTTTTCTGACATTTTTATTTCGCCTCATTTTGCCTAACTTTTAAGTCTTAATCGACATTTTTCTTATAAGCGCGCTGGCGTCAATTATGTTTTTGCCGTTTTGAAAAAAAGTTCTTCAGGATTTCTTCGAGAGTTGGAGTCCCGGTTTCTTGAAGCTCATAAGTGGCTCTGGCGCTCGGCTTGTTTAAGTTGAGGAATCTTCGCAGGTCAATCGGCGTTCCTACGAGAACTGCGTCACATGGTGTAGCGTTTATTGTTTGCTCCAGCTCGTGAATCTGGTCTAAACCGTAACCCATTGCTGGAAGAACTGATCTCAAGTGTGGATATTTCTCAAACGTTTTAGTGATCGAGCCTACCGCGTAGGGGCGGGGGTCCACCAGTTCTTTGGCTCCTAGCATCTTCGCCGCTAATGCTCCTGCTCCATATGACATTTGTCCATGAGTCAACGTTGGGCCGTCTTCAACGACGATTACCCGTTTTCCGGCTACAAGTTCTGGCTTGTCAACAGTGATCGGAGACGCCGCTTCAACTATTGTAGCTTCAGCATTTACACTCATGACGTTTTTTCTGACAGTCTTCACATTTTCAGGGTCAGCGGTGTCCACCTTGTTAATGATAACTACATTGGCCATTCTCAGGTTTGTTTCGCCCGGATGATATCTCAGTTCGTGACCCGGCCTGTGAGGGTCAGTCACTACAATATGCAAGTCTGGCCAAATGAACGGGAGGTCGTTGTTACCTCCATCCCAAATTATGATGTCGGCGTCGTTTTCGGCTTCAACCAAGATTCTTTCGTAGTCAACCCCCGCGTAAACCGTGTTACCGCACAGGATGTGGGGCTCGTACTCCTCTCGCTCCTCAATGGTACAAGTATACTTATCCAGATCCTCGTAAGAAGCAAAGCGTTGAACCGCCTCTTCAGAAAGATTACAGTATGGCATGGGATGTCTAACAACCACGATTCTATAGCCTAAGTTCTTGAGAATCTCGGCAACTTTTCTGGAGGTTTGGCTCTTTCCTGACCCAGTTCTTGTAGCACAGACTGATATCACCGGAACTTTGGCTTTAAGCATAGTTGTCAAAGGTCCCATAAGCCTAAAATCAGGCCCATTAGAAAGCGCCGTTGAAGCTTCGTGCATCACGTACTCATGGGAAACGTCGCTGTAGGCGAAGACAACTTCCTCAACCGCGTATTCCCGAATCAAGTCAATCAGTTTTTCTTCTGGATAGATCGGGATGCCATTTGGATAGTTTGGTCCCGCCAGAACCGTAGGGTAGTTTCTTCTTTCAATGCCGGGAATCTGAGCAGCAGTGAAAGCGACAACATCGTATTGTTTGTTTTTCCGGTAGTAGACATTAAAATTGTGAAAGTCGCGCCCAGCCGCGCCCATAATAATTACTCTTGTCTTCTTCACATCACAAAACTCCATAGAAACGCATTAAAAATAGATCTCTCAGATTGATAAATACCAATCGTTTCTACTAAACTCGAATAAGAAACAAGGATAGCCATTCCTGCCAGATTCAATATTGTTACAATACGGTTTGGTGGCGCTAAACCATTAAGAGGAATTGTAAAAATGAGGGAAAAAGTTTAAAACATTCCACCACTATAGAATTCAATAAGAGCCTTCTAGAAAGAATAAGCAATCTAGAGATTTTTATTAAGCGTAACTCTTTGGAAAAAACAATTTCATTCTTAAAATTTTGGGCAGACATAGATGGCGAAAGAGTCGTTGTGGAACATGTCCAGATAAGTACATTTGCGACGGATGCCGATCAAGATCATACAGCTACTTTGACGGGAACGTTAGAATGCCTGATGGCGGCTGCATTCACAACAAACGATATGGGCAATGATTATCGAAGGCAGGTAAAAGGTCACCTTAACAGATTGGGGGTGCCAGAGAATGAGAGTTGCTTTAGTCAGAGGCTCTTTGTGGAGCAAAGACGCCTACAAAGAAATATTTGGCGTATCAATGCCGCCTTTAGGGTTGGCTTCTTTAGCTGGAGCTATAATGCTTCATGGGCATAAAGCTATTTTGGTAGATGGTTTAGCACAAGGTTTGGGCACGCAGGAAGCAGCTGAGATCATAGAATCTTGGGGTGCTCAAGTGGTTGCTGTAACGATGAACGCTTCTCCATACTACGAGTTTGCCGCCGACTTAGCGAAGAAAGTAAAGGCAAAATGCAAAGATACTGTTTTTGTAGCTGGAGGACAACATGCTACATTTGTTTATCCTCAAGTTTTGAGAAACAACTTTGACTACGTAGTTTTGGGCGAGGGCGAAGAGACTTTCGCTGAATTAATCCAAACCTTGGAACATGAGGGAAAGGTATCTGAAGTGAGAGGTTTAGCTTTCATGAAAGACGGAAAGCCAGTTAAAACTGATACCAGGCCTTTAATGCAGAATCTGGACCTGCTGCCTTTGCCGGCTTTCGGAATGTTTGAGAGAGAAAAGTGTAAAGCAGACATTTTCGGGTTAGGCTCGCACCTTGTCACTTTAGAGACTAGCCGAGGCTGCCCGTACAACTGTGAGTTCTGTTCAGTGACCGCTATGTGGGGTCATTGCTGGAGATTTAAGAGTATTGAAAGAGTATTGCGAGAAATGCAATTGGTTAAGGCGCTTGGTTACAATTGGGTCTTTATTGTAGATGACAACTTTATCGTGCCTGCTAATGCAGGCGACAGAGAACTGCTATTCGATGAAATGGTAGATAAGAGGCTGAACTCTTTGAATCTAATTGTGCAGATTAGAGCGGACTTGGCAGCGAGAAACCCGCAGGTGATACAGAGGGCATCAAAGGCCGGTGTCAAAATAGCATTTTTGGGCATGGAATCTGGAAGCGATGAAGTCCTGAAAACGATGAACAAGGGAACATGCACCACCACTGCAACAAAGGGTATCCGAGTATTACGCGAAAAGGGCATTCTTACCCATGGAGGTTTCGTCATTGGTGCACCTTACGAGTGCAAAAACCAGGTGAATAAGACTTTTGAATACGCCGACCAACTACGCATGGTAGGCTTAGATTCAGCTCAGTTTTCAATTTATACTCCTCTTCCCGGAACAAGTGCTTTCTATAAGGCTCTCCGAAGCAATTCACTACTAAGTTTTGACTGGAACCTATACGACTGCCTGCATCCAGTAATGAAGACCCAAATGAAACCTCTTTGGCTTTACTTAAAGGCCCGCATAGGGGGAAATATGTTCTTTTTCAAGAAATGGATTTCTGGAGACTCAAGAAGAAGCGACGCCCCAACTTTAAAGGACGAGCATTCAAAACTTGTACAAAATGCTTCACGGTTCATCGCCCAAAACATCATAAAATACACAAAAGAGCTCCTTATACTACCATTGGACGCCCTGAAGCTTTGGTCAATGCTTAGAAAAGATAAGATACCAAGCAAGGACATGCTTGAAATCCTTAACCAAAACATGCAACCCGCAAGATAGATGAAATCAATCATATTAATGCTCAAGGAGAAATAGATTATGGTTAAGAAAAAAGCTGACGGATACAAAGTTGTTTTGACTGCTGACCGAACATTGATGAGCGAATACGCTGGAGACATTTTCTTGGGTTTCAGCGCCTGCGTGCCGCGGGGGCTTATTCCTGACAAGTTGTATTTCTCGCTGTTCTGCCCATCAGTTCCTGTGAACAAAGATGGCTCAGCCAAGTATGCGCCATGCGGAACCAGAAAAATCGAAGCCACACTACTGAACAACGGCTTCAGCAGAGAAGACATAATTGTCGCTCACCCCGACCACCTCGGCAAAGTAATCGGTCCAAACACAGAAACCCTCTGCATAACAGAGAACGACCCGTTGGGTATGGGACCAGCCACTTCCACGTTCACGCAAGTGTTCGGCGGCGAAGCCTACATGACCCTTAAGTTCAAGGAAATACTCAATCACCCTGCTGTCCTAAAATTCAAACCCAGAATAATTGTGGGCGGACCAGGCGCTTGGCAGCTGGAAGACGATGCTGCACGCAGAAGCCTCGGGGTGGACTGTGTTGTCGTAGGCGAAGGAGAAAAAGTAGTTAACAAATTGTTTGATAATGCTGTCAAGGGCGGTCAGTTGCCCGAGGTGGTTCACGGATTAGTGGTTGAAGAGCAAGATATCCCCATAATCCAAAACGCGACTATACATGGCATAATCGAAATAGCCCGCGGATGCGGACGCGGCTGTGCCTTCTGTGTGCCCACGCTTCAACGTTACCGTTGCCTCTCAATCGATCACATCCTGAAAGAAGTTGAAGTAAACTTGCAGGCGGGAAGACGCCCACTGCTGCACGCCGAAGATGTCCTCCGCTACAAGGCCAAAGGCTTTGAGATAAACAAGGAAGCAGTGAAAGAGCTCTTCAGCACAGTTTACCATTATCCAGGCGTGAAAGCCGTTGGCATCAGTCACTTTGCGCTTGCCTCAGTTGCGAGTGCACCCGATTTGATTAAGGATTTATCCGACATTTTAGAAGTGAAGAAAGATGGCGAGTGGATGAGTGGGCAATGCGGAATCGAAACAGGCAGCCCTAGACTTATCCGTCAACTCATGGCGGGGAAAGCTAAGCCGTTTGAGCCTGAGCAATGGCCGCAAGTTGTTGTGGATGCTTTCCAGACGTTAAGTGACAACAATTGGGTTCCGTGTGCTACGCTTATCATTGGTCTTCCAGGCGAGCAGGAAGAGGATGCTCAGCTTACTGTTGACCTTGTCAAGAAGCTGCATGATTACAAGAGCTTGATTATACCTTTGTTCATGGTAAGTGAAGGCGGATTAAAAGATAAGGTTCAATCATTCACTATTGATAAGATGACTCAAAAACAATCGGAGCTTTTCGTAAAGTGTTGGCAGCACAATTTAGATTGGAGCAAAACCTTCCTCGACGAGTATGTTGTAACTAAAAGCCGTTTTGGGACAGGTTATGGAATACGTCTCACGTTCGCTTATGGGGTTAAACAAATCAGCAAGTTTCTCAAAAAATGCGAAACCGACTACGACTACAACCTTCCAGCTTTCCTTAAGGATGCCAGAGAAGGCAAAATTAAAGTTGCTCCACTTCCGTTCCGCCTCGTTTACAAAGTACTCACGTCAAGAGGGCTCAGAAAATAAGCAGGGCATTAACTCTCAATTTCCTTGATGTTTGGCATGGAAACAACAAAAAAGTGGTTTCAGCAACCGCAAACCCTTGGTCAAAGAACACTCAGCTAATGATGGCTTCAAAAAAAGCTGCTAGAGCCGCGGCACAATCACTTGTTCCCAACAAACCCCGGCCATGGATGAACACCAGAAAATGCAACCGACGCTCGTCGGTCCAAATGCGAGTTCTCTGATTATGAGCAGGCGCCACTTATCACCAAAGCTTAAATGTTACAAAAAGCCTAAAAATAGCGTTTCTCAGGCGTTAACATGCCGGAAATCAGAGTTACTCAGACGGCAACTAACTTTGCTTTTAATTCGTAGATAAAGGTGTGTAACCGATAGTAATTCTTAAAAGGGCTATGGGACATTCTTTTCTCAATTCGTGAGGAAGAGAGAAATTTGGAATCGGGTTTGGGCGTCAAAATAGTTCTTACGGCATCAGCGACAGAAATGAGCGATTTTTTTAATAATCATTTTATCGCTTTCTTCGCAGGCTTCGGCAAGGGTCCATTACCACTCACTTTTATGAGAAAAACAGTTTATCCCCCGGTTGAACGCAAGCCTGATGGAAGAGTAAGATTTGCACCTTACGGTTTAAGAAAAATAGAAGCTATACTGCTGGAAAGTGGCTTTACAGAAAAAGAAGTAGCTGTGGTTCACCCTGACGACCTTGAAGACTTCATCGGGCCGAAAACCAAAGTTATAGGCATATCTTCGATGGACCCAACAGGCATGGGTTATGTAAGCAAAACTTACTCCACAATCATTGGCGGAGGCGAACCCATGAACGCAGTCGAGTTCCAAAAACTCGTCAATAACCAAAGTATCAAAAAGTTTAAGCCAACAATTATTGTCGGCGGATTTGGTGCTTGGCAGCTTGAACGTAAACACGTATCTGACAGTCTCGGTGTGGATTGCGTGCTGCTCGGCGGAAGACCAGAACCAATCGTTGATGTTTTCAAGAAGGCAGTAAATGGTGAACCTCTGCCGCGCATTGTTAAAGCTGATGAATCAATCAGCAACTGGAATTATAATGCCATAATGCCCTTAACTAAACATGCTGCTATTCATGGTGTGGTGGAAATTTCAAAAGGCTGCGGCAGAAACTGCCAGTTTTGCACGCCTACTATGCAACATAAAGTGGATGTGCCGCTGGAAAAAATAATGCGGGAAGTCGCTTTAACAACGGTAGAGGGATGCGACCACATAACATTAGTCACCGAAGACCTGTTCTTATATGGCTCTAAAGACCAAAAATTCGTTCCAAACAAGGAAGCCGTCGTAAAACTAGTAAAAAGCGTTGCTAAGTATCCAGGCGTTAAAAGCATTCAAGCATCCCACATGTCCTTGGCGCCAGCAGTTCATAATCCGCAAATGGTAAAGGAACTTGCAGAAATACTGATTGAGCGCAGCTGGTATTCTTTTGGCAAAAAAGCGATAATTACTGCGGAAACAGGAATTGAAACGGGCAGTCCAAGATTGATGAAGAAGTATATGGCTGGCAAAATGTTACCTTTCAAGCCTGAACAATGGCAAGAAGTTGTCGAGAGCGCCTTTGGTATATTTAACGATAATAATTGGTATCCGCTGGCAACATTGATTGTTGGTCTTCCAGACGAGAAAGAGGAAGATGTGCTGCAAACGCTTGAGTTAATGGACAAATTAAAAGATTATAACGCGTTCTATGTACCGCTGTTCTTTGTTCCACTTGAGAATTGTGTGCTGATGAATAAGAAAGGCGCTGAAATGGATTCGCTCTCTCAAGTACGCTGGGACTTTTTCATAAAATGCTGGGAATACAACATTAGAATTTGGAAGCCAACCTTCCTTGAAAACCGTTTCCCCAACCCAATTCTATACAAGGCGTTAGATCATATAGTTATTCCATATGCGGGTAGAATAGCAGGCTTCTACTACGGTTGGACACGCGGCGAACAATTAAAACAAGCTTTCTGGACGCTGAGCATGTCTCAGCCAGCAACAGCTAAAGCTAAGCAAAAATCAAGTTGATTCAGCAGCTTCATCGACTGCTTCTTGTTTTTCCTCTGTTTCCAGAGGTGGCTCCGGTTCTACAGTTGGTTGCTGTGGGAGCTTGAGGATTTTTCTTGCATGAGTAATGTACCCAGTGTGTCCAGTCATTAGCGTTTGAGGTCTTGTCTTTCCACGTTCAACCTGCATTGCCCGCATCATGCACTCAACGGTTTCTATGAAAACGAAGCCGTTTTCTCTCAGAGCTTCCGTTGTTTTTACGACTTGGTCGATGGTTGGGCTGAAACGAAACTATTATGCCTGAAGGCTTGAGCGCTTCATAAGCGTGGGGAACGACAAGCCATGGAGTTGCCAAATCCAAAATCACCGCATCCACATCTCTCTCTTCAATGCCTAAGGTGACATCTCCGCTTTTCATTTCAACATAATCGATGAGTTTTGAGCGTTGCAAGTTTTTGGCGGCGTTTTTTTGGAATTCACTGCGCAACTCGTAAGTGTAAACTTTGCCTGTTGGCCCAACGTAGTGTGCGAGGGCTGTGGTTAATGCGCCTGTTCCTGTGCCTGATTCTACAACGCGGCTTCCAGGTCCAATTCCGCTGAACATGACGATTAACGCTGCGTCTTTGGGGTAGGTGATTTGCGTGTTACGAGAAGACTTCATGATATAGTCTGTCAATGCAGGCTTAAGCGTTGTAAAGAAGATGCCTAGACTACTTTTGATAGGTTCACCGTATTCTTTGCCGATTAACTCATCAAGCTTCAAGTAGCCTTTATGTGTATGGAAGGTTTTTCCAGCTTCCATTTTTATCATGTAGGTTCTGCGTGCATCCAGGTAAATCAGCACGTAGTCGCCTTCGCATATTTTTTGGTTAGCCAACTGTTTCTTCCCCTTGGGAAGTGAAAATACAGGTTGTATCATTTAAGCTTTGAACTATAGCTGCTCTGAAAAATTATAGTACCTCCATGGCAAAAGGCTCAAACTTTAGATGCATTTATGTTTGCAAAAGAAAAAAAGCGCGTGTAACAGTATGCACTAACTTAAGTGGCTACAGCATTGGTGGGGATATGGATTTAAGGAAATTTGGTCTAGTTCCAGCAGCGCTGTCAATTTCTTAACCCAGTTTTTTTGGTTTTTCTGAAGTGCTTGCTTTTCGAATAGACAAGGAGAGGAGACTCCGCGACTGCGTGCGACTTACACGAGAAATTATGAAACGCGTATTTTAATTGACGACTTTGTTAAATTACAAAATGAGTTACGCCAGTCAAAATGTACTGCACCGCAATGGCGGCGATGAGTAGCGCCATAACTCTTGCTATAACTAAGGAGCCTGTTTTGCCTAAAAACTTGTAAATGTCGTTTATGTACCTGAGAATAACCCATGTTAAGGATAACACAATCAAAACTGACAGAATCGCTATCACTATACCGTAAGCTTGAAGGTCCAATATAGTTGTGGTAATGGCTCCGGGCCCCACGAGAAGAGGTATCGCAATGGGAACAGCGCCTAAGCTTTCGGGAGATTCAACGTTCTCATGCATGCTGCCTGTAATCAAGATTCTAATTGCAATAATTAGCAGTAGAATGCCTCCGGCAATCTCGAAACTGTAAATCGATAACCCAAAAAGCGAAAAGATTTCTTGACCTGTGAATGCGAAAACAAGAAGCAGAGCGAAGCCGACGAGCGTTGCGGTGTTATATACTTTCTTTTTCTGGGCATCTGGAATGTTTTCGGTTAACCCCACGAAAATGGGAATGTTACCGAAAGGGTCAACTATAATGAATAAGCGCTATAGCGGCTCTACTTAAATCTGTGATGAAATCCAAATTAGCATTGCTCCAGACGCATCATAGTTTAAAGAGTGATTCGATAAAAACGTAACGGCTTTAGAATCAAAAACAAGAGCCCGCACAATTAAATAAGCGCTCTTAAAAAGAGAAAATTTAGGACTACACGATTTTTTTCCAGCTTTCAACATAATCCAGGAATTCTTGCACTGGTTGGCCGCCATAAGCTTCTTAGCTTTTCTCTAAGCTCAACCATTTCAACTGCCGATTTCTGGAAAGCTCGAATTTGGCTGGCGTTATCAGTTAGGTATAGGAATCCGTCGGCGCCTGCTCTTGCACAGCGAACACTCACGGTAAGCAACTCTGAGGCGGATGGGACGTCTTTAGGGTTGTCGCCTGGACCGAAAACGTAAAAGCTAATGTAAAATGGCTTTTTTAGTAGCTTTTTGAAGGCGCGGGTAAGCATTTCCCAGTACCATGGGGTGGCATAGTTTTTGCTGAACATTACTACGTTGAAGACGTCAGCGTACTTTGCAAGGTCGTCAAAGTCTACGCCGTAACGCTCATAAGAGCTTACAGGATCAGGCTGAATACACAGAACTAGTTCTTTCTTGACTTTTTCTCGAATTTGAGCAATGTACTCGGTGACTTCTTTTCCGCGCCATTCAAGCCAACCTAAACCACTTTTTTTCCATAGTTCTTTGCAGCGTGGGCAAATACAATGTCCATGCTCCGCAAAATATTGGCTATTTAACCACACGCCAAGTGAGCGCTCATCGACCTCTGTAAGATAGTTTAATTGTTCAGCCCTGTGCTCTGGCTGAGTAGCGCACACAACATCCCAATAAAAGTTAAAGTTGTTATTTCCCATTTTCGCCGGTCCAAGCGGTGACTGAGATATCCAGTCTGGATGATTGTGGACAGCAATATTGTCAGCGAAAACGGCGACATTACTGTACATATCTTGCACTGGTGGAAGCCTTGTGCCAGTTTCTGTTTTAACGCGTAAAACGTGAAAATCAAATCCGTGCGCCTTTTCAGGTTGAAATGTATATGTGCCAAGCTTCATCAAGTACGCCTTTTTCAACCCAAAAGAAGCGCTTGTAATGTTATAAGGTTTTTGAGTAATGTAAAAAAAACGCTGTTTTTATTTTTAACCAGATTGAAGAATTAGAAATAAGCTTGTACAGAATTTTAAGCCACACACAAACACTACAACAAAAAACTATGAGGGAGCAAAAGAAAGTATTAATTGGTCGTGGCTATGCAGAGCGAAGAGGCTCTCTTATTAATGGAGTATCTGAGAAATGAAAGGCGAAACTGGAATCCAAGAATCCCAACAACCTAATTTTTCTCTATTTGTTGCTTTAAATATGACTCGTTACGATTTTATTTGCGTGATGAATTTGGCTAAAGTTGAATATCGTTGTGGGTGCGTGACAGAAGATTTTAGCGACGGAGTCAAAATTAGTCCATAGTAAATCATGAAGTTCCTTTCAGCATCTCTAAGTCAAAGGAATTAACTCTTGGCAAAAAGGTTTTTCATGTCGCTTCTATGAACGCTTGCGTTATAAACTTTAGCTCGAAATTATCGTTCTTCAAGGGATAAATCAGGACTTTAGCAAGGTTTTAAAAAGAAATCGAATCCTGAGGTATCTATTCGTAAAAGGTCTATAGAAAAGAGGGGCGAAATCCTTGGGTGAAAAGAAAGTTGTAAGCAGAAAAGTTGCTTTTGGAATCGAAGTTTTTTGCATCGCGCTATTAATTATCATGGGTGGATTAGTGGCTAATTACACATCAGCGCTAAACGATAAAGATACCCAAATAACAAATGACCAAAGCCAAATTGGCATGTTACAAAATCAAAATGCAAACCTTCAGAGGCAAGTGTTGTCTAACAACTTGACAATTAGTTCTGATAACTCGACAATCAGTTCATTAAACACCAAAATTTCAAACCTGAAAACCCAAGTTACAGCCGAAAACTCGGCACTCACACAGCTTCAAAATCAACTTTCATCTTCCAGCTCCACTGATTCAAGTCTTCAGAGCGGAGTAGCATCAGATAACTCAAAAATTAATTCATTGAATACTGAAATAGTAGGCCTGCAAACCCAAATTTCTTCGCTAGAGACAGAAGCTTTAGAGCGCGGGCTTGACGGATTTAGCGTAATTCAGATCACGGATACTCAATATTTGAGTGATTCTGCCCCAGACTTATTTAATGGGTTAACCAGTTGGATAGTGAATAATAATCAGGCTTTGAATCTCACGATGGTTATTCACACAGGGGACATTGTACAGGTCGCCAATTCAACGAATGATTGGAACAACGCCAACAACGCCATGATGCGGCTTTACAATAATGGTATTCCTTACTGTTGGGACGCTGGAAACCACGATACATTTTATAACACAGCTCCAGGCGCTGGGAGTCCGAATTCAGGGTGGTTAGGGGCAAACTATCCTGCTTTTAAAGTCACAGTTATGAGACAACAACCTTACTGGGTGGGGGACATTAACGATGGCAAAGACACAGCTGTAAAATTTTCTTATGGCAGTTACCACTTTATGATTATTAACATCGAATATAATGCTAACCAAACCGTTTTAGATTGGATGCAGACGCTTCTTAAATGCAATCCAAATGTAAACGTGATTGTGGCAACGCATAATTTTCTTAATGGATATGGCACGTATGGCTACACCGCGGTTCCTGAATCTGTTACGTGGGCTACCAACTTTGAAAAACTACTAAATAACTATCCTAACGTGTTTATGACGTTAAATGGGCACGATGTTAACGATGGAGGGACAGCATACAACAAAAGAGTAGGAAACAGAGAAGAAATCTTCTTCAACAGGCAAGAAGTAGACAAGCAACAGGGTGCGGCGACCTCGCGAATTTACGCTTTCAACATGAGCAACCCCGCAAACCCAGTTGTAACTGCTTACACCTATCAGACCTATGGAACACCGCAATACCTAACTGACCCAAAAGATCAATTCAGTTTTTCAACGAACTTTACTGCTTATTCAGCTTCAACCGTCAGCATTGCAGCTAATACTACTTTTTTGGGAGCAAGCCGTAACAGTGTAAGCTTCGCCAATTCAATAACCCTGAACGGTTTCAGCCAGTACGGTGACGCGCTTACTTTTAACAATTTGACTTTGAATGGAGTTACTTCAAACTTTACAGTAACTGCAATCGGAGCTAACATAGTAATAAACAGCTTTGACCCAGACAGTAGCATAAACTACGCGGTTAGTGGAAGCGGAAGCCAAACCTTCTCCGTGAACAAGTTACCTGTATCAGTGGACATTAACGGCAGTCCAGCTTCCAATGGAAATGGCTGGAGCTACTTGAATGGAGAAATCATGGTCACAGGCGCTACCTCTTCGGTAGCTATAAACTTCTCGTAGGATTAGCGCGGAGGTATGGGTAGTGTTAAACGCAGTGGCTCTCACGCCACGTTAGTGCGCCGCGCGCGTTAACATCGTTATTAACTAGCACTAAAACTAAAATGTTTGATAGTGCACAGATGTGTATGTGGGCTAACCGTTAAATGTATAATGCTGACTCACAAAAAATAATCCAAAAGGGGGAAAGCGTTTGACAAGGGAAAAAGCAATGTTCAAGAATAACAACGACACATTCTTTCGAAAACTAGGAACTGGGAGCAACTTTTCTATCAACGAGTTTTTCCATAGAAAAACCGTATGTTCTGGTAGTTCTCTAGAAAACAATTGTCCCCTTGACGTGTATTCATTCGCCGCCAGAATTAGCGAAATGATTGGTTGCAAGCACATAATTATCACAGGTTGTAGTAATGATGACGAATTCTCCCAGGCAAATTCCAAGTATCACGTCATTGGAGTAGATTGGAAGCCCAATCTGAAAGGGCACAACGAAAAGTTCCCATTACAAAAACTGGATCAACCCCCTGCGAAGCAAGAAAGAATTACGTTAACCGAGAACATGCTTAGAAACGCTGTAATAGTCTGCTCAAATGATGTCGAGCAACTGAATGAAATTGCCCCTATTCTATCAAGGATGCAAAAACTGATGGCTTTTTCACCCGTCTGTATCCTAACTGTGAAAGAAAAAGAAAACAAAAGCCCAAATCTACCTATAATACCAAATCAAGCTCGGAGACCGAATTTAGAAGAATTCAGGTCACTTCTTATCAATTTCAATCTTAACGTGCAGTTTACCGGATTCACCGCAGATAATAGCCAATCATTTTCAATGAAAACCGCAGTTGCGGTTATCCACAAGAATGACAAGATTTCAATGCCCAAGAAAGATGAACCTGACAATTTCAAGGTAGTCGCCGTGATGACAACATACAACGAAGAAGATATCTTAAGAAAATCAATAATGAAACTCGTAAATCAAGGCATCAGCACATATATCATTGACAATTGGTCCACGGATTCAACGTATGAAATTGTGAAAGAACTTGAGTCAAAAGGCTTACTTGAAGGCAGTGAACGTTTTCCACAAAGTGGTCCTGTCAAATACTTTGAATACAAGAAACTGCTCGCGCGAGTAGGAGAAGTAACAAAGATGCTCAAAGCAGACTGGTTCATTTATCAGGATGTTGATGAAATAAGAGTCTCTCCCTGGAGCAACATGAATCTAAAAGAAGCAATTTACGTCGTCGATAAAATGGGGTACAATGCGATTGATCACACAGTCATAGTTTTTGAACCCATAGATAACAGCTTTTCCCAAGACCTAGATTTTGAAGAACACTTTAAATATTTTCATTTCGGCAAACGGCCCGGCCATTTTAGTCAAATAAAAAATTGGAAAAACTTGAAAAAAACCGAAATAGACCTCTCAGGACATTCTATTAAGTTTAAGGAACGCAAAGTGTTCCCTTACAAGTTTCTGTTGAAGCATTATCCAATTAGGTCTCAGAGTCATGGTGAAAAGAAGATCTTCATTGAAAGAAAGGCGCGCTTCAGTCCAGAGGAGCGAAAGGAGGGTTTACATACCCATTATGACGAGTACGAACACGGATGTAGCTTTTTGGCTAATCCTAAAGATCTCATCCGTTTTGAAAAAGAAGAATTCAATGAAGAGTTCCTGATCGAGAGACTTTCAGGCATAGGAATAATGCGTCAATAACGTGGCTATCTCATGTCCCGTTTTAATTGCCATTTAATCTCAATTCTGGAAAGTCCCACAAACGTGAAGACGCACTATTGAGCTGATATAGGCACTTACATAGCACCTCTAGTTCTTAACACAGAAGCACTCAAAACGTCGAAGAGCAGACAAAGTGGTTCCTCTAAAATACTTCAACATATAATATCGGGACAAGCCAGCGCGCAATTGCTTCAACTACAGACGCAATAAATTTCACATTCGTTTTTGACGTTTTACTTGTTCAGAAACCGCCAAGAAAGAACTACTCCAATTGTTGTCGACACTGCAGCGAATATTCCAACGTAAGCGAAGTCAAAAGGAAGGGAAAATGGAAATTTGCCTATACCATTACTAAATATCATTAGCCGTCTCACTGCATCTGTGGTGTATGACAGCGGGTTTGCATTAGCTATTATCTGCAACCAACTTGGCATCAGGTTGATTGGAACGAATGCGTTGCTGGCAAAGATTATAGGCAGTGTGAACAGAGTCATAACGGCCTGCGGAGTTTCTATTCTTGTTGCCCTCAAGTTGATTGCGATGAAGAGCGATGACAAACCCATGCCGATTAGGAAAACAACAGCAAAAACTCCAAATATGCTGAAAGCAGTGAAGTTTGCACCGAATTTAAGGCCAAAGATGATTGCTACAGCTACAACGATTCCAGCTTGGAAGACAGATCGCAACGCTGATGAAAGAACCTTTGATAGTATTATTACTGACTTTGAAACAGGAGTGCTCAGAACCTTGTTCAGAAAACCCAAGCGCCGGTCCCAAACTACCGACATGCCACTAAAGGAAGCTGTGAAAAGCGTGGCGAACGAAACCATGCCCATAGCCATGAAAGAGAAGTAGTCAGTGACACCGAATGTATTTTTCATTATACTCGCGGACAAACCGTGGATTGAACTGCTTAACTGACCAAGCTGCGACAGCGTAAGCGGTGGGTTAAACGCAATAGGCGGTATTTGACTGGTACTGAATATTGCGCCTATATTCAGCGATTTTCCAAGCAAACCCATCCAAACAATTGGCTGAAGTATGGTTAGTAAGAAGATTATCGGAGCTTTATACCATTTTTTCAGATCGCGATTCGTCAAGGCCCAAAGACCATGTAACCTGTTTTTAGAAACTTGTCCATTCTCACTCACTGTCTCGCCCTCTTAAATGTCATCCTCTGAGCCATGAGGGCTTCTTTAGCTTCTTCAACGTCGCGCATGGATTTCCCCGTATATTGGAGGTAAACCTCATTCAATGTCGGTTTTGTAAGTGAAAGCCTGGTCACAACATGTCCCTCTCTGCGCAAAGCTTCGATAATCAGAGGTGCGGTCACTTCACAATTTTCAGCCTTTATCAGATAAGCATCATTCTCCTTCTTAACGTCCACAACGTGATTGATCTTTTTCACAAGCCCAGTGATGTCTGTGACTTCTTGAATTGCGAGCGTTATTATGTCGCCGCCCAAACTCGCTTTCAACTCTTCAGGAGTTCCTATCACCATGATTTTTCCGTGGTCAATTATGGCGATACGGTCGCAAAGGGCATCAGCTTCTTCAAGGTAGTGCGTAGTCATGAAGAGAGTCATGCCGAACTCTTTTTTCAGCATTCTAACATAGTTCCAAGTTGCGACTCTAGTTTGAACATCCAAGCCCAACGTTGGCTCATCCAAGAAGAGAACTTTAGGTCTGTTGATCAGGCCACACGCAAGTTCCAACCTTCGGCGCATACCGCCAGAGTACGTTTGTACCAGCTTGTCCTTAAAGGCTGCAAGTTCAACAAGATTCAGAAGGTCTATTGCACGTTTCTTGGAAACCGCGCGGGAAATTCCGTACAGATCCGCGCACAAGAGCATATTTTCGTAACCAGTTATGTCCTCGTCGGCGGTGTACTCTTGAGGAACAAAGCCTACCGAGTTTCTGACATCAACGTTTTGTTTGGCAATATCTCTGCCAAGTATAGAAGCTTTCCCTTCTGTCGGTCTTAGGAGCGTGATGAGCATGTTTATGGTTGTTGTTTTTCCAGCACCGTTGGGTCCCAAGAACCCAAAGATTTCGCCACGTTTAACGCTGAAGTTTACGTGATCAACGGCAACCAAACGGCGGTCAAAGACTTTCGTCAAACCCTCGACGTTAATTACGTCTTCACTCATTTTTCCACCTTTTGGTTTGTGATTGAGTTCATCAAGTTTCTTTGATGCCTCATCTAAAACGGCTCTTGCTCCACCTAAGCTTGTCCAGAGAATCTCTCTGCGTATTATATAAAGAGTATTTTAGATGGATCGGTTCCGAGCTTCTGGCTCCGCAACGGATTCTGTTAACTCTCGGGGTTCGTATGGACAAAGAGAGATCCATGTAACCAAGGGGCTTATTGAAAGATTAAATACACAATTACCAAGTCAAAGTTTTTAATTCAACTAAAGTTGCATTTTCGCGCATACTTAAAGAAAGCGTTATTAAAGAAAACGCTATTCAAAACGACACCCAGAATAACCTATGGGACACGCTCTAAAATTTTGATCTACTGTTAGCCTTTGAAGCGTGTTAGAGAACGGATAGCAAAAGACCTTTAATAGTTCTTTAATGCTAAAGAACAAATGGTGCTTTATACACGTGAACAGGTTACATGTGGTAGCAGCAGTAGTTTGCATAATTTTTCTTTCCAGCGTATTTTTGATTCCGTTTGCAAACGCTGACTGGATAATGTTCCGCTCGGACCCATCTCACAGCGGCGCAGGCACAGGCAATCCGGCGCTTACTCCCACGCTACTTTGGAAAGACACTCTTGGTGCCTTTGTTTATTCTTCTCTTGCCGTTGTCGACGGCGTAGTCTACTTAGGCTCTGGTGACGGGAACGTTTATGCTTTGAATGCTGCTACCGGCGACAAACTTTGGAATTACACCACCGGCAGCTATGTTGAGACGTCTCCTGCTGTTGTCGACGGTGTAGTCTACGTTGGCTCCTACAACGGTAACGTTTATGCTTTGAACGCTGCTACCGGCAACAAACTCTGGAGTTACAACACCAGCGCATCTGTTTATTCGTCTCCTGCTGTTGTCGACGGCGTAGTCTACATAGGCTCCTACAACGGTAACATTTATGCTTTGAACGCTGCTACCGGCAACAAACTCTGGAGTTACAACACCAGCGCACCTGTTGTCAACCCTTCTTCATATTTTGAGGGCTCACCTGTTTATTCGTCTCCTGCTGTTGTCGACGGCGTAGTCTACGTCGGCTCATGCGACAATAACGTTTATGCTTTGAACGCTGCTACCGGCAACAAACTCTGGAGTTACGCTACTGGGAACTGGGTTGTTTCGTCTCCTGCTGTTGTCGACGGCGTAGTCTACGTCGGCTCATGCGACAATAACGTTTATGCTTTGAACGCTGCTACCGGCAACAAACTCTGGAGTTACGCAACCGGCGCACCTGTTGCTTCGTCTCCTGCTGTTGTCGACGGCGTAGTCTACGTCGGCTCACTTGACTATAACGTTTATGCTTTGAATGCTGCTACCGGCGACAAACTTTGGAATTACTCCCCGAGCAACCTTCCCGTTGCTTCGTCTCCTGCTGTTGTCGGCGGCGTCGTCTTCGTAGGCTCAGAAGACGATAACGTTTATGCGTTGAATGCTAACACTGGCGCCAAACTCTGGAACTACACCACCGACTACATGGTTGACTCGTCTCCTGCCGTTGTCGACGGCGTAGTCTACGTCGGTACCGATGCTGGCAGCGTTTATGCTCTGGGTGGTTCACTTACGCAATCTTCATCTCCAACACCTACTCCAATAGCAACTCCCACTCCAACACCGACCTCTACGGCAGCCCCGCCTCCGGGAACTACAGCACAAGCAACAACTTTGCCTGCGACGACTGAAAATGGCGCAATAGTTGACCTTACGTTCAGCGGAAACGTAACAATTGGGCAGATGTCCAACGTTACCATCGCAACAAACCAGTCCGCCATAACAACGGTGTCTTTTACTGTAACTGGGGAAAGCGGCACCACAGGTTTCAGCAATGTAACAATCCCCAAAAGTGCAGTGACCTACGGAACAACACCAGCAATCTACATTGACGGCCTGCCAGCCTCAAACCAAGGTTACACACAAGACGCCAACAATTACTACGTATGGTACACAACCAATTTCAGCACACACGAAGTATCAATTGTGTTCACTACAACCGCCCCTTCTCCGAACTCTACATCGCAATCAAGTTTACCTAAAGAGGCAATCTATGGAGTAGCGGTTGCCGTAGCCAGTGTAGCAATAGTTGCAGTAGTGTTAATGCTAAGAAAACGTGGGAAAGGAAAAAGCTGATAACATTATCAGGCAAGAGGGAATCGCTTCGAACATTTGCAGTGACTTCGCAGAAATAGTTGAGCGCTTGGTTTTTAATATGCTAATATGCTAATTGGTTTCTGTACCCGATTGTTATACAGTTTTATCAACATTTTGACTTAAACCTGTAAATTTGTGCAAGATTTGCAGAAACTTATCTATTTCCATGGCTTAGAAACTTTCAATTATAGACCTTAATTTTGAACGATTTTTTATTATCAGGATATATTCAGGTGGAAAATTGGATGAACATTGCCAGATACATTGATAAAATAAACAATCGCACATAACTAAGCACCAATGTGGTTCATATGCGTATATTTTAAATATAACTAGATGAATAGCTGTAGAGGTAAAAAATAATCAAGTAAACAAATGTCAAAAGAGGAAGATGAGAAATGGTGGACTCAGGAAGCATAGCTTGGGTCATAACCGCAACAGCACTAGTCATGCTAATGACGCCAGCATTAGGATTCTTCTACGGAGGCCTAGTGCGAAAGAAAAACCTGGTATCAACAATTGTTCAATGCTTCGTAATATTCGCAGTCGTAAGCATAGTCTGGGCACTTTGGGGCTACATGCTTGTGTTCGGCAACAGCGTCAACGGCTTGATCGGCTGGAGCCCAAACCTACTAGGCATGAGCAATCTAAGCATAAATGCGGTTAACACTTCACTTGCACCACAAATTCCTCAACTATTACAATTCGCATTCCAGCTCAAGTTCGCAGCCATCACACCAGCACTAATCATTGGAGCTTGCGCAGAAAGATTCCGGTTCAAGTCACTACTTATCTTCATGGTACTTTGGTCTACACTTATCTATTGCCCGATAGCCTGCTGGGTATGGAATCCAACCGGTTGGCTTCACACTTTGGGCGCCATTGACTTTGCAGGCGGCATAGTAGTACACATTTCAGCGGGCATTTCAGCGTTAGCAGCAGCAGCTTGTGGTGGGCAGAAGAAAAGGATGCGCCGTCCCATGGCAGAATCACATGAAATCTTTGGATCAAAAAAACCATGCAACAGAATTCAAACCAACCAACATCCCATATGTACTGCTAGGCGCAGCGTTACTGTGGTTCGGCTGGTTTGGCTTCAATGCTGGCAGCGCATTAGCCGCAAACGACTTAGCTGTCTCAGCGCTTGTAGTTACAAACTTAGCAGCAGCAGCTTCCGCTGTAAGCTGGATGCTTGCAGACTGGGTAATTAAAGGGAAACCATCAGCAGTAGGTATCGCTGCAGGCGCCGTTGTTGGATTAGTTGCAATTACCCCTGCATCAGGCTACGTCAACGTACCAAGCGCACTAATAATTGGTTTAGCAGCAGGAGTTATCTGCAACTTGGTGGCTAACTGGAGAGCAGGCAGATCACGAATAGACGATGCACTGGATGTGTTTGCATGCCATGGCGTCGGCGGAATTTGGGGCTCAATCGCAACAGGCTTATTCGCATCAGCAGCGATAAACGGTGCAAGCGGCTTATTCTTCGGAAACCCAGGCCAACTGATTGCTCAATTGGTAGCAATTGGCGTCGTGGTGCCGTTTGCATTCTTCGGTTCCTACGCACTGCTTAAATTTGTGAACATATTCTCGCCACTACGTGTTAGCGAGGAAGCAGAAGACGCAGGTTTAGACCTAGCCGAACATGGCGAAGAAGCCTTTCAACTAGATTAGAGCATAAACCAAGCTCTTTTCTTTTTCTCTATTTGTATATTGTTACAAATTTTATTATTTTGACAAATTACTGCAATATACGCCAGTTTTTTGGACAATTTTACGTTTAATCACACTTTTTTTGACTAATTATTGTATGAACATTTTAGCTAACAAGTATCTAATTGAACATTTGTCAATATTTAGCCAATAATCAATGCGAATGCATAGTTTAAATATTAGTTTTGCACAAAATGAAGAACAAATAAGCTGTAATAACGCTGTCGAGGGGACAAATGTGGGAGCAGCAGACATCGCTTGGGTTCTAACGTCAACAGCGCTTGTAATGCTGATGACGCCAGCCTTAGCTTTCTTTTACGGCGGCTTAGTTCGAAGAAAGAACCTTGTCTCGACGCTTGTCCAATGCATCATCATTTTTGCAGTGGTCAGTCTCGTTTGGTTCTTTTGGGGCTACAGCCTCGTTTATGGACCAAGCATAGATGGAGTAATAGGCAACCTGTCTCTCGTCGGATTAAACGGCATAACCATAAACACCGTTAGCCCCAACGCGCCAGCCATTCCAGCAATACTATTCTTCGCGTTCCAGCTCAAGTTCGCAGCTATCACACCAGCACTAATTATAGGCGCATGCGCAGAAAGAATCCGATTCAAATCACTTCTCATCTTCGTCGTTTTGTGGTCCACCCTCATTTACTCGCCCATCGCTTGCTGGATGTGGAATCCCAAACGGATGGTTACACGTCTTGGGCGCAGTGGATTTTGCAGGAGGCATAGTTGTCCACACAGCTGCAGGATTATCTGCATTGGCAGCGGCGCTTGTCGTAGGCAGAAGAAAAGGCTGCGTTTACTGGAAAGACCAGCTTAAAGCCTTAGACCAAAAAGGCGCAAGCAAACCAGCATCAGCGGCAACTGAGTTTAAACCCACCAACATTCCCTATGTGATTTTAGGCGCAGGTTTGCTGTGGTTCGGCTGGTTCGGCTTCAACGGCGGCAGCGCATTAGCAGCCAACAACATTGCTGTCTCAGCCGTTGTAGCAACCAACTTGGCAGCCGCAGCATCAGCCGTAAGCTGGATGATAATGGATTGGCTAATCAAGGGTAAGCCTTCAGCAATAGGCATTGCAGTTGGTGCAGTATGCGGTTTGGCAGCTATTACAGCCGCTGCAGGCTACGTTAGTTTTACGGCAGCAGTGATTATCGGTTTGGTTGCAGGGAGTAGTTTGCAACTTGGTGGCTAACTGGAGAGCAGGCAGATCAAGAATAGATGACACATTAGACGTTTTCGCATGCCACGGAATCGGCGGCATCATCGGCGCAGTCGCAATAGGTTTATTCGCAACCGCAGCAGTTGACCCTGGCGTGACAGGACTATTCTACGGCAACCCTGCTCAACTCGGCATCCAAGTGCTTGCCGTATTAGTTGTGGCTGCCTTCGCGTTTTGCGGATCTTACGCGCTTTTGAAAGTAGTAGATTTCTTCTCGCCACTCAGAGTAAGTCCTAAAGAAGAAGAGGACGGTTTAGACCTTAGCCAACATGGAGAAGAAGCATACAACCTTGACTAGCCTTGTTCCTCAAACGTGACATCCAAAGGCTTTTACCGAGCGGTAATTTCATAAGTGAATAAAGCGTAAAATTCCTAACAATACTTTTTTATTCCAACTCTAAGACATACAATTGAGGTTTCAAAATGAAGGTTGTTGCTTTTAATGGAAGCGCAAGAAAAGACGGTAATACCGCTTTTTTGATTCGTCGTGTTTTTCAAGTTCTTGAGAAAGAAGGTATAGAAACTGAACTGATTCAGCTTGCAGGTGAGCAAATACACGGTTGCATGGCATGCGGGACCTGCCGTAAAGTCAAAAATAAACAATGTAAAATTGTAAACGATAACGTTAACCTCTATATTGAGAAGATGGTTGCGGCGGATGGAATAATTCTTGGTTCACCCACGTATTTTTCGATGATGTCTCCCGAAATGAAAGCGCTCATTGACCGCTCAGGATTCGTTGCACGAGCAAACTCTGATATGTTTAAGAGAAAAGTTGGCGCCGCAGTCGTGGCAGTGCGAAGGGCAGGTGGAATACCGACTTTTGACGCGATAAACCACTTCTTCCTAATCACCCAAATGATTATTCCAGGCTCATCGTATTGGAACGTTGGCATAGGACTAAACAAGGGCGATGTAGAAAAAGACGAGGAAGGCATGCAAACCATGGAAGACTTAGGAAGAAACATGGCGTGGCTCATCAAAAAACTAAATATTTAACGCATTATTTTTTTGGTTATCCAACAATAAATTCCATTTTAAAGTAAGCTTATTCTACATGTAAAACAAAATTCATGCAGAAAGTGCGGGTAATAATTCTATGTTGAACTATGTTGAATCATATTTGAAGCATATTAGAAGCATCTAGTAGACCGGGTAGGTAGGCTGAGCACACACAAATACCCTGAAGACAAAAGCCAATGGCTAAATGCAAGCCATAAAAAAAGGTAAAAAAAGAGGCAACCGAAGAGGAGGGAGAGTTTATTTCATTATTGCTTTGAGGTCTTCGTCGGGTGTTTTGATTGGCATTATGTTGAATTTTTCGACGAGTACTTTGAGGATGTTTGGCGTTATGAAGGCGGGTAGGCTTGGTCCGATGCGGATGTCTTTTATGCCGAGGTACAGCAGCGAGAGCAGGATGGCGACTGCTTTTTGTTCATACCATGACAGCACCATCGAGAGTGGCAAATCGTTGATTTGTACGCCGAAGGCGTCTGCTAATGCTTGAGCGATTTTGACGGCTGAGTAAGCGTCGTTGCATTGTCCGATGTCGAGTAATCTTGGGATTTCGTCGATTGTGCCTAGTTCCTTGTCGAAGAAGCGGAATTTGCCGCATGCCAAAGTCAATATGACTGTGTTTTTGGGTGCTTTCTCAACGAATTCTGTATAGTAGCTTCTGCCTGGTTTTGCGCCGTCGCATCCACCGACCAGTATGAAACGTTTAATGTGCCCGCTTTTGACTGAAGCAATGACTTTGTCTGCTACGCTTAGCACTGCGTTTCTGCCGAACCCAACCAGAACGGTTTTGCCTTCAGTGTCTTCTTGGAAGCCTGACATTTCCAAGGCTTTTTGTATTACTGGCGAGAAGTCTTTGCCTGTCGATGTGTGGTACACCCGGATAGCCGACTGGTCCTGAAGTGAAAATGTTGCCCTTGTAGCTTTCAACGGGTCTTTGGATGCAGTTGGTCGTCATCAGTATTGCGCCTGGAAATTGCGGCGAATTCTTTTTGTTGGTTTTGCCATGCGGTTCCGTAGTGACCGTAGAAATGCGGGTACTTCTTGAGTTCTGGGATAGCCGTGGGTGGGAAGCATTTCGCCGTGGGTGTAAACGTAGATGCCTTTGCCTTGGCTTTGTTTTAAAATGTGTTCTAAATCAATGAGGTCATGTCCTGAAACAAGTATGGCTTTGCCTTTTTTGTGTCCAAGGGGAACTTTCGTTGGCACTGGGTGACCGTAGGTTTCAGTGTTTCCAGCATCGAGAAGTTCCATTGCGCGAATGTTGATTTCGCCGCATTTGAAGACTAAACCTACGAACTCGTTTGCGCCAAGTGACTTGTTAAGTGGGGCTGCGAGTCCTTCATGGATAAAATCGAATACTTTGCTGTCTTTTTTCCCAAATAGATAGGCATGGTACGTGTAGGCGGCTACTCCTTTTAAACCGTAAGTTAGCAGCCACTGAAGCGAGTGAAGGTCTGGGTCAATTGCTGGTTCAGAGTTTATTCCGTAGTGTTTTCCCTGTGCAACTAAGCCTTCGGTCGTTTTTTCCAGTGGCAAATTGAAGGTTGCGTTAACTTTGGCTTTTACAGACTACAGTTTGCTGCGTAATTGTTCTTGTAGTTGAGCTGTTTTTCTTATGTAGACGGCTATTGCTTCTGGGTCAAAGTTCACGTTTGTTAATGTAGAAAACAATGCTTCGCAAGTAAACACGTCAATTTTCTCGTCTTTTATTCCTGCTTTGCTTGCCTCGATTGATAGTTGGCTAAGTCCTCTTAGCATGTAGACAAGCAAATCTTGAAGCGCAGCAACGTCAGCTGTTTTTCCGCAAACACCAGCAACTGTGCAGCCTTGACCTTTGGCTGTTTGTTCACATTGGTAACAGAACATTTGGTTTTGACTCATACTTTACACCTTAACTTATGTAGTGTGTTCTTTCGCAGATAGCCATTATCCCTAACATTTTAGGGATTTTGGGATCAACGCCAAAATTGCCTTAAAATCAGCCACACAAATCAACAGATCTTTAGACAGCACTAAAGTTCTCGTTTAAAATAATGCTCAAGCAACCTTCTTGTTCCTCTACGCATAATCTCAGAAAGCGTTGCCGTACTAATGCCCAATTTAGCCGCGAGTTCAGCCATGCCAACTTGCCGTGGATAATTAAAAAAGCCGCTTTTCAAGGCAAGCCAAAAAATTCTCTCTTGGTTCTCGGTTAAAACGCCTATTTGCTGCTCAAACTTGCCGATTTTGCGGACATTGACTTTGTAGCCTGCTTTTTCCAAGTCACCTATTATGCCCCTGTAGGCTTCAAATGTGGGCACCATAAAACTGTAAGTAATAATGCTATCCTCCATGCTTTTGCCTGACACTAAAAAAGCATCATGCGCCAAAATGGTATTGCAGACTTCACAGCCTTCACTTTCAAGCCACACAGAAGACTTTCCTTCAACGTGCCCTTTAGCAGCAAGCTCTTTAGGAACTTTACGAGCCTGGTCCTCGCCGACATCCATTAAATGCCTAACGGAGCCGCTGCTTGAACTACGTACATCAACAACTTTGAGATGCTTAAACCCTAAGGAAGCAAGCTTCTTAACCATTTTACACTGCTTATTCTCAATTTCAATCACAACATGGTAGGGTTCACGCCATGCATCAACCAAACTAATCAGCCTTGCAATTTAACTCAAAGAACATGCTGTTAAAATATGCTTGCCTTAAACAAAGAAAAACAGGGAAAAACCCCAAAAAAAAGTGCAGTTGGCTTAGATCGCCCTAAACAACTTCGGCAGCTTGTTGTTGATGATGATGAACTATTTTTTTTCTTTCCAGAAATTATAAGGCCTAGTCGGCATAGCTTTAGCTTCCTATCGCTAAACACACAAAAATAGAATTAAATAAGTTGCTGAGAATGACTTAATAAGTTAGCTGACTGGAGACCAGTAACGTTGAAGCACAGAAAGATCCTGATAGCTATGGTGCTAGTCGTGCTATTAGTTGTATCTTTTTTTGTAGCTTTAGATAACTTGCATGTTCCAGCAAAGCAAACCTCAGGTTCAGCTCAGCCTTTCTTCGTCGGAATTGAAACAGGATGGAACAGCAACGTTAGCTACTGCGAAGCGTTGATCAACAAAGTTAAGAATTACACCAACCTCTTCATCATCGCCTCGCCGCTTATTCTTAGCAATGAAACATCGCTTAACGAGACTTGTGACTACGCCTATAACGCAGGCATGTACTTTATGCCCGCCTACTACCAAGACCTGAACAATAGCACAAGCATCGGTTACACTCCATCCGCATGGTTCAAAACAGCAAAAGAGCGATATGGCGACAAGTTACTGGGAATTTATTTTTATGATGAACCTGCTGGAAGCCAACTAGACGAGAGCATCAATTTGACTTCTAATAACATTTTCAATGCAACAACTACACCGACTAGTTACCTGGATTATGCTGATTGGTACTTTCATATATGGACACAAGGTGACGATGGCGTACCAGCAGCCGCCAACTTGACGCATAGCTTAGGTTCTTCATTGTTTACTTCAGACTATGCCTCATACTGGTTTGACTATGAACTTGGATATGACACGGTTTTAGCCCAGTTTGGGTGGAATAACAGCAGACCGTTACAAATCGCTCTGATTAGAGGAGCGGCGACAGCTCAAAACAAAAATTGGGGTGCCATAATAACTTGGACATACAATCAAACGCCCTACTTGGAGCCGGCTGCTCAAATGTACAATGACATGGTTTTAGCTTACGACTCGGGCGCAACATACATAGCAATATACGACTCTTCACAAAATTACCAAAACACCACGTTAACCCAAGGCGATTTCAACACATTAAAGAACTTCTGGAGTTACGTGCAGCAAAACCCTGACAAACAGGGCAGTCTCAAAGCAGACACCGCAGTGGTTCTTCCGCAAGATTACGGCTTTGGATTCCGTAGCCCTGATGATTCTGTATGGCAGTATCACCAAGCAACCTATTGGACTCAAAAAATGTACAGCGACGTTACAAGCCTCCTTAACCAGTACAAGTCAAGCATAGATATAGTCTATAGCGACCCGCAGTTCCAGAGTTCAATCCAAAGCAAATACAGCGAAATCCTCTACTGGCCGAAAGATTTTGAAACAAACATCAACTATCCAATAATAGATCTTAACAATGGATTAGGATACAACAGTATCCAAGAGGCAATATCTTCCTTCGCAACCTACGAAGGAGACACCATTCTAGTTAAGCCGGGAACATACCAAAAAAATATCGTAATAACCAAACCTGTCTCATTAATCAGCCAAAATAAAGATACTACGATAATAGATGGCGCAGAAAACGGCACGGCACTAACTATAGCCAGCGATAACGTAACCGTGACTGGCTTCACAGTGCAAAACGGCGGCAACTTCTCAGCTGGAACGGGTGAAGGGATCCTTCTCGATAACGTTCATAACTGTAGCCTAATCGGAAACACAGTCACCAACTGCTATAACGGAATAGTCTTAAATGATTCATTTAACAACGTACTCAGAAACAACGCAATGTCTAACAACAAGTTCAATTTCGGCGTCTCAGCAAGCAACATCACGAATTACATAAACAACGTCGACACGTCGAACAGCGTTAACGGAAAGCCAATTTACTATTGGGTAAACAAAAGCAGTATATCGGTTCCATCCAACGCCGGATTCATTGCTCTGATAAACTGCACTGATGACACTGTGCAGAACCTGAATTTATCCGATAACTATGAGGGGTTGCTTCTTGCTTACGTTAAAAACTCTACAGTAACAAACAACACCATCAATAATAATTATGAGGGGGTAGTGCTGGACAATTCATCCGGCAATACGCTCAAAGGCAACGACATCAATAGCAACGTTTACAACATTCTAGTGCAAACCGCCTTGCCAAATAACATTGACACGTCAAACATAGTTGATGGCAAACCCTATACAAGTGGATAAGCCAACAACCACACTGTTCCGCCGAACAGCTATCCTTTTTGCATGGAGCAGATAAAGCTATTTCCTTTTTCTGAAGAGCCTTTTTATCTTCTATTTCGCAAACGATTCAAAGCAAACTTCAAGCAGCTTTCATGCTTCTTCCAAGGATGCGGCGTCTCCCTTATACCTGCTAACTAAAATGAAGAGTCTTGCCTTTGACGCTCCGTCTTTTTAGGTGAGCAAATGTTGCTTCAGATTGTGACAACATTGTTTTATAAATTTCCAGAAAGAACATATTTCAAATAAGAAAGGATGGAAGCAGTAGCTTTTTTGGAGGTGAAATGTGTGAGAAAGAAACTATTGATTTTAGTTGTGATATCAATTCTGTTGATTGCAATTCCCTTAGTGATTGCGACTGTAACAAACTCACAAACCATCAGTGTTAGTGGAACAGCGAGTTACCCTAATCTGCCCGCAACACCAGACCCAACAGCAACTCCAGCGGCAACAGCAGCCCCTGTTTCTATATCATTTTCGTTATCTTTTCAGAATGGAACTGCTGTCCCTTCGACTTTAACTCCTTCAAGTTTTGCTGATTTTCCAACTTATACAATGTGGCAATCTCCTACGACTCCAGGTTTTGGGAGCGGTTGGGCACCAACTGATTTGGATACACTAGTAGTAACAAATACTGGTAACGTGCCGATAACAATAACTGCTACTGCATCAAACGTAAATTTTCCTTCTAACATTGATTTTAATTTTCAATACGAAATGTTAACTAGTATGACTGGTTCTCCGACAACAAGTTCAATAGCTGTTGGACAAACAGAACCAATTATGCTTATGACGAACATGGCACCTACAAACACAAATTATGTAAGTAATGGGCAGTTCAGCTATAGCTTTGATATTACTGTGACGGCAACTCAAGCCTAAGTTTTTTTGAAAAAGCAGAGTAAAAAAAACTTCTTTTTATTCTTTTGAGGTTGCGTTGAAAGGTATCTTTCATGACTTTTAAAATTTTAGGATTTTTTTAAGGTTTATTGGACATCACGCCCTCAAACCTCTTGTTATGTCAGCAGTTTTCAGCTTATTTCAACTTTTTAAAAAATGTTCTCTGGTTAGCGCGCCCCTTGTTTTTTGAAGTGGTAACGACTTTTTAGACGCAGTCTAAACTCAATTTAAGCCTTTTTAACAAAAACAAGCTTAAACGCCCACACCCACAGCAACACCAGCCCCAACTACAACACCAACACCGATTCCAACTGCAACTCCAACGCCAACACCGATACCAACACCGGTTCCAACCCCTACGCCAACTGCAGATCCAACACCAGTTCCAACAACTAAGCCAACACCGACGCCTCATTCAAAACACAATAACACCCCCACCAAATTCAGGGCTCTCATTCAGTTTGCCGCGATTAAACTCGTTAATCTATTTTCTTCACTTTAAAATATTTCACTTAAAACTCTGAAGTCAATCTTCCTTTTTCTTTTTTAAGTAACAAAATTTCAAAGAACAACATAAATAACGTTCAAGGCGCACTGCAATCGGGTCCAAGCAAAACCACGTCAACCCCTGTGTTTCTTATAGAAGCGTTTTTTGTAGGCACAGTACAGTCACAACTTTTAATGAGCGCCGAACAATGCTCATTAATTGAGGTTAACATCATGAAAATTGCTATTATAGGAAAAGGCAACGTTGGCAGTGCGTTGTGCAGTGGCTTAAGCAGCAAGCATGAAACAAAGTTTGGTCACAGAGACCCAGCAGAACCAGTTGCTGACGTAGCCAAATGGGGAGAAGTCATTATTCTTGCAGTTCCACATAACAACGCAAACGATGCCAGAGAAGAGATAAGACCATACGTTGACGGAAAAATAGTGATTGACGTAATGAATGCTATTGGACCGAATATGGAGTTAGGAATAAGCTGCACAACATCGTCAGCGGAAGAAACCCAGAAAAAGCTACCTAAAGCCCATGTAGTTAAAGCGTTCAACACCGTGTTCGCACAGAACCAAAGCACAGGCAAAGTTGACAATGAACAATTAACGGCTTTCATTGCAGGTGACGATTTGAAAGCTAAACAAACTGTAGCCCAACTAGCACGGGACATCGGTTTTGACCCGCTTGATTGTGGGTCATTAAAGGCGGCGCGTTACCTGGAAGCGATGGGAATAATGATAATTAACTTAGCCTACAATTATGGAATGGGACCAAAAATAGGTTATAAACTTGTAAAAGCGTAAGCGTCTCCGTTTTGTCTCAGTTTTTGTAACGGGACCATTAACTTAAGCCATTTACTGGTTCATAAAAAACCTGGCAGATTGGCTTCGCCCTTTTTTAAGGGGAAAAGTTTAAGGGTAATAGTTTGTTATGGTTTCGCGTATTCCCATCTTGAGGGTTTATGTTGAGCACTAAAACAGAAACAATTGAAGAACGCAAGGCAGAAGTCCTTATCAAACTGAGAAAATACAAACTTCTTGAAAAAGAAAAACATGACGGCGAAATAGCATACATCATCGACATTCCACAGGATAAAGAGAAAGCAATTGTCTGGTGCATTTTGGGTGAAGCAACTGTCGGTATCGCCGCCATGAACACACTCTACAAAGTGATGAAAGAAAAAGAAATCGACCGCGCAATAGTAGTCACTGAAGGACGCTACACACATGCTGTTAAACTTGGCGCAAAGAAGAAACAAGTTGAATTACTGCCTAAGTCTTTTCCAGTTTTCGACATTTTCGAGCACGCACTAGTTCCTCTCCACGAAATTTTAAGCGAAAAAGAAAAGAACCAGCTTCTCGCCCAATACAAGGTTAAGCCTTACCAGATACCGCAGATTGAATCAGGCGACCCAGCGGTTAAAGCAATCGGCGCCAAACCAGGCGATATACTGAAAATCACCAGGAAAAGCACAACGGCAGGCGAACACATTACTTATAGGTACGTAGTAGAGTAAAAAAAACCAACGGCTTCATAAGCATACAACGGCTTGTTTAGACGCTAGACACTTTTACGAAATAGTTTTGCTAGCAAGAAACTAAGCCTTCAGCCTGGTTTATAAGACATTTAGGAATCAACTACCTTTACTTGATAAGTTCACTAAAGACATTTTTTTTACGTCGTAAGCGTCTGTTTTTAAGCTTTTTTTGTTGAGCAGGGCTTGTTTTTGGCTGTTCTTATATGTCACGCACATTCATTGTTACTCGTCACGCATATTCATGGTTATATGTCAACGCAGTCGCAAGTCCATGTTTGCCCTGTTTTTTCCGAGTTAAAGCTATCTTTTTAGACCTATCTTTCGGAAAAAACATTGGTCAACTCTCTTTCGCTTTAACCAAAAAAGAGCAACCAATAGTCCTCTTTAGCTTATACAAAAATATACATGCAATTTGGTTGTATGAAAAAAATAGGTGAGCAACAAAGTCCTTCATCAACACGAAAACAAGTGACGAATACTTTTAGAAAAGTGAGGTAGAGTAGCTATAGAATCCTAATTGCATGTTTCTCGGAGTGACTTTCGATGGCATCAACAAATGACGGAAGATTAGACGGAAATATTAAAAAAATTATTTGGCAATCATTACTTCAGTTGATTTCATGATTGCTTCTACTTCGTCGCCAACTTTAATATCTAAATCTTCAACTGCTTCCTTTGTTATGACCGCCGTAACAGTTACTGGCATTTTTACTTCAACCTTAACTTTGGCTGTAATAATGCCTTTTTCAACACTCACAACTTTTCCTTTAAAACGGTTCCTTGCACTTAACTTCAAACCTTTCACCTCCAAACTGCCTGAATTCGATAAAACCTTGCCGAGGTAGCTCTCAACTTGATTATACTCACCAAGCAAACTCCTGCCTAAATCAGTTAACCTTGCGCCGCCGCCTCCGGATTTTCCGCCTTTGAAAGTTTCGACTATTGGTTCTTCCAGCGTTTTTGAAATATCGTGCAGATAATTCCAAACATAACGGTAAGACATTCCTAACGTTTCTGCAGCTTTAGAAATCGAGTTTTCCTTGTCAATGGCTTCGAGAATTTCTGCTCCGCCTTTGCCTATTAGTGGTTTATCTTTGTATTCTATCCAGACTTTGCATGAGAGCTTATGCTTTTTGTTGGCAAGCATTATAGATACAGTATGTCGCAAAGACCATATAAAGCTAATCAAAGGGTAATTGAGCAGTTTTTATTAGACTTTCTTGCTAGAATTTGCTCGCCCAACATAATGATGCGACTTGCTGCTCCGCCACTGAGAATCGGAAGCATCTGAGAAAAAGTATCCGGTGCCTTCAAGAATCATTGCTGAAGCAACTATTATGGCTGCCTATATTATTGCAACCTCTATGGTCTCAAGCTAGATTTGTAGGAAAAATCTGTCCTTTAAGCACGCCTCAGCGTTCAAGAGAGCTACTGTTTTCCATCTTTGAGAAGCCGAAAGTGGAGTTGCCTGAAACATTTTTGAGCGGAATACACACCTTCCTGTTTGCTTGCTCAATAAACTCGACCTTTACGTCTATGCCGTAAGTTTGCTTCATGTTTTCTTCAGTTATTACATCGTTTGCAGGTCCAATGTCGATAAACGACTGGTCCTTCATAACACCCACCTTAGTAGAAATTAAGAAGGCGTGGTCAGGAAAGTGAGAAGTCATAATCACAGAAAAACCACTTTTAGCCAAGCTTTCAATCAGATTAAGAATCCTAAACTGGTTTCCAAAATCCAGATGCGATGTTGGCTCGTCAAGAAGAATAATATCAGGCTCCTGCGCCAACACTTTCGCAAACATGACGAGCTGTCTTTCGCCGCCGCTTATTTCGTTGTAAGGTTTTTTGGACATGCGCGAAATGCCGACTGCTTCTATAGCTTTTTCCGTTAAGGCTATGTCTCTCTCTTTGGGAGAAGAAAACGCGCCGATATGTGGAGTTCGACCCATCAAAACAAAATCAAAAATCGAATAAGGGAAAACTGGAGTGTGAAACTGAGGGATATAACCAATCCTCTTCGCTATGTCCCTTCGACTCATCGAGGAAATTACTTTACCATCGAGAATTATTGTGCCTTTTTCTAAATCGAACAGGTTGCCAATGCAACTTAGCAGGGTGGATTTCCCAGCGCCGTTTGGACCTAAAATACAAAAGATGTCACCTTGTTTTAAAGTGAAAGATATATCTCTGAAAACAGGGCTGCCTTTTTTGTAGGAAAAAGTTGCTTTATTAACTTCAAGATTCATGACCAACCAACCCTTTGACGTACTAGCAAGTAGGCGAATAATGGAAGTCCAACGATTGCGGTCAGAATACCAATAGGAATTTCATAAGGTGTAAGGGTTCGTGCAATGTCGTCCATCGCGATGAGAAAGGATATGCCTATCAATATTGAGACAGGCAAGACCTTGCTATTATTCGACCCGACCAGCATTCGTGCAACGTGCGGCACAAACAAACCGACCCAAGCTACGAGGCCAGCGACGCTTACTGCCGATGCTGTTATAAGAGTTGCAAAAAATATGATAATTCCCTGATATCTTTTGACATTCACGCCTAAAGCCTTAGCCTCAGTGTCTTCAAGTGAGAGAACGTTAACCCGCCATCTTAGCAGCAAAAGAACAGCTATTCCAATTACTATTGGTGGTCCAAACTGAATAACATTTGTATAAGTACCCGCATTAGCGAAACTTCCCAAGAGCCAAAACACGATAGCTGTAAATGCGCCATTATTAGCAAGGCTTTGATTTGCGAGAAACTTCAATAATGAAACTAACGCGGAAAAAAAAGAGCCAACTATTATGCCTGATAAAACAAGAATCAGAGTGGACGATCTTTTGGTTAAACTATAGATGGCATAGGCCATTCCAACGGCAGCCATTCCTAAGACTAACGCAAGAACTTGAACCGTGATTAAATTTAGCGAGAAATACAGACCTATCGAAGCGCCAAAACCGGCCCCAGCCATTACACCCAATATGTCTGGAGAAACAAGTGGATTCTTTAGAATGGCTTGGAAAGAAGCTCCTGAAATTGACAGAGCTGCCCCAACCAAAGCTACTATTATTAAACGCGGCAGTCTAACTTCTAATACGACTGTTGACATTGTAGGCGTCCAGTCGTGATGGATAGGCAAGAATGTTGAAAGCAAGATTTTGATTAAGTCGGGAATGGGAACGTAGTATCTTCCTATACCGAGAGATATTATAAAAACAAGTACGGTGCAAATGAGCAAGAGAACGCCGAGCTTTCCACTTGAAAGCGCTCGACGCTTCTTTTCATTTGCCTCGGACATGGGTCATCAGCCTCTTTTCATTAGCTGAATCTTGGTTTTATGTGGGAGGAGGAGTTGTGTTGCTTAGTATTGCGGCTACTTGGTCGTTGGAAAGTGTGTATCCGTAGAATGTTTGGTAGAAGTATTTTGTTTGGGCAACCATGTTTATGTTGGTAAATAGGTTAGGGTATAGTGTCTGTGCGACCCATTGAAGGTTAAGTGCTTCTTCAACACTGTAGCGGCTCCAATCAAACACGCCCATTGGATTAACGATAACTTTCCCGTTAACTACAGCGTTTACTTGGCTATATTGAGGATTATTCAAGATTTCGCTTTGTATCGTAGTAGCTGATGCTGACCCGATCAAGATGACGTCTGGATTCCATGAAAGCTCTTGTTCAAGGGTTACCTGTTGCATTGTACCAGTAACTGACGCCGCAGCATCAATTCCTCCACAGGTGGTAATCCATGTATCAATAAGGCTGTCGCCTCCATCGACGTAGAGCGGGCTTGTCCCACTGATATGCATGACGGTGAGTTTTTGGCTTTGTGGAATTTGCGAAGTTACGGCTGTGATGTTGGCGATGACTTGGTTAAAGTATGATATGTAGGCGTTTGCCTTAGCCAGTGCAGCTGGACCTAGAATCCATCCGGTTTGCTGGACGCAGGCAATCATTTGAGGGAAGGTCACGAAGTTCATCCCCACCACACACAAACCAGCGTTTACCATAGATTGTTTTGCTGGAGCGCTGCCGCTGCCACTGTAGGACATGAAGACTATGTTGGGGTTGTCCGCAAGGAGCTGTTCAATATTCGGGGTGCCTGAACTGACGAATGGCGCTGACATAGTTTTTATTGCTGGAAGTATGTACTGGAACATGGTAATTGTGGTGTCGGTGGGACTGGTTGCCACGAGTTTGTTTCCGGCGCCACACATGACGATGATAGTGTTGTGGGCTGGCCAGGAGTCTGCGATTCGGTTGATTTGGGAGGCTTCAGGTATGTTGACAAGGGTATCGCTAGAATCTATGACGGCTCGACCGTAGGTAGCGTTTACTGTTGTTGGAGCTGTCACGATGACGGAATTTGAGCTTGGAGCGTCAGATAACGTGAATAAGCAGTCTGGAACACTGGTGGTCACGTTGGACTGGAAAGAGAAGGAAACCTGAGTTCCAGAAGCGACCGATTCAGTGAAAGGCAAGTCCGCATAACTTAGATCACCCCCCACAGTGGATATTACTACAGTGCTGTTTGCGGAGTCGTCCAACCCTGACGCCGCGAAAGTAATAGGAACATCAAGAGGCGTAGAAGTCCCACCAGTCGAAGAAGTTGCTGTGGGGGTGGAAGTCGCAGAAGGCGAAGAAGTGTTTTGTGTGTTTGATAAATCAATGTACGCTGCTATTGACACTACAAGGATTACGATAATTCCGATTGCTAGGTAAACATTTTTATTTTTCATTTATATTAATCTCCGTTATGTTTGCCAAAACATATCGCATATTTAAAAAGGTTGCGCCAGCGAACTCAACCAAAAAGATATTCCCGAAGATGCCAGAAGCCAAATCAAAAAATTACTTCGCCATATTCCAGCGGGCTCAGGAGATAAACTAATTATGGACACTAATCAAATCGATTGGAGTGCAATTTGGCGAGACGGCATAATCTTTTTCGCGGGCCACGCAGATAAAGCCACAAGCTGGGATCGTGCAGCAGCCAGATGGAACAAGGAGAATGCAGATGACTACGGCAAGAACGTAATGAAGAGAATCAAAGTCAAACCAGATTGGACAGTTTTGGACGTAGGCTGTGGGCCGGGTTTATTGGCGATACCAATGGCAAAAAGATGCAGGCACCTCACTGCTCTGGATGTTTCAAGTGAGATGCTCAAGTATCTAAAACAAAACGTTGAACAGGAAAATCTTTACAACATCACATACATAAACAAAGCATTTGAGACCGCAATCATAGG
Organism: Candidatus Bathyarchaeota archaeon; assembly: GCA_963785215.1. GTDB lineage: Archaea > Thermoproteota > Bathyarchaeia > Bathyarchaeales > Bathycorpusculaceae > Bathycorpusculum. Next base: position 45,613 of record CAWAUU010000010.1, read on the forward strand.
CAAAGATGTGGAGAAACATGACATTGTCGTTGCTTCCCGTTCAATGGGGTGGGAACAAAACCTAGAGAGGTTCTTAAGAGGCATGGATGACGCCGCAAAAAAACGGGTGTATGTAGTGTGGGGCGCAGGCGACAGGCCCTTTGACATAGGCGTGTACAAAGCAATAGGCAGACCATACGGGGAAACCCGCACATACATAATAATCTACAACCTACTTTACCAAATGGGAATCCGAGCAAACATCGAAATATTCCAAACCAAACCATCAGCAATGGCATACAGAAGCGTGGACGAAGCAGTATCTGAAATGAGCAAAAGATTCGAAAGAAGAAACACAAACGAACAACTAACCGAAGAAGAAAAAAATAAACTGAAAAAATACCTCAAAGAAACGCTCACGGAATCAAAGGATGGAACTTTCAGTTTTAGCAACAAAAAACCAACCCTCCACGCGCTTATATGGTGGGACAAGAAACCTAATAACTAAGAAACCTCGTAAATTATTCGAGGAAAAATCTTTTTGACAATGGAATAAGCATCCAGCTTATTTTATAAGCAGTTTAGGTAAGCCATCAAGGGAGGCACAATTAGGTTTCTGTTGAAGGTATCACGTATACACTATCTTCTGGTATTGTAATCGTTATGACACCTCCTCTTGTAGGCTTGCTTTCGACAAGAGCTGTAAACTCAATATTGTTTATATTGATGATTATGCGAAACCCAAATCTCTCTCTGAACACGTCTACAACTCGACCTTCAAGGGTATTGGACCCGTTGCTAGCGCTTAGTTTAACTCGTTCGGGCCTCATACAGGCGTAAACTGAGCCGCTAATTTTCATACGCGACTTCAGTTCTAGACCGTTCTCCAATTTTATTGTAGACCCTGAATCAGTGAGAGTAGCATCTCCTTTGTGCATATCATAGAAACCTACAAGCTTCGCTGTAAGATAGCTCCTTGGTTCATTAAATATTTGTTCGGGGTCACCAACCTCAATTATTCTGCCCTGATTTATAACAGCGATTTGACTTGCTAATGAATAAGCCTCATCCCATTCATGAGTAACATGGACTACTGGAATGTTGTACTTTTCAGGAATTGCTTTCAGCAGCCGTATGATTGACCCTTTAGTCTCGGGGTCTATCATCGAAAGCGGTTCATCCAAAAGTAATATTTTTGGGCTAGTAACCAACGCTCTAGCCAACGAAACACGCTGCTGCTCTCCACCGCTTAACGTAGCTGGTATCCTATCCAGCAGATGTTCAATGCCTAAGTCTTTGACAACTCCTTCAATCAATTTTTCTCTCTCAGGCTTTGGTACGCCTCTGGCTCTGAGCCCGAACTCTATGTTGCCGTGGACATTCTTTGGATCAAATGAGGAGAAAATCTGTGATACGTAAGCGATATTTCTCTTTTCAGGAGGCAAAGATGTAATATCTGAGCCGTCAATCAATATTTTACCGCTTGATGGTTTGTAGGCTCCTGCGATGGTCTTAAGAATCGTGGTTTTGCCGCTGGCGGTCCGCCCGATTATGATTAGGTATTCTTGTTGATTAACGTTTAAGCTGATCGAGTTCAGCCTGAAAGTGCCCAGCGTAAGGTCAACATTAATTATTTGAAGCAACGCATTCCCCTCTTTCAGACGTGTTTTAGAATCCACCTGTAAATTATGAATATGGCGAGGACGATTAAAAGAAGAGCTGCTGAATACTTTACTACACCCGCTAACCCTAATGCTTCGAACCCCTCATAAATGTAGATTGAAGCTGGATAAACGTCATTCCCATTGAAGTACACGTAGTAAGCTACCACGAGCAGCGCTCCCACCTCCGCTACTGCCCTTGCCCAAGTAAGTAATGCGCCGTTAGCTATTGACTTCCAGATTCTGGGCACTATAACATGGATAAACGTAAATGCCGGTGAGGACCCAAGTGTTCGAGCGGTCAGCTCGATATCAGGGTTAATCGTCTTTATCGAGGTCTCAGTCACCCTTATAGAGTAAGTTGCTGACAGGTAGGTAACCGTGATTATAGCGCCTAACAACGTGTCAATCATGTTTATGCCGAGTCCCTGCAGAAATGGACCAAATCCATATTGTGAGGAGAAAGCTAACACTATCATTATGCCAACTACGACATGGGGAACCATAATGGGAATGTCGATGATTGCTTCGATAACCTCTTTAAACCTGAATTCGGATCTTGCGAGAAGATAAGCGAAAGGGGTACCTACTAACACGGAGAGGAGTGCTGCTGCTGTCGCAATTACGAAAGTAACCTCAACGGAAGCAAGAAAGGAACCTGTGGAGAGTGCAGAAATGAGGTTTTTAGCACCAAGCGCTATGATAAGTAGAATTGGATAAATAAAAAAAAGGATTGTTATTGCACTGCATAAGATCAGTATGGCTCTGAATTTTCCATTAAACTCAATCAGGCCCCAGCAAATTGGGATTTGGTTGTTGAGTTAACCGGTGTAGTGTATGGTTGGATTATGCTTGGAACAGTAGCGTCGCTAGGGTAAACGATGCCCTTCGAAAAGGGTGTGATGCCGTATTTCTCAAGTATGCTCTGACCAGTTTTACTGTATAAGGTTTGGATGAATAAGGTAGCGGCTGCCGAGTTCGTTGAGACTATTGGAATCGTGACACAATAGATGACTGGGTTAACGACGAATTTTTGGGTTGTTCCGAGTTCCGTGTAGTTGAAGTTGGCTTCGTTGTAGTAAGGGGTGTTCGCTAATACTCCTAAGTTAACTTGGGTGGGCAGTGTGATCCAGGCGAGACCTGTTTGATTTGTCTGCGGTATAGCGTTAGACTCGTAAGCTGAAGTAATGAAGTCTATGTGATCGGTCTGCATAAGCGGAACCAAATCATCTTCACTGTTTGCCATGACGTATCTGCTTGCGTGGTTGTATATTGCGTCGTAAAGGTAAGTTACATTGTTGAAGAAAGTTAAGCCTGCTAAGCGAATCATGCCAGCAGCCTGAAAACCGCTGGGGTCAGTGAAAGGATTCGAAACACCAACTGTGGTGGTTGTATTTAGCGCAATCAAAGTAAACATCTGTTGCCAAGCCGTAGTCCACGCAGTTGAATTTACTGTAAGTCCTTTAGCAGCCGTCCACTCGTTATACAGTTCTTTCCCAGCAGATGATTGGAGATTGACAATGATGACCATTTGTGTTTGTCCAAAAGCAATTTCATAGTTGGCAAGATTAGGAAAGAGGACAGTTGGCATAGCGGTTGTGTCAGCGGCGGCTTCCAAACTTAACGATTGCGTGAGATTCTCCTCTTGGGCAACTAAACTACTTCCCTCAAACAGAGGAGGCGCGACTGTAATGCTCGGATACTGTGCTTCAAAGTTCGTCAGCTCTGAGCCGAATGCGTATGTTAGAGTTCCGGCTGCACCGACTGCAAACGGCTTCCCACTAGAAGCTAAACTGACTAAAGAGCTCGTCTCGGAGGTTTGAAGGTTCGCAACTTTTGTGTTCAGTGAGTTAATCTGCGATTGATCAGTAAAGTAGCCTATTGAAAATCCTATGGCGACTCCAATTAACAGACCAATTATAAGGAAAGAGTAAGTCATAGTGCTTATTTTACGTTTTTCGACTGCCATTTATATCCCTTCAATAATTTCTCTTATTGTTGATATTTAACTCGACCTGTTTATATAAACATAACGACAACTATGTAGCACCTTTGGGCCATTGCTGAGTGCTTGAAACTACCTCCCACTGAATAAAAAATACCGTAAAAATAGTATCTAAGTTGGGCATTTTCTTTCTTCTGTTAATTCGCTGAGGATTACCAATGCTTCCCCAAGCGGCATGCCAAGCCTTTCCGCAAGCTCTTTTGCAGTAACATCCGCTTTTTGAGGCAAAATGCAGTCGCGAGTGTAAGCCATATGAGTCGGGTACATAACGCAAGCGTGAACCGTTTCAACAAGCAACTGCCAAAGCTTCTCTTTCGTGTACTCATCTAAATTCATAATCATTCAAACCCTGCATACGCTTTTAAGGTTATTAACCTAACTCAAAATGCAGAGACCAGTATACGGTAAACTTAATACCTCGCCGTGGCTGCTTAAATTTATGAGAGTTGACTCTTTTTGAAAGCTGCCGTTTACCGAGGGGTTCACAACATCAAAATTGAAGAAGTTCCAGAACCACAAGTTACAGGCAGAAGGGTGCTGGTGAATTTTAAGGCTGGAAGCATATGCGGCACCGACATGCACTTCTACAGGGGCGACTGGAAATGGATGAAAAAAGGCACAATCCTTGGACATGACGCCTGGGGAGTCCGTGATGACACGGGTGAACGGGTGGTTATGGTGCCCATGGTGAATTGCGGTCACTGCTACTATTGCCTACGTGGATTACCAACCTATTGCGTCCGAGGCAAGTTTTACGGTTTAACAAGAGACGGTTTCTTCGCAGAATCCAAGGCTATGCTGCCTAGAAGCCTAATTCCCATACCTTCAAACGTGAGTGATGAGGAAGCAGCAGTGGTGGAGCCTGTTGCTTTGGCACTTCGCGTGCTGGATTACATGAAGCCTAATCTTGGTGATTGGGTAACCATAATTGGGCAAGGAGCCATCGGTTTACTCATGACGCAAGTTGCGCAGCTGAAAGGATGCCGAGTCATCGCAGTAGACTTGGAGGATTACAGGCTTGAACTCAGCGAAAAGTACGGTGCAGACGCAGTTATAAATGCTAAACGTGTAGACGTAATTAAAACCGTGAGAAAGTTAACGAAGAGAGGCTCTGACTTGGTGATTGAAGCCGCTGGAAATACACGTACAGTGGAGCAGACGCCCTATTTAGTCAGGAAAGCTGGTAAAGTCGCGTTGGTGGGTGAGTCTAAGGGTTGCTTGAACTTGGAGGATGCTGATGAAGCATTGTTTTTCACGATTTACATTTCGCCTGTTGAGTATCCTTCTGCTGTTGAGTTAATCGCTAGAAAGCTGGTGGATGTAAAAGGGCTAATTACACACAGGTTCAAGCTTGACGACTTTGAAAAAGCATTGCAAACAGTTGACAATCCAGCGGAGAAGCCTCTGAAAGTGATAATAACTAAGTAAGTTGCTTCCCACAAGTCTCTCTATTGTTGATCTTCCAAAAGTTTTTGAAATTGTGGCTTTACGTGTGAAAAATACGGATAGACCACTAAGCCTTTTCTTGTGCCTTTTTTTGTGATAAAACTGATAAAATTATTACTATTACAACGTATAGTACGGTGTAAACTGGATAAGTTTCAGTTGCCAAGTTAATCCAAAAACCAGTAGTGAAAAGTAAGCTATTCCCGAAAAAATAACATGCCATAGTACACTAAGCAAAAATATTATAACACCGATTATTATGTAAAGAAGGACTATTGTGAAACTGTACTCTTTGATTACTTCCATATTTATCACTTCTTTAGGTGAGGTGAAATCCAAACAAAACTGATAAACGCTGTCAAAGGTATAAATTAGTTTGTTTATCCCAGATAAAGAAACTGAAAAAATAGAACCAAGCTCCATTTACTTTTTAAGCAACTTTTCCGATTGTCAAGAAGCCCCCTTTAGTTTTTTAAAAGCACGAAAAATCTTAAATCTGCAAAGCGTAGAAATAACTAAAAAGCACATGAGACAAGGTTTGGAATAAGCCTTTTATCGCTTATAGTTTCTTAATACTAAGCATGGGCAGAATCAGCAAGAGTTTAGCATTAATTCTGATTCTAATACTGGCTATCTTAGGTTTGAGTATGGTGTAATCAATCTTGGAATCGCCCAAACACCGAATTATTCTGACTATATACCAACTCCAACCGTTCCACAATTTACTTTAAATTTTGTCCAATCAGCATACAATAAAATAGTAACTGACCCTTACACAGGAGTTAATACAACTCAGCAAGTTAACAATAGCACAATAGAGGTAATAATAAAAAATCAACCGTTTTCTCCCTATTATTATTCTTGGACATACTTGTCTTCCACTGTAAACAGGAGTACTTCATTCTGGTACGATGTTCAAGCCAAAGGGCATTATTCACAAGATTGGACAGAAGTCTATCTTACTAATTACTACCCTACTCAATCAAATTCTTCTGATTATACCACATTATCGTTACCTCAAAATTTGACCTCAGGTCAACAAGTAGATTCTGTTATAATAATGCCAGCTTATTATCCAGCAGGTGGTCAAGTAGACTTTAGAGTAAGAGCTATCATTGGAGGCTATTTCCCTCCAGTACTACATTCAGACCTAAATCTTCCGCTGAACTTTATTAGTAAAAACAGCAGTTGGAGCAACACACAAACAATAACCATACCTGCAAGTTCTGCCACTGCTTCACCCAGTCCAACTCCTACCGTTCCAGAGTTTCCAACTTTGATAATCTTGCCACTTTTTGCAGTTGCAACACTGCTATCAACTGTATTTATCAAAAAGAGAATATCCAAAAAATGGATTCCCCCTTTTCCAAGACCCTGCAAAGCAAATTAAACGGTTAGGGATATTAGCGAGTATTCAATGGCTAAGATGTACTCAGTAAAAGATTTATTCTAAGGAAGTGTGATTAAAGGAAAGGGCTTAGATTAATGGCAATTTATTTAGTATTGAAATTAAATTTCAATATCGTTTATCTTGTCATTTTTAAGTTCAACACCCACATTAAAGCTAGGAAATAACAGGAAGATGAGCGCAATTTGGATATAGAAAAGAAAATTGAGTTAATCTGCAGGCCGCCAACAGAAGAAGTAATAACGCCGGAGGATTTGCGCAGCCTTTTGGAAACAGAAGAGCACCCTATAGCCTATAACGGTTGGGAGCCCTCTGGTCTGGCGCATTTGGGAACAGGCGTTATTTGCGCTTACAAAATGAAAGACTTCGCAGAAGCAGGCGTGCACTTCAAAGCTTTTTTGGCAACGTGGCACGCATGGTTAAACAACAAGCTGGGCGGCGATTTAACTCTCATCCGCAAAGCAGCTGACCTCTTTAGGCATTCATGGCTTGCCCTCGGCGTGCCCAGCGACAAAGTTGAGTTCATTTATTCTGATGAGCTCTACAGAGACATCGATTACTGGGCTAAAACAGTCATAATCGCAAAAAACTTAACCATTGCCAGAACAACCCGAACCTTGGAGATTGCAGGCAGAAAAGAAGCTGAAGCCCACTACGTTTCAGACTACCTATACACCCCCATGCAGGTCGCAGACATTTTTCACATGAAAGTAAAAATCTGCCAGTTAGGCATGGACCAGCGAAAAGCAAACGTGGTTGCCCGTGAAATAGGCGAAAAAATCGGCTGCTGGAAACCCGTCTGCGTTCACCACCATTTACTGCAAGGTTTAGAGAAACCTAAAATTTGGCCGATTCCAGAGGGACAGGAAAAAGAAGCCGTTGCTTCAGCCAAGATGTCTAAAAGCAAGCCTCAAACATGCATATTCATCTACGACACCCCCGAAGAAATAAAGCAGAAAATGGCGAAAGCTTTCTGCCCAGAAAAAACCGTCAAATTCAACCCAATACTGGACATCTGCAAATACATAATTTTCCGAGAAAAACCAGTCTTCACAATCGAGCGCCCAGCAAAATTCGGAGGAAACGTAGAGTTCCACAGTTACCAAGACCTCGAATCCACTTATGCAGAGGGCAAACTGCATCCTCAAGACCTGAAAAATGGCGTTGCAACCGAACTTGCAGACATACTGGAGCCTGTTAGACGCTACTTTGCAAATAACAGTGAAGCTAAAGACTGCTTGGAAACTGTGCGGCAAGCGAAAATAACAAGGTAAAACTGTTGTCAACACATCTCAAAGAGAAAGAGGAAAAAATTCAGCAAATCATAAATAAATTAACAGAAGAGTCAGCGAAGGGCAAACCGATAATTGTTGAAGGCAAAAAAGATGCCCAAGCCCTCCGCATGTTAGGCGTTAACGGTGCAATCTTGACAGTGAAAACTGGAGGCAAATCCTTCCTTGAAGCAGCAGCAGAAATAGAAAAGCTTGGCGCTCGAGAAGTTATTCTACTCTTAGACTTTGACAGACGAGGCAAAGAAGGCACTTTACGCCTTCAACGCAACTTGGAGGGGTCAAAAATTAAAATAAATGTTCTGATTTGGCGTGACTTGCATGCGTTGATTGGACGAGAAATGCAATGCATCGAAAGCTTGACTTCTTACTTGAGCACGCTTCAGGAAAAAACCAATTAATCCTCTCAACAATTTTGATAGAGAAATCCGTCAACAAAATTGACAGCCCTACCCACTTTTTACAAGTGAAACGACCAAGTAGAAAGCCTACTCCTTAGCTCTTGAGGCAAATTCAACGGCAACAATGCACCTACTTATTAGAACAATAAAAACTGCTTTCTTTTCCCTCGGGGAACTGTTTTTATAAACCTCACATCTTTCTATACATTGGCGAAATTTTATGGATACAAATCCTGTTTTAGAAGCAATAAAATCAAGAAGAGCGATTCGCAGTTATGAAGATAAACCAGTTCCTGAATCAGCAATCCAAACGATGCTTGAAGCTGCAACTTACGCGCCTTCAGCCATCAATGTTCAACCCTGGAAATTCACAATAATCACCAATAAAGCAGAAATGAAACGTCTCTCTGACATAGCGAAACCTGCCTTGATTCGGATGTTGCCTGATGTTGGCGACGAAGGCTTAGTTGGCTTAAAAAAACGCCTATCTGATCCAAACTACAGCATTTTCTACAATGCACCTCTCCTGGTTTTTGTTTCTGGCGTTAAATCTCCATACACAGTTTATGACTGCTCCATGGCAGCGCAAAACATGATGCTTGTCGCCTACACACTGGGCATCGGAAGCTGCTGGATAGGCACTGCGGTTCCCGCCGCTAACGACCCAAAGATTAAACCGAGCCTTGGCGTCCCAGAAGACAATGACGTCCATGCCGCAATTATCTTTGGCTACCCAAAAGGTGGTTTTCCAAAAGCCCCTCCTAAGCGTCCAGCGCAGATTCTCAAACGCATCAGAATAGAGGAAATCAAATGGACATCAAAGGAAAAGTTGCCATTGTAACGGGCGCATCCTCCGGCATAGGATTAGCCACAGCGAAACTTCTTTCAAGCAAAGGCGCCAAGATGGCTCTAGTCGCCCGCTCAAAAGACAAACTAGAAAAGCTTGCCAAAGAACTGCCCGAAGCAATTGCCCTTACTGCAGACATTTCCAAGGTTGAGGAAGCGAAAAATATGATCAAGCAGACGTACAAGAAATTAATTCCTGAAGCGCGAGCGTGCAGGTTCGAGAGTTGGCTGAACTCCAACCCAAACCAGCCGCCGTCGGTATTGTCGACGACGTTGGTCCAATCGGTCGCGGTGGCTCCGCCGTCGGTGGTGTATTGCACGAGATTGCCGGCCGAGTCTCCGATCAAATCCATGATCAGACCGTCGTTCGTGTTAGGAAAGCGAACGCGCTGCGCCCAGCCGGTCGTGGGGAGAACGATGTCGTCGCTCCAAGTTGTGCCGCCATCCTGGCTCCAGCGGATCAGGCTGTAAAAAGTTGAGGAATCATAAAAGCCGGAGACCACGATATCGTCCGCGGTCAGCGCTGAGACTCCGTAAAA
>CAWAUU010000011.1:0-14110 GCA_963785215.1 Candidatus Bathyarchaeota archaeon
TGGATCTGAAGGATCAAAGAAGCGCATATAGCCTTTAGCTCAGACTGTTCTAAGCTTGTTTTAAATAGTTAAACTGTCCTAGTTAATGACGGGGAAGAGTGTTGGAAGTACAACGTTTGTGCTTCAATGAGTTCCCCATCAATGTGTAGGATGCCCAGAATACAGCGAAACAAAGCAAGATCAGGCAAGGCAACTGATATTACTTTCAGGGATGGGGATGATGTACCCGCCATACATGGAAAAAGTCGTCAAAGAATGCAAGCGGTATCACAAGCGTAAAGTTGAATATCTGAGGTAGAAAGAAGCTCAGTGCAACCGTATAAGCAATCATAGCCTAGACAAAGTCGACTGCGGAAGCTAAGTTATCGGGGAAAAGTCTCGATTTGTATCTTACTCCTTGGAAGGCGCTAAAGACAGACTATTAGATTCGAGTCCACTAAAGAGAATTTTGCGAATAGAGCGAATTACTCAGATAGGAGTAAATTCATAAGCATTTTTGGGTTTATTACTATGAGGCAGATGGAATTAGTTTAGGGGTGAATTGATTGGAAAAATGTAATATTTGTGGCGTAGAGATTTCAGAAGAGAACTATTATCTTAACGAAGGTTTATGTGAAAAATGTTATAATGAGAATTTAGAAAAAGACGATAAATTTAGAAACATTGATGTCTAAACAATAATAGGCTCTGAGGATGTTGGCGTTCTTCCCAAAGCGAAACTTGATAGAAGAATTATTTACAACATGTGTTAGATTAAGCGATGAACTTAAGAAGGAGTTCTGAGGTCGCGTGGGAATTAAAAAATATGAGTTAATTTTATATATTAAATAAGGTGTTAAAACAGGAACTGTGTATTTAATACAATATTGGCGTATGCGCTTTGTTGTATGTAGTTTTTTCGTAATAAGAGTCAGTTATTTCCGAACAACCTTGTTCTGGACGCTTCTTGAGAAGCTTGGGGGGCAGCGGATTTGAGTAGTTTGCCTCCTAAAGTGACTGATGAGGAAGCTAAGAATGCCGAGATAATCGCTCGACGAGACAGGATTCCTATCTGGTCTTTGTCTTATCTATTCATTGGAATACTTGGAATTGGGTACGTCTTTATCTTTTTTGACATATTCAATATTAACGTCTCGTTTATCCAGACCGCATTGACTTTGGGGTGGGCAACACCGCCTACTGCATCGGCAATAACAAGTCTTGAAGGATTCGTTGTTCTTCTGAACCTCATCGGGTACGTTATAGGTGCGTTGATTCTCAGCCCACTTTCAGACAGGTTCGGAAGAAGAGACATGCTTATAGTAACGCTTTTGATAACAGGATTAGGCTCAATTTTCAATGCACTCGTCACAACTCATCCTCAATTTGCCCTCGCAAGGTTCATAATAATCTCTCTTTTGATAATTTCGCAAAGGATACCAAGGTGATAAGAGCAGTGACAATGGACTTCATAGTTATCGGTGAAGCAGCCAAACATGTCCCAAAAGAAACGAGAAAAAGTTATCCTCAAATGCCATGGTCAAAAATTGTCGGCATGCGGAACATTCTAACTCATGATTATCCAGAAATCAACATTGAAATAGTATGGAAAACAGCAAAGAAACGTCTACCCGTACTGAAGCCAGTAATTGAAGAACTATTAAACGAATAAGAAAAAGGGTTTACTTGAAAAATTTCTACTTGAGCAGGCTTGACTTCTACCCCAGCACCTTTCTCAATCAGGTTTTTGATTGCTTGCTAAAGTACTTTTTAAGCGGATCCCAATACCACTCTATCCAGCCCTCAGCAGTCTCATCCGCCTGCTCTTCTGGAACATCCGAGTGCACCATAACAAGTTCTGTTCCCTCAGGGACCTCATTGAAACATAACTCTAACCTTGAAGGACCATAACCTTTTGGCCAATCCGTCGTAGTCCACTCCTGAACCACACGTTTTCCATCTTCAAGCTCAAGATTTTTCCCAAAAATGTACCCATCCCAAGCAGTAAATTTGCCGCCGACCACTGCTTTGCCAGTAGCCTTGCTGCCTGTGAATTTGCTGTGCTTTTTCGGATCAACATAAGCCTCATAAACTTCTTTCGGAGAGGCTGGAATAACCACTTTTTGCTTTATGATTGTAACTTTTGTTTTCATAAAAGCTCACTACCCAACTAGTAGCTAGAAGGGCTTTTTAATTTTAACTGTGAGTGGTTGCTAGTTAGTTAAGACATCCTCGATTAATTCAAATTTCCCGCCAGTCTTTTTAAACGGCAAGGAGCAGGTGAGACAAAACTTTTTAATAATTAACCAGTTGAGGGATAACCTACGTTTATTTAATGATTTGTTACAGCCCCACAAAAACAAATAAACTTTAGCGACTTTCGGTTTACTTAGTCGGGGAAGATTTGTTTTTCGAATACCACATTTGGGCTCCCCACCTCTGGATTGTCTTCTATCAGTTTTTTGAGTTCTTGCACAGATATATTCGCAGCAACGATCGGTAGCTTATCTCCAGCTTTCTTCAAAAGGAACCTAACAATTCTGTTTTCTACAATCTTATTCTCAAAAACCACAAATCTTACAGTGAAATTGTTTTGCTCAAGAATCTGAAATATTTCATCCATTTTTTCAGCATCAAGATAGGGAGGTCTAGGATGTAGCTCTACAAGAATTTTTACGTTCCCCTTGAGAGTTTTAGCCATTCCCTTAATTATCTGGTATTCCCAGCCTTCCACATCCATGCGAATGAGGTTGGGAGGAGCTTTATCTTTAAAGAACGTATCCACTGTCTCCACGGACACTTCCTGTGCCCTAACGAATTTGCCAACAACTGCATTTCTGTTCATAGTGCACAAATTAGACTTGTCTGAAACGCAAATCTCTGATTTCTCGTCTTTCTCGCCAAATGCAAACTGGAACATCGAAACATTCTTAAAATTATTTAGTTGCACGTTCTTTTTCATTTGGTTAAAACTGCTTAAAACGGGTTCAACAGCGTAGACTTGTCCGCTTTTCCCCACAAGTTGTGATTCAACCAGAACGTAATAACCGATATTGGCTCCAATATCTAGGACAACATCGCCTTCTTTGAGGATACTTGAGTGCATCAAATAAGTTGTGCATATTGGTTCTCTTTTTTTATACGAAAAAAGATCCAGATTAATGTCACGTTTTCTCGGAAGCAAAAACATCTTGGAATTGTTAACTTCTACAATAGCGTTTTCAGGGATATATTTAAGATTTGCAAAAATTGCAAGAATACGTCTCAATGATAATACCAAAATCTCAGAAACTGTCTTACTAAAGCCTTCCTTCTTAGCTTGTTTGATAGTTCTATAGAACGGTACTGGCATTTCAACGACCTCCTCGGCTACAAGTTTTAGCTGTTACTTTCATTGAAGCCATTTTCCCTAAAAATTTCAACATTGCATAGAATCTGCGATGCGGCACCCTCAAAATGCTTTTGCCCTTTATTTTGAGTGTGATTTTTTTCAGAGGTCAAGATGATTTCGGGTTTATTTTCGAGAGTTGGCGTTCTTTTGGGAGCACAATCTACACTTTCGTTAACCTCGGTGTCAAGTTTTGTGATTTCTTGTCGTCTATGTTTAACCGAAATTGCGTTTACCCCTTTCAAGAGTATAGCTATGCACATTCCCGTTTTAAGTTTTCTTTCAACAAAACAATTCGCTTCAAGAGATCGCAGTATCTTGTATAGATGAGCTCTGTGAATTCTTGAAACCTTTGAGATAAACCTTACTTTAGAAGGGCTGTCATAAGCAAGAGCCAGATAAACTCTGGCATAGGATGACGTTAGCCCTAAACTGGTTAATGCCTCTTCTTCGCTTTCAAGAGTCAAAGTAAATCATCACTTTTTATGAATTCGTTCGTATATAGACTTATTTTTACGCTTTTTCCCAAATCCTTTCAGAATTCGATGTTTAACTTGTCCATATCGGGCAAACCAGAAACGAGACGTTAAGGGCTTGATGAGGGTGGATAAGAAGTTTCAAACCTACGGGCCAGAAGATCAGAAAAGAGAGTATCACAAGAGACAGCATATTGAAGCAGTCTACAGGCTTCCTGAAGACATAGCACAGTCTGGCCACGAACAAAGTCAGAGGCTTAAAAAACGGTCGCTTCCTACACACTTTACAGCCTGCTGTGCCTGGTCATGAACAGAGAAGCAGCAGAAAATCTCTGAAAGACCCGCACGAGCAGTCCGCGATCACAGCCGCGAACAAGAGTATAAGAATTAGTGGGCTCTTAAAATGGAGAAGAAAGCTTACGATGCCTGAGCGCTTCTTCTTTCGCGCAAGCTCGTTGGTACCGTAAACTTCTAAACGCCGGGTTGGCTCTTCGAATCAAGACCTTGCGAAGTTCCCAAGCGGGAAAGCATCTCGGCAGGGGGTGAGGTTAAAGCTTCCTCCGTGGTTAGAGGAGGCTTCGCTACACTGACATTCTCTTTGATCGCGAATATTTCTGAATTTCTTTGAGCTCCATCGGCCACGGTTCTCTCCGCCAATGCTCACTCAACCAAGAGTGAAACCGTTCCAGCATTACCAGAAACATCATTCTTAAAAACCGTTCCTTGCAAAACGCATGTAAAATCGAATTTTGAACAAAAACTTTCTTTTTCAAGCATTTGTAAAAGGTTATCGTTGGGATTTTCCGCATTGTTTACAAAAGACATCAGAATCGTCTATTGTCTGCCCACAGTATGAGCACTTTTTTGACATATCAAAACTATTTGCAGATGGTGATGTTGGAGGCTCTTTCTCATATCTTTTGGCGATAAGCAGAGCAACTTCCCAAAGTACTGCCATAGGTATGAAAAGAGCAATATCGGCCAGAGGTCCGCCGTCAGGTGTAATAATCGCCGTGACTATGTATAAAATGAAGTAGAACCAAACTCTGTTTTTTGCGATTATGCTTGTTTTTACCATGCCAAACTTCACTAACAGAACGAAAACTTCTGGGATAGTAAAGCCGAATCCCGTCAAAGCTATTGTGGTGAGAATCATAGAGTAAAAATCTGAGACTGAGAGAACTGGCAACGAGCCTACAATTTGTGAAAACAAAATCACTGTATAAACTATGAACGGCGACAAAATAAATAGCCCAAACAGTGCTCCAGCAATGAATAGGCCAGTGAATCCCACAACGAAATGGATAAACCGACTTACGCTCATGCGGATATAATGCTGGATCAACAAACCTGTACAGTTCATACGCTATCACAGGCGAACTTACCAAAAAACCAAAAATTATTGACGCTAAGAAATAGATTTCGAACGGCGCTCCAATCTCCAAACTGATGATCTGCAACCCTCGAGGGGCAATAAAATTCCTAATCCAATTCAAAAAAACAGACACAATAGGTGAGTACAGTCCCGTCAACCAAAACTTAGCTGTAAACATGTGGGCAGGATTGGAGGGAAAAAGCGCAAAAAAAGCGGTTGCAGCAATAAGAGCAATGAAAATGATTTTAAGTCTATGCTTTAACTCGTTGATATGCTCCCAGAAACCGGCTAACACTCCTTAATAATCTCCTAAATAATTACTAAAATGCTTCTTCGACTAGAAGTAGTCAGTCCTAACTAGTTGTTTCACTCGCGGGAATTATAAGCTTTCCCCATAAGACATTAAGCCACATTATCGTCTTAAACACTATGAACCGCATCCATGCGATTCAATTTAAAGATAAAGACCTTGAGGGAACAGTCTATACTAAATATGAAAAGATAATATGGGTAAAGTTGACTGGGTGAAATACCATGAAACGGATTTCAACGAAACAAGCATGCATTTCTCTGGCAAACCAAAGAAGCATGGTTTTTGGTTCGGATAATTGTTTTTATAGTTCCAATTTTAATACTGTAAACACCAACTAAGCAGCTAGTGACATTTGTTTGACGACAGACATCAAAAAAGCAGCATCTATTATGAGACGTTCACTTGCTCCAGGTAAGCCTCACCATGCTCAATGGTTGGTCACAAGAAAATGTAACTACCGCTGTGCAGGTTGCAATGTTTGGAAGGAACAAGACCAGAGAGAACTTGCAACGGTTGATATAAAAAAGGGATTAGATATTCTAAAAAATCTCGGTATAGTTGAGCTTGTAATATCAGGCGGCGACCCGCTGCTTAGGGATGACATAGGCGAGATAATTGATTACGCCTCAAAACTTTTCGTCACAACCGTTTATGATAACGGAAGCATGGCTGTCAAAAAAATCGATGTCCTGCGAAATGTAGATTTCGTGGCAATTTCGATAGATAGTTTGGACGAAACAAAAAACGATGAAATAAAAAATGTGCCTGGCGCATGGAAAAGAGCAATGGAAACCGTGGAAAAGCTTCATAATAAGGGAATAAATGTTAGTGTCACGCCGACAATTTCACAAAAAAATCTGTATGAAATAATTGATATAACTAAATTTTTCACAAAAAAAGGAATCCCGGTCTGGTACTGCCTTTACTCGTATGACGTTTCGGCGGACGAAAACCAACTATTTAGGATCGGCAAAGAAAACAACGCGTTCGTGATAACAGATAAGCAAGCCATGGTTAAACTGTGCAATTCCCTAATAGAAATGAAAAAGAAAAATAAGAAAATCCTAATGACAAACAAACTTCTAAAAGCTTTACGAAGCTTCTATGAGGAAGATAAGAGAACATGGAAATGCCAAGCACTACGTAACTTCCTAGTCATTGACCCTTTAGGCAGAATTGCTGGATGCCACAGTCACAATTTTGCAGGTTCAATATTTGATTTGCCTAAGATGTGGAAAAGTCAAGAATTCAAGGAACTCCGCGAAGCTTACCATGAATGCACACAGTGCAACTACCTATGTTATATTTTCTATTCTCTTCAGGGAAGCCCATCTGGCTATTTATCGTTGGCTATGGACCAGTGGAAAAACGCGGGGTTAGTATTCAAAAAGATTGAAAACTAACCTTCCAAGTTCGGAAGGGTATAAAGGGAATCTGCAATCTTGATTATTGATTGATAAGTAAATTTCTGCTCTTCTTCGATGTCTGTTATGGGGACTTTTAGGGTGCCGATTCTTATTTTTGGGATGTTATCGTTTATTAGTCTTGGTCCTGCATCTTTTGGTTTTTTTAATTCTATTAGAGCGGGTAGAAAAAAGAGTACAATTATTATGGCGGTTGTGGCTATCAGAGTAGCGATTAATGAATTCGGATCTTGAATCATTAATATCTACATTAATTATTAATTCGCAATATAACAGTTTCCACTACCCGAGTGTGATGTTTTGACCCACACATTCTTATCTCGCCTCATAATTTTTGAAGCCATCACATTGAGAAAAGCCTTCAAACAAATAGGTATATTGTAAAAGAAAGTAAATATCAAAAGAGGAATAAGCCACTGCGCTCTTTTTCGACCATCCAAGTATATCCCGATTCCAACCTCAAAAAAAGGAGCAAAGTTACCTACAGAACTGTACACAGATATTGGAATGAAAAACCATAAAGTGCCTATAAGCTGTGAACCCGAAAGAATCAGATATAAACCAGTAAGCATCGAAAGCAAAGCCAGAATAGGTATAAAATAAACATTTAGCAATAATAAACCATCGATTTTCTCTTTAGCATTCAAGTTTTTACTTTTCAAAACGTTCCATGAGTGTTTAAAGAAGCATTGCATGTGCCCTTTTGCCCACCGGTACCTTTGTTGACGATAAGCTTTCCAGTTATCAACTGCTTCCTCATAGCATTCTGCATCAATATTATAGGGAATTCTGTAGCCTGCAAGGTAAATACGAAAAGTTAAATCGGTGTCTTCTGCCAATACGGCTCTCATCCCAACCATGCAGGTTTTTTAGCAAACTGCTCCTAAATCCGCCGACTGTCCCTCCAAACTGGACGATTAAGCCTAAATTATCTCTTGCTTCTTGGTCAACGCGGTATCCGCCTATTCGCTCCAGCGCCACTAGCCGCGTGATTATGTTTTGGGGTTCATTTAAGACAACGACTCTTCCCTGTACTGCACCAACTTTGGGATCGATGAATCCTCTGGCAAGTTTCTCAACAATATCTTTCTGAGGGTAATAGTCAGCATCGAAACAAAGCACTATTTCGCCAGTTGATTTGCTAAAGCCATCGTTCATAGCTGAGGCTTTTCCTTTGCCGCCGTTGCTTTTGTCTCGATTCAGCACTTCTATGAACGGGTACTTGTTTTTGTAATCGTCTGCTATTGCTCCAGTTTGGTCGGATGAAGCGTCGTTGATGACTATTACTTGCAGTTTGTCTTTTGGATAGGTTAACTCGGTGATTCGCTGAAGCAATCGTCCAATAACTTTCTCCTCGTTATGTGCTGGAATAAGGATGGTAACCGTAGGTTCAAACGTTGAAGCCTCGACGGCTGCGGGTTTTTTGTTTTTGTTGGCTCCCCTTAAAACGGTAATGGTAAAAATATAATGCCTAACAAGGTAAGCCATCATTACTGCAGTTAAAAATAGGAAAAAGATTTCTAAAACTACAGAAATCAAAGCGAAGCTCCTAGTTTGCGCTCTCACGATGGAGAACTGTTAGGCTTAGAGACCAAAACGCTACTATCCAAAGTGAACATAGAAAGGGAAAGAAAACTGTATAAAGGATACTGAAGATTTTACCGAAAAAAACGGTTCCTGTAATGGCGAAAGAGTAAAAGATAAAGTTCCAACAGAGACCTATTATGTTGCCTGATGCTAAAAGGAATAGTTTCACGGTTAAACGCACCGTTCAACTGAAAGGCTAGGGAAATAAAAAGCGCATTGAAAATTAATAACATGACTGTGGATTGGATGTTAATTAGGCGAAATGAGGCTATGAAGCATAAAATTATTACTACTGCAAATAGAAACGCGGATAGACCATTTAATACTTTCACTTATTCCCTGCCCCTCTCTTAGATGCGCTTTGTAAGAGGGGTCTAATTTGTTAATAGATGGCTTTAAGCAATCGGTAACTATGTTATAGAAGAAAGCTCTATTTAGTTCTATTTAGTTCTATTTAGTCAGTTAGACTCAGGAACAGAAAGAACCACGTTGCTTATTACTCTGCAGAGAACTTCAAAAACCTCTTCAGCATTCAAATTATCGGTATCTAAAACCAAGTCAAACGGTGCAAAATCTTCGCCTAAAACGAAACCGTAAAGCTTCTTGTAAATTGCTTTTGTTCTAGCTTCTTTTTCTTCCAATACTTTGAATGCTTCATTAACCGTTATTTTATCCCGTTCGGCAACTCTTGCTGCTCTCTTCTCAATCGAAGCCATCAACCAAATCTTAAAACCCTCTTTAAGCAACCAGGGCATGGTCCAACTATCTAAGAGAACATTTCCTTGCTGCGCATATTTAAGCAGCTTAGCATCTACTGCCTTGTCAAATTTAGGGTCATTTACTCTTTCCTTAAGAAAATTTAAGCCTTCAGGGCTCTCCCACCAGCCCTGACGTGACACGTCATAGCCTTCTGCCTTTGCCAGTTCTTTAAGCGCGTCGCCACCTGAATAACATTTTAGATTATATTTTTCTGCAAGCTTTTTTGACAGAGTGCTTTTTCCTGTTCCAGCCATTCCTGAGATGCAGATCACTATTTTTTTGTCAGCAAAGCATAATTTTGCGTTTTTAGCCATTTAGCGCCACCATGTTTTCTGCGTCAAGTTTCAATCGGCATTATGCCTATTAGGCGTGATGCAAGCAGACCTAAGAAGAACGAGCCGATGGGGTACCAGTAGAGAACAGGGAGAGCGCCGATGCCTGGTACGTAAACCATAGAGGTAGTTCCAAAGGTAGGTGTTAACACAAAAAACCAAATAATAATGTAAACAAAAGAGAACCCGAACTGGACCATCTGTGGCTTCATCATTTTTGCCTGCATGTTTTTTATTTGCGATTCTCTCTTTTTGAGTTTTTCAACTTGTTTTTTGTCGTTAGCTCGCATGGCAGCCATGGTTTCTGACCGGTATTCATTCATTTCTTTCTGCATGACTCGGTATTGTTCCCAGCCTATGAAATAGTTGATTAGAACTCTGTTTAATCCAGTGTTTAGGAACGCAATAACAGTCGCGATGAAAAAGATTAAAGTTGCTGCAAAAACTGAAATGATTATAATCGGATAACTAATATCTAACGTAAATTCTGGAGCACTAAGTCCGCTTGAAGTCGTGTTTTCATTAGCTCCGATTATCCATTTGTAACTTCCGGAGGGTTTAGGATTTGTTGCGTCAAAAGTGAACGTGATGCTCTGCCCCGAGCTTAGCCCTTGCGCAGAGCCATAGAGAAGAATATCACTATTTTCTTTGGTTATTGTCCAATTTTGTGAGGGTGGTTCTTGACTTATAACTATATTTCCAACATTACTGTATGCCGAAGGTATTGTAATGATTGCACTTCCAAGATTAGCTTCACCCACATTATTTATAGTGAATGTATATGATGTAGCTTGGTCAACGCCAGAAGTCTTGGCTGAAATGGATGCCTGACAGCTAAGGTTTCCAGCAGCATTTACTGATCCAGTTAATACGCTTAGAGCTGAAAATGTTACCAACGTAAACAGAAGGATAATAACTATTTTATTGAATACTTTCATATGTCATTCTCCTTCTATTACTCCTTGACAATCACCGCAGTTTCCTCTTGGAACTGTAATGCGTATCTTGTTTCCTTGTTAATAACCGTTTTTGCTATTTAGCGTAATTGTTTTAAGAAAAACTTCTTTTCCCAATACTTAGCTCAGTTCTACTTTGCCATTGATCCTTTCCAAAACAAGTAAACTTTTGTTTGAAGAAGCATTCCTACAAGCTTGACTAGTTTTGCCATTTTCACGTGGTCTGCATTCTCTATGCAGGCAATATAGTCTGATGTTTTGCCAAATGGTTGATGTCGACTCACTGCAAACTCCTTTTTGAACCGCGGATGTTTATTCCTTAATGAATGCGTTCTTTAAGCTCATTTATTTGTTCAGAGTTCAGGCTTTCAAGTTTTCCCTTGACATAACGTTCACTGCCTAAGAGTTGCAAGTCAAAACCCAACTTCAAGAGCGCCTTAGAAACCTCTGAAACGCTTTCTATTGATTTTTGTTCAGCTATTTTTTGCATTCCTGCCTTCTCTGCAAACGGGTTATACTTCGCCATGACTGCAATCATCTCAACATAAGGTGTGCCTACCAGAGGAAGGGTTTCACGGATTAGTTTGGCGCCTAAGCCTATTGTTCGGTATTTTGGATGGATAACCACTCGGCTGATGATGCTTAGTTGTTTGTTCATTTCGCGGATTGTAATGCGTGGAAGCACAAGGCGTCTTCCGTAGCAGCTTGGCGGAGGATAACTATACACTATCACGCCGCAGAGCTCCTCGCCCCGCATTAATCGGAAAATCTTGCGGGGAACGGCAACGTTGTGTCCTCGATAATGAAAACCGCTGAGTTTATGCCAATCAGCTATGCTTCCTTGTTCAACCTTCATTTCTCGAATCAAACTGCACTCTTCAGCAGCTTCTTTCGAGCAATAATTGATTTGAATTTCTTGTCCAAACCTCTTGTGGACATGGACGCTGGGTTTAAGGTCCTCAAACAAGTCTCCATGTGTGGTAGCTGCAATCACTGCTTTGCCTTGTTGCCGAGCGATTTTCTGCAGGTTAAACGCAATAATCTTTGCTGTATCTCTGTCCAAGCATGCCGCGAACTCGTCCATCAGCCACCACTGCTGCCCACTCTCGATGAGCTTGGCAATTCTGTAACGGTACTTCTGTCCGTCACTCAATTGATTGTATGTTCGCAGGAAAAGAAAAGCATCATTCAACCCGACTCTGCTCAGTAATTCTAAGCCTTCTTCTACTGTTGCGCCGACTGTTTCAATCAAGGGTTTTTCAGGATCCACGGTAACCTCGGATAAATCAGCTGCTTCATCGCCAAGGTCTGCCCTTATTGCACGCAGCAAGACGCTTTTGCCTGACCCAGAATCCCCCGTAATATACACGATGTCTCGCGGCCCAATCTTCAGTTCAGCGTCAAGAACCTTGAACTTCTGCGCCTCATCAATGCCTAAACCGAAAGCTTCAGCAACAACAAGGCTCCGAGGAGTAGGCTTAGTGTGCGTCTCGTAGCTTATGTTAAACGTGAACTTGCCCTCTGCCCTATCGTAGACCCGGCGAAACTGCTTTATGCGGAAAAACTCGTCTCGCCGCCTTGCATATTCGGCATTCACCATTAACCTTGCGTTCTGCCAGTTTCTCTCGGACACGAGTTAAGTCAGATTTTCCTTTTCTCATTTTACATAGCCTCCGCTGACCATAAATTTACAATGCCGAAAAGGAGTTTACCACGTAATTCAAAGCCATAGTATACGTGTAGTAAAAAGTTATCTTGCCTTGAAATTGACAACAAACAGTCATTAAAGTTGTTTAGAAAAACAGGGGTCCAAGCGAAAGGTGGAAAAAATGAAAAAAGCAAAAGTTGAAAGAGAACCCTTAGAGGAAATAGACCTCCTAGACACCATGCTCTCCAGCTTAGTTGACCTCTTGATTGAGAAAGGTATTATTACAGAAGAAGAATACGAAAAACGAATCAAAGAAAAAGGTAGAATCTAAAATTAAAGGCTAAAGTTGTTTGTATTCCCATATCTGTGTTAATGTTGCAGTGGCGGGATTCCCAGTAATAGTAATTTGCTGTCTTTTGCTTGCTTTCTCAACACCAATCGATGGTCTTTGCTCAAAAGTGCAGTAGATTTTCTTTCCTTCAATAGCTTCTTTTTCAGCATGATATGTGGGCATTGCCTCATCGTTCCTTTAAGTATCTTAGTTTGAAGTCAATTATTGCAAAAGCAGGTTTTTGGTCTCCTTCAACAACCATAAATTGACCGTTATGGCGTCCTCGGGTTGCCAAACGGGATGGACCTTTTTTTATACTATCACAAACTATGAGTATCTTTTCTCCAGTTAATGTAGCATTTGGCTCTCGATGAATACTCAAGTTTTTTATTCGCCTTTAGGAGCTAATTTGCCTTCTTTCTGCAACTCATCGATTATCTCAACAATATCCTGAACTGAAATTTTCAGGTTTAACATTAACTCCTCAATGTCAGCGCATCCATGCTCTTTAAAGTAGTCTTCAACAAGTTTTTTTGCTTCTTCTTTTGTCACTTCTTCCAATATCACAACTTTTGGTTGGTCGGCTACTTTATCTTGTTCTAACTGTAAAATTCTTAAGTTTTGAATTTCAATCATTTTCTTTAATTCTTCAAATTCTTGAGAAATTTTAAAATGATGAGCCAAACACACGTTTGTCTCTACATAACCTTTGGCAAGCTCAGTAGATAAACCTTTTTTTATTTCCTCAAAATAGTCACGAGAAACAGAAATTATTTGTTCTGAGCGTTTGTAAAAATTCAATCTTTCTTTTTGACTTTCCTGAGTTTCAGGATACATTTCTTTGCTCATTTTTCATATGACCTGTTATTTTTATTCTTCTTCAGTTTCAAGTTGTATTGTTGGTGTGGGAAATGGTGGAAAACTTATGGGCATAGTTGGTTTTTTGGGTTTTTCTCTATAATAAGCTATCTGAACTTCGGTAACAGCGCAACGTGCATTTAGCAATAAGTCATAGAATCTTGCTTTTTGCTCATTCGTAGTGAAAGGAATATTGTTTTGCGCATAATCAATAGCTGGAAGGATTGCTTTTTGGATATTTTCAAGGTCTTTCTTTTCTACTTCAAATCGGGTGGTTAAGCCTCTAACATTAACGAAAAGTGCTTCAAAAAACTCGCCTAGCAAAAATACCTTCAGCATATTTAGCAAATTCTGAAGCTCTTAATAAGTCAGTAGATAAATTAGCACATGCCTTGAAATTCTCAGTTTCCAAGAAACCTCTGAGGGTCGAAAATCGTTCTCGGAACTTTTCAACAAAATCCATTTTTACCAGCCCTTATCTTGACATTTCTCGATTGTTTGAGATTTAAGGTTTTCCCTTATAAATTTAATTTCGGAATTTTGCATATGAATCTTGAATCCAGAAGTATCATGACAAATAACTTAACAGTATCCTATTATAGCAACCTTAATAACCAACCTTGTTACGCCTGTGACTTGTCGCTTTTTTAACATCTTCTGCACCCTCGTCAAGTTTGGCTCACG
>CAWAUU010000012.1:0-15130 GCA_963785215.1 Candidatus Bathyarchaeota archaeon
AGGTGCTTGCAAATGAGTTTATCACCCGTCAAACAAGAGTTACTAGAAGCCATGCTACTATATGAAAGACCCATGAGAGCCATCGAAATCGCGAAGGAAACCAAAAAAGAGTTTCCTCCTGTCATGATGCATCTTTTAGGGCTAGCTCGCATGGGATATGTAAGCTCACCTGAAAAAGGACAATACGTTATAACTGAGAAAGGAAAAGAAGCCCTCGGTTTACCGGAAATCAACAAAGAAAAAGCCACTGCCATATTGGCTTACTCGCCACATGATAAATCATTCAACTTCTACGTTGCCATCGGAAAACCACTAAACTTGCACGCTCACAACCTCCGTGATTTTGCCAATAAACTTGAAAAAGCAGACATTGCATCAATAGAATTCCATGTAAAACGTGGAGACTTTGAAGCCTGGTTCAACGGACTCGGAGACGTAGAATTAGCAAAAAAGGTTGCATTATTAAAACAAAGAAATGCGGCTGGAGAGGACCTGCGCAGGCAATTGCATGAAATCGTTAAGCAACGATATATAGCATTAGCTAAATTGGCAGACCAACCAGTTTACACTGAGTAAATTTTTAGCTTTTATAAATCGTTTTGTCATTTTCTGCAGAACATGCCTACTATACTCCATGTCTTCAGCGCTTAACCGTACCCGTTAAAACTCACCCGTCCGTCTTATCATGATACCGTTGTTTATTGCTTAATGTCTAGCAATAGAGAACGCAGGATCATCAAATAAGTCAGCGATAAGCAGTTTGCATTCATGGTCACTTGAGATTTTACCGTTCGCAAGCTGGAACCCTGAAGCAACAATCAGAGTTGGACTATCAAAAGCAGTACATTTAGACGCTTTTAATTTAACCGGCATAAGTGGACCCCAATGGCTTCAACGCATCCAGCCCTGAACAAAAATAGCTGTGCGCATTTAAGTTTTTCACAAATTCGAGCGTTATGTTAATGGAAAAAATGAAATACACAAAGGCGAATATTACGTGGTTGAGGAGAGCCTCTATTGAGCGAAGTTAGAATAGTTTCCGTCAAAATACCTGAAGAAGTCTACTTAGAAATGGCGTTGCGTATTCCTGAGGGTGACCGAAGCAACTTTATCAGGGAAGCCATAAGTGAGAAACTGCAGAAAACGCCTAAAGCAGACAAACTTTTAGCCTTAGAAGAGCGAATGGGCAAAATAGAGCAGGAGTTCGGGCAAATCAGAAAGTACCTAGCTGATTTGGAACTGCTCACGTTTCAGCATGGAAAGATTAACCCGCACTCTTTCTGCATCGATGAGGTGGACCATAAAATAATGGAGTACCTGCTTCATTACAAGAGCGCAACTACGCCTGAGTTGGCTGCTTACGTTAAAACCAACAGGTGGCTCATACTTAACAGGCTTAGAAAAATCCAGAAAACCTCCAAAAAACAAGTTGGAAAACCAGTAATCGAGTATTATGCGGGCGAGCGGTCTGGAAAGAAGAAGGCTTGGTGGATAGACGAAGAGTTAATCCAAGAATAACAAGGTTAGCTTTAAATTAATTGGGCATGTTGGTTTGTAAACTGTGGGCCCGTAGTCTAGTACGGATTAAGGCGTCGGCCTCCGGACGCTTCTCAAAGCGGGGGTTAGCCGAAAATCCTGGGTTCAAATCCCAGCGGGCCCGCCACCCTAAATACTGCTTATGTTATCGTTACTTCTCATAACCATGGTGTTTCAACCGCCCGGTGAGTTTAGCTGAAGATAGCTTGTGACGTTGTATTTTCTTTGATACTTCGTACAGAAAGCTGCTTATGGCTATGGCGAAAGCTGGAAAAGCCGGCAGGATGTACCAGTAAATTTTTGTTTGAGCAAAAGTGAACACTACAAGCACGATTATCATCCATAAGAGAACTAAAGTGTCTGCTTTTAAACGCTTGACAACCGCGTTGAACCCGCAAAGCCCAGCAGCGAAGGGTAGCAAGGCTATCCAGAGCCAGTTTTCGTGGTTAGCTATGTAGCTAAAGTAGAACAGGTAGCCTGCAAAGTGACCCTCCACGGTGCTCGTTGACCGTGTAACGTCAGCGTAGATGAAATACCACTGCCAAAATTGTGACCCAAAACGGGCAGCCATGTAGATCAGCCAGGGCGAAAACAGCAGAAGCCCAACTCCCCAGAAAAGGGTAAAGTGTTTCGTGAAAAGAAACCGCAGGCTTTTCTTTGTTGTGAATAAATATGCAAAGATAATTAGCGGAATCAGCAGGGCATCAATCTGCTTTGTCATTAACGCCAAGCCAAAAAACAAGCCGCTTAAAACGGCATATCGATTAGCATTTTCTTTTTCCTCGCTTAAAACAAAAAAATATATGCTTCCCGAAACGAAGCAAACTAACGGAACATCAGTCATTGCGTATCTTGCAAACACGTAATAAGTTATGAACGTGCCTAAAACAAGCGCCGACATGAACCCAACATACCGGTTGTACAGTTTCTTTCCCAAATAGAAAACAAAGACCAGAGACAAAGCGCCGAATCCAGCGGTCCAAATCCGTGATGCAAAGTTGTTAACGCCGAAGACCTGGTAGGCAAGAGACATCAGCCACATCAAAAGCGGCGGTTTACCTATCACGAAAGACACGGCGCCGTCAGCCCAAGGGGTCAGGTAGTCTCCAGTTTTAACCATGTGGTATGCCCATTGAGAGTACGTTTGCTCGTCGGCTGCCTGAAGAACCCCGCTTCCTAGATTAACGAAGAATATCATCGAAAAGGCCAGAATTGCCAAAATAAAAACGGTGTCAGAGTGCGCTTTGAACCATGAGTATTTTTGGTTCGAAATATCACTTGATTCAGCATTTCGCTTCTGCCGTCTAGTTGGAGTAAAAGGCGCGTGCTAATGCAAAAATAATCACTGCTCCTATGGCGCACGCAATGGTGTCAAACACAATTGTAGTCCATGGTAAAGAATTGGTAGATTGTGAAAGTTGGGTTTGAGCAGTTGAATTGTATAAGGCTAAAGCGTAGATGCTTGTAATCGTCTGAACCAACATAGAGGGTGTTGTTTGCGATTGCTGGAGAGGATTCTACAAAATTTCCGGTTTGGTAACTCCATTCCTTTGCTCCTGTAGTGGCGTTGAGACAGTAGATGTTGTAGTCTTCGGAGCCGACGTATACGTTGCCGTCTGCAACTGCTGGTGAAGACGTGACCCAGTACCCGGTTGGGCTCTGCCATATTTTACTGCCGGTTGAAGCGTTTAGACAATAAACGTTATTGTCCTCGGAGCCTACGTAAACGCATCCGTAAGCGACAGCTGGGGAAGAGTACACTTCGTCTGCCTGTTTGGTACTTCCAAATCTGGGCGCCTGTGGAAGCATTCAAACCATAAACATAACCGTCGTATGAGCCTATGTAGACGTAACCATTGTACACGGCAGGAGAAGAGCTAGAGCTTCTAATGTGGTGGCTCCATATCTCGCTACCTGTAGACGCATTAATAGCGTAAATCAAATCGTTGCTATTGGCAACGTATACTACGCCGTTTGAAACGGCTGGCGATGAATCCACTGGGTATAAAGTTGGGAAAATCCATATTGTGGTTCCGTCTGTAGCGTTAAGAGCGTAAACGTTTTGCTTTCCTGAACCTATGTAGACGCAGCCATCCACAACTGTAGGCGAAGACCGCACTGGACCCCCAATGAATGATCTCCAAAGAGGCATTCCCGTGGTAATGTTTAGACAGTAAACGTAGCCGTCGTCTGCGCCTACGTAGACACGCCCATTATAGATGGCTGGCGATGACCAAACTTCACTTCCAGTTGGGTATTTCCAGACTGGTTCACCGTTGGAGGCGTTGAGACAGTAAACTTGGCTATCCCGAGAGCCTACGAAAACATAGCCTTCCGCTACTGCGGGGGAAGACTGTACCATTCTGCCTGTTGTGTAATTCCACAAGAGTTTAGCGGAATTGGTTGAGCTGTTTTCAGTCGTGAGACCGCTGTGGTTTGGGTTTTGGCGGAACATTGTCCAGTCGTTAGTGCTGGAACTGGCGCTAGCACACGAGGCAACCGACATATAGTATGATTGGATTAGAATAAGGGAAATGAGGATTATTAGTATCCACTTGTGTTTTCTCAATTGTCATCCGTACAGAAAATCACATGTAAGAATAGAATATATTAAACTAGTTGAGCTTCGGAGCAAGAAAGCGTTTCGAGTTCCAGCAGGTCGCTTCTTTGCTTAATAATATAGCGGTGATGCGGTTGTTGTAGCTTGAGTGAGACAACAAGTTTTCTTATAGTGCCTTCGCTAATATATATAATAAAACTCTCGCAAGTGTGCCTGAATGGTTAGTTGTCAAAACTGTGGAAGAAACCTCGCCAAGCCCGATAGGAAGCTGGAAAACGACTTGTTTTGTGTAGCAGTTTACACCTGTGACAAGTGTGGTGCCCGCTTCAAGATAGCCTATTGAGTTGTTTCTGTGACTTCTTTAAGTTTATAGATAACCCTTTCGTCTTTTTCCTCTTTTAATGCTAAGCTGTATTTTTCAGAAATATTTCGTACCGCTACTTAGTTGCACTATCGAGAACTGTTTTAATATGCACTTGATACCCTACTGAGTCTTGGTCATTCCATTTTTGGATGAAATAAGGTAACAGAATCAGGAGTCATGGACCCGCAAGTATTAGTAATTTCTTTTAAAAAAGTGACTGCTTCATGCCTTTTATCCTGCAAATCACTAAGTATATTCTGTATCATGTTTCAATGTAAGCTTTGGCATTCTGGCTCAATGTGCACGTAAAAATATACATAATGATTCGACTTCTTGGCGCTAACGCAGATTTAGCCAAATAAGTTTCTTAGATATTTCAAAATGAGTTGCGGCTGATCAAACGCTGTCTTCAACGCTTTCCGTGGATTTTTAATATGATTCAGTAAAGATAATTTCTTATACTCCTCAAGCGCCTTAGCAGCTATCTCTTTCACTTCTTGGGATGTAAAATCCTCAGTTGAAATCAACGGCATGCCTTTCGGTTGCCGAGCCTCAGCAAAAGAGTTCCAACTCAAATCTCCCTGAATATATCCTTTAGCCTTACATTCCTCATACAGTCTTGTCCCATACGAAGGAGTAGCAATGAACAGATGCATGCCAACATCAAAATCGCGTTTGAGCTTTAGGGCAAAATCAACGGTTTTCTGCATGTTCTCTTTCTTTTCGCCTGGAAAACCAATAATGTAGAATGCGCCTGTTTTCAGGCCGATGTCTTTGCAGATTTTCGCAACTTCAACTACGCGGTTCAAGTCTAGGCTTTTGCAGATTACATTGTTTAAGATTTGCTGGTCACCTGACTCAACGCCGAAAAAGACGCTTTGGCAACCTGACTTTTTCATTTTTTCCAGCAGATTCAAGTTTAGGCAGTCTGCTCTAACTCCGTTTGGCGTTTCCCAACCGATCTTGATTTTTTTCTCAATTAAGCCGTCGCAGATAGCTTCGAACCTTGCAAGATCAAAAGTTAGGTTGTCATCTTCAAAGAAAATGTTTTTAACATTAAATTTTTCCACAACAAATTGGATATGGTTGAGCACGTAGTTTGCGGAGTGTGCCCTAAACTGCTTGCCCATGTGCAGGTGGACTGAGCAGAAACAGCAGTTAAAGGGGCAACCCCTGCTGGTAATCATTGATATTGCCCTGTTTCTGAAGCTGCGGTAACCTATCTTTTTGGGGCTTAGGTACTTCTCCATATCCACTAGGTCGTAAGCTGGGTAGGGAAGCTCATCCAAGTTTTTAATGAAAGGCCTCGGTGAATTTACGATGACTTCTTCATCTTTGCGGTAGGCGACGCCGAGAATTTCGCTTAACTGTTTTTTGCCTTCAAAATACTGAGCTAACTCAAGCATTGTGTATTCGCCTTCGCCTGTCACCGCGATGTCAACGCTTTTTGCTTCTTCAAGAAACTCTTTTGGCACAGTGGTTACGTGTGGACCGCCTACAACTGTTAAAATGCTTGAGTCAACTTGCTTGGCTAAGTTGCTTATTTTAACTGAGTTTTCTATTTGGCAAGTAAATGGTCCTGCTATACCAACAATATCTGGTTTCCGACTGTAAATTTCCTGCTTTATCCGCTCAAACGGCATGCCAACGTTTATCGTTTTCGCCGTTTTTCAGGAATGAGTCATCACTCATGAATGCATCTAAAATTTCGGTTTTGTAACCTGCCTTGTCAAGCATCGCAGCGATGTACATTAAGCCAAGAGGCAGATTGCCTGCTGGCTGTTCAGAACCTGGATAAAATACTTGTGGCGGATTGATGAGAAGCACTTTCATTCAGGTTACCCAATGATTATAAAGTTGACTTGTTCGAGATATTTAAATTAACTTATGAATCAAGTTAGCATTGAATATTCATTTTGTAAGCTGTTTTTTGTGTATTTGTTCATATGAAATAATCTTCCATTTTGCTTAGTTGGCATGTTGCTGTTATGCCACAATCACATAAGTTTATGAGCGGTTATTCGGCTCTTAATAGTATTAACTTTTTCGTTGTTTAATAGGAGGTGAATTTTTTGAGTATGCGTGAAGAAACAGAAAAGGCAAGATGACCGTTGCTGAAGCAGGAAGGAAAGGCGGAGAAAAAACCGCTCAAACTCATGGGCGAGAGTTTTATGAGGAAATCGGTCGTAAAGGCGGCGAGAAAGTTTCTCAGGAACGTGGACCAGAATTTTACAGTGAGATAGGCAGCAAAGGTGGTTCTGAGAGAGCCAAGCAGCATGAAGGCACAAGTGAAGCTATGGGAAAAACAAGCCTTGAAGAAGCAGGCCATAGAGGTGGGCAAAGAGTCCGAAAACTAATCCAAGCAGGCAAAGAACATGAAGAAGAATAAAAAAGCTTATTTTAGTAATTACTTGTTAATTTCCACTTCTTTAGATATCAAAACGCTTTGTTTTTTTAATGGAGGTGAAGGATATTGTCACGAGAAGAGAAAAAAGGTAAAATGACGGTTGAAGAAGCTGGAAGAAAAGGCGGACTAAAAACAGCTGAAACCCATGGAGAAGAATTCTACAGCGAAATAGGCCGCAAGGGTGGAAAGATAGGCGGACCAAAAGGTGGGCAAAGAGTCCGTAAGCTTATTGAAGCAGGAAAAGCACACGAAGAAGAATAGAAAAAACTGCGCTTAACCTTAGTTTTAATTTGAAAAGCTGATCCAAGATTTTTCAACGTTTCAGTTTTGACTTAATTTATAGTCTAAATTGCATTTTTGACCTAAAAAAAGCTCCTTCCAGTTGTTACTGTGCTAAGACAGCCACATATGTTTAAAAGTTTTGTTTCAGGCTAGAAAATTAAGAAAGCGATTAAGTGTTGACAATGTTAACAAAAAAAGCGGGAACATACTTTTTTGGAGGTGATGTGTTTGAGTGAATCGAGGAAGAAGGGAAAGATGACTGTTGCGGAGGCTGGTCGGATGGGTGGAGAAAAGACGTCTGAGACTCATGGACCTGAATTTTACAGTGAGATAGGTAGCAAAGGTGGTTCGAAGCGAGCAAAGCAGCACGAAGGTACAATAGAAGCAATTGGAAAAACAAGCCTTGAAGAAGCAGGCCATAGAGGCGGGCAAAAAGTTCGCAGGCTTATTCAAGCCGGAAAAGAATATGAAGAGGAATAGAAATTTTACTGAATTTTAAGCATTTTTCCGTTCCAAATGTATCTTGTTTTCCTTAGGAACGTGAAACGCGTTGACGGAAAGAAGGAAGGTCAATGAGTGTTAAAGAAGCTGAAGGAAAGCAGGCAGAAAAGAGCGAAAGATCGAGGGGTACAAGGCGAGATTTATATGAATATGTAGGGCAGTACAGCTAGGTATCGGGTTGTCGCAAGCTTAATTAAGAAGGAATAGGGCAAGAGATGGAGTTAAATCGCGAGTTATTTTTTGAAGAATTTTCTAAATTTCAGTTAGCTTATGTTTTGGAGGTGATGTGTTTGAGTGAATCGAGGAAGAAGGGAAAGATGACTGTTGCGGAGGCTGGTCGGATGGGAGGACTGAAGACGTCTGAGACTCATGGATCTGAATTTTACAGTGAGATAGGTAGCAAAGGTGGACAAAAAGTTCGAAAACTGATTGAGGAAGGAAAAGAGCACGAAGAAGAATAATCGGTAAATGTTTTTTTTATTTTTTCCCAGTTAACTGGTTTAAGAGTATGGAGGTGATAGACAACGAGTAGAGAAGAAGCTCAAACAAGTAGGCGCGTAGGCATAGGTCAAGGTGGAGGAGCACGTCGGCAATATACAAATAGAAGCGGAAAATCTGGTCACGTTAGCCCAGCTATAGTAGAAAAATATCTTGCTGGCATGCATTACCCTGCAGAAAAGAAGAACTTGGTCGACAAAGCACAAGATAAAGATGCCCCAGACGATGTAATGGATTTATTAAACAAGCTGCCGGATAAAACCTATAAATCGCCTATAGATATAACAAAAGAAATAGGAAAAATAGAATAATTAACTAAGCACTCCGTTTTCTTTAATTTAATTTCTCGGCGTTAAGTTCCTATTTTGAAAAATAGAGATTACTGTGGTTAACTAGCTCGCCTAGGTAGGTTTGTGATTGCTTTTTGATAACCACACACGCTTAAAGGCTATCCTTGAGTAGATAACAAGACAGCCTTTTTCGAGGAAATAACGGGAGGTGAATAATTTTGGTGGTTAAAAGTGAAGAAAAAAGGAAGATGACACGTGAAGAAGCTGGAAGAAAAGGCGGCGAAAAAGTGGCTCGCGAAAGAGGTCCACAATTTTACAGAGAGATCGGTAGGAAAGGTGGAGAAAAAGTAGCTGAGGAGCGCGGTTCCGAATTCTACAGGGAAATAGGAAGGAAAGGCGGAGAGAGCAGAGGAAAGAGGCGTGAATAAAGCTCTCTTATAGTTTTATTTTCTTGTTTTAATGACCTGGTTCTGTTAACTTAGTGAGAGATTACGGTAAAAGAGTTTTCGGTGTTAACAGTCGTGAGATAAACTGGGTTCTGGAAAGTCTCCGTTTGGTTGTTTTTGTTGTTAAAATTCGTCTTAAAGGACTGCTGGCATAATTCCTATATTTCTTAAATAACAAAAAAAAGGGTGCGGGAGAAATCCACGGTAGGTTGGGTTCAACTCCGATAGACTTACAGCTCCGATGCCCAATCAAATACGTTCTTTTGGTATTGCTGAAGCGCTACTTTTCGTTGATTCGCAGGCACTTTGTTCGGAGGCAACGTTCCAGTATCTACTTCCCAGAAGCCTTCTCCAGGAGTCCCTGAGTTTTTT
Source organism: Candidatus Bathyarchaeota archaeon (assembly GCA_963785215.1). Taxonomy (GTDB): domain Archaea; phylum Thermoproteota; class Bathyarchaeia; order Bathyarchaeales; family Bathycorpusculaceae; genus Bathycorpusculum. The sequence goes on from CAWAUU010000012.1 coordinate 9,257, forward strand.
CCTATTACAACTGATGATGGATAAACTGAGGGATTTGTAACATCAGAGATTTGGATACTCACTTCACCCACTATGGTGCCGATAGTCCTTCGGCTTATTTTCTTATGACCGCTTTGTTTCAATTGGTTAATTATCTCGAAATATTCGATGCGCGCTTTTTTCTTTGAGACTTCCTGAATAATATCATAAGCAGCCTGAATTGTTTTTCCAGAAATCTGGATCTTACCTTTGCCATATTCAAAAGTGGTGTCTTTCCAATCAATCAAGCTAATTTTCACCCTTTAGTTGATATAAATTGATTCACTAATATAATATCCGCTTTAATTTTTAAGACTTTAAAACAATAGGTTTTTCTGCAGATGCCCACTTTGGTTAGATTTCAACTCCCAGTCCCGTTGCGTGTTGCATTTGCAGCGACACTGTCCTATAGAAAACAGGGTGAACCGATTACTATATTATACTTGTATTACCCAATTTTGCATAGGACAGCCCAATAAGCAAAGTCACTGCAAAAGCTCGAAGCAATGCCCTCTGAAGGTAGGATTGGAAATGATGGTTAAGCCTTTTGAATAAATATTTTGCCGTCATCATAGAACCTTAACAAAGTCTTTTAAGAAAGCATCAAAAGATTGAGTGAGAGTGGGGGTGAATAGCATGCCTTTTGGGCGAAAGAAGAAGCCAGAGAAGAAAGAGGAAAAGAAACCTGAAGAGAAGAAACCTGAGGAAAAGAAGTAATTCTTTTATTGAATTGTTGAGCCATTAATGATTGGGAGAATGGTTATGGTTTCAGCCTGCATCTTGATTTGTTGTGAGCTTCGGAAGTATACCGAAGTCACCAAGATGGTCAAAGGAGTGAATGGTGTTTATCTGTCAGCGGGAGGTGGGATGCGATCACTGAGCGCTATGCACCAAGGAGCGAACTTGACAAGCTAACTCCTTGCTACAGCTTCTTTAACTCCGTTTTTATGCTCGACTACTGTTACTTGGCTAAAATATTTTTCAAGCGTCATAGCGCTATAGAGGAAGCGAAAAAAATGGATATTTATTTACGTTTGCCATCTTTATACTTACCCATTCCACAATCAAGACATTTTATTTCTTTGTCTGTGTTTTCAATGTTGCTACTTCCACAGTAAGGGCAATTTTTTACAAATTCTTTAGATATTAATCTCATCTCCATCTATCTGTATCTTTTTCTCTCTCTATTTTTAGATTACGCCATCATCCGTTCTTTTACATCATCGGCGAAATCGGTCAGCGGATCTGAAGAGACACTATTTGTTTTGGAATAAATAACTAAGCTTGCTTTGGCTCATTGAGCCCAGCTAGGCTCTCTGTCTCTAAATAACTTTTATATTTGGCAAGGGGGTTGTTTGTCTTTATGTGGTATCGTGCTGCTCCGCGGAAATAACGTTCTCTACATAGTCCTAGACGCCACAAAATACTAAATATACTTATGGTCCGGTATAGAAAATATCCTGAAAAGATGCAGGAACGCCGATGGTGTTTCATATAACTATCTGTGTATGGGGGATGTCACCCGCACAAACCCCCTTTTCTCTTTTTTGGTGTGGTCGCCGTGACTGATGCTGAGTTTTCGTTTTCAGGCTTTAAGCGGCGCAAGTATGGACCAAAAGCCCTTAAAGGGAAACATCATAATTACCCCAAGATCCGAAAGAAGTGGCTGTAATTGTGTTAACTATTTAGCGTAAGTTGCATTTGCATAGAAACTGTCATATACCATTTTTGCCTTTTATCTTGGGGGAAACTAAAATGAACCAAAAATGCCCCAGATGCGGAACCACAACAAAACAAGGCTTGATTTATGATAAGGTACACAAGAACTTACTATGCCTAAAATGCGCGAAAAAACAAAACCCAAATTTAAAAGTACACCCTCGCAGGTAACGTTTGCCGGGTGTTTCATCGTGTAAGGCCTATCCTGGTGTCCGCATAAGGCATATCTCGTATAAGGCCTATTTGACTTCCGCCGATTCAACGGATGCTAAGGTGTCCGAACGGCTAATTCAGCAAAAAAAGGATTGAAACCCTCTCCATTCCCCATGAGAATCTTGGCGAGTAAGTCTGCTTCTTGATGAGAAAAAAAGAGAAAAATAGAGAAGTAAATGTGCCTAAGCCGAGGTTTTACTTTTTCTTTGCTGGGGCTTTCTTTTCTTCTTTCTTTGGTTCTGGTTTCTTGGCCACTAATATAACCTCGGGAGTCTACATATGTCAGTAATTTGTATTTAAGATTTGTTAAAGCCCAGATCGATCCTTCAACTCACGCTCCTTATGAGGCAGCATAGAAGGCGTATTATCGTGCAGCAGAACCCTCCTGCTCTTAAAGACGCCAAAGCTGTTGTCGGTCCACTTGGCACCGCAACTTCACTTTTTCCCAAGACAGCCCACTATTTTTGAGTGGTAGTTTCAGCGTTTAAACCATGTTACTGAGCAATTTAAAGAAATATGGGACAAAAAAGGTTAAATATTGTTTTAAAAAGAAAAAGAAGCTACGGAGTAGTCGTTATGACTGAATTAGAAATAGCTGTAGCTCCCATGCACAGATTATGCAAGAAAGCTGGCGCTGAAAGAGTAAGTGAAGCCGCAGCCAAAGAACTCGCTAAAGCCTTAGAGGAAATCGGCGTTAAAATCGCCAAGGAAGCCTTAGACTTCGCAATGCACTCTGGAAGAAGAACCATCAAATCTAAAGACATCGAAATCGCAGCTAGGAAAGTCATGGGAAAATAATCAGTTAGCTTCCCTCCTCTCTTTTTTGTCGAAGCTCAATGCGACAGGATTGAAGTTGCAGGAAGCGTAAGAAGACTTATTTCGGCTTTCTCAAAATCGCGTAAAAGGTACATTTCAGGGTCTTGCCTCTCCATGATGTTAAGGCGTGGGTTATGCTTCTCTTGTTGGATAATGAGGCGATGAGCGGTTAACCAGCCTACCATTTGCCAGCTTGAAGGATAAGATTGTCTTTTCTCCCGGAAAGCCATCAAATTTCATAATGCTTTTTTCTACATCCAAAAAAGCAGGTTTGTTCATAGAAAGAGCACTGTTTCATGTTGAAAGTGCGGGGCTTTGAGTCTATGTTGATCTATGTTGAATCATAGTTGGCGTCTATTAGGCTCATCAGTAGACCGAGGGGGTAGGCTGTGAGAGAGCACACACACAAATACCCTTCTAAGCCGTAATCTCACACCAAGTTAACAGAACCGTTGTAGCAACCTATCCCACGAAAATTAACATGGAGAACAAATCCCACGCCAAGTTGCCAGAACTAATGACCGAAAGGCAAATATTGAAATAAGGTTATTGTGTATTAGGTTTTATGACGGAAATTCTTGTTTTATATTACAGCAGGACAGGAAATACTGAAAAAATGGCGAGAGCAGTAGCTGAAGGAGCACAAATCAACGATAAGATTAGGGTAGAATTAAATTTTCACATTGAACCTGAAGAAATAAGTAGCTTTGATGCTTTGGTTGTTGGGGCACCTACTTATCATCATGAGATGCCTATTGATTTCAAAAAGCTTTTCGAGGAAGTTGCGGTAAAGGGCATAAGTTTGAAGGGTAAAGTCGGCGCCACATTCGGTTCATATGGTTGGAGCGGTGAAGCACCTAGACTTATTTTGGAAATTATGAAAAATAAGTTTGAGATGCACGTTGTTGAACCGCCTTTACTAGTAAAGTATATTCCTGACGAAAAAATGCTTAGCGCTTGTAAGGATTTAGGAAAAAGAATTTCCGAAAACTTGATGAACAGGACATAGATAAGTGGAGGGAAAAGAATGGAAAAACCAAAGCATAATCTCATTGAATTTTTGAAAAATCAAATAGTGATTGAAAACGAAATAGTCGCTTCCCTTGAAAAAGCGTTAGTTGACATGAAGAATCCGGCTGTTAAAGGCGTCCTGAAGGGTGTCTCGCTGGATTCTGTGAAGCACGCGGAACTTTACTCGTCAGCCGTTACCCTGCTTACTGGTACTCCTACAGCATTAACGCAGGAGCATCTTGATCAGCAAAGAGCACTCGTGGAAAAACACATTGAGATAGAATCTAAGCTAATTAAGCGCCTTGAAGCCATGATACCTAATGTTGAAAACAAGAAGGTTGTGTTTCTCTTAAACTCCATATTAGCTGATGAATGCAGACACCACGCCATGCTAAAGATGGTTTTAGAGATAATTGTTCACGGAGAAACCATAACAGAGGAAGACTGGTGGAAACTGCTGTGGGAAAACGTGCCGTTTCACGGAGCTCCTGGTGGAGGATAAAAAAAAGAAAGTTTGAGGATTGTTTGCTAAGAGTTAGCGTTGTTATGCATGACTTGTTCAGAAGAGCTCCATGTGTCTTCGACTATTTGCTGGAGCTCCTTTAGTACTGACGCTAACATTTCACCTTTGCAGGTCAAACCATAAGCTTTCGGAGTTTTCCTTATGAAAACCAGTTTTTTGCCTTTTAAGCTTCTGAGGTACTTGTATGTTCTTCTAATTGAGAGCTCTGTTTCTTTGGCAAGCTTTCCAGCTGAAATTCCTTCATTCGGGATCATACCGTAAACTTTTCGTTCAGAAATTGTTAAGGTTTCTCTGTTTGGGTCTCGTTTTGATTTAAAGAAAAATATGTAATCCCTTTCAATGGGAGTTTCTATCAAACCTGCGGACCGTAAGCGTTTTAGTATTCGCGAAGCGATTTTTGACGAGATAAGTGCTTCAATATCTTCGAACGTTTTCGGTCCTGATAGTAAAGATTGTAAAAGAATTTCTTCATAGCATTCCGAGTGGGCTGGAAGCATTTCTGCAAATTCTGGGAAGCATCCTAGTAGCTCAGTTAGCCGACCGCCAAACATGGTTGCGTAGTATTCATCTCGTGCTTCGGTGGCTAGACCTACTGCCATTAAAGGCTGCAAATATTCTTCGTTTATGGTGTCTTGGCTGTGGCTGTGTCCTGTTTTTTTTAGTTCTTGCTGTAATTGGCTTACTGAGTATCTACCGTTTACGATTGCTTGTAGAATATGGAGTCTTGTCTCGTTTTTTAGAACGTTGAAGAGCTCTTTTATGTAGTTCGGGTTATCCATGGTTTCCCGGAGTTTTCTTAGCTCGTTTTTTAGTTTGTATACTTGGCATCGGTTTATGCATTCTAAGGGTGTTATTGGAGCGCAGTTTCTGCATTCTGCGTCAAGTGACTTAAGCAATCCAACTAGGTCGCGGTTGTTTTCACTTTTTCGGGGTGGTAATAGGACATTGCCCATTTGTTTTTTCTCCTGTTTGGCATGTGTCATAACGAAGAAGGAGTGGGAGATTGCGTGAAACTGCTTTTTTGCGATTGATAGTCCGTCATGACACGCGTCATAAACTATGACAAGCGTCATATTTAAATAAGTTTTCCCCAGAAGTAAGAGTAATTGGTGTTAAACTTGATACTACCGTGCGAAGTGGGGGTAAAAACCGTTTTGCCTGCAGTAAAAGCTATCATGGCAAGGTCAATCGTTGAAAAACATGGATTGAACGAAAAACAAACCGCAGAACTCCTTGGGCTATCACAATCTGCAGTAAGCAGATACGTAGGAAGAGAAAGAGGAAACTTACTCACGATAGAAAACTCGACTGAAGTTTTAGCACTTATAGATCAAATGGTAACTTTCCTTATAAAAGAACCAAACAACAAAGCAGAAATCCTCAATCTCTTCTGCCAAACATGCACAGCCATCAGAGAAAAAGGCTTAATGTGTCCATATTGCCAAAAAGAAATGCCTCCGCAATGGGCGGAAAACTGTCTCTTCTGCCGTTAAATTAAGCGCAATTAAGATTTATTAAAAACGAAGTTTTACTGTTTTTTGAGGAAAACCAATGTCTTATGATGAGAACGCTTT
>CAWAUU010000013.1:0-18545 GCA_963785215.1 Candidatus Bathyarchaeota archaeon
TCACCGTGGAATTACCAAGGACTTAAAATTAATGCTAAAGCCTGCATTGTGAAACCAGTTCTGTTTAGTGCAAATCCTACATTTTGCGCCAATTCCAATCATGGTGCAGAAGCAAGCTTAACAGTTCAAAAGCTACTCTCCTTCAAAAGCAGTTTACGAGCGCTGCCTTTTTTGCATGCTGACAATGTTTATAGGTAACGGATAAAATTAGAGTCAAAGGTAAATTTTATGCCATTAATGAAAGCAATTCAAGTATGTGCTCCTGGCGCAGATTTTAAGCTGGTTCAAAAAGAAATTCCTGAGCCGAAAGAGCATGAAGTACTTCTAAAAGTACAAGCCTGCGGAGTCTGTCATGGAGACGCAATCGTTAAACAAGGATATTTTCCCGGTTTGGAGTATCCAAGGACGCCTGGTCACGAAGTTGTCGGCACCATCGCCAAATTGGGTTCCGAGTCACATTACTGGAAGGTCGGGCAAAGAGTCGGTGTAGGCTGGCGTGGCGGACACTGTCAGCGATGCAAGTCATGCCTGAAAGGTGAATTTTGGGCTTGCGAAAGTCCCTTGGCGACGGGCATCTCAACCGACGGAGGATACGCCGAGTACATGGTTGCCCGCATGGATGTGCTCACCGTCATTCCAGACGAACTTAGTTCTGTGGAAGCTGCACCGCTTCTCTGCGCAGGCGCAACCACGCTTGGTGCCTTGAAAAGCAGCACAGTACAAGGCGGCGATTTAATTGCAATCCAGGGCTTTGGAGGATTAGGTCATTTAGCGCTGCAGTTCGCTGTCAGGCTTGGCTTAAAACCCGTGGTTATATCTCGCGGCAAAGAAAAAGAAGCATTAGCCAGCAAGCTTGGCGCTCAAATCTACCTCGACGCAAACGCGGTGAATGCAGCTGAAGAATTAATGAAGCTCGGTGGAGCACGAGCCATCTTTTGTACAGCGCCCAACAGCAAAGCCATATCGGAACTTGTCGGCGGGCTCGCCCGTAACGGCCAATTGATAATTATCACTTTTGTTAATGAACCACTGCAGATCTCGCCAATCCAGCTGATGCGTGCCGTACGATCCGTGAGCGGTTGGGTCGGAGGAAACGCCGCTGACACCTTGAACTTTAGTGTTCTCACGCATGTTGTTCCCATGGTGGAGGTGTTTCCGCTTGAGCAAGCCCCGGAGGCTTTTGAACGGATGATGACTGCAAAAGTTCATTTCCGAGCAGTCCTAAAGGTAAGTGAGGGTTAAACATGAGTGAAATCTTAAAAATCATTCAAGAAAGACAATCCGCAAGAGTACCCTTTGACCCAAACCGACCAGTATCAAAAGAGAACCTGAAACAGATTTTAGAGGCCGCAAGATGGGCGCCCACCGCACACAACATGCAAAACTTCGAAGTAGTCGTCGTTGACGACAAGGCAGTTCTGGAAAAAATAGGAAACATCAAATCACGCATATCCGAAGAGTTCCTGCGCGAAAACTATGAACAATTGTCCTTCTCAAAAGAGGAACTTTTGAAAAAGAAAACCGGAATATTAGGCGCAATGTTTCCGCCAGCATGGGTAGACCCAGCGAAGATATCGGAGGCTGCCCGCCAAACTGCACCTATGCCGCTGACCCAGTCCATACGAGGCAGCCCAACACTTCTGCTAGTGATATACGATTCTAGGAAGAGGGCACCTGCTTCAGCAGGCGACGTTTTAGGTTTCATGAGTCTAGGCTGCGTTATGGAGAACATGTGGCTTATGGCGCAAGCTTTAGGAGTTAGCCTGCAGATTCTCAGTTCCTTCGCCGCCCCCCATGTGGAAACAGAGCTTAAGCAGCTTCTCGGAGTTCCCGAATACATGAAAATCTCTTATACATGCCGCTTAGGATACCCCACCGCCTCAACCAAAAACCTCAGAGTACGCCGAGACATAGAAGACTTCGTCCACCATAACCGAATCGGAAACAAAGGTCTATAAAATTCGCCGTCCAGCTTTTATCTTACGTTCATGGACACACATGCTTTTATAAGTAATATGAACCGCTAATGGAAAGTTATGGGTAAAAATAAGCGCTTGCTGTTTCTTATATCGTTATTCCTATTGTTAACGATGGTCATCGCCTTCACAGCTATGCCTGTAAAGGCCAGTCAAGACAGTAGCGGATTTCCATCAATCACAATTGAGAGCTACACTGTTGGGGGCGTTACGACCTATTATAGCGGAGGATCCATCCCAGTAGGCGTCACGATAGATTTCCGAGTATGGGTCGACTTATACAATATCGACCCTGTGAAAATTGGCTATGGTGATGGAGCATCTGATTCTGTTGATTTTGGCGGGTCATTCTCATATGATTTCTATCACGCTTACGACACGGCAGGAACGTACGTGGCAGAAGCTTTCATGCCGACAGATTCTGGTACTTTTACGGGTTATTCTCAGCCGATAACTATCGGTGCCTCAGGTACGTCAGGTTACAGTGGGGTACCAACCGTCACAGGGATAGGTCCTTTAGATGCACTCATAAATGGTGTCGTTATTACCCTCTCAAGCATAGGGGGAGTTTTCGGATTATCAGGTTCAAATGCAACAGCGGCGGGTGTAGTGGTGGTCGTAATGGCATTAGCAGCTTTTGGAATAATAATGGGGCGCATCAGGACGGGGAGTGCAAGAGTTGCAAATAGAAAATCTGCATACCAAAGCACGGCTCCATATCTCGGCGAACAGTCAACTCCACAGTTGCTGAGGTCGCCTGAAGCGGACAAACAGGACATGAAGGGAAATGATTTAAGGTGCAAGAATTTGAAAGCCGCCTGGGATGATGACAAGGGAAAAGCCGACTTTGCAAAGGGTTTGGAAGCAGTTGCCCGAGCAAGGTTTGCGCAAGACATACAGAACTTGCCCGAAGAAATTTTGAATAAGTGTAAGGAATACATAAAAGACCAAGCTAAAGACCAGATTCAAGAGTTAACTGAAGATGCTATAACAGCTTTCTTCGTCGCCGTTCCCGGGGTTGAAGTTTTAACACATGTTTTTCTGGAGGTATCAAAGTACATGACGCAGGGTGAAGTCGAACCAGGGCTTTTTAAAAAGTTTGTGGACGACTACAACAGCATTTATAACACAAATGCTGAGGCGACTCGATTAGCTGATTTAGCTGACTTCCGGTTTAACGAATACAAAAATGCGGGTTGTCTCTAATTTTCCAGTACACAGTTTACTTTGCTAGCTAAAGCATTAACTGCTTCGATAAGTCCTAAGCAAATCAGATAGTTAAAGACTCGGAAGCTATTTAATCGGAAAAGGGGCTGTTGAGGGATAAATCAAAATTAGCAAAGGCGGGATAGGGTATCAATTTAGCAACTGAATTTCTCTAGCAAAATTGAAAGTATAGGAAGGTGAAATCACTTTTTTTTAACTCATCAGCGAATTTTTTTTCGCCTTTCAAAATCCTCTTTAGAATAATCTTGAGCAACACTCTGTTTTTCTTGCGGGCTGTTTGTCTCCCATGTAACCTAACGCTTAACCGCATTGCTGAGCGTTGCTTTTTGCTTGGCTAAGTTCTCTCGGCATGGGATTTTTTTGCGCCCGTGCCTCACCTGTTCCATAATTGGGTAGAACTCGCTCGTCATGGGTGCAAGATTTGTTGTGCTTGCTTCCTCTGTTGAGTCCGTCGTTATGGGTGCTCATTTTTGGTGAGACAATAAAAATAGGTGGGGAGTGTTGGTTAAATGTTGCTGTGTGGTTACTTACGTTTTTTGAAGATTTTTGCTTCTCCAAATTCACGCATGTTCATTGTTACTAGTCACTCAAGTTCATGGTTATACGTTACTATATCAATGGGGCACCCTTTCTTGTTTTTTATCCATAAGTGTTATAGGTTGAATTAGAAATCAACGGTTAATGGCAAGCTTCAGAAAATCCCACGCATGTTTCATAATTGCTCTAGCTTTGTTAATCGTTTTGCCAGTTTTAGCTCAGCCTATAACGGGTTACTATACCCCAGAAACCCTTAAAACTGCCCAACCGAGCAGTTTTAACCAGATTGTTTTGGAAGCAAACAAACCTGAAACCTTCAACGCCTACAACACAAACGGCACACCACCCTCCATGAGCGGCAGCTCAGCAATTTTTTATGGCAGCGACACAACAAACATGTACTCCGATATAGTTTCATTAACCACCGTAAAAGCTGAAAAATCCCTAGTCATAGAAGCCTCAGCAACAACCAGCATCAAAAACTTGTCAAGCACGGGGGAAGACCAATTTGCAATTTTCGCAACCGATGACACCACAAAATACAAGTCAGACGAGTTTGGTTTCGTTCTCCCAGAAACAGGCAGCACATGGTACGCTTACATCCAGTCTCCACAGATACCAGGATTTTTCGTCTGGAAACCATTACTGACACTGAAGCCGTCGGAGCTTGAGCAGCACAGTTTTAAAGCCGTGTATTCAAATGCGGGTTTGCTTAGCTTTGTGGATTTTTATGTTGACGGTAAACTTCTTTGGACAGCACTTTACCCAAACGTTGCAGGTCAAAGCTTTCATATGGTTTTATCTTCACACAAAGTAAGCGCTGCAAATATCGATATTAGCCAGAATAAGATGGCAATTGGAAACTCCTGTTTAAGCAACAGCTTAGAAAACAGTTTTCCTTATACATGTTAAATAGGGAGCCTTTATTTTTTTCCGAATCTTCAAACCCAAACTTTTACCTATTCTAATCTTTTAACTTGCAATAATTTGAAAATTATTCTTCTTTTAAAATCGGCGCTTTCATCATTAATCCGCTTGTGAAGTTGCTTTTGATTAAAGATTTAACACCTATCCACTCCACAAGCGGGAAACCAATAAGCACTTGGCACCAATAAGTCAATAATCGAGTTAACGTGGTTGCGACTGCTGCAATAACGATTGGAACGCCATATAAAGAGAAAAGACTAATCATGGTAATTTCCACGGCACCGACTGGGAAGCCTGCGGTTATAGTTTCGACAGTTGTGATAATGCAGTATATGGTGGCTAAATCAATGATGGAGATTCCTGTAAAGTTAAGCGAATAAAAAATCATCAAGTAAACAATTATATTAAACAGCCAAGCGATAATGGCGAAAATAACTGGTTTTATTAGGTAACGTGGGTTAGCTTTAAAGGTTTTAAATGCTTTGCTGAAAGAAGACATGGAATCAGAAATTTTTTCTCTTAAATTGCTGAGTGTTATTGGGTTCTTTGTTATACGTCTCGCTATCCATAAGGACAAGTTGACTATTTTCTCTCCTGCGCTTTCCTTGAAAGCTATAATGAAAACAACTGCTATCACACAAGCAGTTCCGATTGATACTAAAATAATAGGTGTAATCATGTAAATTGGCAATTGATGATAAAGCAAAAGCGTTAGAAAACTGACCAGTAATCCGCCTGAATAAACAAATGTGCTGATTATGCGTGAACCAACCACTGCGCCAGCTGCGATTCCAGGGTCATTTTTTGTTTCTTTTTGAGCTAAGACTATTCGTGTCAATTCTCCACCAACTGTTGCGCTTGGAATAACTAACTCAACAAAGTTTCCAATCCAATTGTAAAGTATGATTTTTTTCAGCTTAATTTTAGCCGATAAAGAACCAAGCAAGTTATGCCAAATCAAAGAATCGAAAACTACTGATAGAAAAAAAGAAATTACAGCTAACGAGAAGAAGAGTGAATATTGGTAAACGTTAAGTTTGCTCAGAAGACTAAAAAGACCATTAAACCCCACAAAGAACCATAAGTATAGCGTAAAAGCTACCAGACCGAGACCCATGAAGGCAATTGATTTGCGTCCAACTAAAGTCGTGTTACTGTTTCACCTGTTTCCTCTTTCAAAGCATTAATCATCCGGCAAAAACAGCCATGCCCCCTCAAAACATTGAACCGTCATTTTCAAGACAATTAAGCCACAAAAGCTTCAGCTATTCCACCATACTATATAATAAAGTTCCATTTAAACATCCATATTAATGAAACGGCTAGAAAAAATAGTTTTTCTTCAATCTCTCTCTACATTTTTAGCTTCTGATACTTTAACGTAGCTTTTCCCAAAGGATTGATAAGCAGGCGGCTAAGCAACCAAAAACCCAGTTACCCTATAATGTAGCTACAGTCTTACGCAAGCGCTATTAAATGACAAATAAGATTGCGAAAAAGTTTTTGCCAAATATTTTTGAACTTGATACCAAAAAATATAATTCAGTCATCAACCATAATTAAATTGGGGTTTTTGTTTTGTCCAGTTGCGATACAGCTATTCTTAAGAATCTTATGCTTTACCTGAAAACTAAATCGCTTACTTCTGAGAACATGTTTAGGCGGGAAACCAGAGAGGTAGACGACATGTTTATGGACCTTTTAAGCGTCTTTCAAAGATACTACGACCATTCGCCAGAAGCGGATAGGCAAACACTTCGCAGTATGCTAGATTTGATAATTCTTGTTTCTGAGCAAGTGCATGCATCTCACAGGCAAGCGGAAAGCACGATTGGCGATTTTAAAATTTACATTACTGCTCTTGAAGGCTCATACAAGAGTGTTGACGGAGAATTTGACAAGTCCGTTGCTCAACCTGCTGAAAAAGAAGCTGAAGCAAAAGATAAAGAGGAAGAAGAAAGAGCCAAAGCTATAGAAGAATACAGCAAGAAAGTTAGGCCAAGATTCTATGAGTAACTTTTAAAAATATGTTTTTGGGAGGCGATATGTTATGGGATTTATCAAGTTAGCATCAACAAACGATGCAAAACCAAACAGTATGATAGGCGTAACAATCAACGACAAAAAAATATTGCTCGCCAACGTAAACGGAAATTACTATGCCCTCAGCAATGTGTGCATGCACAGGGGTTGTCAATTATCTAAGGGAAAACTTTTAGGCGAAACAGTTGTCTGCCCATGCCACGGATCCACGTATGACCTTAAAACAGGCAATTTTGTTAAAGGACCAACCAAAAAACCTGAACCTGCATACGAATTAAAAGTCGAAAATAACGATATTCTGATTAACCTATAACTTACCTTTCGATCAACTCAATAAGCGTTCCATCTGGATCCTCAACAAAGGCAATTACTGGCCCATTCGATCCAAGTTTCAAGGGCTCATCAGTAATCGTTACATTTTCCTTCCGCAAAGCAGCAAGAGCCTTGCCCATGTCAGCAACTTCAAACCCTAAATGATCAAACAATCGCTCTTCATATTGGGGTTGGCTAAAATTCTTTTGGTTACGGTAAAAGGTTAATTCAAGCGTGCAGCCTTTGCCCTCTGCGTCTTGAAGGAAAGCGATTTCAGCGTTGTTCTGCTTAATCTCTCGGCGACTCAGAAGCTTCAGGCCTAGAAGTCTTGTGTAAAAGTCAATGGATTTCTCCATGTTGCTTGTACGAATGCTTGCATGAACAAACACTTTCTCATCCCCTGTTCCTTATGCTTACGAACGCAGCGTTTGTTATAACCCCTTTGTTTTTAGAATAATCCATTATCTCATTTCCTCTTTCAGAATAACTTATGTCCTTCAATCTCAGCGTGAAATTCAAAATCCACTTCCATTAGCTTAATTGCATCTTCCATAGTTTAAAACTATTGAGAAAAGATTGCATTTCACTTGGGGAAAATGCTGGTATGCAGATGAGATTCCCCCTATAAGCAGGTTCTGAATAGCGTAGAAATAGCCAGAAATGTTATATCCAAACGCAACAAGTTTTATCAGGGGTTTAAGGGGAAATACGTTAAGTGAGTAAAATAGGAAAAGAAAATCAAAAGAGAGTTGTAAATCGATATAGCATTTTGGGGATATTTCTTTTCTTATTGGGTTCAGGGTTATCAGCATATTTATTTTTTCTTATACAAATCTTAAATTCGTATCCTTTCTGGGACTATGTGAATGGTTACAGGCTCCAGTTAAAACCTTTTACTGCTGTATATGGAGATATAACATATCTGCCATCACCGTTTCAATTTCTTAAATACACTCAACTGTTTGACATCGGTGTCGCTTTAGCATTTATCGGTCTTTTTATTTGGAAACTTTCAGGTTCTGGGAAGGTTAACCGCAACATGATTCTTTCTGCCTCTGGTTTCACATTACCTAGTTACGGGAACTTTATGCGCAGTCATTGTTTACTTACAGATTAACGTCCTTACGGGAAAGAATCTTCCTTGGGGGGCATACGCTTGGGGTACTGAAAGAGTTGCATATAATACGCAGTTTATGGGAGCGGAATATAATTGTTCATTTCTTAATTACAATCAATTACTTTATTTCTCTGTTTTAATGGCTATTGTAGGTTTCATTCTTTGGAATCACTACAGCAACGCTAAACTTACAGCACCATCTACTTTAGTAGTGGTATCTTTATTCATAGCATCTTTCACATTTTTAATTTCAGGAATACTCCTCATGTTTCCAACAGCCAAGTTTACTTCCCCTGACCCTCTAATTCCTGCAACACCGTACGCCATTCAAGGTACCATATTAGTGTGGACAGGAGCTGTATTACTTATGGTCAGCATAATTAGTTTCTTTAAAAAACTAAAGCAAGCACTTGAATACATAAGAACCTATTTCAAGAGCAAAGGCGCCTTCGGCGCAAATAAAACAGACTATCCGTTAAAATCATCAGCCTCATTTCCATAATGCCTATATGCTTCCACAAAATCCATGACATAATCATACCTTGGACATTTAATCGCCTCTTTCTTGCGACCAACAACAAGCTTCTCCCTGCTTAGAAGAGTGAGCTTTTTCGAAACTTACTACTCGTCCGCCTAGAATACAACCCATAATACCGAATCAACTTCCCAGTTATGTTTTCTGATCCTTTAGCTATAGGTGTTTTTTGGATTCTTCATCTAAAGTTTTATTTACAAGAGCGTCTGCCCTTTGAATGTAAGGGTTGCTTCGTGGAACATTAACAAAGCTTATTTTTTTAAAGCATCTTTTCAATTCTTTTGCGCTGCGCCATAACTTTTGTAACTCAAAATTTTTTACGCTATATTCCCCGTTAAGCTGTTTTGCAACTAATTCGCTGTCAAGGTGGCAAGCGACTTCTTCAACTTTAAGAGCATTGGCAAACTCCAATGCCGCTATCAACGCTTTGTATTCTGACTGGTTATTCGTATGTATCCCTATGAAGCGTGAATCCGCTTTTACAACCACGCCTTTTTCTGTTAACGCTAAATAAGCTATGGCGGCTGGTCCAGGATTTCCTCTCGCTCCACCATCAGAATAAAGCAGTAATCGTGTGTACATCATGTTTCTCAGCGTTATCCCATCTAAGACTGCGATTTATTATTAAAGTGTTAATGAGACAATCGCCAATTGGATTGGTTGTTATTGTTGATGTACAATCACATTCGTTTAAGAGCCAAAGAAGCTATAAATCAAGTTAAACATGGGGAAAGTAGTTTGACAAGCAGTTTACTTGGAACCGCGAAATTAAATTCACAAGAACTCCAGTTTGCTCTTCTAAAGCATGAAAGAGAATGGAGTATTGCTAATGGTTCACGAAGAGGAAAAATGGATATTATAGCAGAGATTCTACTTTTCTGCGAGCAACAAAAAACCAAAACCAGCATAATGTACAATGCAAACCTAAATTATTCCCAGCTTAAAAGCCAAATGACGCTTTAGTATCTCAGGGTTTGCTTGAGAAAAAACTAAACAAATACGTTACAACCGAAAGAGGATACCGCTTTCTCGAATTATTCGCTCAAATCAACGATTTACTAGACGAATTCAAGAACATCAAATGAAATTTTATTCGATGCGGGCAGGGTATCAATTTAGAACTGAGTTTCTCTAGCAAAATTGAAGCTATTTTATTTCAATAGCGTAGCCGAATTCCGAAATAACTGTTTTAAGCTTGGACTGCTTGAAGCAAAATTTATGATTGGCTTAAGTGATATTGACATCATTATTGCGGATGCATCTTTCTTTGTTGGAATGATCATTTTTGTCTACTGCTTTGGCGAAGTTTATGATTGGTGGTATGCTCGAAAGAAACGACCAATGATTTGAGTTCCTGCTTACTTCAGCGACTCTTTTAGAGCTGAAAAGTAAGATAGAACCTGCCCAATTTGCTCTTCAGACATTGATAGAATGGTTTTAACTGCCGCTTTCTGCTTTGGCGAGGAAGAAACCGCAATTGTTGCTAAAGCATAATCTAAGCTTGTGAAGAGGGTCTCCCATGGGATGTTGACTCGTTTACCTTTCAAGGTTGTATAGGGCAAGGACAAATGCGCTGGCTCGGCTTAAGCTGTCTTTGAAAGATTGAATTGCCCCGCCAATAGCTAAGGCATCGTAGTCTTTTCCTGAAAGAAAACTCTCAATTACCCCGTAATTTTGTTCTAAATTTTGGATTTCAGCAAAAAGGTCTTGCTTAATTCTTGTTTCTGTATTGTCTTGCATGCTTCATCACTTTCCTATTTGTGGAAATCAAGTACATAAGACTTTTTTCAATCCGCGGTATTTTTGCCTTACGATAGTACTCTTTTACCATCGCATCAACTGAGTCAAAAAGTCTACGCCTCTCCGTGATTTTGCCACTCAAAAAGGAACAAAATTGAGTCACTCCTCGCTGAAAAGAATCCCCATTTTAACATTAGAAAGCTGTCACGCATAAAGCAAAACTCTTAATAGCCAATGGCTTAATCACAAGTTTCATGAGCCAAACCAAGCAAATCGAGCAGAAATGGCAAGCCAAATGGGAAAACGCTCACGTTTTTGAGGCTGACCCAGACCGCAAAAGAAAGAAGATAATGGTGACTTTTCCGTTTCCATACATGAACGGTCCATTACATGTGGGACACACGTTCACGGCTTCACGTGTTGACGCTTACGCTCGGTTCAAGCGGATGCAGGGTTACAATGTGCTTTGGCCTTGGGCTTGGCATTGGACAGGGCAACCGCTTCTAGGAGCCAGCCAGCGCGTAGCGAGAGGTGACGAAGCCTTCATTCGAGTTCTCCGTGAAGTTGACGGCGTTCCAGAATCAGAGCTGAAAAAGTTTGTTGACCCCTTGTACATGGCTCAGTATTACACTAATGAGGGACGCTTAGCCGTTAAAAGCATAGGTTTCTCGGTGGATTGGCGACGTGAATTCACCACTGTAATGCCGACTTTCCAGAAATTTATTGAGTGGCAATACAAAAACCTCAAAGAAAAAGGCTACGTCACGCGGGGAACGCATCCGGTGGTGTGGTGCCCAAAAGACCAAAGCCCAACAGGAGACCATGACCGCCAAGTAGGCGAAGGTGTCACTCCAGAAGAATACACGTTGATAAAATACAAGCTTGACGAGAACACGTTTTTGCCAGCGGCAACTTTCCGTCCCGAAACAATCTACGGCATAACAAACATGTGGATAAATCCCGACGCAACATACGTTGAAGCATGCACGTCAACGGTGAAAACTGGATAATTAGTCAAGAAGCCGCTGAGAAACTCAAAGAGCAAGAAAAGAAAATACAAGTAAAACGCTCGTTTAAAGGCAAAGAGCTTATTGGCAAAACTTTCGAAAACCCCATAACGAAAGGCAAGTTTCCTATTTTGCCAGGCTGGTTTGTTGACCCAAAAACTGCTACAGGAGTCGTTTACAGTGTACCCGCCCACGCACCATACGATTGGCTGGCACTCAAGGATTTGCAGGAAAAGCCTGAGGTTCTCAAGGATTTCGGCGTTGACCCTGAAGTCGTTAAGCGAATTAAGCCTATCTCAATAATTAAGGTTGAGGGTTTCGGCGAGTACCCAGCCGTTGAAATAGTTCAACAAATGGGCATCAAAGACCAGAATGACGCCAAAGCTGATGAAGCCACGAAAGCATTATACAAAAAAGAATTCCACAGCGGAGTTCTAAAGCAGAATTGTGGACCTTACGCTGGAAAATCCGTCCGAGACGTAAAAGATACGCTTATTAGCTGATTTCCGTAAGCTCGGCGTCGCCGACAGCATGTACGATTTGCCAGAGCAAGTGGTTTGCCGATGCATGACCCAGTGCATAGTAAAGATACTCTCAGACCAGTGGTTCCTAAACTACTCCGACCAACAGTGGAAGGCGAAAGCCAAAGAAGCAGTGGCTCAAATGACGATTTACCCTGACTCAGCCAAACAATCGTTCTAACACCGTTATAGACTGGCTGAGAGAATGGGCTTGCGCCAGAACCACAGGTTTCGGAACTCCATTGCCGTGGGGAAAAGGCTGGATAATCGAGACACTAAGCGATTCAACAATTTACATGGCGTTTTACACCATAAACAAGCACATAAAACAAAACAACATTAAGCCTGAAGCGTTAACGCCCGAAGTCTTCGACTACATTTTCTATGGCAAAGGCAACTCTGCCGAACTCCAAAAGGCGGTTGGAATAAAAGCTGATTTGCTTGAAGCGATGCGAAATGAATTCTTGTACTGGTACCCCTTTGACCTTAGAAATTCAGCTAAAGAACTTGTACCAAACCATTTGACCTTCTGCATATTCCACCATGCCGCCCTGTTTCCGCCTGAACACTGGCCTAAAGCCATAGGAGTAAATGGTATGCTTATGGTTGAAGGCAAACAGATGCACAAGAGCAAAGGCAACTTCATAACAATGAAGGGCGCCGTTGAAAAGTATGGAGCCGACGCCACCCGCAGCGCACTGTTGCTGGGTGCAGAGGGCATGGATGACCCTGACTGGCGAGCAGAAAACGTAAGCGACTTGCAAAGCAAGTTTGAAGCATTATGCAGTTTAGCAAGCGCAGTAATCGCTTCTGCCAAAAAAGAAGAAGACACAGTGCTGGAACGATGGCTGCAAAGTAAGCTTCAACAGCAGAATTAAGGATGTCACAGTCAGCTTAGATGAGCTTAAAACCCGAACCGCCCTGCAGATTGCCTTG
The DNA here is from genome assembly GCA_963785215.1 of Candidatus Bathyarchaeota archaeon. Classification (GTDB taxonomy): domain Archaea; phylum Thermoproteota; class Bathyarchaeia; order Bathyarchaeales; family Bathycorpusculaceae; genus Bathycorpusculum. The sequence continues at coordinate 12,879 of CAWAUU010000013.1, forward strand.
TTTGAAACTTGGAATGACCTGCGCTGGTATATCCAACGAAAAGGCAACACTGACGCTAAAGCGCTGGGCGAAGCGGTGAAAATTTGGCTTAAAATGCTTGCACCTTTCGCGCCTTTCATCTGTGAGGAGCTTTGGAGCCAAACGGGCGAGGCAGGCTTCATCAGCGTTGCAAAATGGCCAAGTGTTTGATGAGTCAAAAGTTGACGTGGCTGCGGAAGAGCAGGAGAACCTGATAATTGATGTAATGGCAGACACTTCCAATATCCTGAAAGCCATGAAGATTACGCCTAAACGCATATGCTACTATACAGCTGCGTCATGGAAGTGGCAGGTGTACCTAAAAGTTTTAGACAAAACCTTAGCTGGCGAGGCAAAGATTAACGAGTTAATGAAAGAATTTGCCGCCGACAAGGACCTGAAGCCGCATATGAAGGACATTGCAGGCATGGTTCCAAGAGTGATGAAGGCTTTAACGAAACTGTCAAATGAAAGAAAAGCGAACATAATAAAAATTAAACCTGTAGACGAGAAAGAAATCTTGGATAATGCAGTTGGCTTTTTGAAGGAACGCTTTAACGCTGAAGTATGCGTTTACAGCGAAGATGATCCGAAACGTTATGACCCTAAAAATCGTGCAGTGATGGCTATGCCTTACCAACCAGCAATATACGTCGAATAAACTCTACTTGTTCTCTCTTTATTTAAGCGCTAGTTTTTAATGCTTGCTTCAGGTAGGGTCTTCGCGGTTTTTCAGTTTCTCTTCCAGAAGCATCAACAGTTCCTGAGGTTTCACAGGTTTAACCAAGTAAGCATCTGCACCTTCATCAAGCGCTTTAACGCCTGTTTCTAAGGATGGAAAACCAGTAATCATTATTTTCACGGTATGCTGTAATTGCTTTTTGAGTTTAGCAAGTAAATCTGTGCCATCCATATCTGGAAGCCTAATATCAACCAATGCTAAATCGAAATGGTGATCTTCTGCTTTCTCCATAGCTTCTTTTCCAGTTTCTGCAACGTCAATTTCATAGCCGCTTTTTTGAAGAATACGCGTGAACGTTCTAAGTATCGATTTGTCATCATCAACAACAAGTATTGTTTTTTTACTTCCCATCAATTAAACAATCCTCCATCAATTTGACACGGACACTTTATTCAACCCGCGTTTAAGGTGAACGACAAGCCATCAAAGCCGTTGCAACATCCAACCAAGCACATGCTCGATTTGATGAAACAAAGGCTTCTACCCTAACCTTCGGGTATGCTAAAAGATGTTTTTCGAGACTAATAAATACTATCCCCCTTCAGCAAGTTTCCGACAGAAGCTAAAAACAAAAATCCCACTTCAAAACGCCTCCACTAGAGGGTATACTATTTGCTACAGAAATTCGTCAACAAAAAGAGGCTAACCTTCGTTTTTTTGGACGCTACCATGTTGACTAAAATATTAAATGCTTAGACAGTAAATCCCACTTATTTGAGAGAAATACAGATAAACCAAAAGGCAAACGCAAAGGTTAATAGATATAATCGAATTTTACCGATGGTGCTTCATGGCTCACGTCAGCTTCAAAATTTATGCTGCTTGGGTCGCAGCTAATTTAACTCAAAAGACAGGTGCATGGACGGTTAAGAATGAAGGTTTACGTTAGAACTCCAGCCAGACTTCATTTAGGACTTATTGATTTAGGAGGCGAGCTGGGACGAGTTTTTGGCGGAATAGGAGTAGCCGTAAATCGTCCTAACGTTATTCTTGAGGCTGAATCAGCCCAAAATCTTGAATTTAAGGGCGAAAAAAGCGAAAATTTACGACCCATAGTGGAGATTTTGCTTAAGAAATATAACATAAAACCCCAGGTTTCTATTAACGTAAGGCAAACTATTCCTGAGCACGTTGGATTAGGATCGGGAACCCAGTTATCGTTAGCCGCCGCCGTTGCAGTATCAAGGCTTTTTCGTTTGAATGTCTCGGTTGAAAATCTTGCTCGTTTAACTGGAAGAGGACATGTTTCTGGTGTGGGAACAGCGCTTTTCGAGCATGGCGGTTTTGTTGTTGAAGCTGGATTAAAAAGTCAAGGAAACAAGCCCAATCCCCAAGCATTTGGAAAGCCTTCCGCCTGTAATATTCCGTCAGTCATTTCCAGAGGATTGGTTTTTTGTTGTAGCTATCCCCGAAGTTAAGAAAGGATTATCTGGTCGTGAGGAAGCTACGGCGTTTAAGCATTTGCAGCCTATGCATAAGGAAAAAGCCGCCCTCATAAGTCACCTGATAGTTATGGGTCTGCTGCCAGCACTCAAGGAAAGAGACATAGAAACCTTTGGAAAGTCCTTAACTGAAATTCAAAGCATAGTGGGCGACTACTTTGCAACGGTTCAAGGAGCACGATTCTCAAGCTCCCCATCCGGAGACTGCATAAAGCATATGCTGGAAAACGGTGCCCATGGCGCTGGGCAAAGTTCCTGGGGTCCAACCGTTTACGGACTTGTCCATGGAGAGGTAGAAGCAAAAAAATTATCCATTTCAACCAGGAAGTTCTTGCAAGAAAGCGTTGGCGGGCAAGTATTCTTCACAACAGCAAACAATAAAGGAGCCTACATAAAATCGACAACTTCATAGAATCCATGACTTGGTAGAACGACGAAAAAGCAAGATTTATTCAGAATAATTGAGGAAAGAAAACGTGAACTTTACATTGGATGATTGGCTGCCGTGGTATAACAAAATTCTTGAAACCTTCGGGTACGACCAGTGCGGAGACCAGCGGGCAACTGATTTGCTAAGTGCATTGCTGGAGGGGCGGGCTGGGCATGTGGCTGAGCTAAGGAAGCTAATTGCAAATAGACCTGTGTTGGTTTTTGGTGCTGGTCCATCTCTTGAAGAAGACCTCAGACAAGTCATGAAAGAAGGACTTCTTGCAAAAGACTGTGACCGTTGTGGCTGATGGAGCGACAACAGCTTTTGTTCAAATATCAAAAACAGCGCCAAATGTAATCGTAACCGACTTGGACGGAATAATTAGCGATATCATTTACGCTCAGAATCTGGGGGCTATCGTGGTTATTCATGCGCACGGAGACAATATTGATAAGTTAAAAAAATATGTTCCAGAATTCTCCAAAGCTATCGGCAGCACACAGGCACATCCTCGTTCTAATGTCCACAATTTTCTGGGCTTCACTGACGGCGACCGAGCAGTTTTTCTAGCAGCAGGGATGGGGGCTAAACTGATTGCATTAGCTGGAATGGATTTCGGATACACTGTAGGCAAATACTCCAAGAAGCAGGTAGCATCAATTGAAGTTAAGAGAAAAAAACTCAAGATTGGTAAAGAATTGCTTGAATGGCTAGCCGTTGAAACGGGCGAAAAAATTAAACTTTATAACATCACATTTAACGGGGAAAACATTGAAGGATTTAGAAATATCAAAACCGCAGATTTACAAAAGTTTATCTGAAGCGCAAAAGGGTGAAAAACAGACTTTTTTAATGAAGAACGGTTTTATGGTTTTTTGAAAACATCTAACCCTTTTTTCACCGACTCGCCGAGATAAAGATTATCAAAGATTGTTCCTTCACTTTCTTTTAGCTTCATGACGCGGATTATTTCTTCGAATTTGCCGTGAGCTATCCCGTTGGCAAACACTGCCGCGCCTTCTGCCGCTTGTTTAGACACTTTTGCCTCGCCTTGAAATCTCACGACATCTACGTGTGATCCAATCTCGCTAAAGAAATCTTGCAACCTAATTTTTACCGCAGCGAGGAATTCTGGCATATTTACAAATCTCCCGCTCAGCATCACTTCTTTGGGTTTAAGGGCGGGTAAAAGTGAGGCCACATCCTTAACTATTGATTCCAGCATCAGGTCATATCCCGCTCTCACTTTTTCGTTGCTTTTAGCCGTATTAACGAACTCTTCTATGGGTTTTGAGGGGTCAATTCCGGCAACCGATGCGCACCCTCCAGCGAAAAGCATGAGTTTTGAGAAATCTTTGACCGTGTTAGCTAAGGCGTATGCCAGCTCTGAATCAACAAAGCCCATACCCAGATATGAGGGAAAGCCTGCGGTTCCAGCCATAGCATCAACTATTTGGCCGTTTCTAATCGCCAGCGCCGAGGTATATGCAAATCCTATTTCCAAAAGGATAAAATTGGTTTCATCATAACGGATTTTTAGTCTTTCTGCTTGATTCTTAACTGCTAAAACAGCACTGAGAACTTTATCGGAAGTCCCCATGTCTATTTTGTTAGCCTTTCTGTAACTGGGAACCGTCGTTAAATGAACCACAGACGGCGTAAACCACACCTCCAGGTCTTCGGCGGTCTTCATCATTTTCATGGCTTCTCTTAAGCCAATAATCTTCAATTTCTTTTCCACGTCAGCCTCCGTTACAAAAGTTGCCAAGGCAATATCTGCATAGCTTGCATCCCTTGCTTTTTGAAGAGGCATTCCATAGCCAGAAGGGCCAACAATTGCATCTATGAAACCTGCACTCTGCTGGATTTCTTTAAGCTTTTCAATTATGAGGCTGGGGTTTTTGGTTATTTCCTCTCTTGGGATGGCTAAGTCAATTAAAACTTTTCCGTCTTTATCGTCGAAGCCGTAGATGTCCATGGTTTTTGTTCCAGAATCTATTCCGATGGCTTTGACCATTTTTTACGCCTTCAAAACGGAAGCGCCTGAATTATTCGCTTTAGTGTAGAATACTTCTCCGCCGCCGTTTTTATCCAAATATTTCTTTAACTCTTCAGTTAGACGTTTCGCTTCGCTCTCTCCTTTCACTATGGAGTAGAATGTTGGTCCCCAAGAAGTTTGGCATGCGCATGAGCTTCGGCGCAGCATGAGTTTGACGCCTTCTTCCACCACTTGATTGCAGTAGGTTCCTTCTTGATAGTCCTTCCAAAATCGGCCGAGCTTGGAATTAAACTCGGTTAATGCTTCCCCGAATTCTTTGAGATTTTTTTCTACGAAGGCGGGCATGAGCTTAACTAAAACCAGTCTTGAGAGCTCGTCGGACAGTTCTTTAGGCATCACTTTTAGGTTTCCGAGAATTTCATCTTCTTTTTCGCGCATCTTAGCTATTTGGAGTCTGGATTCTTCGGGAACAGCTACCACGAAAAACCAGTTTTTCGGCATTGCGCTTTGGAATATGAGCGGAGGAACCATTTTTTCTCTTTGGTCAACTTTGAAGCCGCCTTCAATTATGAATCCCCCTGTCTTGAATGCGTACACTCCTAAGGCAGTTATTGTTCCCCTGCCCATAATTAGAGCCACATTTTCAACGCTCAAATTCAATCCATACAGCTTGGATAATCCAACGCCTATCGAGAGCGCTAACGTGGTGTGAAAACCTAAGCCGACAAACTTTGGAATCTCTCTCTTAATATGGACTTCTGCGCCTTCTATGTGCGTTTTTTCCACAAAGCGTTTCGCAAATTTGTATGCATCTTTATCTTCAGCCTTGATTCCCTTGGCTTTGGCAACTTCAACTTCAAGCGGAAGATCAATGGCGAAACCTACAGTTCCATAGAGTCTACCTAAATCGCCAGTTAAATCAAAATTACCTGTATGCAAATGTGCCGGAGCACTTATCGCCAACTTCTCCAAATAAACCACCAAGCAATTTTTAAAGACGCAATTAATTAAATCGAAACTAATAAACCTATTAGAT
>CAWAUU010000014.1:0-23351 GCA_963785215.1 Candidatus Bathyarchaeota archaeon
ATAACAAAACCTGCTATAACGATTTTTTCTAGGCCAAACATAAAAAGGACAATGGGCAATCACCCGCCGTCCCAATAAAACTTAAACTTAAAAATTTCATTCAAGTTCCCCAAAATGTCTTCAGAAGAAACGGCGCAAAGGAATATACCACAACACATATTCGCTTCCGAGCATTCAGGTTATCTAATAGGGCAAACAAAGTTGGCGGCAAGAGGTTGAGGGAACCGTGAAACGTAGAAACGCCGTGCTCGCAATTGCGATTGTTGTGCTCTTGGCGTTATCGCTTTTCTTTGCAGCCGAAAACTTTGTGATCCTCAAAAACCAAACCGCGAACCAGTCCGAATTCTATGTAGGCGTAGAATGCGGCTATAACAATGTGACGCTCTGCAAAGCACTGATTGATAGGTTAAGGATTACACCAACCTGTTCGTAATACGTTCAACCGACATCGTCAAAAACGAATCCCTGCTTAACGAAGTGGTTGATTACGCCTACCATGCAGGAATGTACTTCGCCGTATACTTCTCGCCCTTCCAGAATTACACGGACCTTGGTGAAAACGCCACCTCGCTTCTCAATGGCACAGTCACGCAACCAAGTGATCAGTCGTCTTTGCCGATGGTTGGCTTAAAAACGCGACATCGGAGTACGGCGACCGCTTCTTGGGTGCATACGTTTTTGATGAGCCTGGAGGAAACCAGCTTGACGGCGGAGTGCAGAGAGTGGTGAACGCAACCTCTGAACAAAGCTACCAGAGCGTAGCAAACGCCTACGTCGGCAACTTGAGCGCCAAAATACAGCCCTACCTGAACTCAGGTGTAATGACCTTCACCTCTGACTATGGTCTATATTGGTTTGACTACAAAGCAGGATACGATGCTATTCTGGCTGAGGTTGGAGGAAACAACGGCAGCAGGCAACTGCAGATTTCTCTCTGCCGAGGGGCGGCGACCGCTCAGGGCAAAGATTGGGGAATCATGGTCACAACAGAAACAGACAACGGGCAGGTCATGGAGTCAGGACCCGAACTCTACGACGACTTAGTCTTAGGCTACAATTCGGGAGCAAAATATGCCATAGTTTTCGACTACGCGCTTGCTGTTTCGCCTTCTTCCCAACGGATCGAACCTTACCAGCCGTATGAATATCGAATTGTGCAAGAACGAACACTTCGAAGCGCTCAAGAACTTCTGGAATCTATGTTCAGCAAAACTCAAGCAAGCACGGTAGCCTCAAAGCGGACACGGCTTTCGTCCTTCCGCAAGACTTCGGTTTTGGCTTTCGCGACGAGGAAAGGGGATACCGTGTGGGGCGTATTCAACAGCAGCGTGTACTCACAGGCCATGTGGACTGACGCTAACAGCTACTTAAATCATACGGTAGCCGGTTAGACATTGTTTACGATGACCCCCAGTTTATTAATGAAGTGAAAATGGATTACGCCACTATAATTAATTGGACAAGCGGTGCCGCCACAGAACCATAAAATCATCGCTTAAAAGTTACACCGAAAATAACGTCGTAATTTCGAGATAGCTGTTTTATAGTTGCTTTTGAAAAAATGGGTTTATTTTAAGCCTTTGGAAGAAATTAAGCGCTTTAGCAGCCAAATTCTACTTCATTCTGGTGAACGCCCACGTGCCTACCACGACCATTATTCCGTCGAACAAAGCGATAACTCCAATGTCAACCCACAACGATTGAACCTGAAGAGGCACCCATGAAGCTCCTAAAGTAACATGACGTAAGTGCGTCGACGCCGTATGTTAAGGGATTCCACACAGCTATGTCGGTTAGCCAACTTGGAAGTCCGCCTCCTTTAAGGAGAAACAATGCGCCGCTTAGAAAGAACAGTGGCAGGTTAACGAATGTTTGGATGGCACCGAAGCCTTCAAGGTTTCCCATGAAACTTGCAATCGTTAAACCAATGCTTACCAAGCCAAAAGTGAGAGAAGCATCAAAATGGGTAGCGCATACAGAACCGTAATTGGGCTTATAGGGATCCCGATGACTAAGCCGATTGCGAAAACTATTATGCCCTGCAAGAACGCATCAGTGCTGTCACCAACCATTTTTCCGAGAAAAATTGTTAATCTGGAAACAGGTGCAACAAGGATTTCTTTCATGAAACCGAATTCTTTGTCCCAAATGACGTTTATACCCATGAACATGGCTGTGAAAAGCAATCGTTTGACCAATTATTCCAGGAAGCAGTACCTGTTGGTAGTTTAAGCCGCTGGCAACGATTCTATGAACCGCGGGCAAAGGCAGCGCCGAATATGATGAGCCAAAGCAGGGGCTGAACGAAACTGGTTACAAGCCGCGTTCTGTCCCGGATGAACCGTTTGATTTCTCTAAGCCAGAGACTGTAGAAACCGCGGCGTTTCGCTCATCTTATTGCCCTCCTGCGAGCGGCTGCGGCTACCATGCAGTTCTTTGCTTGTGTCTTCCCTTATGTTTCTGCCCGTGTAATGCAAAAAGACGTCTTCAAGGTTGGGTTCACGCAGAAGCACGGATTCCACATAGATGTTGTTTTGGGTTGCCAACTCCATGATTCTGGGCATTACGGTTTTGCCATTGCGAACGGTTATTTCTAACGCGCCGTCAACGATTTGCTTTTGGTTGAAACCTAACGATTTGGTTACAAGCTCGGATAAACTCGTCAACTTTGTTTGCTCTAACAACCACAACGTCGCCTTCAAGCGTCTCCTTAAGCTTGGGAGGCGTATCTAAGATTACGATTTTGCCGTGGTCCATGATGCCGATGCGGTCGGAAAGCCTGTCTGCCTCGTCCATGTAATGAGTGGTTAAAACGACTGTTATGTCATGTGCCTGTTTTAAGTCGTGAATGTACTTCCAAATGTGGTCTCTTGTTTGTGGGTCCAGACCGACCGTGGGCTCATCCAAGAAACAGTACTTTGGGATAATGAATTAAACCGCGACCCAACTCAAGCCTACGTCTCATCCCACCTGAATATGTGCGCATTAAATCGTCTGCTCTATCTTCTAACTCAACAAGCTTAAGAATACGGTCTACACGTTCTTTCTGTTCTGATGCTGGAACACCATACAGGTTAGCATGCATATAGAGGTTTTCTCGCCCCGTCAACCTATCGTCGATGCTTGGATCTTGAAAAACAATGCCGATTGATTTGCGCACTTTGTTTGCTTCTTTAACAATATCATAACCGTTAACTGTTGCAGTTCCCGAAGTCGGCTTAAGAATTGTGCACAGCATCGATATGATCGTGGTTTTGCCAGCACCGTTAGGACCCAAGCAGCCCAAAGATTTCGCCCGAATCCACTGTTATGTCAACTTTATCGACCGCCTTAAGTGAACCGTAGGCTTTTGTTAATTGGCGCGTTTCAATGACATGAGACATTTTTCGTTTTCTCTTCCAGCAATTCAGACGCAAGGCAGATTTAAGGATATTTGCGAGCGGATTAATTTTTAGGTGAAAATGGCGGTTATATCAGTTCTTAAATAATAGGTGTCTTATACATAATATTTGTTTTAGGTGGGGTGTATGTAGGTTTCTGAAGAGTTTTTGGAAGCAAAGCCCGGCAAAGGGCAGAAGTGAAGAGGGGGTTTCTATATTCAACTTAGAGTTTAAACAGTGTAAACTTGCGGTTTTTTTAATTTGGTTGTTTTCAGGCTGTTTAAGGTTTTTTCCGCTGCCAGTAGATCTGCCTAAGCTGATGCATTTTTCGTCTTTAAACTCGAAAAAAGAGTAAGGGTTGCAAGTAAACAATAAAAGAATCATGCGCTTTAGAATATTCGAATATATGAAGAATTTGGAGAATTACTTAATGGAAAAAGCAAATACGGATATTGATGTCTTTGAGATGCAAGCTGAGATATGCAAGACCCTGGCCAACCCCACGCGGTTAAGGATACTTCACGTCTTGCGAGAAGGAGAAAAGTCTGTTTGCGAACTTGCGGACCTTCTAGATTTAAGGCAGTCAAACCTTTCTCAGCACCTATCTATCATGAGGCAAGCCCAGATCTTGAAGACAAGAAAACAAGGATCCAACATATACTACAGCGTCGCTTACCCTAAAATAAACACGGCTTGCGACCTTGTAAGAGAACTGCTAATTGAGTCAATTGGGCGAAGACAAGAATTAACAAAAACCTTGTCTGCTCAATTAAGCCAAAAATAAAAAGCGTGCGTTTAACGAAAGATGGTTGGGATAAAAAGAGTTTTTTGGGCTTAACGTTTAAGACAGAAAAGACATAAATAAGTTAACATATTCTAATAATAGAATATCTGTAAAAGGGATGTATGATAATGCCAGAAATGAATTTTGAAGGAACAGCAACTTGGAAAGGCGGAACAGAATGCCAACTCTCGGTTAAAGGCAAGGAAATCGTTACGGTTAGTCCACCACCAATGTTCGGAGGAAAAGAGGGCTACTGCGTACCTGAAGACATCTTTGCCGCTGCGTTAGCCTCATGCATGAACACGCTGTTTTTGTTAATTGCTAAGAATAGCCAGTTAGGGCTTAAAAATTTGGAAACAAAAGCGATTGTTAAAATGAACATCGAAGGCATGGAGAAGCTGATTTTCACAGACGTACACTTTAACATGGACGTTGGCTTGGAATCCGATAATGAGCGCGAACGCAAAAAGGCTAACACCGTTTATGGAATGGCGCAGAAGATTTGTCCAATACGACAGTCTTGGGGCGAAGCTGTTCCGATAAGCTTTGAACTTAACTTTAAGTAGGCTTTGAATAATTTACTTCCGTTTTTCTTTTTTAGTTTTTGAAAACTATCATTTGTAAGATACTAACAGTTGAACAAGAGAATACGCATTATCCTTAAATACACAGGCTTTTCTATTTTGCAGTCGGTGGCACCGTTAAGCATGTACTCTCAATTCGCGGTTGAACTTAAAGACGTAACAAAACGCTACAATGAAATAGTTGCAGTAAACAAACTTAATCTCACGATAAGTACAGGCGAAATCTTCGGGCTTTTGGGACCTAACGGTTCAGGAAAATCAACCACCCTAAAAATGCTACTTGGTTTAGTCCAACCTACTGCTGGATCAGTTAACGTTTTAGGATTAGATGTTCAAAAACAGCCAGTGGAAGTTAAGCGACTTGTTGGTTATGTTCCAGAATCACCGAACATCTACGAGTTTTTAACTGGTATCGAGTACCTTGATTTCATAGCGGACATTTACGGTGTGCCGACGGCTGAGAAGAAACAGCGGATAACCGAGTACCTCAAAGCTCTTCAGCTTGAAGGACGAGAAGGCGACATGATAAACAGTTACTCGGATGGCATGAAAAAGAAAATCAGTTTAATCTCAGCCTTTTTGCACAAGCCTAAACTCTTAATTCTTGACGAGCCGCTTAACGCTTTAGACCCGCGTTCTGCTAGAATAGTTAAAGAGTTCCTGTACGAGCTTAAAACGCAAGGCGTAACCACCATAATGTCAACGCATGTTCTTGAAATTGCCCAAGCGTTATGCGACCGAATAGGCATAATGTATCAAGGACAATTATTAGCGCTTGGCAACATGGATGAGTTAAGAAAAACAGCCAGCTTACCCGGCTCGGGGTTGGAAGATATTTTCTTGAGGTTAACTGGAACTGAAGATTTAAGAGCTGTCGTTGAGGAACTCATGAAATGAATTGGAAGAACGTTCTCTTCCTTGTGCGAGTTGAACGTAAATCTGGCAGGCTAATCAGGGGAATAAAAGCTACAAGATATAGAGAAAACAGCTTCCGCGCTTACTGGCCTTACTGGACGGCTGTAATCATCGGTGTACTGGCAGGTTTACTGGCTAACTACATCGTATCTCAGATTTATTCAAATGGGGCAGTTCCTAACCTACCTTCATTAAGAGACGGAACACTCAACGTTTTCGTTATACTGCCAACAATTATTTTAGTTTTCAGTTTAGTCTTAACCTTGCTACAGCAAATCCAGCTCAGCGGCGTCAAGGCATCAACTCAGGTTATGTATTGGCTGCCAGTAACATGGCAAGAGCATACTTTCGCTTCCATCTTTGCTAACTTACTAGGTTTCCCGCTTGCAGTTGTACTTGGCTTAGCAGCTGGAGTAGTTACCTTTTCAATTCCTAACGGTTTAATTCTTCAGGCATTGCTAACTATGCTGGCTTTGTTTGCAGCGGCTTTCATGGCAAGTGCCACAACAGAAAGCCTAAGAATTTTACAAGTGCGCTTTATTGGTGCAGTTTACAAGTCAAGCGGCAGAGCAGCTATATGGGTGAGATTCATCGGTTCAATCTTGTTCTTCATCATTTTTTACATCTTGTATTTCTATGTAACTTCAGGATTTACCTCATTCCTTCAGAACCTAACGCATGCTCAGAGCGCTCTTTGGTACGTACCTTTCGTATGGCTAGCCCTAATTATCTCATATGTTGTCAAAGGGTTGTTTTTGGAAGGCATCCTATTCGTAGGCTTGTCAGCATTATTCATTGCAGGCTTGTATTATCTTGCTGTATGGTTGAACACGCAGTTTGGGCTTTACGAGCCTCCGGCAATAACGGTTCAAAAAAGCGGCAACTACACGCCGAAAACTGGCGTTTTAGGTAAAATAGGCTTTTCTAGCGTTGAAGCAGCCATAATCCGAAAGGATTTAAGAGCGTTCACTAGACGTCGAGAGTTGATACCTATTTTTATCTTGCCGATAATCATAATTATTTTACCTCTCTTGGAATCACAAGGTATAATCAACGGGGGCGTATCAGCCCAAGCTAGCCCAATATTGGTAGGAACGATTTTTCTGTTACCTGCTGCAACTATGGCTATGCTGTTAGGAGAGATTTTGATAGGTGAAGAAGGACAAGCGGTATGGAGAATTTATGCTTCACCAATTTCACCCAAGAACCTGGTTAAAAGCAAATATTTCTTTGTAACACTCTTTTCAACCATTATTTTACTGGCCGGTGGAGTTGTTGGGATTGTATTTTACCATCCTTCTCTACGAGAAACGATTGTAGCTTTCATTGAAGCTTTGTTCATAATTTTAGCTGTAAGCTCGATTTCACTTTCTGTCGGCTTCAAAGGAGCTGACTTCTCACAAACCCGTAGAGCAAGAATGGTGCGTCAAGAATGGACATTGGTAGGTTTCATTGTTTGCGCCATTGCTGGAGCCGCAGTATTAGCGCCGCTGGTACCGTATGTGATAGCTTCGCTCGCTCCATCGTTTATTCCCGGTTTAACAGCTAGTGCATTTAACCTTGCCATTTCCGTTATCATCAGTGGAGTGATTTCTTTAATCATTACCGCAGTTTTCTATCGGATAAATATTGGCAGTGCACGGGAACTCTTGAGAAAAGCTGAGGTTTAAAAAAAATCGGCTTAAACGGCTCAAAATTGCCTACATTTTCGCTAAGAACAGTCAAATTTAAATGCTTATAGCAAGACAACGTTAACTTGGCTGTGTGATGCTATGGGTAATGAGGGGAAGGGAACAATATTTAGGCGAAAAGACGATAGATACCTACTTTATCTGCCTGTTCGCTTGGTAGATGACAGCATGTTTCCATTAAAGTGTAATGGTTCAATGCCTGTCAAAGTTAGTTTTAGCCTTAATGATGGCAAGTTAATTGTGGAAAAGTGGAAAGAGCAAAAACCATAGAAATTTCTATCGCGGCAACTTTTATCTAACAGAAGTAACATTTGTTTTTTTGGTGACATTTTATGAAAGATTTATCTGTAAAGAGCCCAGCGTTTGAATCGGGCAAGCTTATTCCTAAAAAATACACTTGCGACGGACAAGATATCAATCCGCCCCTAACCATCGAAGGTACACCTAAAGAAACGAAAACGCTTATTTTAGTAATAGATGACCCTGATGCGCCAAGCGGAACCTTTGATCACTGGATTGTCTGGAACATTCCCCCATCAACTAGTAAGATAGGTGAAAACACGGTGCCAGGAACAGAAGGGATGAACGGCGCAAGACAAATGGGGTATTTTGGTCCTTGTCCACCTTCAGGTACGCATAGATATTTCTTTAAGGTTTACGCTTTGGATACGGAACTTAGTTTGAGGGTCGGCTCAAAAAAGAAAGATGTCGAAAAAGCCATGCAAGGTCATATTCTTGCTAAGGGCGAATTAATGGGGCTCTATAGTAGGTAAACTGTTTTGGAAAAGTTTTGATGTACATTGAAGTGTAAGTTCAGGCTTGAAGATTTTCTTTTCGTTTTATTAGCGGTACCTATTCAAATGTTAAGTTGTTTAGTGATTATTATAGCGGTTGGTTGAGCACCTTTGAACCGCAAATTCGTTATATTGACTGCAGTGTTGCTTATCGTGTTGATTTCTCTATCACTCTTTTTAACTGTTAACATACTTAGGAAACAAGTGTCAACTAGGCCATTTTATGTTGGCGTTGAATTTGCCTACGGAAATCAATTCAGTCAACTGAAGGCTTTAGTGGATAAAGTTAAGGATTACACGAATCTCTTTGTCATGGGCTCAGTCACCTTATCGTTTAATCAGGACGGCTCTCGATGAATCTTGCGACTACCTTTTCAATTCGGGATTAAATTTCATCGTTTTAATCACTAGTTACCCCATGTACAATAGCACTAACGGTTACCCGCCCAACAATACTATTTTCGATTGGATGGGTAATGCAACACGGGAATATGGCGATAAGTTCTTGGGCATCTATAGGTTTGATGAGCCTGGCGGAAACCAGCTGGATAATGGAAAGTTTAGGCTTATCAATGACACCTCTCTGAGTTACGCCGAGATAGCTAATGATTATGTTGGCACTCTGTCAGGCTTTATCCAGTATTACGGCACCCTAGGTAATACCACTAGAGTGCCAGTCCTCAAAATTTTCACTTCTGATTACGGGCTCTACTGGTTCGACTACCAAGCGGGCTACAGTACGGTTTTTGCTGAGTTCGTGGGAAACGAAAGCAGGCAAAGCATTATCGCACTAGAAAGAGGCGCCGCCCAATCATTTAACCGGCCTTGGGGAGTTATAATCACTTGGAAGTATGATCAATCCCCTTACCTTGAGTCAGGAGCTGAAATATTCTCCGACCTCTCGCAGGCTTACAGTGCCGGAGCCACTTACGAGGTGATTTTCAGCTTCCCTAACATAAATGGTTCTGCTTACGGCACATTAACCCCGGATGATTTTGAGGCTTTGCAGACGTTCTGGACTGACATCCATACGAATCCGGGGCAATTTCGGGTCAACCCCAGCTGAGGCAGCCTATGTTGTGCCTGCAGATTTCGGGTTTGGCTTTCGCAACGCGAACGATACAATTTGGGGTTTATTCCCAGCTGACAACTTCACGTCAACTCAAAAAATATGGGACGATACGCAATTCTTACTAGCCATATACGGTGACAAATTGAACATTATTTATGATGACCCCGAAATTATTGAGCCAACATTGAACAATTACGCCAAAGTTTTTTACTGGAACCAAACAGTAACGTGATTTTATAAGTAAAGTACCGAATCGTCGTCTTCTTTAGAAAGCAAAACGCAGAAAAACGCGAAAACATGCAACCTGCAAACAAAACAAACCCCAAACCAAAGAAACAAGCCAAAACACAAAAAACAAATTTTAAAAAAAGGTAGTTTAGATAAGCCTTTAAACGTAAGTACAGCATTTAAGCAACAAGTCTGCCTATTCACTGAAGTTAGGAGCGCTCGGGGTATGGAAGAGAAAGCAAGCAAGTCAAGTCCTAAGCCTATAGTAGGTTTGCCTTCGCTTGATGCTTCGGGGCTAGCTGAGTTTATCCGTTTTGACTGTTGCCCCCGTTACTTTAAACTTCGATTTGAAGGTGACGAGGAGAGTTGCCACAAATGGCCTGAGGCTTTCAAACCACTAAGTCCCTTGCTGTATGGTGCAGGTAAAAAGATAGAAGAGAAGAAAGTTCAGGAGTTAAAAGCAAAAGCTGCTGACTACCGTGACTTAAGCGATTTTACCCCGAGGACAGACGATTGGGAGAGCGCTTGGAAAAAAACTCTTCAAACCATAATGGACCTTCTTGAATGCTCACTTTCTGTTAAAACGGAGACCGCGTACAAGCCTGTTTTGATTTATCAAGCCCCTATGAAGGGACATATTGGTGTGTGGGACATAAAAGGCATAGCTGACCTGATTGGTATATGGCCAAGCAAGAATGGTAAAGTTAAAGTCCGCATTTTTGAAATAAAATCTTCGTGGAAGGAGCAGACGGCTCACCGTATACAAGTTGCAATTTATGTGCTGTTGCTTACCAAAGGCTTAGGTGACTTCTCGTCTAATGTTGATTTTGAAGGATGTGTGATTAACAAAGAATCGGATTTAGAGAAGCTTGACGCTGAAAGTCTTCCCTCCTTTAGACTTGAGCCGTTAATCCAAGATGTTCAAAGACTTCTTAGCGGAAACGGTGAACTTTACCGAATTCACCAAATTGCCCTCTCGGAAGTGGCGTATCAGCTCTCTTGGCGATGTGATAACTGCGGCTTTAACGAATGCTGTGTTGTTCGTGCAATAGAAAAAGAGAGTGTTGCACTGCTAAATTTGACTCGGGGAGAACAGAAGGCACTAAAATGCCATGGGATTTTACGGCTGGAAGATCTCGCTAGCCTAAAGGTAGTACCTGATTCAGATGATCAGCGTCCCTACAACTTTAAGGAGATTCCAGCCTTAGACCCACAAAAAGTCCAGTTGTTGTCTGCTGATCCTGTAATAGGCGCAAAGCTTGATAAAATAATTCAAAGAGCCCAATTCATGCTATATGGAATACGACCCAACAGTCAACATGTGAATAAGGTTAGATCGATGCCATGGCTCACAGGTACTGGTTACGGAAATTTGCCTGAAGATAGCCCTCAGCTTGGGGCAGATACGGCGCTTTCGTTTAAACCTGATGGCATGATCCGAGTGTACTTCCATATTGAATGGGATTACATGCTAGATATTCTTTCAATGATTAGCGCTAGAGTAAGCTGCACAAGGTACCGAGGACAAGCGATAAGCATATCAAAAATCATCAATAGTCTTCCAGATCAACGAGAAGAATGCTTAGATGAGGAAAAAAACATGCTAGAGGCATTTTTTTCAGACGTTGCTAAGGCTATTAATGATGTAGCTTCAGAGGTTGGAAGTCCAGATGAGGCTCCGATTCACCTTTACTTCTATACCCGACGCGAGCGGGATCTACTTATGGATGCAGTACGACGTCAACCTTCTTTGATGACCGCCCATGCAGTGCAAGACCTTTTGGGTCTAAGGCAAGCAATCGATCAACCTATGTTTTCGATTTTACAAGATGAAATTGGATCAAGAAAAGCTGTGGGGTATCACAGCACTGGACTTTTGCCTGTTCTTAAGCAATGTGGCTTTTTCGACGCCAACCAATGGGTAGTTAAACGGAAAGATGGATCACTTTTAGATCTACGTTCAGTTTTTCGGGATGGCTTCTTTAACTTTGAACTGCCTTACACACGAACTCCAACGGGTTCCATTTCATTTATACTTGGACGCGAAGATGTAAGACGCAAAGAAGGCTATTATCCTGCGCGCGCCCGTTTTGGAAACCAAATTCCAATTGAATATTTATGGGCTGCCAAAGGTCGGCTTGACAGTAGCCAAGGAAAAGGCTTTCTTGAAAAATTTATGATAGAGAAACGTATGTGGTGCGATTACCCACATAAGACGCGAAGAATCAGCGACGAGGATTTAACCCTGCTTGGCGCAAGGCTTTGCTTGGCTCTTGAACATATAGAGCGGTCGCTAACCATACGCAACCGACGCTTAGGCAAAAAACCAATAAATGTCCCGAAAATTCCCGAGTTCACCTTGGGACATGCAACGCTGGAGAGAAGTTGCAGGGAGTTTTTGGATTTGGAGTATTTTGCCAAGCGCCAAGAACTATATCAGCATTACGCTTTGCTTCCATGTCAACGGGTAGCCACTGGCAGATCAGTGATTTTTGAGTGTTTAAGTGCTGAGGAAACGGATCGGGATTTTCTGGTTAGGGGCAAACTGATTTATGAGGGGCTTGGGTTACCAAAGTCGGAGTGCATTGTTAACGCTTGCAGAGTTAAAGGGTCTGACGATTCAGGCTCTGGCGACTGGATGGTTGCCACTGAAATTAGAATAAATGAGCAGGGACAGTTTGAGGAAGCTAAGCAAAGGTCACCTTCAGAAGTAGAAAAATCCGCTCGCGTAATCATTGAAAAAGTTGATTTGCGAAAAATGGAGGTAACCATTAAAGTGGTCAGTTGGCCCAGCGGAAAAAGTAGGCGGTACAGAACTTGGCATGACCTTCCAACTACTGACAAAGACAAAGCTAAAAATAGTAAACACATGCAGCTCTTCGAAGTGGGACGCAAGCTATATTTTAGATGAATTAGCAGATGACATTATTTCGGAGCGAGCAGCTAAATGCCTTGACTACGCAGCCAACAACGAATTATATTGCTTGCTGGAGAGGTTTTTGGCGGGTACAAACAAACCTTCAGAACGCAGTGCGTTATCTAAGGAACATGCGAAGGCATTCTTACGTTGGGTTGAACACACAAACTTTCCACCTAAACCCGAACAGAACCGTTTCATTGACCGAGTTTTCGGCAAGGAGCAGGTTGTTATGCTTCAAGGTCCACCGGGCACAGGTAAAACTGAAACTCTGCAGTTAGCAGTGCTTGCGCATATTGCCGCACATAGTGCAGTCGGCAGGTGCCGTGTGTTGATGGTTGCGCCTACACATAAGGCGATTCATGAATTTGTTAACAAACTAGCAAAGTCTTGGCGAAATTACCGCAAAGAAGGCGGCAGTGACTTAGCTAATCTTAGAATTTACCGAGTTTTAAACAATGTTGTTCGTCAGCTAAATCCATTAACGGCGTCAAATACGTCAACTATAACGAAGACGAACAGGTAGTTACTGAATTAAAAGATGCTCTATCAAGTCAAGATAAGCTGGTTTCTGATTCAACGGATGCTTTTCCGCTGGTTTTATGTGTAACGCCGCCTGGCTTGTACGGTCTCATGAAAAAGATCGGCGGCAAGGAGCCATCTTGGGACGAAGGCTTCTTTGACTTACTAGTGGTTGATGAGGCAAGTATGATGCGGCTTCCCGAGTTGATTCTTTCAGGCGCATTTGTCAATAAGAATGCTCAGATTCTGGTTGCGGGAGACCATCGACAGTTGCCGCCAATTCAAGCGCATAACTGGGAAAAAGAGGATCGGCGAACCATTGAGGAGATGGCTTCATTCTTATCTGCTATGGATTTCCTTCGTTTACTGCGTCAAGAAGACCTTGGGATTGAACATGTTAAATCTCTGCATAAGGCTGATATTCCTACCGAACGCTTAAGCGAAACCCACCGGTGTCACCAAGTAGTTGCACAGTTTCTAAGAGAATGGGTATACCACAAAGACGGGATTGATTTTCGTTCTGACCAAACGCAAACTCTATCTTCTGTGTCTCCTTCAACAGAGGGGTTGAAAGTTGTTTTGGAGCCGGAGAATATTTTTGTCCTAGTTGTCCATGACGAGATGGAGAGTTTTCAGTCAAATTTAGTCGAGGCAAAGATTGTCGACGCACTAGTCCGTAGCGGTGTAAAGTCGGAAGGTGTGGGTATAGTTACTCCGCATAATGCTCAACGAGGAGTGGTCAAGAATTTGCTGCTTGACGGTTACGAAAATGTACGGGTTGATACGGTCGAGCGGTATCAAGGCGGAGAAAGCGACTTCATAATCATATCCTCAACTGTAAGCGACCCCGACTACGTACGCTCAGAAAGTGACTTCTTGCTAAACCTAAACCGCATAAACGTCGCCATCTCCCGAATGAAAAAGAAACTTGTAATCGTCGCAAGCCGATCAATCTTTGAATTCATGCCTCAAGACGCCAAAGACTACGATAAAGCCCTCCTCTGGAGAGGCATAGCCCAAACCGTAGGCTTCACCGCAAACTCTAACCCAAAATGGAAAGGCTCACTGTCTGACTTTTTAGGGAAAACCGCTCAAAAGGTTGAGGTTGAAGTTTACGCTAAACCCAGCAATTACGAGATTTAGACGTAAACGATAAAAAAAAGAAGCCATAAACTTAAAAACAAATTGAATTTAATTAGGAAAAACGAGAGAGTGGTATAGTGAAGCTTCAGAGCTTTAGGCTGCTAAGTGTGAAAGTTATCGCTGCCATGTTATTAATTGCGGTGACATTATCCTCTGCTTGTCTCGTTAGCGCTTCAATTTCAGTGCAAAACCCGCAGTGGAGCAAAACCTATTACGGCTCAAATGGAATCGCAATCCAGACTAGCGAGGGAGGCTTCGCCATAGCAGGCACCAACGGTTCGAACCTGTTTTTTCCCGCTTCTCAGCTTGCGCCCACATTGACCAAAACTGACGCTTTAGGCGATGTGCAGTGGAACAAAACTTTCAAAGCCAATGATCTTGTTTCAGTCAACTCTTTAGTTCAAACGACGGACGGAGGGTACCTGCTATCTGGCTGTAACATTGCCAACGCGGGAACAGCGAGCGTTGCTTGGTCAGGGTGGCTCATTAAAACAGACGACAAAGGAAATCCCGAGTGGAACCAGACTTTTGGATTACCACTTGAAACATGCGTAACTATTCAAGCTAGTGACGGCAACTACGTTTCGGTTGGTTACATGCCTAACAGCTTTAACGGAACTGACGCTGTACTCCTTAAGGTAGACGAGAATGGCAATTTATTATGGACCAAAACGGTTGGTGGAAACTCAACGCATTTTTACCCCACAAGCATCGTGGAAGCAAATGATGGAGGCTACGTAATAGCAGGCACGTCAGAGACTGCAAAAACCGAAGGGTGGCTTGCTAAAACCGATTTGAACGGTAATTTGCAATGGAGTAAAACTTACAGCTACGAAAAAACAGATGACCTTATCAAAGCTGTAGCAAAGACAAACGATGGAGGATACATTCTAGCCGGCGTTGCCATCAACGGCAACAATTCTTGGCTAGTTAAAACTGACTCAAACGGGAACGAAAATTGGAGCCACATCTATCCAATGAATGGTTTTGCAATGTTGTTCTCTGTAACACAAACAATGGATGGAGCATACCTTGCTGCTGGGATTTCTAACAATCAAGCAGTGATAATGAGGACTGATTCGTCAGGTAAGCTATTGTACGATAACTTGTACGGTGACGTAGGCGCACACGTAACGAGTTCAGGCACTTCGGTAGTGTTGACAAGTAACGGCGGTTATGTAGTGGCAGGAACTTTGAACGGGTTTGCACTAAGCACTCAAGGAAATGACGTGACGCCTTACGTCGGAGATAACACTTGGCTTGCCAAGTTCAGCTTGGATTCCACAAGTTCGGCGCCCTCAGCACCAGAGTTCCCGTCTGCATCAATCCTAATTGTTATAACGTTACTTGTAGCGGTGATTGCAGGGTTAATAATTACAAGAAAAAAAAGTAGAACCGATTAACTTCGGATAATTTGAAAAAAGAAAAAATAAAGAGGTTTTAGGTTAGGTCGATTTCGCCTATTTGCGTCATGTTTGTTAGGCTGGTTAGTTGCACTTCTGAGTTTGATATTGTGTAGAGCGTGTTGCCGATGTATAGTGACCTTGTTATCCAGTCGTTTTGGCTATTGTAGTAAGCTGAGCTGTCAGTCATGAATCCTTGGCTGTCCAGTAACGTCGAGTTTAAGTGTGTCACGGTGCCCTCCAGAGTAAAGCCTCCGTTTAAGCTTAGGTTGAAAACGTATGCACCTTGCCAATAATTCGGTGCCGCTGACTGATGTAGTTGGGTTCGGCTGCTTCCTGGGGCGCAACGGCGGAATTATCTCCGGAACTGCTTGTATTGCTGCCCATGACAGTCGTTGTAGTAATAGTTGTTTATTGAAACAGGAATAACCAGCAGCTGGTTTTGCAGGCTAAAGAGGAAAGCTTTCGGGTCATTAAGTGCAGTGGAGGTGGAATAGTTGCCTACAACATTGTAGCTTGCTATTTCCGTTGGGTTATTTAGGTCTGAAACGTCGAAGAGCGCGAGCTTGAGGGTATCATTCACTTCGCCTATACCGATAACGTGGTTTGCATCATAAGGCTGCAGGTAGCTTGAGTAGCCTGGAATCTGAAAGTTCACCAGCAACTCTGGGCGCTTCTGGATTGCTCAGGTCAATTACGAAGAACGGGTCAGTTTGATTCGATGTTACAAGGTAGCATGTATTGTTGATGAATCGGGTTGCATAAAGATTTTCGTTCGGCGCTAAACCTTCCAGTTTGCCGACAATGGCTAGGTTGGAGTCTAACACGTAAATGTTGTTTATTTCTGTGTTGCCTTGCCACCAGTTGGTTGCTACTCTGAAGTAGCCGTTGTACTCGTCCATGGAGTACTGGTTTACAGTGTAGCCTGGAACGTTGCCTTGCGGCTTCAAAAGTTAATTGGGCTCCGTTAATGCCGACTCTGTAAATCGAAGTGTACTCGCCGTTATCGGTGTATGTTGGGTAGGTTACGTACATGTTGTTTTGGGAAACGTACATTGTGCTCGCTCCGCCCATCATAACGGTCATGTTGGTTGGCTGCTGGGTGTTGTCTGCGATGTTGATGCCGTAGAAGCTGGTGAAGGTGTAGTAGCTGGGCTGCACCATGTCAGTGTAGTAAATGGCTGTTGGCGAAATGGCAGATTCACTGGCGCCGTTGTAGATTACTGGAAGAGTAACAGTGTTGTTGTAATTTGTATGCTGGCTGGCTGACGACGGCGTAGACGTAGTTGCCTATCATTCTGGAGTCAAAGTAGCTTCCGCTGACCGTGAAATTCTGGGTTAAGACAGGATTAGCCTTGTCTGAAATGTCATAGACGTAAATGAAGGTGTAAACGTTGGCTTGATAAGCTGGAATCATCGGCATTGCAACGCCACCTGAAGCTGCCGCCGAAGCGACTCGCCGCACCCGGCACAGCGATTAGCTCGTTATAAGCGAAGAATTTGGTAATTGCTTCCTATAACCACAAGTTTGTTGCCGTCTGAACTTAGGAACAATCCTGCTGGTTCAGTGTCGTTGCCAAGAGGTATCGTGGATACAACCTGCGGGTTTTGCGGGTCAGCGCTTATGATGTAAACGGCGTTGCTTGTTTCCGAGTTGAAGCTGCCGAAATAGAACCCTGTGTTTTGAGTTGTGGATACAGTGTAGATGTATTGGCCGTCTGTTTTCACGGTGTCTGCTTCGTCAACTCCAGTGACTTGAACATTTGTGGTTGAATAACTTTCACTTGATTGACTGGAATATGGTGCCGGCGAATTTGCGAATTGCCTGTTGACGTGGTGAAGCTAGGGCTGGCTCGGGTATTGGAGGCTCTTCACCGAAAAACTGGGAGTCTAAAGGTCCTCCGGCTAAAAGAGCTGGTTTGTTGCGAAGTGTTGTTTATGTAGTTTTCGAGGTCCTGCAAGGAAGAGAAGGTTTTCATTCCTGACACAGACGGGATTTGAGTTGGGCGGAAATATCGATGGAGCTGCGCCGAAAGCGTAAATCATGCTAACTAAGATTATGGCTGAGAGCACTGCGACGGCTCCGTAAATTTTCGTTTTTTTCTTGACTTCTTTCTGTACCATACTTTTTTTCTCCTTGCTAAAGGTAAGTTGGATTTTTTATTTTATGCTACGTATGCGAACAGGTTGTTCTAACATTTAGAATGGCCTCATTGCCCATACACGGTAAGCTTCGTACCAGAATATTGTGCAAACGATTGCTCCAAACGAAAGAATGAATAGGTTATCTGCGGGTGAAACCGCTAAACAAAACCGCCAAATACGCGATGTAAAAAACGGTGGAGAACAATGCGTAGAAGAAGTATCTTGGAAAAAGCAGTTTACCAAGCTTAACATAAGTGGCGAAGCACACCAATCTTCACTTCACTAACCAACGAGTAGTGACCGCCAATTTCCTGCTTTTGCACCAAGCCTAACTCGCGTAATTGCTCAAGATGGTGAAAAGCTATGCTGGGCTGCTGAAATGCAGGGCACGTTGAACTTCGCGGACTCCTACCGGATTGCCGTTTTGAGAAGGAACCAGTAGACTTTCCAGGCTTTGCCTCGTAGTGCGTACTCAAGCTCTGTTTCGTCCTTCCCATTCAACCAGCTGAACCCTCAGGGAACATACAACATTGCATGGAACATATAAGTCCAATCATTAGAACAGCTTGCTTAAGCAATTTTTTGATGATACCACTTCATCTTTAGAGCTTAAATGTGTGTAGTAACTGCTTTAATGCATGATTGCTCACTTAACCTAAAGTTAGGAATAAGAAAAAAAGAAGAGGCTAAGAGAAGAAGATACTTTGCCTTAAGTTTTTGATTTGTTGCTTGCTGTGCCAGCTGGCATTCCAGGAGGCAAATCAGGGAAGTTCGAGCTAACTCTTTGTTCTGCAACGACTGCTGCTTCATCAAGGATTTTTGCTGCGTCTTCGTTTACGGAGTTGAAGTTAAGTGACATGCCACTGCTTGTTCCTGCTTCAAACATTAAACCGCTCAGCATGTTGCCGATGTCGCCCAGTTCGTTTTCTGCTTCAGGCAAAACACCGCATAATCCACCGCTGACACTGCGAAGTACTCCGACGCATGGTCCCAGTGCGGAAACGACGTCTCCTAGCTCGGTTACTGTCTTTATGCGTAGCGATACTTGGTCTAGTGCAAGTCTTGCGTTCATGACAAGTTTTGACATTTTACGGATTTCAGCTAGTTCATTAGCGTAAATGTTGGCGTGCGCTGTATCATGTTGGGTATAAGCGTTTACTAGTTTAGCGAATAGAGCTCTTGTCTTTCTCTGTGAAGCGTTCGTTTGCTTGGTCGAGCTTGCTGATTTGTAGGTCAAGTTTTCTGACGGCTAAGTCTAAGGCTGTCTTTAGTGGCGGCGGCGGCGTAATTGTGTTGCGTACTGCGCTACTGAATGATTCTTCTTCTCTTTTAGGTTCCCATTTTTTAGCGAAATTTTCAGACATGTTAACATCCTCTTGAATGATGATGCAGCATAATGGAGATTTAATTGTTGCTAACATGCAGGTATATACGTGAAAAATAAAATGCGGTTTTCACTTAAAAGTGCCAAAAATGTATGCTAACAACCCAAAAATGAACCATAAAAGAACCAAGTTTTTTATTCGCCTAGAATTATCACGCGAATAATCCCTAAGCAAAAGCACTGAAGAGGCTACAAGCCCGCAGTCAGTAACCAGAACAAACGGCACAAACCAGATTGATACCAAACCTAAAAGCCAAGTAACAGGCGTCAAAGCTACTGCAGTGATGTAAAAAACCGTGGCTGCAATGGCAGCTTTCTTTTCACCATAACGCACAGCTAAAGTTTTCACGTCTTCTGCACTGTCGCCTTTAACGTCAACAATTCCCTTAGTGATTTCCCTGCCCGTGTTTGATAGAAAAGCCATAGACGCAAACAACACTACGTTCAAACTTAACAAAGCCAAAGGCAACTATGCTGCCGTAAAGGAAGGGAATAGCAACGCAGGCGCTGACCAAAAAGTTCCCAGGTAATCCGCTTCGCTTGCCTACAGTAAGGTACGTTGCAGTTATAACCAGAGAAGCCGCCGCCACGGCAAAACACAGAATGCTTACCTTAAAAGCGAAAAAGAAACCCACAGCCGAAAGCACAACAACAAAAGCCAAAGCTTCACGAGTTTTCACCGAGCCGCTTGGAATGGGACGGGATGGCTCATTGATGGCGTCAATACCGCGGTCATAATAGTCGTTGATAACCATGGCTGCAGCGCAAAAAGTGAAGCCTGTCAGGAAACCGAACAAGATGCTGAGCCAGTTAAGGCCTCCAAATTGGGAGCTGGCAAGAACTGCACCTACAAGCACGGCGAAACCCATCATGACACAGTTGACTGGTCGCATTAACCGGATGAAGCCGCCAAGTTTGTTCATACTGCTCGAACCAATTTTAACTGTTAAGTCTCTCCTCAACATGCGTATAAAAGCTTATACTCATTATTTCTCGTTTATCCTTACACATTGGAAACCCTCTTTAATTTTCTATAAATGCTAACTCCTTTTCCCTTTTGCAAGCCAAAAACCTTATCAAATTCAGAAAAGCACAAGTAATATTGTTTTGTGACTACGAAACGTGACTACGAAGATTCTATAGCCTGTTTGAGCTCTAACCTAGTTAAGCCTTGGCAGAAAAAGAATATAACTTTAAAAGGTTGTTGTGACACTAGCAACGGATTTCAGATGTAACTAAGAGGTGACTATATTCGTCTTTAGCAAGATACTTCTCAATCAAAAAGTCATTTCTCGTTATGATTGTAGGCTTGATAGTTTTTATCGTGTACCTGTATTTCTTTATCGGTATCCACCAAATTTTATTAGTTCTAAAAAACGTTAACTCCGTGCAATACGCATTTTTCTACTCCCTTGCGCTCATCGGAGTATTGTCTTCGGTATTTTTTTGGTCAGCAGCCTGGAACAGTATCCTAAAAAGTCTTTCAATCAACATTTCCTATAGACGGGCTTACCTGTTTTATTGGGTCAGTTACTTTACAGATTTAGTTATTCCTTGTGCAACAGTATGTGGTGAGTTAACTAGATTATACCTTGTCCAAAAAGAGACAAAAGAAAACTATGGCGCACTTGCAGCGGTAGCTGTAACTAACCGCATAGTTGCCTACAGGCGGCAAAAGCCGATAATGTCGCCGTTGATGACCCGCGCGACCATCGGCAGATTCTGCTCGGCGGGCTTGCCATGGCGTTTCAATGCGGCGATAACCCCCGAAACCAGAGTTCGCCCCCTGGTCGGGAAATGAAGGGACTGCGGATCATCCGGCACGATCCCCACGGCAAGCTTGTCGCATTGGGCGTGAAACGCGGGCGACAAACACCACAATGTCCATCGGGTTGAAGCGCGCCTGTTTCAGGCCGCGCAGCGCGTCCGGGAGCATGTTGAACGGGTTGAGAATGAAAACCCTGCCGAACCGCGCGCGCCGGTGTGCCGTCACGGCGGCATTCTCGGCCTTGGGATCGATGCAGATGCAGGAGCCGCGCCAGGAGAGCAGGGCGTTGATGCCGCAGCGTCGCACCCTTGCCTGTGCGCGCGGCGGCGACGGTGAGCAGATGACCGGAACCGCGATAGTGAAGCGCATGGCGGCCGTCCGGGGAATAACCGATTCGGGATGCCCTCATTCATTTGATGATCCCCGCCTTCCGCAAATCGTCGTTACCGGCGAGCGCGCGCCCCCATGCACGTTCGCGGGCGCGATTCGTAGGCCGCTTTATACGTGCTTCCGCCGCTGCGCCTTCACATGCGCCGACGGGCAGCTGTACCGGGCCAGCCCGGCCGACTACTGGATCCCCCTCGAGGGCGCGGCCGGGCTCGGTACGCGGCTGGACCCGATGGGCGGCGTGATCGCCTGCCAGCCCGGCATGTGTCGCGGCGTGAGGCGCCGCAGGATGTGGCCTGGGCGCTGCACCTGCCTGCGGGCGCGCCCATCCGCGTCGTCCGGTGCGTCTGGGTGTCCGAGGGAGATCCCGCCGCCGTTTCCACCGCCTACATGAACGGGCCGCTCGCCGACGAAGACACCGAGCCCGACCAGGATGCCGATCCGGGGCTCCCCTCGTTCGGGGTCGACGGGGACCGCGCGGCCCGCCGCCGCGGTGAGCGTGGAAATGAGCCCGCCGCAGCCGTCCATTGCCCGCAGCCTGCGGCTGTCACCTGGGCAGCCGGTCATCACGGTGACGATCCGGTTCGACGACTCGGCCACCGGTGAGCCAGCCGGGCTCACCGTGGTGATGCTGAAACCAGAGCTATTCAGAGTCAGTGTGGATTCAACATCTAGTAGCACCTCGCTGACCAGCGGAAACGGCTAACCGGAAGCATCATGGGCAGCTCAACAGCAACCAGCGGGAACGCCTAGCCCATAGCAGCAACGAACAGACCCTTAGAGCTTGCAGATGATTAACACGCTGTCTTGATCTCTGCTGGAAGGGCGATGCCCTCCGCGGCCCCGAGGCTGTAGAGCTCGTCCAGGCTGGCGAGCCGGTACGGGCCGGGCTGGATGGCGTGTCCGGCCTGGTCCAGGAGCTGGCGGACGTCGCGGATGCGCCTGTTGATCGTCTCGGGCCGGACGCTGAACAAGGCAGCGATGGCGACCTGCGGCAGGGCGAGGCGCTGGTGGAGGGCGGTGGCCAGGAGCCGGTCGGCGAGGGTGAGGACGGGCCGGCGTCCGGCGCCCGGGGCGGCCAGCCGCGGGCGGTGCCCGCGGCGCTTGTCCAGGTCCGTTTCGCGCCGCTGGTCATGCAGCGTCATCAGCGTGGTGATCAGGGCGTCCCACTCCCGGGCTGGCAGGCCAGGGACACCGTGGCCTCGCGGACCCCGGCGGCTCGGCGTTGCGGCGGATGACCCCGGTGACCTGCGCAAGTCCCGCAAGCGGATGGCCGGGCTGGCCGCCGTCGCCGACATCGCGCCCGCCCCCCGCACCCCCGGCGACGTCCTCGCCGCCCCCTTCGGCCCCGGAAGCGGCGGCCCGCCCGCGAACCCCGGGCCGAAAGCGGCGGGCGAGACGATGCTTCGCCTCCGTCCGCAAGCCCGCCGGGGAAGTCATCGCCGAGGCGTTCGCCGAAGCGCACCGCCGCGACTCCGATCACCTGCGGCCGTGGTTCGCCGTGGTGGACGGCAACAACCACCGATCGAGACCATCAGCACGCTCGCCGCGGACTACCAGGTCAAGGTGCCCGTCCTGACCGGCCTCATTCATGTGACGCACTACCTGCGGAAGGCCGCGAACAGCTTCTTCTACCCCGGTGACCCCGCCGCCCGCGCCTGGGTCAAAGACCAGACCGCCAAGATCCTCGCCGGCAAGCACCGCGACGTGCGCGCCGGGATCCGCCGCCGCGCCAGTACCTACGGCTACAGCCCCGCCGAGCGCGCCGGCGCCGACGAATGCGCGGACTACCTCGAGCACAAGCAGGACCACCTGGACTACCCCGCCTTCCTCGCCGCCGGATGGCCCGTGGCCAGCGGTCTCATCGAGGGTGCGGCACGCTGGATCGTCAAGGACAGACTGGAAGTCACCGGCGCGGATGGGGCCTGGACGGCGCCGAAGCCGTCCTCAAGCTCCGCGCCCTGCACGGTACCGGCGACCTCGGCGACTACCTCGACTACCACTTCCGGCGGAAAACACCGCAACCACGACAGCCGCTACCAGCAGGCCCAGGAACTCGCCGCATGACCGCCCGGAACATCCACCCAATAACCGGCATGTCATACCTTCAACGGAGCCGCACCCAGCGCTTCATGGACCGTTGCCACTCTGCCGCCCGTGCCGGTGCCAGGCTAATGCCCTACGGCACGCGAGGTTCCCGCATAGGCGGAAGTAACAAGCTGATCAGCGTCGGC
>CAWAUU010000015.1:0-5705 GCA_963785215.1 Candidatus Bathyarchaeota archaeon
TGCTATCAGTTTTCGCTACAACCACAGTTCAAGCTAGACCAACACATGGCCATCAACAACCAACCCAAACGCCAGCACCGGCTCTTACACCAACACCCACGCCGATACCGACTGCACCACCTACACCGAGCGGAAATAGTTTGATGTCTGTTACGGATGGCAATTGGTACACCGATATGCAATGGATTAACGGGCCTTATCCACAATACAGCGAAATCATCGATACTACTGCTACTTATGATGGTTCTCCAAGCTGGCAAATTACATTAAACCCTAATGGTTGGGGTGTTGATTGGTGTCCAAGTGGTTACTTAAGGCAGCCTATTGCTCCTGGAGACAAGATTTACTATAGTTTCTGGATTGAAACTTCGGTTGCGACACTTAGCTCTGATGTTGGTAATCCGCAAGCTGGTGCAAGAATAGGAATAGATTTCTATGGTCCTAATGGTCAAACTGGAATCATTAATACTGAGAATATTGCCGCAACATCTAATCAGAATGGTGCTACATCAGGCAGTTCAAATACATATGTCAAGTTTGGAACAAGTATATGGACACAAATGGTAATTGAGTTTACTGTACCTGCTACTTATGTTTATAGTGACCAATTTTCTGGTCAAGAAAATCCTGCTGGATATGTTAATGGAGAAAACGTTGTTCCAACTGCTTGTATCCCGTGGATTCAAGTCTACAGCGATTTGAATGGTATTAAAGAGGGCGGAACAGCGTGGTTCGCTGACCCAGTGTTCACGATTACCCCTGGGTGATTAGCGCGCGCTAAAATCCACTCTTTAAACCTTTTTTTATTTTAGATACAGCCAGCCCCTTAGTTTTTTTCGAATTTTTGAAAATTGCCTTTTAAATCGTAATTAAATTTTAGAAGCGATAAGAGAAACGTTGTTACAGTCCCGAAAACAACATAGCAGAGAATCCAGCCTACATATGCATCGCTATTTTCCATCTGCAAAATAATCAGGCAACATGTTACTTACAACCCGCGCAGTTTTCTGAAGTGCGAAAAGAAGCCCCGAAAGGGTTAATGTAAATATTATGACTATAACAGACGGGCAAGTTCCCGCGAACTCCATTTTCGTTCACAATCATCGTATCTGTAGTACTATGACGAGGGTATCCTGATTTCAATTTATTCTAGCAACTATTTAACAATTTATATTTTTTTAGTCATATCACTGGTGAAGCCATTGTTGAAGACCCAACACTGACGGCAAGATAAAGCATTTTTCAGAGCATCTGTGCATTATTGACTTGTGTATTTTTGTTGTTCTCGAATACAATGAAATTCATAGACTTAAACTGCAATTTAGTCTTGAGAGGATAATATATGGCACAGAAAAAATTCCTATGGTTAGCAATTGTAGCACTAGCTTTAGTCGTATTAGCTTTAACTTTGACGACTTATGGCACAGTTAGCGAAAGTAAGAACATAATTTCGTCAGGGTCAATCGCCACCTCAGCGGTATCCGTCACCTCGGATGCTGCCCGATCGGGCATAGGTGTTTACTCGAATAAGGTCTGCACCACTCCTATGACAACCATAAACTGGGGTTCAGTATCGCCAGGGGGAACAGTAACCACAACAATCTACGTCAAGAATAGGGGAGACGTTTCGTTGACGCTAAGTATGCAGGCAAGTAACTGGAACCCAACGAGCGCTAATGGACCAATAACCATAACATGGAACCAAGAAGGCAAAACGCTTGCACCTGGACAATCAACTGCGGCAACAATTACACTTACAGTATCAGCAAATACGACAGGATTTACATCTTTCAGTGTTCAGATTTCAATATCTGGAACAAGCTAAGCCAAAGTTTCTAACTTACTTTTTTTGCATTAGGCGAGAAAAGCTTGTATTGCAGTCACGAAAGAGGTTTATTCGGTAACCAGTTCGGTGTTTGTGAGCCAGCCCTTTTTACCTAGAAGTATTGCCTTAAACAAAGAAAAGGAAGATAATGTTTTGATTAATTTAGACTGGTGTTTTTTAGCGCACAGCATCTAAGTGCTTCTTATCGATTGAATGTTCAAAAAGTTTTGCCAATTTGGCTTTGCAATTCTGCGAAGTTGGCTTCGCGTTATTCCAAGTTGAGTTGACAAATTGCTTAATTTCTGTTCTTAAAAAGTTAATTATTATGCGCTTGCCTTGGTTGTAGGAGAGGAAGAGAAGAATTGGTTCGAAGATCCGTCCTTAATGAAATATTTAAAGAAATGATGCATATACGTTCCCGACTTGATGATATTGAAAATAACTTCTCAAGTTGGAAGCCACAACCCATAGACGTACCTGAATCTGAACTAATCACTTTGCCGGATCACTTAAGGAGAACCTACGTTATTGTAGCGTCTAAAGGCGAATGCAACGCGGTGGAAGTATCAAATCTTACGGGGCGATGCCGAGCAATTGAAAGCAACTATTTAAATCAACTTTTACGGATGGGTTGGCTAACCAAACGCCGAATCTCGAAGACAGTGCATTTCCGCCTAGTCAAACTAAGCTAAACGCGCGCGCTAATCACACCCCAAGAAAAAACCTGAGGCAACAGGCGATTCGACCTAATAAATGCTCGCAAAACATAGAAAGGTCATCACGAACCACTAAGAACAATTTTTATAGTTAATCCGATAACTACTGGGGTATGCTTGTAAATACATTTGCGAGCGTTTTATCTAAACTCAGAATAGCCCTATTAATAAAGAGAGGCTTGAGAGTGGGAAATAACGTCTTTATCAGTCCAAGCGTCTTGATTGATTCGGTTTTTCCTTATCTTATAACTATAGGTGACGAATGCACTATTTCCACGGGCACACGAATATTTGCGCATGATGCAAGTATAAAAAATTATCTAAATTATACTAAAGTAGGAAAAGTTTACATTGGAAAAAGAACTTTTATCGGTGCAAATGTCGTAATTCTTCCAAATGTAGAAATTGGAAGTAATGTGATAGTAGGTGCTGGAAGCATAGTATCTAAAAGCATACCCAACGGCGTTGTTGTCGTCGGCTGCCCAGCAAAAATTATTGGCACTACCGAAAACTATCTTAAAAAACACCAAGAGCATTTACAAGCACGACTAACAGATAAAAATAAGATAAATGAAGTCATTGCAGCTGTAGAAAAATATGGAATAATATATACTCTGTAAGGTTCCCTTTTTGGGTTTGGGGTCTAAATTGTACGCAAAGCGGCTTCTGTTCGATTAAGGTGCATAGAAGAAGATTAGTTTATTCTTGCCCTAATGGCACAGTACTAAGATTGTCGAATAAAATCAAAAGAAAATTAATGGACTCTTATGATTTAATTTGTCTTTATCTTTCTTCGTCTTTCAAGAGTTATTAGCGCGATTAACAGTAGGGCAATTACGGCTGCACCTATTACGTCAAAAGCATACAAAAGCGTCATGTAAAAAGAATTAGTGCTACCCGTTGCTGTTGGCAATGGAGTGCCCGTTGAAGAAGCAGTGGGTAACGGATTAATCTGGCTCTGATTGACTTCAATTACGCTTATTTGAACCTGATAATCAGTTACTGATTGAGTGGCAGGATAACAGATCACCGTTACAGTCTGATTTTTAGCAGGAACAAAATTCGAGCCATGCGCAAGTGTATCATTTATTAATGCCAAAGCGCCTTGGTCCTGAGGAACATAAACACCAGATAAATCAACAAAATACCATATAGCCTCTTGAATGCTTGTAGCACTGTAACCCTGTTTATGATTCAAAATATAATTCACCATAGTCCAATTCTTATCAGCCATTTCACCAGGTGCATTCAAACTTGAATACAAATTAACCAAATGCAGTGCAGGAGCACGCGCCATACTCGTATTCTGATCTACACACCAACCAAGATACGTTCCATTTCCCACATCAAAACCGGCTGGAACATTGCTCACGGTAGTTTCAAAGTGAGATACGGAACCATCAACAACTTCAATGTTAACATCACTAGTGGGTAGCTTAAGAGAATTGCTTGACGCAGCCGAACTAACAAAAACATTAGCAAAAGAAAAAATCAGCAAAGCTGAAAGGAAAATTATTGAAATCTTCATTAGATTACCCATTAATTTCAACTTCCAATTCTGTTGACGTTTGAGAATATAATCATGCAGCTTAAAAAGGTTTATTACGTTTCAAGATACAAACTGACCAGAAAATAACAAAAAACAAAATACCCAAAAATCCAGCAGACTTTTTCTAAGAACTAGCAACCAAAGTCACAATTCTAATGCAAACAGTTGCAAAAAATAAAAACGAGAACAAGACGCCCGCTTGCTTAAGCCGTTCTCTGCTAATCAGAATGTTTACTCTGCCATAATCAGGAGAAATAATCTCGCCAGCAATTAAAAGCACAGCTGCAACCAACGCGCACAGCAAACTAATACCCCAAAAATCAAAAACCCACATTAAAAACGGAGCCCCTCCTCATCATCATTAAGAACCGAATATTCCATAACAACAACCTTGCCCCCATCGTCAACCTGCTCTTTCAACACAATGACCGGCTTACCTAACGTTTTCGTCAAAGCACAAGCAATAGCACTGCACAAAGGCGAACCAGTAAACGGAGACATAGAAGGATCCACAGAAAAACTACCCCATGGTTCACCATAGATAGAATTCTCGATTTTAACAACGATTACATTATCGGCTATCTCCACCTCAAACTTCTTGGCAATCTCTAACCCCTCAACTAAAAGCTTCGGAACCTCAATCTTGAAAAACTCCATGTCCATTTTGACAAAACTGGTTTTCAGAGTCTCCTCAAAAAGCGTAACCAAATCGTCGCCCGGAGGCGTCAACATAATGCCCTCAGGTTTTTTCACAAAAGAACTTTCACTGGAATTTTGAAGCTGATGCTCCATCGGAAGCTGAATTCTCTTATTCTTTAATAAGAAAACGCAGTTGGACGTCCCATCTTTAAGATATCTTGGTGGCAAATAAATCGCAGCACCCTTGAACTCCAAATCACGTATCAACTGATTCAACGTAGACGTACTCGAAAAAGCAGATGCCCTAAGCACACTATTCTTAGAATAATCCTCATCTTTAACATAACTCAAGATTCCCCCACAAACAAGCAAACCTAATCCAGCAAGAGTCACTACTGAAGAAGAATAAACAAATGAAAGCACAAGGCACACAGCCCCAGCAGCAATAAAATAAATATTTATAGCCCTCTTGTATTCAACGACCAAATTTTAAGCCTCCGTATTCAAGAGACCAAAAGACGTATCGAGTCCTAATTTCCAAATTCAACGATAACTTCATTTTGATCCCCCGCGACCAAAATTCAAACTAAAGTTTTTTCCTTCACCATTAACTAAGCGATTATGAATTTTAATTTTCCAAGTCAAAATCGGCGCATCATGATCGCAATCTACCTGACGTTCGACAAGACCCATTTTCTCCAACATCAAAACTTCCTGCAACAACAACTCTTTATCCCCGCTAAATTCACTTATACTCTTCGAAGAATCAAAAACCTCCTCAAAAGTCGGAGCCCTCCTCTTACTCAAGTGCCCTATCAAACTCAAGACATGTTTACTAACACCAGAAAGCTTCTGAAAAGCACGCTCATTAGCTCTATAAATGCTCTTTCTCTTTACCAAACTTAAAACCAAAAGAAAAAGAACAACTCCTAAAGAACCTGCCAACAACGACACGTCAATTATAGGCAACAGACTT
>CAWAUU010000016.1:0-23023 GCA_963785215.1 Candidatus Bathyarchaeota archaeon
TGTGTCTGCTTGGGTTCAGTTGCGTATTGCTGTAGTTCAATCATTTTACGCTCTAACTTATCCTCAGCTAATTTTTGAAGTAATGTTGCAATTGAATATTCATCGTTCTCATTCTTCATCAAAAACACCAGCCAATGCTAAAGGAAATTTTAATACTCTTACTTGGGATAATCCTTGGATATCAACGATAGCGTAGCCTTTATCTAAGCTCTGAATCTCCTCTGAAGTTACTTGGATGCCGTAGTCTCTTGCAAGTGCTCTGTCCGATTTGAAGAACATCTTGGTATTAGCTACGCCAAAAAGCCCTTTAGGCATATCTACGGGAGTTTGAGATGCAAACATCACAGCTATCTTTTTATTTCTTCCAGTCCTGCAAATGGTATCCAGAACCCCCAGAGCTTCTTTAGAGCTGCTATTTCCAAAAAATTCATGCACTTCGTCAATTATGATTAAAATTGGAATGTTGAAATTTTTATTTTCCTTTTCTTGAACAATTCTTTTTAGTAAATGTCTAAGAATTACAGCGCCAAATTGGAATCCTTTCTCACCTGCGACATTGATTACTGACATTTTACCCCTTACAAGAATATCTTTTGCATCTATAGTCTGGGCATTCTCATTGTCGAAAAAGTCAAGCGCTGACTGAAGACTTCTCATCACGTTTTCGAATGTTGCCCACGGAAAGGTGAAAGGAAGTCCAGGCTCTAGGCGAGCATTTAGTGTGTCAAAAGTGTAGTCGTTCCTTCTTCCGCGTTCAAAGTATTCCACAAATCCCTTGAAAGTGAAGTCTTTTTTGTCCTTCCTTCGCTCTTCCTGCCAGAGCCTAAAAACACTTGGCAGATGTAGACCACCAAGTTCACTAACACCAACAAGCAATCCTGCCAAAGCATCTGGATCAAGCTGTTGAACATTGATTGTGATTTTCCTACAAAGTTTCATATCAACCCCTTGTCCGCTATCTATTCTAGTGTTAGCTGGATAATAGACTGTGAAGTTATCAATGCCATGCGGTTCTTTGCCAAGGAATTTCCATTCTTCTTTTAGTTTGGGTCTTACCGTCGTAGAAGGCTTATCCATCTTTAGTAGGTCAACATCTTTAACATTTACAGCGAGTACAGCGCCATATCCAGCTAATTCCTCCACGAAATACTGCGCCAGATATTTCATCGCAACAGTTTTGCCACTACCAGTTTTTCCGCAAATTAATACTTGGTAATAAAACATTTCATCAGGAAGCGACACAACTATTCCATTGGCGCTCTCATCTTTTAGAAGCTGGTTTTTTCCAGCGTAAACTGTTGCTAAAAATGCTTTGGCGCCTTGTTTACCTATGCTAAGGACTGCATCAATCTCTTCTTGTGTTGAACGACGCGCTTTTGACTGGGGCGGGATAAAATCAACTTTGCCATCAACACGTTCGTTAATCTGACCTATTCTATAAGCGTAAACAATATTCTGGCATTTTTGATCCTGTTTCAGCGGACTCAAATCCATATCGGCCAAAAGCGGTGCAGGAGAATAAGGCTCATTCTGTTGACTATCATCAACTCTTAAAATATGTTTATTGTTCTCCGTTTCGACGGTTAAGAATGATCCTTTCGGCAATATACCTGGACAATTCAGTTTTTCCGACCTATTTATTGATACTAATTTTACTTTTCCTCTCTCTTCCCCTAATACGATGTACATATTACCACGCAAACCGTTCTTGATTCATAGTTGGAGTTATCCCTAGCTCCTTCATTAGTTGCCCAAGATTTATTAGATTTAGCGTTGCCCTTGCATATTTTTCAGCAATTGCTATTGTTCTAACTTGAGGATTTTTTAGATCCCCTTGTACGATTAGCAAGTAATATGCTAAATCTAACCATCTATCAACTGAACTTCTGTATTTTTCAAATGTTTTTGATTCAATTTCAATTCTTACAGGACTTACATTGAATGCCTTGAGATAACAAAAAACTTTAGAGAAAGCCTTTCCTTTCTCCACTTTAGCTTCGTCACTCTGGTCTATATATCGGAAAAAGTTTGTGCGTTCACCCGCTTTTAAAAAAGAATACGCCCAATGCATGTCAGAGTTGAATTTACCCTTTAATTTTTCGATATAGTAAGTTACCAAATTACTAGTACTGTTCTTAATGAAGAATAAAGGTATGATTTTGTTCTTCACCAGATCATTATTCAAATCCATTGTTTGTTTACTCATATTTCCGCCAATCAATGGACCGTCTACGAAGAGTAACGAATTATCTGGAACATTATTGAGTAGAAAATCTGATCTATCAATAAGATAATCTCTTTTTGAGTCTGATTCTGGATCTTCCGATTGCCTAATATTAACGGAATTGGCAGAAAGCGATAGAGACCTTGTATAAAAATAGAAAGTTAAAAGATTAATCGGTATGTAATCATTCAGACCATGAATTACAAGCGAATGTGAGGTTAAGTACCCGGTTCCTTCCAAACCTTTGAAATTTTCAAGCGATTCGTCATACGCTGAAATGAGAATTTCATCGCTTTGAGCTTGCCCGGCTGTAGCGTCCAAGGTGTTTTTCCCTAACTGCCCTATTATTTCTAGAATTTTCTTGCCCTGCAAATTTTCATTGCCAGAAAATTCTAGGTCTATCGGCAAAGCTTCATCTGGTAAAGAAATTTTCTTTTCTTTCATTTCACCAATAGTAGCGTCAAACGAAGGGTGGATTACCAGCCTATATCCACCTGGTTGTACGTCAGTATTCCTATTTCGGAGTCGTTTTTTCATCAATCTTAATTGCTCAATTTAAATATAAAACTTGTCAATATAATTGCGTTTTATGTGTTTGTGTGTTCTGGGCTTTGTGGTGGGTGCCTTGATAGCTCAGCCCAGTAGAGCGGCTGACTTGTAAGCCTTTAAACAACAATCACTTGATATGTGAAAAATTTAAAAGGATTAAGCGGTGTTAACCAATCATTAAATATCAGAAGGAAAAGAAAATGAAAAAACTTTCCTCAATAAAATCTTCTAGAGGAAACAGAGATTATTGGTGGTATGATCTGAGCAGTCCTGATGGTTGGATCACTGAAGATACGCGTATAAAATTTATTTTGAATGACAAGAGCGATATTGATAGAATTGGTTCAATTCTATTACGAATGGACGAAAATGATTGGTACAACCGAATTATGAGCGCGTCATTTCACTTTAAGCGTGAAAGAAAGACGATAAAGGTTCATATATTCAAAGAACTTAGCACTCATCAATACAAGATTTATTTCGGACATAAAGACGATGGGGTCTATCCTGTTACAGTTCAACAAGAATAATGTTTACTGAAACGTGAGCTTTGGCATAATTTTTGCTTTTGCAGGTTTTCACGCATTGAGGTAAAATTAAGAGAATGCACTGTGGCTAGCGTAAAGTTTAAGCGAAGGGAATAAAGGCCTGGCCATTGGTAACGATTTGGAGTTTCAGCAATTAACGGAGGCATGGATAATATCAACCGATTTCAAAAAACCCATAAAATGTCCTAAATGCCACAGGCTATTGACTATCGTACAAATTCAGGTGACAAAGGTTCTCGAATGGTCCGTCGACGAAAACGACAAAGAAGATGAAGGAAGATTCGAAGATAATGGTCAAGGCTCAACGGAGGTTTTCTGCTACAACTGCAGCACCAAAATTGGACATTACGATGCGAACGATGAATGGGGATTGTTTCCAGACAGCACCTCCGCAGACTTTTAATTCCGAATACGGAAAAGTGCAGAAGAAGGGAGATCACTTTTTTAGTAGTAACTTTTATTTGGGTTGTTTTTTATGTGTTGGTGTGTTCTGGGCGTGTTTGGGGGTGCCTCGATAGCTCAGCCCAGTAGAGCGGCTGCCTTGTAAGCAGCAGGCCGCGGGAGCAAGGCCCGCTCGAGGCTCTCTTCCTTAAAAAATTTAAACTTCAGGTGCGGGCTCTTCTTTGGCTGCCTTGGGATCTTTGCCCGTTAACTTGTATTTGCGCCCTTGTGTTTCTATGATTTCGTGTTCGAAGAGTTTGCGCAATGATTTGAAAACCTTTTTGGAGGGTTCGCCTGTTTTGTCGGTTAGTTCTTGGAGGGTTAATTCTTTTCCTTCAGTCTTTAAGGTTTGATAGACTTTTTCGTCGATTTTGTTAAGTTTCACATGACCACTGCCTTATGCTGTTTCTCTGTGTTATGATACAGTGGGCTTTTTCAATTTTGCGGTATCCACCCAGAAAGATGACTTGATACGTCCACTGGCTAATTGGTGCCTTGCACCACTGTCTTTTAATTAGAATTAAAGGAATAAAACAAACCTCTTAAATCTATAATGCCAACGTAGCTTTTACACTCGCGCCTTGACCGACTCCACGGCTCCATTTGCCATTACAACAATGGCTGAACTCGCAGGTAACGCATGAACCCTTAATTCCTAATTCGCAGCAA
Organism: Candidatus Bathyarchaeota archaeon; assembly: GCA_963785215.1. Lineage (GTDB taxonomy): Archaea > Thermoproteota > Bathyarchaeia > Bathyarchaeales > Bathycorpusculaceae > Bathycorpusculum. The sequence goes on from CAWAUU010000016.1 coordinate 4,432, forward strand.
CTATCTACTTCGAGCTCGCTCATCTTCCAACCCTCTCTGATTGAAAAAGGAAAAATTGATTTTGGCAATATAACCAAAATTTCAAAACAGGGAATATGTCGAATACCGTTATGTCTTGCTGAAGGCTCTGCTCTCAATCTTTAGAGGCATCGTCCTCTTTAGCGTTAAACGCGTGTTTCTTCTCGGGCGAAACCTTCAACCCATGGTACTCATACATAATTCTTAGCGCGTCTCGGATGGCTTCGTTGCGGCTGTTGTATACGCCTTTTTCGATTAACATGTTTAAGAGGTCAAGATACCTTTTCGTAAGACGAATTGTGATGCGTTCTCTCTTGTTGCCATCAGACACCTTTATGTCACCATTTAGACGCTTTTTGCGATATAATGCAAGAAACTTTTCCATATAAGTCCTTGGCAGATAAACATTCGCCTTCATGTCTGCCAAAAATAATCCTTGAAAGTCAGGAACTTCTGCTAGCCAAAAGATTAAACAAAAAGCCTCTCCCCTCAATTTTTCAACAGAAAACAACAGTAAAATTGCGCTTAGACCTATAGGGGGACCTACTATTTGACACAGAAATTCATCAACAAAAATAAGCCTAAATGTTCAGCTAACCAACAACACGCTGCCCCAACAACACACGAAACCCACTTTCCCTCGCAAGAACCGAACAGTTCCCAAAGGTTTCGTTAAAGAGGCAAGGCAGCGTTTTAGCGCCGATTTTAGACCGAATAACCATCTGGAACGTTGCTTTGTCCGCCATCACTTTTGCGGCTTCTTTCACTATGGACTTTCACCGTTTCCATACCTGCACTAACAGGCGGATTCGAAAGCACACAATTAAACACTAAACCCTCCACAGGCTCATACAAGAAACCGTAACGCACCTCGGCATTGGCTATCTTGTTTAATTCAACATTCCTTTTTGCCAAACGCACGGCTCTCATATTCACATCCGACATAACCACGCTAAGCTTCGGATTAAGAGCGGCTGCAACTATCCCGACAGCACCATAACCGCAGCCAATGTCAAGAACACAGCCCGTTTTCGGCAGAACCATCGATTCAATTAAAAGCCTCGTGCCAGGATCAACTCGCCGCTTCGAAAAAACGCTTGAAGCAGTCAAAAACTCGAAGCCCCTCCCGCACAGCACGGTTCGAACTAAACCGAACCTCTCCTTTGACTTGGGCTCAGCAACAAAATAGTGGTCTGTGCTACGGTTGGGCTGATTCATGTTCGCTACCGCTTTTCCAAACCTTCGGATAAGTGCCCCTCAGCATCAACACTCTCTCCAAAGAAGCAACAGCACCATGCTTCAAATCTAACATTTCCTCGGTTGAGACAAGCGCTCTCGCCAACGCAACTGCTTCACCTTTCAGCGTGAAAATCGCTAAAATAGAGCCTTTTTGGATGCCGCCTGTAACCTGCAGTACGCCTGGAGCAGTCAAGTTTGCACCATGACATAATGCGTCAACAGCTGAATCTCGAACCACAATTTTCGGAAGCAAAGCCAACGCCTCTTCCATAGGTACAATAAATTTGTGAAGGATCGCCTCATCTTTTTTCTGTTCCCACTCCCCAAACCAGTACGCGACATCATGCAAAGTAACTTTCGAAGCGCTGTTTTCAGTGAATGATCCTGAGCGGGTCCTGCGTAGCTCCTGCATGTGAGCGCCGACGCCTATGATTTCGCCGATGTCAAAGCAGAGTTTGCGTATGTACGTTCCCGCTTCGCAGCCAACTTTGAAGAGAACGTTGCGCCCGTCTGTTTCAATATAGTCAATGTAGTAAATGCGCCTGGTTCTAAGCTGCCGCTTAACAGAAGAACGTAGAGGCGGACGCTGATAAATTTCATCCTCAAACTCCAAAAGAACCGGCTTAATCTGCTTCTTCTTTAGCGTCACCGTGAAGCTTCATCACGCAGACGTATTCTTTGCCGCTGTAGAGAAACGCCTGAACCACCTTCGTAGCATCCTCTAAAGTGATGGGTAAAACGCCGGTAACTTTCGGATCTAAAGTGCCTCCGTGCCCGATATTGGCAAGGTGCATGATTTTTTTTACCCACGCGGCAACTTCGTGGCTTGTTGGACCAGCTGGCTTATCGAGGTTTATTGTGCCGTATTGAATGTACTCTTTGGCTGGTCTCTCCGAGGGCACATGCCCATACTTTGGGTTGGTTGTGTCCTGTGCTTTTGTCAACAGTTCACGTTTGATTTCCCACGGGGGGATCGTTCTAGGCATATGACTGTTTTTTCTCCTAACTGGTGTAAGAAAAATAGATAAGAGATAATTAAAGCTTAAACTATGCAGTTTTAACTGCTTGAGTCATTTCTTGCAGTTTGCCTGCAGCGTCTAAAACTTGAGCCACTTCCTCGTCTGACGCGCCACGTTTAACCTCAATTTTATCTTGAAGAGGCATAACATGGTTTATGTTGACTCGTCTCCGCTTGACTCCCGTAACCTTTTTTGGGCCAGTTACTAAAACGAAGCTTTTATCCATTACATCTATTACGACGCATTTTTTGCCGTTCTCTCGACCGACTTGCTTCACGCATATTCTGCCAATTTCTATAGCGGGCATCCCTATTTTAGTCTCCTTAAAAACAAAATACCGCAGTCGGCAGATATAAGCATAACATAATTTTAAGCGAGAAAAATCCACGTATAATCCGATGTTGCCGCGTAGAAACGGCTCCAATTAAAAAATGCTGAAATGCCAGTTGAGTCTAAACCCCACAGTATCACCGTGTCATAAGCACTTACTCAAACATCGCTTTGATGTTATCTCAGACAACGCCCAGCAGCCTCTTAAGAACCCAGACAGTGAATACGTGAAGCGTGTTCCTCAACTGGCAAAAAATCTCACTCAGAATTCCATATAATATTATGTTGTCACGTAGAAGCAACAATAAAACATTATAACCCTCAGAAGAAATGTGCAAATTGCTTTTTCCCAATTATCTTTCGCTATCTTAGTTAGAATGAAATGTCAGGTCATTTTTCATTAAGAGAAGAAGAAGATAGGAAAAACCATTCTTCTTCTTTCCAAGCTTAGCTCAGTTATTTTTTTTTGGCTTTTGAATGTGTCTGCCTTTGTATGCAAAAAACTTAAACAATACAATGTTGTGTGTATCGGTGCTGGTGCCGGGGTATCCGAGCCAGGTCTAAATAGGCGGCCAGAAAAAATTGATTGCCTAAGATATGGAGGAGGACTTAAGATCCTCTGGCGCAGGCCTTCGTGGGTTCAAGTCCCACCCCCGGCACCACTTAAATCTACGCAAGAAAAACTTGGCTAAATACTAGGCAAATTTTGGTTTTCAAAGTAGCTTATTGAATTCTTCAACTGAGAGGTCGGCTTCCACGATAATGGTGCGTAACATTCCTTTCCCTAAAGGTTTGTGTGCAGGAACAACTATCATGATCTCATTTTTCCTACAACCAAACAATGAGATGTATTTTTCTTTGTCTGAAAGTCGCATGACTATGTGGCTGCCCTTCTGATTGTTAACCGTGTAGCCGATGCATACGAGTGCCTTGACTACTTTATCATAATTAACAGGCGTTAATCTAGACAATGATTTGCACCGTTTCAATAGGGACGGGCTCGCCATGTTGCTTTAGCGCCTCAAGGTATGCCTGTATTGCTTCCCTAACGTTTTTCATGAGTTCCTGCCTTGTTTTCCCTTCGGTAGCGCATCCAGGCAGGTCGGGCACTCTAGCAATAAGAACGCCATCTTCATCCTTTTCGATTATAACCCTGTATCTGAGCATACGTTTGCATATGAGTTTAGAAATTCTTAAGCTTTCCCTTTTCCTGATAAACTTCCAACATTTTGATGAAGGAGAACTTAAGATCCTCTGGCGCAGGCCTTCGGGTTGTAATTTCAAACCTCTGGGAAAAATCGTCTCATGAATGCAATTATTGCTTGATTTTCTCGGGGGTTGAGTGCTACCTGCAATCCATAACTTGTTGGTTTGGGGATAATCCATCCTTGGCGGATAAGGTCTTTTGCGATTGTGTCTATTCTTTTTGTCCCATGTTTTCCGAGATCTGCTTCTTTAAAGCCTTTTTGTAGATTCTCGAAGGCTGTGTGACTTGCTCCCCAGTTGCCTCTCTTATGGAGCTTGAAAAGTATCGTCGCTTTTATTTCGTCATCCGAAAGCATAAGTTCACTTTTGATACTTTCAAAGGTTATTCTTATATACTTTGGGATTATTTATGATTCAGAAGGTCTTTCGATATGGGAACGACTTACAAAGCGGATGAAACACTCCTGCTCAAATACTTGGGAGATAGCCCAATACTGAGAATCATTGATTTCTTCTTAGACAATCCGCTTTCTGACTACTCCAAAAACGAGGTCGCAAAAAATCTTGCTATGAGTAGAGCGACGTTTTTCAAGTATTGGAAAGAACTTGAAAGGTCGGGAGCTCTGATAGTAACCCGTAAAATTGGAAGAGCTACGATGTACAAGCTTGACAGAGCTAACGATATTGTAAAACAATTGATTAGGCTTGATATGACCATTTCAAGAAAGGCAATGCAAAAACAAGTTGAAGAAAACGAGAAGCCGATTGCTATTAAAACAGGCTCTCGCTAGATATTTGTTGGTTCCGTATCAAGCCTCCTTTGCAACCCCCAGCAACACTGTTGTAAAAATCGAGGGAACGCTGAGTATTTCTTATATCCAGCTTTTTTTCGTTTCCTGTATTGCGTCAAAGTGGGGGTCGTCTGACAGAATGGTTGCTTGGTTGGCTATGGCTGTTGCAGCGATGATGCAGTCGCCCATAGGTATATTTCGGTATTTGCTTCTGAGCAGACCTGCTTGTTTGGCTATTGGTGAAGTTAGGCTTTGGATCTTCAGGCCACTTTGAGTTAGATTTGCATAGCAGATTTCTGCTTCTTCTTTTCCGATTTTTTCGCAAATTGTTTGAATGGTTTCGCTGATAACGATTGCCGGTAGTATGCCTTCTTTGCGCTGGAGGAGGTCTTTTAATTTTTTTGTGGCTTTTTGCTTGGTTTCCGTTTTGTCTGAATAGAAATATTCCATTACGAATCGGCTGTCAAGCACCATTTTCAAGCTTTAATATTCCTCTCTAAGCATATCTATGTGTTTCTTCATTTCCTCTGGCTTTGCGTATTTTGAGTAGATGCCTGCGCACTCTTCTAGTTTTCTGATTGGAGTAAAAATAACTTGACCACGCTCGGTTGCTTCGACTAAAAGTTTGTCTCCTTCCTTTATCACCAGTTTCTGCCTAACTTCTACTGGTATGGTTGTTTGACCTTTTCGGGTAACCTTTACAACGCTAGTCATGTTTAATCTAAATATGGTAAAGTCAGTACTACCCTAAAAGTTTTGTCCTAATTTAATTTTGAAAATACTACTTGAGTAAAGTCAGTGAGCAATGATTCCTAAAAAAATTTGATTGCCTAAGATATGGAGGAGGACTTAAGATCCTCTGGCGCAGGCCTTCGTGGGTTCAAGTCCCACCCCGGCACCACTCTCTTGGGAAGCACTCGGGGTTTGTGGGGCGAGGGGTTGTTTTTTGGCCTGTTTTCTTCGCGGCCTTGTTTTAGAATTTTTCAAGTTATTGCGCTGGTTTGATTTCGAATTTAACTCATCATTTTTTGCTTTTGCGTGTGGCCAGAAGAATGCGCTTGCAAAAAGCACTATGAACGAAATAAAGACCAGCATAAACAAGGTGTCATATGCCTGTCCAATAGTGGTTTTCCAAAGGAAACATTGGAAGTAATCTTTTGCGTACGCACCAGGACCATTCCAACTCCATCCCGCACCATTAGGACTAGATCCGACCACACTGGACCCGACACGATGAGGTCTAGTTGCCAGAGGCTGAAGAAAAGCAAACATATGGCAGCCATTACGCCTGCAAGATTAATGATGGCGCTTGTCTTTACCATATTCCTCCAGAAATTTCTCATGCGATTAGGCAATTCCTCTTTTTGCTCTGCGCTGACAGTCCACGTGCCATTCAAGTAGCCCATTGTTGAAAACCGCGCGGTCTCAAATACGCCGTAAACAAAAACGCCTGTGCCTGCCAGCAGCATTGAAAAGCCTGAATAATTCATCAACGAGTTTTTTGCGTAGGAACTAGCAATCAACGAACCTGTTATGATTAGCATTGAGCCTATGCCGATTGCCCATATGCTTCCCAAAATAATTCTCGGTTCACTGTCGCTGCGTTTTCCATTGAGGCTCCAATTGCTTTTTACGATTGTTGCGGTTGTTCCTGACATGCCCAGGCTTAAAATCGCTACTCCAGTTAATAGCATGCCAAAGCCTGTGTAGTTTATTGTTGTTTGTTTTGCGTAGCTGCCAGCCAGTATTGAACCGAGGATGGTAAGAACTATTCCTATACCGACCGATAGTATGCTGGAAAATAGAACTCTGGGTTTGATGCCTGTTTGCCGCTTATTGTTAATTAGACGGGTCTGTAAGATTCCCAATAATGACCCAAAGATGCCTAAGACAAAAAAGCATATGCCCGTCAGCAGCATCCCGAAACCCGAGCCGTTTATTTCTGTATTTTTTGCGTACGTGCCGCTTAGTATGGAGCCGATGATGCTTAGAGCTGCACCGACGCCGATTGCCCATATGCTCAAACACAGCGTCTTTGGCTTGTTAACTCCTGTTCTTGCCGGCTCCGCTTGGCTTAACCGGGTTTCAACGGTTGCGGTAGCTGTTGCGCACATACCGAAAACAAAAACAACTATCCCCGTAAGCAGCATGCTAAAGCCCATGTAATTTGTTATTGTTGCTTTCGCGTAAGAACTAGATATTACGGAACCAATGATGGCTAGAACTAAACCAACGACAATTACCTTTGCTTTGCCAGAGAGAGCCTCCTGACCGTTCTCCTTAGTTCTTGCAGGTGCACCCATTTCCTCACCGTATACTCTTTTAATTGCCCACCAAGCAGACACTACTAGTTAGTGTGCTTCTAGCCTATAACATTTAAGGCAATATTCTATATTGAAACAGAACGCTTAAGGATTGAAAGCAACCGCCTAGCTGCTTATTAAATAACCACTACTTGAGATAATTAAGCAGCTTGGTCTAACTGTTCCAGATGGTGAATGGCAGTTTTTCCGTTTGAAAAGGGCTTTTGAAAACGTGCTAAGGATAAAGCTGCTCGCTCTGCTGGTTCTGAAGGCTTCTGAGACATGGGAAGCCATTAGCTTTAGGTATTCATGATGGCAAAGAGCATCCGCTAGGTGGATCTGACGGCGGGTCGAGCTTGGTTGTATCCTTAAAGATGTTTGAAAATCACCGAGTGGGAGACAGAGACGGGGGTACATTTTAAATGATGCTAGGGCGAGTAGCTCAGTACGTATAGAGCATCAGCCTCTTAATTCATACCCGAGGGTTCAAACGCGGGCTCAAACCTATCCCGCCAGCCATGGATGATCCCCGCCCATTTTGAGCGGGTGTTACTTGCGTTTTTTGAAAACTTTGTTGATTCCGAAATCGCAAACCAATTTGGCTAAAGGAAGCATTTGGTTACTTTTGCTGTTGTTTTGTTGTGTCTGTTAAGCTGGTAGTGTTTCTTTTGGGATTGAATGCGGCTGCTATTTCTTTGTAGTTAACGATGATTAGAGACAGCAAGGTGAAGAAGGGTATGAGCGAGTAATAGTAAAGTGGCGTATTAACGGCAGAGGAAAAAACCATGCTTATGAAGCCAGAGCCCATGCCTGGGTAAAGAAGCATCAGATTCGACAAGGCCAACGCGCTGATTGCGCTTGCCGTTGCAGCTTTGAGGTTTTTGCGGTTGTACATTACGAAGAGCGGTATTGCCAATAATCCGAATCTTGGGTCAAAAAACCCAAATGCAAAGGCGATTCCAGACAGGTATGGTTTTCCTCGGCTGCCAAAATAGAAGCTGAGCAGAAGCAGAAAGGTGATGAAGACTTTGGCTTGTCCCTCGCCCCACTGCCAATAGTAGCTTAGGGAAAGGCCCCCTTGCGGGGAGGGGAAAGGCAGCAGCAACGCGACAACCATAACTACGAAGGTTACTGCAAGAGGCTTGTTCGCTTAAGAGCTTGTAGAGCAGATACGCCATTAGGGGAAGAAGCATAAACTGGACTATGTCAAAGGCTAAGAGTGCCTGTTGATAATTCAACGAGAGAAAAGGCGAGACAACAAGCAGGAAAGAAGGCAGGTACTTGTAGGCTTCAGGATGCGGAAGTATGACTGGTTCCCCGTCCTTTAGGGCTCCGAAAGTGTAAATGTGCGCTGGATTATTCCATAGCCTCCAAGCGCCCATGTAATAGGCTGAGAAATCTTTTGCCAGTATAGTGCCTGAAGTGTTAATGCCTGCGTTGACAGCGTAAGTCTCCGGATAAGCCACTATAAAAGTGTACAAGTTCAAGGCGATAAGTACTGCGATTCCCACGATGAAAACAATCTTGGTTAAGCGGGGTTGGCTAATCATTTTTATCCAACATTGGCTGGCAATTTCGCATCTAATACTCATTGGAACTTTTATACTTTGGTTGATGCAGCATTTTTGGCTTTGAAAATCTTCCTGAAGTTACGGAAGCTCAATAATTACGCTTTACCAAAAAATTCTCATGTATTACAATCGTAATACGCATGAAAATGCTTTTATTCAATTTCTGCTTTGAAGCCGTTAAATGCCCAGAACATGAGGACTGAATGATAAATGACGATGCTAAAACCAAGTACAGCTAAACAGGTTTCAATAATGGCAATGGTAGCAGCAATTTATGCCATATTATTCTATGGTTCATCAGTAAGTATGTTACCCGGATTTACGCTTCTTTATCTTCCAGTTATTCTGCTAGGCACCCTTCCTCTATGGTTCGGATGGAGCGGACTTGCCGGTTCTATGATTGGCGCTTTTATTGGAGGAGTGTACGTCGAGCTGGTACCTCCTTATGCCGCATGGGTGGAATCTGTTACGGCGTTAATTATCTTCACCTTAAATTGGCTGCTCATACCTCGGAACGCTGCAGAAGGTAGGTCAAAAAGAAATCTTGTTCTGCTCCTGAGTGTCTACGCAGTCACTCTTTTCATAGGAACTGCTTACATCTTGTGGCAATATACATACCTCTTTAGCCTTGGAGTTCTTACAACGAATATCCTCGGTGGGGCCTCTTTCGGGATTGTTCTTCTTGCAACCTATGGTCTCAATTTGGTTATCCAATTTGCCGTATGCCCGGCTTTGCTTCGCACGGTGACACCGAGACTGAAGAGCTGGGGAGTGTACTCCGGTAACTTTGCAGAATGGAGAAGCCGAAGAACAAAACCTGCGTAAAAATCGTCCCCACTCTATTTTTAAAACCTACCCGTAACTCAAACCATGTCATAGCCAAATACTGATAGGGTTTACATCCGAATAATAGAAAATGCTTTTAAGTTCTCGGTCACTTAAAGGCAGTTTTGAGTGCCCAGAACATGAAAATACGAATAATAAAACTAACCCCTGAGTTACTAATCGAATTATTGCAAGGCAAACCCTCCTCTTTCCCTTCCAATTTGCCCAGCGATACTGAACTATTAGACTTAAAACTTGATTTGTTTTCCAAGCAAGTGCTCGCAATAGTTAGAAGCGACAGTTTTGAGGACATTGCCGAATCCTTTCCAATCCCAGAATTCAACCTAACAAACACTGTGGAAACTAAAACTGCGCCAAAGCCAATTGGAACCGTTCCTGGCAAAATCGAATCCAAGCCTGAACTTAAGCCTACAAATGTAAAGGTAGCTCAACCAAGCAAAACCTCAATGAAGATGGAAAATGAATTCAGCCCAGAGCAGCGCAAACTGCTCAGTTTTACAGTTAAGGGCGATCATGTTGTGGTAAAGCCAGTTCAATTTTTAAAGGCTGAATGGGAAGATATCAATGAGGTTGTCCGAAGTTTAGGCGGTAAATGGGTCAAAGGCGACATCATTAGCTACTGGGAAATCCCAGTGCAGGGTTGACAAATTTGCTTTGAGTAAGAAACGAAAATCCTTTAAACAAGATGCGTCTATTCAGAATAAGAGTGGTGTTAAGATGGAAAAAACCGATAAACCTCTAACTAGAGATGCACTAGTTTCTATGCAAGTCATAGATGCAAAAGGACGATTGATAGGAAAAGTTAAAGATATCGCTTTCGCCGTTGGAAAGACAGGCATTGCCTTGTCAGTGGAGAATGAGGCTGGAGAAATCCAACACATCTCCTGGGAAGATGTTCAAGCAGCATCAGACTTCATACTTCTAAAGGCAGTTCCACAAAGCACCAATCAACAGCAGCAACAACCCGTTCAAACTGAAGGTCAGAAACAGTCAACTCAACCGCTTTGCCCAACATGCAATCAACCTCTCACATGGATTCCACAATACAAAAGATGGTACTGCTACAACGACAAAAAATACGTTTAAACAGCATAACTATCTTCAAACATTTTAAATTTTTAATTTTATGCCGTTTCACTTGGCAAGGGATTTTCCAGTATTGTTATTGTTCCGTTTTTTCCAAGACGCAGTTGCTTTTCAGCCTTAAACATAGCCACGTGCGCATTCTTCACTTCTATGCAGTCACCTACTGAAACGGCGTTTACCTGTTGGTCCCAGAGGCAAAGCATTATTTTTCCTGTTTCATCCCCTATCCATGCGTTAGAAACAAGCGCGTTGTCTCTAAATTGAGTATGAACCTTGGATGGCTCAGAAGTTTCCAGCACTTTGGCAATTACATTGACCTTTTTCATGCCTACACGTAGATTCTCTATCTTCATATGTGCAGGCGCTGGGTTTTGCTTTGCAATCTCTTTTCGGACTCTGCTTGTATCCATCCAATTATCGAATGAAACATCCTTTTGTGAGAGAGTTTCTTCGGGAACCCGGAATTGCGCAATTACTTTACTATCTTTAGTTATTAGGAAAATGGCTTCGTTGTTAACACTTCCACGGTATTCAACCGTTAAGTCTCCACATGCTGATTTCCCGTGTTCTTTTGCTTGAATTAAAGCCTGAAACAGTTCGGTAGGATAAACTTCATGTTGCGCTGAAATGAAAGCAAGCTGGTCTTCTAATGTGGGCTTTTTTGATTTCATACTATCTTTTTCTCCTTCATTATATAGCGAATTATCTTGAAAAAAGCAAATGTTAGGTTTCAAAATTTACTTTTTCTTGATTAATTCTGACAATTTATTACTAATGTCCTGTTAACTATATAGGTTTAGCTATAAAAAATCGGAATTTTCGGGGGTAATTTGTATGATTTGCCTTGATGCTCTATGGGTTTGTTTTTGTCCAAAAAGGAAAAAGACTAGGACTTTATAATGTATCTGTGTAAACAAGTTGTTTTGAGCTTAACGGTTTTGGGTGAAAATTGTGATGGAGGAATGCGGATCTAAGAGAATTAACTAAAGTCAAGCTAAGCAATTTGGATAAAATCTTTTACCCAGAAGTTAATGTTAGCAAAGGACAAGTTATCGAGTACTACATTAAAATGGCGCCGAAAATGCTGCCGATTATAGCTGATAGACCGTTAGTTTTAACCAGATACCCTGATGGCGTTGAAGGCGAAAACTTCAGTTTTTTTGAAAAAGACGCTCCTCAAGGTACGCCCGAATGGGTTAAAATAAAAACAATTTACTCCCAGACGTCCAAACGAGACGTCCACTATATCGTTTGCAACGACTTGGATACGCTTATTTGGCTTGCAAACTTGGCAGCATTGGAAATCCACATGCCCTTCTCCAAGATTAACGCTCTGGATAAGCCTGATTTGCTGTTTTTTGATATTGACCCTGAACCACCAGCAACTTTAAGTGACGCCGCAGAGGTTGCGCTTTTGCTTAAAGACAAACTGCTCAATTTAGGACTTACGCCTTTCGTTAAGACTTCAGGCAAAAAAGGTCTTCACGTCGTAATTCCAATTGTTCCAGAGCATACTTTTGAAGAAACAAGGGCTTTTGTGCATAAAATCGGAATCGACTTAGCCAAGGAAAGTGACATTGTTGTTTCCGAATTCAAGGATACAAAGAAACCAGGAAAGGTTTTCGCTGATTACCTCCAGAATTCGCCGTTGCGGACAATGGTGGTTCCTTACAGTTTAAGGCCGACGCCTCAAGCCACTGTTTCGACACCTTTAGAGTGGACTGAAGTAAAGAAAGGCATAAACCCCTCCGACTTCACTATTTTTAGTGTAGTTAAACGGAAACTTGATCCGTGGAAAAATATTTTTGAAAAAAGAGTTAAACTGGAGATTTAATTATGACTCAGGAAGATTTAGAAAAAAAGGAAAGTGAAAAGGTTAGTGCGGCTGCTCCGAGAAGATCAATTTGGTCGGGAAGCGTCACAATCGGTTTAGTGAATGTTCCTGTTAAATTGTATTCTATGATTTATGACAAGGGAATAAATTTCCATTTCTTGCATAAAGTTGACGGTCAACCTTTAAAGTACGTTAAAATGTGCACTAAAGACGACAAGATAGTGCCTTGGAACGAAGTCATCCGAGGCTATGAGGTAGCTAAAAACGAGTATATAGCATTTGATAAGAAAGAGTTAGATGCTGCAAAACCTGAATCTGACAGCCGAATTAGAATTAGCAAGTTTGTAGATTACTTTTCGGTTGATCCAATTTACTTTGACAAGACTTACGCTTTAATGCCCCAAAAAAACAAGGAAGCTTACACTTTACTTTTAAGGACGCTTGAAAGAAAAAACAAAGCTGGCGCTGGACGAATAACCCTGCGAACAAAAGAGTATCCTGCATTGTTGCATACGTACAAAGGCGCGCTGGTTTTAACCACATTGCGTTACGGCTACGATGTTGTGGACCCTCAGGATTTTGAGGATTTAAGTGGTTTAAAGGAGCCTGATAAAGCCGAGTTGGACATGGCTATAAAAATCGTTACTGATCTTTCAGGCGACTTTGATATAGCGGAATTTGAAGACACTTACATGAAAAGGGTTGAAGAACTTATAGCACAAAAGCTAAAAGGCGAAAAAATCCAAATCGAGAAGCCGCCAGAAGTGGAAGCTAAAGGTCTCATGGTTGCGCTGCGAGAAACTCTCAAGCAGCTGGAACAGAAATGAGCCGCCATATTTACAAGCCTATGCTTGCAAGGGATGCTCCCAACCCTTTCTCGGATAAAGACTGGATTTTTGAGGTTAAATGGGATGGCTTTAGAGCCATAGCCTACATCGACGAAGAGCTTAGCATAAAAAGTCGCAATGAAAAGGAATTAAAATATAATTTTCCGGAACTGGCAGAGCTAACACAGTTAGCTAATGGCTTAGTTGTTGACGGCGAAATCGTTGTGATGCGAGAAGGCAAGCCTGACTTCCAAAGCTTACTGGAGCGTGGCCAAGCTGTTTCAGCAGGCGAGATTCAAAGGCAAGCCAAACGGGCACCAGTTACATACATTGTTTTTGATGTTTTAGAGAAGGATGACAAACCGCTCATTAGGCTGCCGTTAATGGAGCGAAAAAAGATTTTGAAGGACTCATTGAGGGAAGGTTCACATGTGCTTTTGTCTGATTTTATTGAGGAGAAAGGAGAAGCCTACTACCAACTAGCCTTAGAGAAGGGTTTAGAGGGAGTAATGGCGAAAAAGAAAGATAGCCCTTACGAGGAGGGTTTGCGAACTGGGAGTTGGTTGAAAATCAAGAAACTGAAAACTTGTGACTGCGTAATTTTCGGTTACACGAAAGGCGAGCAATCTAGAGAAAAGACGTTTGGTGCATTGCTTTTGGGACTTTACGATAGGGACGGTAAACCAGTTTACGTTGGCAAAGTCGGAACAGGCTTCACCGAAGAGACGCTTGGAGTTTTAAGTGACAAATTTGAAAAATTAAAAACGGACGCTGCTCCATTCAAGCCTGAATCTGGCGATATGGTGACTTGGCTTGAGCCTAAGCTGGTTTGCGAAGTTGCTTATCAAGTGGTAACGCGGGATATGAAGTTAAGAATGCCGCGTTTTAAAAGTTTAAGAGAAGACAAATCACCAGCCGAATGCACCCTTGACCAAATAATTGAAAACAGAAAGTACGGACAAGCTCCTCGGCGATAAGCTTTCAGAATATGTCTCAAAACGCAATTTTGAAGTCAGACTGCTGAACCTAAGGGCGGAGAAAAAGGAGAGGGAACCTGATTTTCGTGGTTCAGGAGCATCACGCAAGACGGCTTCACTATGATTTTAGGCTGGAGAGCGGTGGAGTTCTGAAGAGCTGGGCTGTTCCTAAAGGCATCCCCGAGAACGCTGGTGAGCGGCGTTTAGCGGTGGAAACAGAGGATCACCCATTTGAATACGCAAGTTTTGAAGGCACGATACCTGCGGGGCAGTATGGCGCTGGAACAGTGAAAATCTGGGATAAAGGCCATTACGAACCTAAAATTTGGGAAGACGACAAAATCGAGTTTACGCTTAAGCGGCCAAAGGCTCAAAGGACGATACGTTTTGGTGCGGTTAAAGAAGGCTAAAGACGACAAGTCATGGTTGCTGCTAAAGGGAAAAGATTAGCATGCAAAACCTTCATTTAGGCACCATAGGCTGGAGCTACAGCTTCTGGAAAGGCAATTTTTACCCGAATAAAACTGCATCGAAAGATTTTTTGGCTTACTACGCCTCCAAATTCAGCACTGTTGAGGTTGATAGTACATTCTATCGGATTCCAAACCCGCAAGCTGTAGCCAACTGGAGACAGCAAACGCCTGAAGGCTTCCGTTTTTCGCTAAAGTTTCCTGGAGTCATAACCCACGTTAAAATGCTCAAGGATTGCCAGCGTGAAACTGACCTTTTTCTTGAAAGAACAACGATGCTTGAGGGAAAAGCTTGGTTCTTTGCTGTTGCAGTTTCCACCAAATTTCGGAGTTGAGCGCTTATCCGATTTGGCTGACTTCTTGCGTAAGCTTCCTAAGACTCATCGTTACGTGGTTGAGGTGCGGGATGAAGGGTTTCTTAATGATGCGTTTTATTCGCTTTTAAGAGAGATCAATGTTGCTTTAGCATGGGTTGATAGTCCCTTTATGCCCGATGTCGGCGAGGTTACTTCGGATTTTTTGTACTTCAGGTGGGAGGGAGACCGCGAAAAAGTCAAGGGCACCTTAGGCAAAATAGAAGTTGATGTCCAAGAGAACTTGCGGTAGTGGGCAGACAAAATAAAGCCTTATCTGAAGCAAGCAAATGAAGGTTTTCGGCTACTTCGGCAAATATTATTCAGGTTATCCTCCTTCAGACATAAATTTTCTTTCAAAATTTCTAGTGTAGCCTTTTTTGATCCGCGGGAAGGTTGCGTTGACGTAGGATGGTTTGCACAGTAACAGTGTTTTAAGTGTTAGTGTGCAGTTCGGACCAAAATTTTCAGGTTGATTTAAATAGGAAGGGCAATACGCGAAGTAGCTGTGGAAAGGCGAAAAGAACAAAAGTTTGTTCCTTGATAAACCTCTTTATTGGTTGAGACGTATGTTTTTTAAGCAAATTCAGCAGCACGGCGACAACTTTTCGTACATTATAGCGGACGAAGACGCTATGGAAGCGGCGGTTGTGGATTCAAGCTTTAACGCTAGCGAAATAATCAAGATTTTAAAAGCTAAAAAATTCAGTTTAAAGTACATCATAAACACTCATGGGCACTCCGATCATACTGCTGGAAACACAGAGTTAGCCTCTATTTTTGGGGCGAAATTGGTTGCGTATAAACTGTCAAAATTGACTTGCGATGTTGCAGTTGAAGATGGCGATGTGTTAACTGTTGGCGGAGTTTCGATAAAAGTGATTTATACGCCGGGGCACACTGTGGACAGTATTTGCTTGCTGGTGGATAATAAGAAGCTGTTGACGGGTGACACTTTATTTGTTGGCGAATGTGGAAGAACAGACTTGCCTGGCGGCAGCTCCAAAAGCATGTATGACAGTTTGTTCAATAAGCTTTTGAAACTAAATGATTCCGTGGAAGTTTATCCGGGGCATGATTATGGGTTGAAGCCTTCGTCAACTATCGGCGAGGAAAAAAAGTCTAATTATACGTTGCAGCCCAGAAGCCTTGAAGATTTTATCACGTTTATGACGGAATCGTAGTCTTTCTTGTTTTTGTTTTTCTTGGTATATGGCGATAACAATTAACATGACAGCGGTTTTAGGGAGCGGTTTGGATTTCCAAATTGTTTTTTTAAATAATACTTGTTCTACTGTTTAAATTATATAGGGTTTCTTGAGATACTTTTTTATTGCTTGTGTTCTAAACTATGGGTTTATAGCTTAGCAAGTAAGCATTGTTAAACAAAACTTAAAAGAGTTTAAGAACACATAATGGGCTGTAGTGTAGAATGGTTCGATCTCGCCTTAGGAAAAAGGTACTGGTAAAATTAGAGGCTTTGGTTGTTTGGGTGTGTTTTAGAGCTTTGCGAATAAATCTTGCAGCTCAATCACTCAAAAACATACTTTTAATATCTGGTAAAGCATTAATTGAGGCTGGGTGCAAATGATACTTTTTTTTGATATCATTTCTATTATTTTGCTTTCGATCTTGCTTTTTTGGACAGTATACAATGGCTCAATCATATACGTCGGTGTAAGAAGTAGACGCAAGCGCCCCCCAAGTAATTATGTGAATGAGGAGCCAAAGTTTTCAATTATTGTGCCGACCAAGGATGAAGAAGTTGTTATTGGTCGCTGTTTGAATGGTTTACTTGATTTGGATTATCCAAAGGATAAGTTGGAAATTATAATAGTGGATGGGAATTCGACTGACAACACATGCAAAGTGTGCTCGGATTTTTCAGCGAAGTATCCTGGGACCTTTAAGATTGTTAATGAAAAGGAATCTAAAGGCAAGCCTGCGGCTCTTAACCTTGCATTGCCCTATGCAACAGGGGAAATTGTGGGAGTTTTTGATGCTGACAGTGTTCCGGAAAAGGATGTGCTTAGAAAAGTTGCGTCGTATCTTGGAGATAAGCAATTAGTGGCTGTGCAGGGCAGAACTACCTCGCTGAATGAGAAAAAAAACATTTTGACAAGGGTTGTTGCGGCGGAAGAGAAAGCTTGGTTTCAGGCTTTGCTTAGCGGAAGAGAAAAGTTGAAGCTGTTTGTTCCTTTAAACGGTAGTTGCCAATTCATAAGGCGTAACGCGCTGGAAGAGTTAGGCGGGTGGGATGAGACTTCTCTTACGGAAGATGTGGAGTTAGCTTTGCGGCTTGTTGAAAAAAAGCATCAGATAAAATATGCTGAAGATGTTTGCTGCGGGCAGGAAACGCCTAATGGTTTAAGAGACTTAATCAAACAGCGAGTTCGTTGGTATAGAGGATATATGGAGACGGCTTTAAAATATGGGCGTCTTCTTGATACTCTAAATAAGAAGACTGTGGATGCCGAAATTTCGCTTGCTGGACCATTTATGATGGTTGTGTCGTTGCTTAGCTACGTGAACTGGTTTTTCCTTGCGTTATTTCTCTCCGAAAGCAACCCGATAATAAATTTCACAGGGCTAGTTATAGCTTTAACTGCGGTTTCCTTAGTTTCAGTTGGTGTTGGGTTAATTGCATCTGAGAAGCCCGTGAAGCTTCGAAATCTGCTGTGGGTTCCTGCAATTTACGTTTATTGGCTTATTCAGATGTGTATTGCGGGGTGGGCTTTTCTGAAATTAATATTTAGGCGAAAGAAGGTTTGGAATAAAACCGTTAAAAAGGGATTCATAACACCCAACATTGCTAAGTAGCCTGCTTTATATACATAAAAAATTGGTATGTTAATTTGCAAATAATTCTGTAGGTATTTAAATTTCTTTGCCATAGTTTTAAATCAATCTTTCGTCTATTCATTAATTGTTTCAGAGATCGTGTGGTTCGGTTCTATGGAGAAGGAAATTACCACTCACCTAAAACGAGTACAGTCCTGTTACAATGACAAATGCTTTAGTTAATTTCAAAAAAAATTGCTCTCTCTCCATTAGTTTGGCTTGTTTCTTTAGAGGCTTCTCTTGAAGCTGAGTCAAAAAAAGGTTTTTTTCGGCTGAATCATTGGCGGTTTAGCAGGAAGGCAAAGTGCCTGACAGTGGTCGCGATTGTAGCTGTTTTGTTGATTTCTGCTTTTGCGTTTTTGCCAAAACAAAACGTTAGCAGAGGTAATGTTGTTCCGCAAAACGGTGGTAACTCGACAGCGACTCCGTCGCCGACTACTGCTGCAAATGAGGGTAATGAGTCCTCAGTCTGGTTTAGCTCAATGGCTCAGTGAATTAGCTGGAAGTGAAGAGCAAACTTTAGGTCCCTCTTCGGTTGGGCGTCCTGGCTTAATACAGTCTGCTCAAACTATCAATAGTACTGTTTGGATGGAGGTTGCGGCGAATGCTTGGGCATATTTCCAGCCTGGTGTAGGTGTTGATGCTAATACTGGTCTTCCTTACGCTGGAGGTGTAAGTTTTGAAGCTTTTACTGATTGGGATTTAGGTGTGTATATCCAAGCTGTCATTGACGCGCGGGAATTAAATTTAATAGGTACTGGTGGCGTTTGGGGCTCTTCTGCAAGAATAGATAAGGTTTTAACGTTCCTGGAAAACCGGCCTCTTAATAATGCTAGTTATCCGTATCAGTTCTACGATGCTACAACTGGGTTAGACGCTTA
>CAWAUU010000017.1:0-15782 GCA_963785215.1 Candidatus Bathyarchaeota archaeon
ATTCATAGACACTGGTTTCCTGGTAAGTTCAGGGTTGAACCCTTACCAACCGCATTTAATCACGGTTTTTTCTTCTAACCCTGACCTAATAGGGATTAATCCTATCATAGGCTACCCGCCGCTGTGGCCTTTGCTTTTAGGTTTGATTTACCGGTTATCATTCAATATTGTTCCAAACCTTTTCCTTTACAATTTCGCCATTAAAGTTCCAGTCATCGCCAGCAACATAGGCTTAGCTTATGTCACAAAGAATGTAATGCAGCGACTGGGCGAATCTGAAAGGAAGATCAGGGCTGCATGGCTTTTTTTGCTATTTAACCCCTTTATACTGTTAACAACAGCCGCATGGGGAGAATTTGACACCCTTATTGCTCTCTTATGTGTTGCCTCACTTTATCTTTTAAGCAAAGGCATGGTTGGCAAAAGCGCTTTACTGCTTTCCTTAAGCGTTGTTCTAAAGCCCATCTCCTTTCCTCTGCTGGGATTACCGCTTCTTTTTTCCCCTACTAAAAATTGGCGGAAAATCTTAACATATATTTTAATTTGCGTTGTAGTAGTGTTGATATTCTGGTTTCTGCTGTTTAACCTGCTTGGTTGGATGTTACCTTCGTCGGCTAATCAGGTAACCTCCTATTTTACTATGGCTGGCGGCATGACCCTCTTCAACATAATAGAAATCATCCAAAACACAACGACTCTGCCGGCAGGTCTTGGATTCTTAGGTTACATATGGATACCCGCATTACTAGTAGGTTACTATGTTGTCTATCGTAATCCACCCAAAACATTCAATGAACTAGCAAAGGCAGCAGTTGGTTTATTGCTTATTTTTTTCCTGACCCGTTCATGGTTGTCAGAGCCAAACATGGATGTGGTAATTCCCTTAGCCCTTTTAGCGCTGCCGTTGAGGGAGTTGAATTTCCGCAACTTCACCTTTCTATGGGTGATTCCTCTTGTTTTTATGTTTTTAAATACGTCGTTTCCTCAATTGTTTTTCCTTGTTTCTCCATCAATAATAGCGTCTTTAGCACAAACGGATCGGTATATTCGAAGTTGGAGACTTATTGCTCGGTTTATAGTCGTAGTAATACTGCAGGTTTTCGCTTGGAGATTAGCTATTGAAACGTTCAAACGAAAGAAAAGTTCAAACAACAAATTGTTAGCATAGCAAAAACTATTTTTTGATTACCTCAAATGTTTTCGGTTTACTAATAAGAGCAATTATCGGCGTAATACATTCCAGTAAGCCTATTGCAACAGAAGATAATAAAGCTAAGAAATGGAAGCCTATCCTCTTTTTCAAAGGAAGATATTTACCGTTTAAAAAAGCTCCAATCTGATAGGAAGACAACCACATAATGCTCGTTATGGAGAAGAAGACTCTGAGAATAAGAGGCATGTATTGGGGAACAAAAAATGCACTGATAGAAATTATTCCCGAGATTAAACCAGAAGTCCAAATTAAAGCCCTAACGCTTTGCCTAATTTTCTCTTCAAAACAAAAATATTTAAAATTCTGAATTAAACCATAAAACCATCTTCTGCGCTGTTTAAATAAGTCTTTGAGATTTAACGGACTTTTTTCCTCAACTACTCCACCGTGCCAACCAAAAGCTTCCGGCCCATATTTGATTCTAGCCTTAATGGCAAAGAGTGTATCTTCAGCCAAAGTTTTTCCATTCTCCCAACTAACTTTTTCCTCAACATCACTTCTCACCAGAAGGTTTGACCCATGAATATAAGCGGGATTTCCACTAGCCATCATATCCAAGCATTCAAAACAACAAAACGGTCTAAGAGTATCCATAAGATTTGAAATTTTAATTTCTTCTTTTTCACGTACCGGATAAACTATTAAGCCTTCACTTATCGGTTTAGGATTACCCTCCAAATATGAAAGAATGCTGCATAGAGTTTGTTTTGTAATTAAACTTTCATCATCAAGATGAAAAATGTAAACATCCTTGCTGCTTAATTTTTCTTTTCTGCGAATTTCAACAGCATACTGTAGTGCTCTGCCTTTATGAATAGCGTTGCACGAATAATTTTGGGGAACGATGATGGTTCTGCATCCTTCAAATGTTTCTTGCGCGTCAGTAACAGCCCATATGTTGTATTTCGTGTAGCCGATTTTTTTACAAACATCGTTTATTTGGTTAATGGTATCTTGAACAATTCCAATATTGCCCTTGGTGGTTACTTGAAAGAGTATTTTTGGTGTTCCAAACCTTTCTTTTACTGGTTTTGCAATCAGTTTCGAGCGATGAGCCAAAAGGTAAATGTAAAATCTGATGAATAAAAGAGAAGACAGAACCCATATTAACCATAGGTAATCCCAAAACACAAGCTTTAACTCCGTCTGCCACTAATAGTTTTAAATTAGTAAAAGCCTAATTATTTAACAACTCAATGGGCGACCACTAAATGTTAACGTGATTATATCTATTAAATATTGAGTCCACAAAAAACCTGAAAACTGCTTCAATATAGATCAATTTATTATAATTTTAAAAAAATAACTTGAAGGTGGTAAGCGTGAATTCTCCCGTAACCAACTCAAAGTCGTATTCGATTAATCTTCAGAAGCCCATTACCATTCGCCTTACCAACAGGTTATCAGTAAGACTCTACAGAGACTCTCGTCCCCATTGCATGGAAACAGCACCCCTTCAAAAAGGCCTTGTACTAATGCTTGATAATGAAGAGTTGATCGAAGAAGGGATTGGCTTCGGAGTTCCAGTTGTTAAATTCGAAGACAAAACCTACTTTTCCACTTCAGCCGAAGTTATAGTTCAAAAAAACCATTCAGCCTACAGAGTAAAGAAAACTTACATTTTAGACACAGTCTCAAAAAAACTTTGGCGAAACTCGTATATCGATGACGAAGTTTATTCAGTTTGGCGCAAAAGATTTGCGAAATTGTACTTAAGCCAAAGGGAACTCTCGCCACTTTTAAATAAGGTTATGGAGCTTCGAGAGATTGCGAAAGTTAAAACCGAGTTTCTAAAAGTAAAATCCAGAGGCTCAATAACTGTAAATTATGAAATTCAACCCGCCGTCATTAATGTCAGTGTTGATTGTTCGGATTTAATGTTAAGCGCTTGCCAAGAAGTTTTGGTTTTAAACGAGCAAGGCTCAACCATCTTTGGAGAGTATGTCGATACCAGTGGCTTAAAACTGCTTGGTAATAAAATAGGCGCATGGGCTGCCGTAACCGCAACTAGCGCCTCGTTACTAAACGCAAAGAAGCAACTAGTTTTTAGTCTTCTTAAAACCAGCGGGGCTACGTTGTTTAGGGGCTATGAAAAAACAAGAAACCGCTTCTCATGGGCAGGATTAAGTTACTCCCTGCATCCTTGTCAGGGAATTTTCGATTATTCAATTAGTTTGGATTATGTAGGCATAAGTGGAAATCACGCGACTTAGCTTACTTAGGTTTTAGCTGTATCCGCTTGCTTTTTTGATAATACTTATTTGCAGCTGTTCCCTGCATGCTTTGCATTATCCAGGTTTAGCTATGCATCATGCTGTTGACGGGTTGAAGAAACCAAAGAAAAAAGCCGCGAAAAACCAAAGTATTCAGCGGCAGTTCTGAATTGCTTTAAATGTGAAAACTGTCAACTAACAAAAAGTAATAGCCTGTTATTTATTAACACATACGATATTGGAAAGTTATTTATCTCTCTCTAACCTCCGTATAATTGGTTATAGTTAGGGGAGTTAGTAAGATAGCAAATTCTATCGATTTTGCTCAATCAAAGCCCGATAAGCAGACTCACTCATTAATGCATTCTCCAAAAATCCCTCCTTCCCAAGACATAGATATAGGCGATAACAGCAGGGATTTGCTTGAAGAGTTAGGAGTAAGCAGTCAACAATTCCGAATTTTATTTGACAATCTACCTCAAGGCGTGGCTTTGTATAAAATGGTTTTTGACGAAAACAGCGCGCCTGTTGACTTCATTCTCCTTGAGAGTAACAAGTCATATGATAATATTCATTCTTTTAAAAGACAACGAATTGGAAAGAAAGCAACAGAGTTTAATCCCAAAATAAAAACTGGCTCCGTAGATTGGATAGGCATTTACGGCAGAGTATCCACAACTGGTGTGCCAGAGTATTTTGAAATTTACTGTAAGCCTTCGGATAGCTGGTGTCAAGTTTACGTTTACAGTCCCAAGAAGACTTATTTTGTTTCAGTATTTATGGATATAACTGAGCAAAAAAAGAAAAATGCAAAAGAGCTTGAGGAACATGATAGATGGGAGCGGCAACTTGTTATTTCAGAAAAAAGGTACCGCAGGCTCTACGAGACATCTCAAGACGGAATCATGGCGCGTGATCTGAAGGGACGAATGGTTGATTGCAACAAAGCCTACGCGAAAATGTTTGGTTACTCAAAAAAAGAACTAAGACACATAACTGTCCAGCAGTTACTGCCTGAGAAGTGGCATGAGCAAAGAGAAAAAATCTTTAATAAAACGCTACAAAGTGGTCGCTCCATTGTTTTCGAAGGAGAATCTAAGCGTAAGGATGGCTCGGTTTTTCCGTCGTCTGTTAGAACTTGGCGGTTGACTGATAGAAAAGGAAAAGTAATAGGCATATGGTGCATTGTTCGAGACATCACTGAGCAGAAGGAGTTTCAAAAAAATCTTCTAGATCACGCGGGGATTTTAGAAAAAATAATTGAAGAGCGAACAAAGCAGCTTAAAGATTCTGAGCGTTTAGCAGCTATTGGTCAAACCGCTGGTATGGTTGGGCATGACCTTCGAAACCCACTTCAATCAGTAATCGGCGAATTATATCTTGCAAGAAGCGAAGTTGAATCGCTTCCTCAAAGCGAACTCAAGAGCAATTTACAGGAAAGCATACAGGTAATAGAAGAGCAAGCAGTCTACATGGACAAGATTGTTTCTGACTTGCAAGCGTTCGTACGCCCAGTCAGGATAGATAAACAACCAATCAACCTAAAGGAACTTGTTACCGTCGTCTTAGGTTCCGTTGCCATTCCAGAAAACATTAACATGAATGCTTGCATGAAAACAGCTTTTCCACAAGTGGAAGCTGATCCACAACTCCTGAAGAGGGTTCTAATCAACCTGGTAACTAACGCGTTGCAAGCCATGCCAGACGGGGGAAAACTAACTATAAGCGCAGAAGTTAACAGCCAAGGTCAAGCAGTTGTAACTGTGGAAGACACAGGCGTAGGCATACCTGAAAAAATTAAAACCCAAATCTTTACACCATTATTCACCACTAAACCAAGAGGGCAAGGCTTCGGCTTAGCCGTCTGCAAACGAGTAATAGAAGCCCATGGCGGCTCTATCAATTTTGAGAGCGAAGAGGGAAAAGGCGCCAAATTTACAATTCAATTTCCAGTCAGTTAGGTCTCAACCATTTCCTTCTGTTCTTCGGTTCCTTTCAATTTCTGCCTTAAGCTATAGAGGAATGCTATGAACCAGAACGCAACGGTTGCCCATCCCAACGCGAAACCAATAAAGTTCCCAAGCAAGTAATATGCCACTTCGAAGCCAACGATGGATACGAACGTTAAGAAAGAGCCAACAATGCTATAGCCACGGAGCACTTTTCTGTTTTTTATAACTGCTCTTAGCATTAACATCAAGGCGGAAAAATTTATTATGCTAGCGAGACTTAGAGCTAAATTAGCCGCGTTCATTTTGCCTTTTTCCTCAAGCCACCATTGTTTTGTACAACTTAAGACTTACGCCCCAGCCAAGCTTTAAGATGTAAAATACCTTAAATCCAATCATCACTATTCATATGAAGATCGCTAAGGGAGAGGGGTGAATTTTAAAAAAATGATTTCACGCGATTGTGACGGTTGCGAGTTGCAGAAGACCTGCATTCAACGCTACCTTAAAGTTTCTGAAGGCGAAAAAGTCTACTGTCCAGACGGAACAGCGCATCTAGTAGACAACGCAAGCACAGCATAACCATCTATACACGGAAGAATAGCATAAGTATTCTTCACCAATAGTCTTTTTGGCTCTTGCTTTTGGCTTAAGGCATGTGGTACAGTTGGTCTATGCTATTTACTTGTTGAATAGTAGGGAGGGGAGGCTTGATTGTTTTAGCTGTAAGCCTTATGTCATAACCCCGCTTGGAAGTTGAATCCTTGCCAGTCTAAACAACGCATTAATCCCACCAGCACCAGTTCAAGAGTAATAAGTCATCAAAATTCTTCCGTAAAATACTGTAGACTTCTATAAATTGGTGGACGGGCCGGGATTTGAACCCGGGACCTCCACGATGCCAACGTGGCGATCATGCCAGACTGATCTACCCGCCCAAAGCATCTGGCTTCTAAACTTTAATCCGCGTCGTTTAATAAGCGTTTCTTAGAGTTAAGCTATTTCCATTAAGTTTGCTTTGAAACTCGCATTAAGATTGACACTTTAACTTTCCTTAGAGATCGTTCTTGGAAGCAAGATTACTTTGATTAGAGGTCGATTCTTAGTTCGTAATATTGAGTTACCTCTTTGTCGATCTGAGTGAAGTATTGCTCTATAAAATATTGAATCGAAGCTAGCGTAAATTCGGCATCTAATTTGGAAAACTTATACCCTTCAATTTCGACGGGATGTGCACCAGGTACATTTCCAATTACCCTTATAGAATCGATAATATGGAGCAAATGTGCTGGAATGGGTGAGGGTTGCTGTTGCCTGAATTGCCTTATAATCGGATCAAAAGTTAATGTCCTTCCTTGAGAGTCCGAGGGTTCTCTATTCAAAAGCCGTTTAAATGCAAACTTAAGAAGGGCTTCTCCAGTACGACGGCACATTACTACACATGATCTGTAGTTACCAATGGCAAGGGCTTTTTCCGCTTCTTCAAGAGAAGCCTTTATTGCCGATGGAACATTGCCAAATGCGTCCCATCCCAATGAACCTGTTAGTAACCCCATGAAAAAAACTGTTTGGGTGGCGTCCTCGATCCATTTTTTACTAACTTCTAACTCATCTATCGAATGAAAAGAAGGAGGGGATTCTAAAAACAATCCTTTAAGATATTTTTCAGCATAGGCTTCATCGTTACAAAAAATATCGAATTTGCCGTCGAGATTAATGTGGATGGTTATAAAGCAATCTTCTGCCTTATCATACTTCCGAATTAAAATGTGGGGCTTTAAAAATTTTAGGATCTGATCCATCACGGGGTTTTTTGTTGTGTTAAATTCTTGTTTGAAATGAAACCGAAATCGATCAGCGTTAGTCCAGCCTGTTTCCATAAGGAAGTTTAAATTAATATCAAGGGGACAATATTTTGGCACTATATGGACCATAAAGACTGGCAGAGGTTTATCACTTTTTAAATAGTCCTTAACACTGATTTTCTTTAAGGCCAAATTCATACCTCCAAGTTTGAATTAATGGCTTATAAGAATAAAACTTTCGGTTCTCCTTTCATGCAAGGGATAATTAAATTGTAATGTCCATCTTGGATGCTTTATTTTAGAGGGGCAGGTCCACAAAGCATGCTGCTCTTCCAACATAAGCTATTTAGCCTTATAGGCGAGTATAGTTAAGAAAGAGCAGAAGCTTACGGTATTGTTTTCTATTTTTTTTGAGCTTTTTGGACTTAAATTCCATTTTATTAGTTTTTGACTGCGTAGCTTTTTATAATGCAATCGCAAATAGAGAAGCCAAGCAAGGTGCAAATAGAATGCCTAAAGTAAAAGTTGCATTAATCGGCGTTGGAAACTGCGCTTCAGCCTTCATCCAAGGCATACAATACTATGGGAAACTTGAGAAACCGGAAGATTGCATTGGACTGCGCAATCCAGTTTTGGCAGGTTTAAGCCCCAAAGACATCGAGGTGGTTGCGGCTTTTGATGTTGATGAGCGCAAGGTTGGAAAAGACCTCTCAGAAGCCATTTTTGCTATTCCAAATAATGCGCCAAAGGTCTCTGATGTGCCTTCAACAGGTGTTAAAGTTAACAAGGGACCATTGCTTGACGGTGTGGGAAAATCAACTAAAGCCATCGTGCAGGTCAGCAATGCGCCTGATGTCGAACGTTGCAAAGGTTCTCAAGGATGCGGGCGCTGAAGTTATGGTTAATTTACTTCCAAGCGGAGCCTGCAAAAGCTTCGCAGTGGTATGCTGAACAAGCCCTAGCGGCAGGATGCGCTTTCGTCAATGCAACACCGAACTTCATTGCCAGCGATGCTGCGTGGGCTAAACGGTTCGCTGATGCAAAGCTTCCGCTTGTCGGCGACGACTTGGTGGATCAGGTTGGCTCAACTTCTTTGCACAAAACATTGCTTAAGCTGCTTTCAGATAATGGGGTAAAAATAGATGAGACTTATCAGCTTGATGTTGGCGGAGGAACCGAATCTGTTGACACTTTGGACCGCACTCGTGATGCTAAACGCCAAATTAAAACTGAGTCAGTAGCTGCTTCAATACCTTACAAGGCTGAGATAGTGGCTGGCTCCACGGATTACGTGGATTTTCTGCAGAACAAGCGTGACAGTTACTTCTGGATAAGCGGCGTCTACTTCTGCAATGCACCCATGAAGATTGACCTCAAATTCCAAACGGTTGACGCGCCAAACGCTGGCTCCGTACTCTTCGATGTAGTGCGAGCCATGAAACTTGCGTTGAACAAGAAGCTTAATGGCGCCGTTGAGCCAGTTTGCGCTTACGCGTTTAAACGTCCACCCCAAATGGTATCGCTTGAGGTTGCAGAAAAAGAATTCGCAAAGTTCATAGCTTAAAACGTTAAAGTTAGCTAAAGCTTTGCTAATTCGCTTATTATTTTTTCTTTAACGCCATTTTCTTTCAACGTATCTTTTAGGTAGTTTATTGTTTTAACAGGTGTCGGGTCTACTCCGTGCAGAAGTGCCAAGTAGATGCTTGTGAAGTCGCCGATGCAAATGGTTGACAGCATCTTTGCCAATGGGCTTTTGCCTTGAGCTTGTACTTCAAACAGTCCCACGCCCGCTTTACCTACAAGCTCTTTTGTAATCTCAATTCTGCTGCGAATTTCAGTTGGCTCCTCTTTGTCTCTGATGAAGATTGCAGAGAAGCATTTGGCAAGTTCACCAGCCCTCTCCCAACCCACAATCTCGTTATGGTTAAGCTCTGAGAAAACCTCCCATTTCGCAGGAATCTTACTGTTCTCATTGAACTGCTGCTTAAAACGCTCGGCTACACTGCGGTAAAAACCAAAACCATAAACGACGGGGACAGTCTGCCCGATGCCTAAAGCTAAGGTTTTGGAAAAGTTTTCTTTAGCAGGCTTCTCAGGTGAGTTATCCTTGCTGACTTTTTCAAGAAGCGTCAGGGCTTCAGAGAGTTCTTCGGAGGCGCCTGAAACCAACCCCATTTTCTCCATGCACAAAAGCAGGGGAACAAACAGGTAGGGAAGCGCTGCACGAGGAGGCATACCGCCCGGAACACGCAGATACGGTACATTGAGTCTTTCAGCGTTCTCCAGCAGGGCGCCGCCGCTGCTTACGCAGAAAATCATGCATTTCCGCTTTAGTGCGTCAAGAAAAGCGCCTAGGGATTCTTCTGTGTCGCCTGAGTAGCTTGTTATTAAAACGAGGCTTCTTTTGCCGGCGTATGCAGGAAGCTGGTATTCGCGGTTAACTTCAATGGGCACAGTTGTTTTGTTTCTTGCCCAATCTTTCAGTAGGTCGCCGCCGATTCCTGAGCCGCCCATTCCAGCAACAATAATGTTGTCTGGTTTGGGGTAGTTTACTTGGATTTTCTGAGCTAATTTAGCCGCTTTATCGTAAAGCTTAGCTGAGTCCAAACAAAAATTAATCATGTTACTCTTATCAACGGCTTTAATTTTTTCAGGTTCATCTAAAATGGGTGTCTTCATTTTTTGAATCCTCCAATAACCCGCACTTTTATATCTCATTTCCCACTTTTAAGCTCAACGCAGACACACATTTAACCAAGCGAAAGGAAGCAAAAAGCGTCATGGATAAAAAGAAACTTGCAATCGCCATTCCAGCATCCATAATCTCTGACACGCCGCATTTGCGAGAGAAAACATCAAAAATCGGCTTGATTGGAAGGGCAGCGGCGATTTTCAGGGTGGATGAAATCATAGTTTACCCAGACAACCCTAAAGCTAATCAGGTGAGAGACTTGGATTTTATCTCGCTGTTGCTAAGTTACTTGGAGACGCCCCAGTATCTTCGCAAAAGACTCTTCAAACTTGAGCCTAGCTCTGCAGTTTGCTGGGATTTTGCCTCCGTTGCGTACGCCCCATCATCCTGTTAGCGGTAAAACTCGAGATTTGAAGGTTGGCGAATACCGTGAAGGCTTGGTTCTGTCGAAGGCTAAAGAGGGTTTGCTTGTAGACATTGGCGTTGATCAACCGGCACTTTTAAGGGAAAAACAGTTCACTGACGGTGACCGCTTAACGGTACAAGTTGTTAAAATTGGCGAACGGGTTGAAGTTCAAACTGTAGATCGTGAGAGCGTTCCATTTTATTGGGGTTTCAGGGTTCGTATGGAAAAACGATCTTTCGGTCAACTTGCGAGGGATGACGGGTTTGATTTGGTTATTGCTACTGCAAGGATTGGCGATAAATTCTTGGATGTTGCAGGTCAGATAGGGCAAAAATGGAGCAACGCCCAGCATGTTTTAGTGGCTTTTGGTGCTCCATCGCGTGGTTTACATGAGATTGCCAAAGAGGAAGGCGCAAAGCTTGAGGCGATTGTTGATTTTGTTGTAAACATGATTCCTGCGCAGGGAACAGCAACTGTTAGGACTGAAGAGGCGCTTTTGGCTTCATTAGCTATTTTGAACATACAATTTCATAACTAACTAATTCATCTTCTTCATATTTTTGCCCGATTGTTTTTTTGTTTTTTAGCTAAAGAAATAAATGTGTGGTTGATTATTTGGCTCTCTATGCTGTATCTTGACGTTGCAATGCCGACTGCGTTGTTGCTTGTGGTTACTGTTGCTATGCTTTTAAACAAACGTGTTGCAGGAAGACTGCAGTCAACTGTTGAGGAAAAAGAGTTCCAGACAAGGGACATAATTCTTCTTGTCGTCTTTATGGCGATTATAATTTCTGCTATAGCTTACACTTCTGTAATTAACCCGGGGGCAGTGTTCCAAAATCTCCTTCTTGTATTCTTTCTCTCGTCATACACTGTGTTGCTTTTCACATTTTCATACGTGTTCTCCAATGTCCCAAAAATAAGAGCACAGCTGCTTTCCGTTGGGTTCGGTGTTGCAAGCTTAGTGGCTGGGTTCGCTTGTTTGTCAGGTCCACTTCAAGATGTATATACAATTTACAGGGTCATAGCGTTTTTGGGTCTAGCCGCCTTCTGCTTTGGTGCTACCGTTTATGCACAGAAAAAGATATCCTTTAAAGAGCGGTGGTATGTAGCTGCTCAGCCGCCAGCAATATTCGTTCTTCTATTTGTATTCTTTAATTTTATTCATAACCCAGGCACCGCAGCGGTATGGACTCCGTACCTTATGGATGTTTTCGGGTTAACCTTTGCTATTTTGATAATTTTGTATCTTTCATCCCTCTTCTCCTGGAAGACTGTTGGACTTTTTGCAGTACTCCTAACGACCATGGATATTATTCTGGTTATAGGCACTGGAACAATGGTTCAAGCTGCAACCCAGTTTACAGGGCTTGGGCTTCCAGTGCTGGTTTATTTGCCAAACATTCCCACTATTATTTCGGCTCAAGGTGGCATCTTATTTAGAGGGCTTGGTTTAGGTGACTTTTTCTTTGCAGGAGTTTTGGCAGTTCAAACGTTCAACAAGTTCGGTAAAAAAACCGCCTTTATATCGATCGTGGCAATGGCTGTGGCTTTCGGCATTTGGGAAGCCTGCCTAGAGGACATTTTGAATTGGCTTCAACCAATCGTTGGACGAAACATCGGTGGTTTTCCGGGAACTGTGATGATTATTAGCGGTTGGGCACCCATTATCGCTTGGAAATTACTTAGCGAAAGAAACAAGCTAGCTAAAACGCCGTTTGCTAAGGAACCACTCGAGCCACCTAAAGAACAAGCTTTACCTATACAATAAGAGATTTGAGTATTTAGATACGAAGCTAAAGTTATACCGCCTAGTCCTTATAATTTCTGAAAAGAAGAAAATACTTCATCATCAACAACAAGCTACCTCTAAATTGTTTAGGGAAAAAGAAACAACATACTAAACAGCCTGAAAGAAAAATACCTAACTTTATATATGCAGAGATTTCAAGTTTTAATGTCGAGTTGTAAATAAATATTTTTTGGGGAAAAATTGGTTAAAAATAAGAGAGAGGCTGATTTACCCGAATAGGGCGCCTAATCCTTCAAGTGCTGCTTCTTCTTTGGCTTTTTCCTCTTCAGCTTTCTTCTTCTTGTCTTCTACTGGTGCTGCTTTCGGTTCTGCTGCGCCGCCTGCTGGAGCTGCTACTGGAGCGGCAGCCATCATTGCTGGTGCGGCTTTAATTGCTTCATCAATGTTTACTTCACTGAGTGAAGCGACGAGTGCTTTTACTTGTATCGGGTCAACTGTGAGTCCTGCTGCTTTGAGAACGTTTGTTACTGAATCTTCGTCTATTTCTTTTCCTGCCTTGTGAAGGAGCATCGCTGCGTAAATATTTTCCATACCTTTTCACCTCTTCATCGGACTATTTTAACCTTTTCAGTTGGTCAGACCCGCCTCGTTTTAAGAAGCTGGTCGTTACCTTGAATTGGCAGTTGGTTCCGCCATTTCTTGCCGTTTAGAAGAATACCCAATACCTTAAGAACTTTTCGTACATGCACTTAAGGTAGGTGGCTACAACTTTTTGGCTTTCAGTGATGTTTCCAAGACTGTACTGTTTCATAACGCTTATCTTTAGGGCGAGGCACAATACGGTGATTTACAGGTTAATGATACTATGGGAAACGTTACAGTCGCCCTTCTCGGCGCTTTAGACTACGGCAACAGCCTTGGCAAAAAAGGCACATCCACAGACATAACTTTCTATAACCTGAAAAAAGGCGAAGCCACAGTAACCCTTATTGAACCCACACGGTACCCAGAAAGGCTAGCGCCACTGTTCTACGCTGTCTCTTTATCGAAAAAGGCAATAGTTGTCGTTGATGAGATAAACGCGTCTTTCGGCGAATGCCTAGTAATGCTTCAATGCGCAGACATCAAAAGTGGCTACATAATCCTAAGAAACTACATTCCCAAAGAAAAAATCGAGTCGCTCATAAAAGGAACAAGTCTTGAAAAATTCGAATTCATAGCAGATGACCAAGCGTTTCTAAGAGAACAGCTCTTAGTAGAAGCAGCAAAACAAAAATCCCCCGAAGTTCCAGTTGGACAACAGTCAATTGGAATAGTACCGGTTGATCATGCATTTAACGTTAAAGGAGTAGGCGTCGTTATACTAGGCGTAGTTACAAGCGGAATCGTTCAGAAGCACGCGATGCTAAACGTTCTTCCAGGTGGAAAAACAGCGCAAGTCCGCTCTATCCAAAAGCATGATGACGAATTTGATGTAGCTGGTGAAGGTGACCGGGTTGGGCTTGCGTTAAAAAACGTTGAAGTAGAAGGTTTGGACCGCGGAGCGGTTTTAACAAATGACCCCTCAATTAAGACTGCATCCAAGTTGGAAACGCATGCTTCATTGGTTAAGTATTGGCAGACGCCGATAAAGCAGGGCATGGTTATGCATATTGGCCATTGGACACAGTTTGTCACGGCTAAGGTGGATGCTGCTGCTGACATGGGTGACTGGAGAAAGCCTGCTTTGACTTTAACGCTGGATAAACCGCTTGTCTATCGCCCAAACGATAAAGCGGTATTGATGTATCTAGAAGGCGCAAAGCTCCGAGTCGCAGGAACAGTTGAGCTATTGTAACTAAGCCAATTGCCTGGTCTGTTTGGAAGACATTTATTTTAATTTTTAATTATGATTTAGAATTAATAATATTTATTACGACTTACGACACACGTCTTTTTCGTGAAAACAACTTTGAAATTCAAAAAAGCACCCTATTTGCAAGCCTCAGAAGCTCCAACAAGAGGTCAAAAAGGGTTGACTGAGATTCTTGAAGCAAAGTTGTTTTTTTTAATAGTTTTCGCTGTTCTTTATGGCCTAGTATTTATCAATTATATTGACATTGCCTCTTCAGGTTTAGACTACGGTTACCATTTATGGTTAACTTTAATGTATTTCTTACCGTTCATTGGCTTCTCAATGGTTAACTTGAATAACTTGAAGCTTACGATTGGATTAGGACTTATCGCGTCACTTATGAATGACGTATTCTACAACTTCATACGATATCTTATTGGCATGCACATTAGTTTATTCCGTTATTATGATCTATGGCTTATTCCGCAGAATGTGTCGTTGTTCCATTTAAACTTCGGTTTTGTGGTTATACCTGTTTTGTCGTGGATGATGGCAGCTTCGATTTATATAAGAATCGCGGCAACGTATGTACTGTTAAAAGATTGGAGATTCCACTACATCATTTGCAGGCACCCAGCTACTTATCCTTTAAGTAACCAAGGAAAAGCACCGCATCCAGCCAACCCTTCAATCTAAAAAGCAATGTAGTTGCCCCGCGCCAATAAGCGAGAACATCACTAAATTGTAAGAAAAATCATATATCCCAAAGCAATCCTTCAATCAACAGTGAACTAATGTATAGAACTGGCGTTGCAAACCTGCCACTTCACGGTGGAAAAGCACCCTCATGGCTTACTGTACGTATGCGTAAGTTAGCCAAGGAAATAGCAGACATCATGATTGAGGAGCAGGGCACAGCCACTTTTATCCAACGCTTATCTGACCCGTACTGGTTTCAAGCGTTCGGCTGCGTCTTAGCCTACGACTGGCACAGCTCCGGAGTAACCACCGTAGTCACAGGCATCCTCAAAGGCGCCTTGTCACCTGAAGAGCACGGCATCGCTGTTTGCGGAGGAAAAGGCAAAACCTCAAAGAAAACGCCAAGCGACATTGCTTTGGCTGGCGAAAAGTTCGGTTTTTCCGAAGAAACTATCAAAACGCTCACTTACAACAGCAAAATGGCTGCAAAAGTAGACAACACCGCCATCCAAGCGGGATACCAGCTTTACCACCACGCCTTCTTAATAACTAAAGATGAGAAGTGGGCAGTAATTCAGCAAGGCATGAGCGCGCAAGACCGCACTGCAAGACGTTACCATTGGCTATCCGATAACGTAACTGACTTTGTCGTTGAACCCCACAATGCTATTGTCGGCAACGTAAAACGGGAAAAAGCCTTGAACATGGTGGCAAAAGACAGCGAAGCCGCCAGAAAAGCCTCTGTCGATTTAGCAAAAGAACCAACACGCAAACTCATGAACCTTATCCAGTCCACGGCAAAACCGCTCAACCAGAAGTCGCTTCAAGATTGGCTACCCAAAACCAGTGACCCATGGCAGCAAACCCTAAACAGCCTTAACATGCCCCGCAACATAAACTGGGACACACTCAGCCGAGTCTACGAGTTCCAACCCAACAATTATGAGGAACTCTTAAGCGTAAAAGGCGTTGGACCCGCCACAGTCCGCGGTTTAGCTCTTGTAGCCGAGCTGGTTTACGGAGAAAAGCCAAGCTGGGAAGACCCAGTGAAATTCAGCTTCGCATATCGGCGGAAAAGACGGCGTCCCTTTTCCAGTTGACCGCAAAGCAATGGACGAGTCAATCCAAATCCTCAAACAATCAGTACAATCAGCGAAAATCGGCGACAAAGAAAAACTGCACTCACTGCAAAGGCTAAGACGGTTTGTTCCCGAGAAC
>CAWAUU010000018.1:0-8972 GCA_963785215.1 Candidatus Bathyarchaeota archaeon
CAATTAAAAAACCCTCAGACTATAAAACCAACGTCTACGTCGACTGGTGTGCAGGCTGCGGAGATTTTGGAATCTTAAGTGCATTGCAGATGGCACTAGCTGAGCTTGGACTTGAACCTCACAAAGTAGTGGTGGTTTCTGGTATAGGCAATTCGGGAAAAACTCCCCACTTCATAAAAGCTAACGGTGTCCACACGCTGCATGGAAGGCTATTGCCGTTTGCAATGGGAATAAAGATTGCGAACCCAGACTTGGAGGTAATCGGCGTAGGCGGGGACGGCGATGGACTCGGTATAGGCGCAGGACATTTTGTTAATGCTGGACGAAGAAACATTGACATGACCTATCTACTGTACAATAATGGAGTTTACGGCTTAACTAAGGGGCAGGCTTCTCCGACGCTTCAGCTTGGGATGCAAACTAAGTCGCTTCCTAAACCCAACATTAACCAAGCAATTAACCCGGTTGCATTGGCTATTACTTCAGGCTACACGTTCGTGGCTAGATCATACACTTTTGATGTGATGCATTTGAAGAACATTATAAAGCAAGGAATCCAGCATAAGGGATTAGCATTGATCGATTGCTTGCAACCTTGCCCCACCTACAACGACATTAACACTAAAGAATGGTATGGTGGAGAAGACAGAAAAGACCCCAAAACAGGCAAGCCGCAATCCAGACTCTATAAACTTGAAGATATGGGCTTTGACCCTGTCGTGCATGAATGCAGCGAAGACTTCAAGAAGAAAGCTGCTGGCATGGAAAAGGCACAGGAGTGGGGTGACAAAATCCCTATTGGCGTCTTCTACAAAAACGAGCTAGAACCAACTTTTCAAGACCGCTTAACCGAACGAATACCGTTTTACATGCAAAACCCGCCTGCTAAGCAACAGCTTAAAGACGAAAACAATGTGTCTACGGTTGATTTAAGCGAGTTTCTGGGTGACTTGAAAACCAGCTAAAAAATAATTAACTCATAAAAGAGGCGTAAGAAGCCTCTCCTTTCTCCTCGAGCTTTCTCCTCAAACAATCAATTGTCAAAACTGCTTATTAATCGCTATTTCCACAATCGATATATGTCCAACTAAAAAGTGCTTTACTATGGCTTTCTTTTTACCTTATCGGAACAGTTGCATTTTGCCCCATATTTTGCACCTTATTTTTTGGCGTTAGCCAAGCAGACTAGACAGGGATGAGGCGTCTTATTTTAATTATATTTTTGCACAAGCCTTAACCCAACTAGTATTTACGCGATAATGGGTTTTTTTGGGGAAAAAAGGCTTTTCTGGATTATTTTATTTTGCCTTTTTTGTTTATTTTTTATGGAACTATTGTTGTCTCTATAGGCTATATTTCCAGTTTAATGTGGAAATAACTTATATATGCGCTAAATGTAGTGTTTAGAATAAGGTTGTTGACACTACAGACATAACAGAGCACGAGTATGTTAAACCTATGAGATGTCCCTACTGCAACTCTGAAAATTCCAAAACCTTGGAAACGCGCGATTCGCCAGAGAATACTACGCGCAGGCGCAGAGAATGCATCAGTTGCGGAAAACGCTTCACGACCTACGAGTACGTGGAAACCGTAGAGCTTATGGTTAGAAAAAAAGACGGCAGGCTTGAACGCTTCGACGTTAACAAGATAATTCGTGGCTTGCAGAAGGCATGCGAGAAAAGGCCTGTAGCCATGAGCCAAATCAACGAGTTAGCAGGGCAAGTAAGGCAGGATGTTATGCTTAAAGACACTGAAGAAGTCTCATCCCAAGAAATCGGAGATTTAATCATGAAGCACCTAAAAAACGTCGACCGCATAGCGTACATTCGGTTTGCTTCAGTTTACAAGAAGTTTGAAGAGCCTGAGGACTTCAGGCGGTTACTCCTTGAGGTGAAAAAATGAAGTTTGTACTAAAACGTGATAGTAAATTAGAATCTTTCGACCAAGAACGTATAGCAAACGCCATTTGGAAAGCCGCTAAAGCAGTAGGCGGAACAGACAAAGCGCTAGCAAAGCGCTTAAGCGACGAAGTAGTGGTTGAACTGCAAAAAATTTACGGCGACGATGGAGTGCCCACGGTTGAGGAAATCCAAGATGTCGTTGAAAAACGTTTGATTGAAAATGGGAATGCGCAGACAGCGAAAGCATACATTCTCTATAGAAAGCAGCATACTGACATGCGTGAGTTAGCAGCATTGCTGAGTTCCTCAGACATGGTGGACCAGTACCTTGAGGTTGAGGACTGGCGGGTTAAAGAAAACAGCAACATGAGCTATTCCCTGCAGGGATTGAACAATTATCTATCATCCACTGTGATAGCTAAGTACTGGATATCAAGGATTTACCCCCAAAATATTGCTGACGCACACTTTTCAGGCGACATGCATATTCACGATTTAGGCGTATTAGGAGCATACTGTGTCGGCTGGGATGTAAGCGAGCTACTGCTTTCAGGATTCGGCGGTGTATCAGGTAAAATTGAGAGCAAACCAGCAAAACATTTTCGGACAGCATTGGGTCAGGTTGTGAACTTTTTCTATACGTTGCAGGGTGAAGCAGCAGGAGCGCAGGCGTTTAGCAACTTTGATACTTACCTTGCGCCCTTCATAAGATATGATAAACTATCACAGAAGGATGTTGAACAGGCGCTTCAGGAATTCTTCTTCAACATGAACGTGCCGACCCGTGTGGGTTTCCAGACGCCCTTTACCAATTTAACGTTAGATTTGACTGTGCCAGACTTCATGAAGAACGAGGCGGTTCTTTTCAATGGAAAAGTAACCCAAGATACATACGGCGACATGACTAAGGAAATGGAAATGTTCAATTTAGCCTTCGCTGAAGGCATGCGGCAAGGCGATTCGAAAGGCAGAGTTTTCACTTTCCCAATTCCCACATACAACATAACTAAAGATTTCAATTGGGATTCACCTGTAGCTCAAGCCATCTTTGAAGTCACAGCCAAGTATGGTGTGCCGTACTTCTCAAATTTTGTAAATAGTGACATGAAGCCTGAAGATGTGCGCAGTATGTGCTGCCGCCTAAGAATAGACAACCGCGAGTTACGCAAGCGGGGCGGCGGATTCTTCGGCGCCAACCCGTTAACAGGCAGCATAGGCGTTGTTACCCTAAACATTCCAAGAATCGGCTACTTATCCAAGGATGAGGACGAATTCTTTGAGCGTTTAGAAAACCTGATGGAAGTTGCAAAATCAAGTTTGGAAATTAAGCGTAAAGTGCTTGAAGCATTTACAGATAACGGTTTATATCCGTATTCAAGGCGTTACCTGCGTCATGTGAAAGAAGGCTATGGCAAGTTTTGGAAGAACCATTTTTCCACAATAGGCATAGTAGGCGTGAATGAAGCAATCATAAACTTGCTAGGCCAAAATATTGCGTCGCGTGATGGACAAGCTTTCGCCGTTAAAATGTTAGATTTCATGCGTAACCGTTTAGCAGATTATCAAGAGGAAACAGGCAGCATCTACAATCTTGAAGCAACCCCTGCTGAAGGCACATCTTACAGGCTTGCCCGCATAGACAAACGCCGATACAAAGACATCATATTCGCTAACCAAAAACAAGTAATCGCAGACCATGCAGAACCATTCTACACAAATTCTTCCCAGCTACCTGTTGACTTTGCCGGCGACCTCTTCGAAGCGCTGGAACATCAGGAAACTTTGCAGACGCTCTACACTGGAGGTACCGTGTTTCACATTTTCCTTGGTGAGAGGCTTAACTCTTGGAAAGCTGCCGCCGAATTAATCAAAAAAGTAGCTTTGAACTCAAAGCTGCCCTACTTCACGTTAACGCCGACTTTCAGTGTTTGCCCAACCCACGGCTACACAAGCGGCGAACACAAACTTTGCCCAACCTGCGGAGCAAACTGTGAAGTCTACTCACGAGTAGTCGGCTACCTAAGACCAGTTGACCAATGGAACGACGGAAAACAAGCAGAATTTAATATACGCAAAACCTTCGACCGATCAACCGTCACGGTTTCGGCACCCCTAACCGTTTAAAGAGTGACCATAAACATGAAGTTTAGCGGAATACAAAAAACAAGCCTTCTCGATTACCCCGATAAAGTAGCCAGCGTGCTGTTCACTCCAGGCTGCAACCTGCGTTGCCCGTTCTGCCATAACTGGCGCATAGCTGTAGATCCGCAACCGCCGTTTCTGCAGGAAGCCGCTGCATTAGATATCTTGGAAAGCCGCAAAAAATACGTTGACGCAGTAGTTGTGACTGGGGGAGAACCATGCATGCACAAGGAGTTGCCTAAATTCCTCGCTAAACTTAAGGATCGGGGCTTCATGGTTAAATTGGACACGAACGGTTTCTATCCAGAAGTGCTTGAGGAATGCCTTGGCAGCGTAGATTACGTAGCTATGGACGTAAAAACCTGCAAGGAAAAATACAAGTTGCTTGGTGCACAAGATACAGCTGGGTTTATGCGAACCATGGAAATCCTAAAGACGGGTAAGGTGCCTTACGAGTTCAGGACAACCGTGGTGCCAGAAATAGTCACTGCACAAGATGCCACGTGTATTGGCGAACTGGTAAAAGGCTCAAAAAACCATGCACTCCAACAATTTATTCCGCAGGATACGCTGGATAAGAAATTCCAAGCTCTCAAGCCTTACGCGCCAGAAACAATCAACGACTTCGCAGAAATAATACGCAGATACACAGAAAATGTTTTCCTTCGAATCTAAATTTAAGAAACTGCCTCTTAAATAATATAATTTTTTGAATTATGAGTATATGCACAGTTTTCTATCCCAACATTTCTTGAAGGCAGCATTTATTACCCATTAGCAATTGGTTGGAACTTTGGATTTATACTTCTACATTGAGTACAACTTTTTCTGAAGCAAGGCAGTGATGACTGAGGCTATTGTCACTGTTGTTTCTGTGGGGAACAGCTCGGTTTAGGTGGTTCTGAGGGGCAAACAACCTCTGGACTGTATTTTCTAATTTTTCAGTAAAAATGCTAAAATAAGAAAAAGTAAGTTTGAAATGCATAAAACAAAAGCTTTTTTGGTAATCGAACAGCTAAGCTTCACTTAAGAGTTGATTAAGAATGAGGGAAAAAAGTAAGGTTTGTCTTGTTTCTTGCAGTGTTCTTAAAGAGGAACTTAAGCAATTGGTCAAGCAGGGTAGCCTTGATGTAGAGTTAGTTTTTGTCAGCAAATACTTCCATGTCGACTACGAAACGCTGGAGAAAAACCTGCGTAAAGTTCTAGAACATACCCTCAAGTGTTTCAGTGGTAAAGTTGTGCTGGTTTATGGCGACCTCTGTCTTGGCCAAGATAATGAGATGAAAAGGTTAGCTGAAGAGTATGGTGTGGTTAAGATTGATGCGGTTAACTGTATTGACTGCCAACTCGGTGGCAAAGGAAAATTCTTAGAGGTTGACCCTGAGCATAACTTGATGTTTATGGGTCCAGGGATGATCGAGTTTTTTAAGCATATGAAGGAAAGAATGCTGAAGGAAGGGGTTGATGAGGCAGCTTTTGCTAACCTTTTCAGCGGTATTAAAGGCATCGTGCTACTGGATACTTGTGGGAACGCTGAAAAGTGCCGGGAAGAGTTGGAAAAGTCAGGCATGGGACTTCCAGTTCTTGAAACAAGAGAAATAGGTCTTGAAAACGTGAGGCAAGTGATTTTTGATGCAATTGAACGTGCAACTAAAGCCAACTGAGTCTTTTAACACTCGAAAGTTAAGTAATTGGTTGCTTGAACATCTTGGATTAACCGCAAATATTAAAGTAGCATCCGCACAATATGCAAACTATTAGTGTGGATGTGCTTTAATGACGCAAACGGTTACCTCCCAGCCTATGAAACGAGTTGAAGATTGGAAGTCTCGATTAATCGACCTCTCAAAAAGAAACAACCTCCTATATTTCCATAAGGCAAAGCGTGGAAGCCTAGCTATCTCGCAGCCTGACCAGCAAGCAATCTTCAATGCAATAGTTTTGAAAAAACGTCGTTTAGAATTCTGGATGCCTCCTGAAGAGAATAAAAAGCCTGAACAGCCAGAGAAGGCAAAAGATAAAGGAAAAGTTAAAGCTAAAACAGCCAAAACCAACGTAAAAGCAGCTGTTAAACCCGATATTAAACCAGTCGTGCCTGAAGAACCAAAGCAGCGCCCCACCGCAAATCAACTGGTCTGCGGAAGCTTAACTCGTGTCGACCTTGAAAGAAACCTCAAAGGCTTACAATGGCGCTCACTTCTCGATTACCGAGAACGCGGCGTTCGCATTCTGCATGCCGCATTCGGCACCTTAAACTGGGTAGACTTGGAAACAAAAGAAAACGTTCAGTCGCCCCTGATTCTCGTACCTTTAGAATTAACAAGGGATTCAATACGAAAACCATACGCAATCGTGGTGCCGCCAGTTGAGGAAGAGGCTGTTTTAAACCCCGCATTGCAGGTTAAACTGAAAAACGACTACAAAATTGAATTGCCGCCTTTGCCAGAGGAATGGGAAAACCAAAACCTATCAGACTATTTCAACTTGGTCAACCAAGCTGTTGCTGAAATGGGCTGGAAAGCAGAGCCCTCAGTTGACCTGGGGCTTTTTTCATTCCAAAAACTCGTTATCTACAAAGATTTGGAAGCAAACGCTGATTTAGTTACTCAGCACCCGATTATTCGAGCAATCGCCGGCATAAAAGAAGACAACCTCATCTTAGACGGCTTGCCCGACGAGAAAGACGTAGACAAAATTGAGCTGCCAGAGAAAACTTATCAGGTGCTTGATGCAGACAGCAGCCAACGAATCTCAATCGAATATGCCCTGCGAGGACAAAGCTTCGTGATGAAAGGTCCACCCGGCACAGGAAAAAGTCAAACCATCGCAAACATAATCGCAGAATGCATCGCCAACGGAAAATCCGTGCTTTTCGTCAGCGACAAAATGGCAGCCCTCGAAGTCGTCTATAAGCGGTTAAGCGAGGTTGGTTTAGCGCATTTCTGCCTTGAACTTCACAGCAGCAAAGCGAACAAGCAACAAGTTGTAGCTGAACTCAAACGCAGCCTCGACGAAAATCTTGTTCCCCGTAAATTGCCGTCGGCTCATGAGTTTGAGCGGATGACTGAGTACCGTGAAGCATTAAACGGTTACGTTACAGCGTTGCATGAGAAGCGTCCGTACTTGCAGAGGAGTGTCTATGAGGTTTTAAGCTTGATTTCAAGCCTTGAGCGGGTTCCTTTTGTTCCTGTAGGCTTAACTGAACTGGGAACGTTGACTCCTCAGAAAATGCATGAGCTTGAAGAGCTTGTTTCTCACCTAAGCAAGGTTTGGCAAGTAATAGAAGAACCAGATTTCCCATGGCGAGGATACCGCGCTGATACATATAATCTTGAAATTCGCTCTGAAGTGTTAACGGCGCTTGAAAACATTAACGAGACATTACATGAGCTTCAGTTGGAAACTGAAGATTTCTCAGCCAAACTTGGAGTCTTCCAGCCTGAAACGTTTGCGCGGATAAAGTGGCTTCTTGAAGTCAGCAAGTTCCTCTATGAAAGCCCAAAGCCTGAAGCATACTGGCTAACCAGCCCCGACATTGATAAACTATTAAGCGAAGCTAAAACCTACAATGACACTTGCGTCTGGGTTAAGAACACGCGCGTCAGCCTCATTGAGTGCTATAACCCGTCCTTGTTCGACTTGGCCCTCAACAGGTCAGCGGAAATGAAACAGGCACTTGAAGCGCTTGGCATGATGTTGCCAGCGGTAGGGTTGGAAGAAGGCGAATTTTTACAGAAACGAGAGAAACTCTTAGCCTTCGTAAAGAACACGCAGTTAAATTCAAGGAAGTGGCGTGAAACCTCGCAAGCCCTCGCTCCAATGCTGGGATTAGACAGCGATGGCTTGACTATTAAGCAAATAAAAGAATTATCCAGAATGGCACTGTTATGCTTCGCAGAGTACAAGCCGGAGCCGCAATGGTTTGACGCCGGCTATTTTGAGCAGGTTCAAGAAATTGTGTCAAAAGCAAAACGGCTCTACCAAGACCATAACTTGCTAAAAAGCAGGTTAGACGCAACTTACAGCGACGGAATTTACGCTCTTGACCTTGACGAACTAATACGAAGATACAGCGGACCATACCAGGGTTCTCTAAAAATATTTGACTCAACTTATCGCAGTGACCAAAAACAAATCGCCCGATTAACTAACGACGGCAAAGTTCCAAAAACCGTGCTAAACGACCTAATTGACGCGCGCAAAGTCAAAAAGCTGCATGCACAGATTGAGGAGTCAGCTGAAACAGTTCGGACCTTGCTTGGTCACTTCTACCACAAGTCCAAAACAGACTTTCAGGGCGCAGAAAAAGCCATGGAATTAACAGCTGAAATTCGCAAGCTGTCTTGGGCAACACAAATCCCAGAAACCCTCCTCAAACTAATCACTAACACTTCCAGTCCTTCACCTATGATTAAGAATTTAGGCTTAGAACTTCAGGAGTCAGTTGATAAGTGGGAGCAGCTTAACAAAGACCTAGAGCAGCTAACACCCGCAAGCATGCCCAAATCCGCTACAGCTACTACTCAAACGTCATTGCCGCTTCTTGAAGAATGGGCGACCGAAACAGAAAAGCAACTAAATCCACTGTGTACACTAACAAAAGAGACGCTGGCAACATGCAAGCAAGAACCAGCATCCTACAAGCAGCTATTGGAAGACCTCAAAAACGCTGAAGACATACGAAAGAAAGAAGCCGCCATCATAGGCGAAAAAACCCAACTCCAAGCAAAATTCGGCTTTCGCTTCAATGAGTTAGAAACGGATTGGCAAGATATTGTAACTGTTCTTGAGTGGTCAAAGAAAGTTCAAGCAGCTTTCCTTGACATCCCAGTTCCCCAAGCCTTCGCAAGTATTGCGGCTCAAGGACCAACCGCTGCATCATCAAACACGGAACTAAACCAAAGATACGACTTTTCATTAAAGGTC
>CAWAUU010000019.1:0-9460 GCA_963785215.1 Candidatus Bathyarchaeota archaeon
GGGTGGCTTCTTTGATTGTGGAATCTAAAAACGTAGCGGGCTTCATTACTTGCGAATTAGTGGTTAGGTCGATATTTGAGACGACCAACACGGTCATGAAACACCAGGTTAATTAAAAGGCGTTATTACCGCAGTTATATTTAAGATTAACTATCATTATATTCGCATCCAAATTAACGCTAAACAAAAAGAGGCATAGCCTACGTATAAACCGCTTGAAGTGCTTGGGCCAGAACATGAGTTTTCATTAGTGAACCAAGAACTAAAAGTCCTCCCAGTCGCTGACAAAATCATAAAGGATTACTGTGGAAAAATCCTCAACTTCGTGGAGTTGCCCGCCTTTACCTTTGGAAAAGAGATGCAACTTCACGTAATGGAAGTAAAAGCGAACTCTCCTTTCAAATCGCCTGTCCAATTTGAAGAGACAATGCAAAACGCGGTCTCAACGCTCAATCAAATCGTACATAAACATAGTGCCCTGCTTCTTGGAACAGGAATGCATCCTCTGCTTAAGCTAGAAGACACTGCCATCTGGCCCCACTATCACAGAAAAATCTATCAGGAATACGCCAAGATCTTCAACCTAAACCAGCACGGCTGGCTAAACATACAAAGCTTCCACCTAAACCTCCCATACCAAAAAGAAGCCGACGGCATACAAACGCATAATTTGCTTGCTAACTTGTGCGCTTATATTCCAGCAATCACTGCTTCCTCGCCAATCTATGAAGGCAAAGCCGGTCCAGATGTCGACAACCGACTGCAATTCTACAGGATAAACCAGAGAGAAATCCCATCCGTAGCGGGTGATGTCATCCCTGAATATGCTGACTCGTTTAGCCAGTATAAGCATGGTGTTATTGGGCAGTATTCCGAGGATTTAGCTAAAGCTGGCGCAGGAAAAACCCTGCTGTCAAGGGAATGGGTTAATTCAAGAGGCGTAATTTTCCGCTTTGACCGCTCAGCCCTTGAAATCCGTGTGATGGATGAGCAGGAATGCGTTAAATCCGATGTGGCTTTGAGCTGTTTCATACGTGCCACCCTCAGAGGCTTAATTGCCTTAAAGGCTGAGCTTTTACCGCATGACCTGTTAGTCAAAGACTTCCACGCGGTAGTTAAGAACGGGTTAAACGCTAAAGCCTCAAACCCTAATTGCAAAACAGCAAGGCAGGTATGCCAACGCTACTTTAACTTAGCTCTCGAATATGCAGATGAAGACGAGAAGAGGTACCTGTGGATTATTAAGAAACGGCTAGAAAATGGCAGCCTGTCTGAACTCATACGGGATAGAGTCTTGAGGCGCGCGGAAAAAACAGATTTCAATCAAGCAGTCATAAACGTTTATTCAACACTTATTAAGTGCCTCTCTGATAATGAACCATACTTTTAAAAAATGGTGCCACCTTAATGCCTGAAGACAATAATGGAGCAACTTATTCGTTTGATGTTTGCAGCCAATGCAAAATTATC
Source organism: Candidatus Bathyarchaeota archaeon (assembly GCA_963785215.1). Classification (GTDB taxonomy): domain Archaea; phylum Thermoproteota; class Bathyarchaeia; order Bathyarchaeales; family Bathycorpusculaceae; genus Bathycorpusculum. The sequence continues at coordinate 1,471 of CAWAUU010000019.1, forward strand.
TGCTGCCAAGACGCCAAACCACCACTAAGCGAAAAACGAAAAAAAATAATAAAAGAATACATAGAAAAGCAGAAGATTAACATTGAAAAACCATTCGCTAAAGAACACTATTCTTATCCGACAGTTGACGAACTTGTTTTCTGCAGGCTTTTCGACAAAGACACAGGAAAATGCTCGGTACACCCCGTCAAGCCTGAAACATGCAGGGCTGGACCAGTAACATTTGACATTAACTTTTCCACCAAAAAAGTTGAATGGTTCCTAAAAAAACCTGAAATCTGCGCTTTCGCGGGCGTATTATACAGCAACAAAGCTGCCTTCAAGGACCATTTTGAGATAGCTAAAAAAGAATTAACTCATCTTATCCGAGAATTAGATCCCGAAGAGCTACGGGTAATCTTGAAGATTGAAGAGCCACACACCTTCAAAATCGGTGAGGACGACTTGCCTTCAGAAGTTGTGAGAAAGCTTGGGTTGAAATAATCTTAAAGAAAGCCTGCATCCCTTAATTTTAACGCCAAACTCAGGTTTCCTTCAAAATTAATTTTACCCGTGAAAAAAGCTTTTTCTGTGCTTAATTTGTTGTTTACAATGTCCATGAAATCGTTTTCTGCCATCTTCAACGTCAACGTGGGCGAAGGATTAGTTCCTTCTTTGACCTGCAATTTTTGGTCTCTTATGATGACGACCCAGTCGCCTCCGTTTGAACCAGTTATGTTTAATTGAGCTACAACATCAATGCCTACTGATTTATCAGGCTTAAATCTGGCGGGTAAGGCTTTTTCGAAGAATTCCTTAGGCGTTTTAGCTTCCATCATTTTCAACTCATGTATCTCGTATTTTACAAGAGGTTAGATTATTGAACTTTATTGAATGGCTTATCTGAAGAGGTCTTTTTCTTTTGGTCTAGTGAGTTCGGTAGCTGATACATCTTCAGTTGTTTGGTAATTGTACCCTCGAATAATGGCGGCTGGTATTCCTTCATTCGCTTGGCCAATTACAAGTTCCGCTGCAGAGGACAATTCGTCGGCGATCGCGGTTTGTTTTATTCTCAGAACATAACCAAAGAGGTCTTTCTCGCCTCGTCTGTCTCTAATAGGCTTGATTCCTGCGACGCCAACTGCCACATTTATTTCCCCTATGCGCAGGGGTCTTCCATGCGTATCAGAAATGATTACTGCAACGTTGGCTCCTGTTAACCGTTTTATTTCTTGTCTTATGTTTTGTGCGGACGCGTTTGGGTTTTTTGGCAGTGGAACAACATTTCTGTCGCCTGAAACGTTAGACCTGTCTACTCCGGCGTTAGCACAAATTACTCCACTTTTGGTTTCTGTTATGATGCTGTTTTGGCCTATTCGAACTATTTCTTTGGTTTCTCTGAGAATAACCTCAACTAGGGCAGGGTCTTTGTTTGTTTGTTGCGCTATTTCCTTTGCCTTCTTTGAAGGTGTGATTTCGTCAAGGTTGATTATGTTTCCTTCCGCTTTTGAAACGGCTACGTGAGTGACAACGATTACGTCCTTATCTTGTATGGGTGTTTTCTGTTTTTTTGCAGAATTAACTATTAGTTCAGCTATATTGTTCCCTTTCTGTATTAACGGTAAACCTTCAACTGCAATTACTTTTACCGGTTCCATGCTTATGTCCTCAATGAATAATAGGTGGCTACATATGCACATTCACTTTAAAGCTTATCTGCATTTAAAGTCAAAAGCGGCGTGCAAGCCAGCTTTTTGAAAATATATTACGACATGCTTTTTCAAGCAATCAAGTAATTACTGTTCATTTAGGAGTGAACCAAGGATGAATTATCCTAAATTAGCTGAGTCGGTTCCCGCTGAGAAGTTGGGACCATTTCTGATCAACAAATAATCTTTTGTTCTTCTTAAAAGAAAATGAGGCTGCCATCACCTTAAACGAAAAAAGCTTAAGCATCATGAAAAAACGAAAAAAGAATTAGAAAGAAACAAGATGAAAAGACAGTTAAGGCTGCATTTTTGCATTGATTAGCTGTTTCTTAGCTCCTGAACTTTTGGAGCTTTCGTAGCATCTCTTTGTCGCCTTCGGCGTCTCCGGCGCAGGTTGCAATTATGCCGTCTACGAGGCCATTGAGCTTTGATGCTTTTTCTTCAACTGTATCCATGGTTGCGGCGGTTGGCCACCCGATCATTTTAACTGTTTCTACGTTTTTGGCTGTTCCAACTAGGAAGTATGCGTAGACTGGCTTGTTTAGTTTCTTGCATTCAGCTGCTACTTGCTCTAGGATTGGGAAGGATTTGTCTTCTAGCCTCATGAAGTAGATAAAGTCCCATGGCTCTCTCACACGGGCAAGGGTTTCCTCCACAGATCGCCGTGCTGTCAGTAAACAGCCTAGCTTTAGGTTCTTAGTTTTCACCGTGTTACGTATGAAGTCTCGGGCTTCCTCAGAGGACGCCAACATTTTTATGGGCTCTCCGTACTTGGGTTTGTCGCCCATGGTAACTGCCAAACCGTCGAGACCTATAACGTCTGCAGCTAATGCTAAACCTCCTACTTCGACTGGTCCTTTGTAGTGCAGTATGAATATTGGCACAATTATTTTCTCGGGATACTTAGATTTGAGGACGCAACTTACTACTGTGCCGCTGGGTGCTGGAAAACCAGCGGCGCTGTCAGTAACGTTCCATCCGTCAACTAGATCTTTGATTTCGTCTGCAAGCTTCAAAAATTTGCGTGTAGGGACAAACTCGTTTAGTATTTTCATGGAGATTTCATCTCGGCTAAAGGCTAAATGGATTAGGATTAAAAAATCTTTTGCATGCCAAAGCTTGGATTTGCGACTATGCGTGAAAATGAAGGCAAGTTATTTCGCGTTAGCATAAACTTTAACTTTGGGCGCTTAACGAAGAGTAAATATTTTTAGGCAACAACAATTCAAATGATATCAGTTTGGTCGTCATGCGACCATCGTCTCTGGCGGCTTGGATATGTTTGTTTACGCGGTTGTAGCTGTCAAGGGCTTAGATGCCTCAAAGAAGCGTCTTTCCTCAGTTCTAAGTCCGCAGGAGCGTACGCAATTAACGTTGGCTATGCTAGAGGACGTTTTAAACGCGCTGCAAACATCTACTATTGACAAAATCGTTATAGTTAGCAACGATTTAACGGTTATGAGGATTTTGCAGGCAAATTCAATGCCATACATCTGGTCCAAAAAATCAGCGGGTCTGAACTCTGCGATCGAAGAGGCAACTGAGTGGTGCATGCAGGAAGGGGACAGAAGCAGTGCTCGTACTGCCAGCCGATATCCCGCTTATGTCTTCTGAAGACGTGGACAGCTATAGTTGAGTTAGGCAGCTGTGAAGAGCAAACCGTGGTGTTGTCTCGCTCTTACGATGGAGGCACAAACGCTCTCTTCCAGAGTCCGCCAAACCTAATTCACGCGTGTTTTGGACCAAAAAGCTTCGCGAAACACATTAAAGAAGCTCAAAGGAGAGGAGTTTGCTTTAAGCTTTATTACTCAATAGGCGTGGCCACGGATATCGATTCTGCCGAAGACCTGGGCAAATTGATTAAAATAGAAGGCAATACCGCTTGCCGAAGGGTTATAGATGAGTTCGACCTAAGCAGTGGGTGCGCCGATTAAACGAGAATTTGCAAGGACGAGTTGGGATTAAAAATTAGAAAACAAGAGGATTTTTGATTCTTTGAGTTTACTGCTTTGGCTTAGCTTGAGCGATTGCGGCTGCGTCGCGTTTTTTCTTCGATAACTTAAGAGTAACCCCTTTGAGAAGGCTCCTTCTTCCAACGGTTTTGATTCGAGGAATCCTGTTTTTTCGGCGTTTGTGAAGAGTTCTTCGCCTTTTTCTGTACGTATGATTGTGAATGTCCAGCCGTCGAGTCCTAGTCCGCCGACTGAGACGTCTGCTAGTTCCGAGCTAAAGTCTTCACACACACTGCAGCTCATTCTAACGTATGGTTTTATGTCTGCAAGGGGGATAGCCGTGGTTCCTGCAGGCGTGGTTACAAGCATTTTTCCTTTAATGTTCATCTTTGTTATGTCGTTGAGGTTAATGCCGAGTTTGCCTTTAATGTGGGTTTCCATAAGCCCTTCGTAATCAAAGCATTCAGAGCACATTAATCCAACAAGATACTTTATCGGCGCACTGAACCTTTTCACACCGCTCATCTGCATTTTTCTAACGGCGTGAATTTGACAAGGCGTGCCTACAAAAGCGATTTGGGTCTTTTTCTGCTTAACTACCTCGGGCAAAGCCAGAAGCGATGAGGAACAGGAGTACTTTGTCCCTGCCGACTCAACGATTTTCTCGGGCGTTGTAGCAAGAATCGGGACTGGAAGGAAGGGTTTTTCTTGGCTTTTCCCCGAAACGACGGCTCCGTCGATTAGTCCGTTCTGCAGAGCAGCTACAAGCATTGCGGTGGCGGCTCCCCCATCTTGACGAGCTTTCTGGATATCAGTCGGTTTTGCTTGAGCGATGGCTATGCGGCGGAAAACTCCGAATTCCTCTTCAGGTTTTCTTACCCTGCCGAAAACAAAGTCCTCGGCTTTAGCCATTTCCCAGTTGTATCGCGGACAGGCTTGGGCACATATACCGCAAACCTTGCATTCTTTCACCAAATTGGGCTTTCCCTTTGCCAGTTCAAGGCTGCCAAAGGGGCAGACGACGACGCATGTGCCGCAGCTTGCGCATTTTCCAGTCTCAACAACTTCACTTAATAAAGAATCTTCAAAGCCCATCTTTTTGGCGCTCATGCCTTTATCATATGGAGTTGATTCTATTTAAATTTTAAACATTTATCCCTTTGCGCTGACTTTTGCCTTAAGCTTTTGCGTTGGCTCAAGCCCACCACAGGAATACGCGCACTTTCAACATATCTCATGTATCTTTGGCGCTTTCTTCCCAGTGATCGCAGTTTAGCTATAAGTTTTAGAGAGCCATGTCTAGGTCGGCAGTGCATTATGTAGATAACGCTTGCGTTAAGCAGCTTAGAAAAAATGAAAAAACGGCTTACGCTAACTTCAATTCTGCTTTAGATTTGAACTGACGATTGCTTGAAGTTCTTCCGTGGTTTTTGTGTTGCAGAATTCGCTGAAGTCCATGTTTGTTTGATTTTTTAGGTAGGTTTCAATGAGGTTAGCGAGAGCAAACTTTGCTTGTTCTGCCCTGATTCCACGCTGAATTAGCTTTCCCAGAGCTGCAGCGGACCCAGTTGTGTCTCTAATATACATGCTGTAGGCTGGCACGCTTTTCCCTTCGGAACTCAACGCTGAACCTTGCAGCCCTATGTCAGCTGTTAGGTGGCGCGCGCACCCGTTTGGGCAACCGCTAAAGCTGATGCGCAACTTTACGTTTTTAAGGTTGTCTCCAAAACGCTTTTCCATGTAATCTATTGTTTCTGCCGCGCGATTTTTCGGGTGGTCAAGAGTTTTTCCACAGAAGTTGCCTGCACAAGCAATTGTTGCCCATTTTAAGTAACTGTTGGTCGCTGAGTATCCGGCTTCTTCGATTTCTTTCAGAGCATGGTTTACAACTTCGTCAGGTATGTTGGCGAGGATTATGTTTTGGAAGGGGGTTAAGCGCAGGTCACCTCTGCCGTACTCTTCAGCGATTTGTGCTATCTGGAGCATTTTTTTGCTTGACAGTATGCCGCTGACGATTGGTATGTTGATGTATGAGCAGCCTTCTTGTTTTTGAGGCTGGACGCCGACATGTTCGCCTCTGCAGGTTGGCAAATGCTCCAATGCGTACGGTTCAAGTGTTTTCCCCATTTTCTCTTCAATGTTTTTTCTTAGTTTTTCGGTGCCCCAAGCGTCTACTAGCCATCTAAAACGTGCTTTTGTTTTCATTTCTCGGCTTCCAAAGTCTCTGAAAATTTCAGCCGTACACCTTGCCGCGTCTAGGTATTTCTTCAGGTTTTACAATTACGTTAAGCGGTCTGGCGAGTTCGGGTACAGCAGCAATTGTTCCGCCGACTAATACTGCAAAACCTATTTCGTTTGACGACCGCTTGACTGCAACAAACGATAAATCATGGATTTCTGGGTTACCGCAATTTAGATTGCATCCTGAAACAGCAATTTTCAGTTTTCTCGGTAAGTCGAGGAAGTCCTTGTTGCCGTTGAAGAAATTATCGAGTTGCTTGACTATTGGCCAGGTGTCGATTAACTCATGTTTATCTATGCCTGCTGCTGGGCAGCTTACTATAGCTCGGACGTCGCCCCAGTGAGCGTTAGGAATTCCTTGGCCTCCATGATCTGTGGAAAAACCGATTTTATCCAGTTTCGTGAAGATCTCTAACGCTTTTTCGTATTCAACCCAATGCATCTGTAGGTTTTGTCTATCGGTGATTTCAGCGTATCCTCTGCCATATGCATTAGACAGGTCGGCTATTGCTTTGAACTGTTCAGCGTTTAGCCTGCCGTTTGGAATTTTTATCCTCAAAAAATGGCTGGAGCCTTCACATTTGTCCTTGCCTAACACGTATCGGTCATGTAGAGCTTCAAGGTCTTTGGTTGAAGAGTTTGAAATCAAAACTATAACACCAATACTGTTCTAAAGAGTTTAACTAAAATCTTTTAGTTTGGAGATTTAAATACTATTTGTCTTGAGATTTGAGCTTTTTTCATGGGCAATAGCGATTCCGCGAATTTTTTTCAGTCTTGAAATTATTTTTCCTATATTTTTCTTTTAAGGGCAAACAAAAATAAGCAAGGACCCGGTAGGCATTAATTTGGTTTCAGTATGCAGTGCGAACGTTGTGAGTTAGTCCTCAAAGAGGGCGAAACCTATATTCTCCATGGAAAACTCTTGTGTGAAGACTGCTATATGTATGAAACTAATCCGCCTAAGACTTGTGACCCGATGGCAGTGGCGTCTGCTACATTGATCCGTAAAGAATTGGGGCAATCGGGAACCGCTGGCTTAACAAAATTGCAAAAGCAAATTTATGACATAATTGAGCAAAGAGAGCAAATTACTAAGGAAGAGCTGTTAAAGACAATTAACGTTAAGCCTGAAGAACTGGAAAGTGAATTTGCTATTCTGCGGCATTGTGAGCTAATTCGTGCCTTCAAAGAAGGAGATAAGGTTTATCTAACCAAATGGTAATGCTGGTTGGTTTCTAGTAAAAGATGCTGGCGTCAGAACCTATAGAGGTTTCCCACGCTGTTACATACGAAGGCATCAGGTAATGCATTAGCTATAGCGAACATTCCTCTCCAGCCAGTACAGTGCGATGGGATTATCCAGTTTGGGGTTTATCTGTTTCAACTCTTTGACGGTTTGCTCGATTCTACTCTCGTTTTCTTTTCCAGCCAAATGAAAACCTCCCAACACAGCATATACGTCTGTGGCAGCGGTAATTTTCTGTGTGTACCTTATTGTATTGATGATACCCGCATGAGCGCAACCAGAAACCACAACCAACCCTTTTCCTTTAACCCGTATCGGCTATCGCGCGGTCATCCAAAATCCAGGGATCAGGTTTCCATGATTTGTCTTCTAGAGGCTTTTATGCTGCAGGAATCCCCTTTCAAAGCTTGTTTCCCGTGGAATCTCCCCCGTTACAAGTAGCATATCATTGACGAATAGTCGAGGCTGCTTAGTGTAAATCAGCTGGGCAGTGCTTAGTTGTTCTTTTGTTGGGAACGTTGGATAGATGTGGATTGCATCTTGTTTGCCTGTTCCTCTTGCTTTGAACATGTCTTCATGAACAACTACAAGTAAGTTAGCTTTGCCGACTCGTTTAGTACCGACAGTAGTCCGCCGAAATGATCATAATGTCCATGAGACAGGACAATGCATTCTAGTTCGTTTAAAGCTTCAAGCCCAAACGGTTAGCGTTTTCAATAATTCCATCAGGACTGCAACCCGTATCAAATAGGATAGTGTTTGTTTTTCCTTCAGATAAAATGCGTACTAACATTGAAAACCCGTGTTCAGCTTTTGGCAACTCAAACTGGTTCTTGGTCCATTGCCTAAAAGAAAAAGCT
>CAWAUU010000020.1:0-29175 GCA_963785215.1 Candidatus Bathyarchaeota archaeon
CCTCTTGCAAATAGATTGACGAATTCAGTCGGGTAAGGCTATAGTATTTAGAGCGGTTGTTATCGTTGTCAAGTAGGATAGTGAAATATATTTAGATTGTTGTTCAGGTGTGGCGCTGTTATCGTAGGAAGACCAATTCGCTTCAGCCGTGGCTGTCGACGTGACAGACGACCTCGACGCGATGAAGGCTCGCTGGAGCTACATCCAGGGCTTTTTGTTCCCTTGGATGCGCGAGGACAACGATCCGATCACCGAAGCGTTGGGCCGTCTCGTCACCACGCTCGACGTGATCGGCCTCGAAGCGTTCGTTCCTGAGCCGCCCCAGGGGGCCGGGCCGGCCGCCCGAGGACCGCCGCGCCCTCGCCCGAGCTTTCGTGGCCAAGGCGGTCCTGGGCGTTCCCACCACCAGCGCCCTGATCGAGCGCCTCGACGTCGACAAGTCCCTGCGTCGCATCCTCGGCTGGGAGCGACGCTCGCAAGTGCCTTCCGAAGCCACGTTTTCCCGGGCGTTCGCCGAATTCGCGCGCGGCGCGCTGCCAGACAAGATCCACGCCGCGCTGATCGAGCGTGCGCTCGGGGGACGCATCATCGGGGCGATCGCGCGCGACGCCACCGAGATCGAAGCGCGCGAGAAGCCGGTCCAGAACACGGCCAACGACGGCAAAGACGATCCCCCGGCGTCCGATAATCCCGCGCCGCCGCGCAAGCGCGGACGTCCACGCAAGGGCGAACAGCGTCCGAGGCCGGAGCCGACGCGTCTCAAGCGGCAGGTCACGCAGAACCTCAGCCAGATGCTCGCCGACCTGCCCACCGCCTGCGACGTCGGCTGCAAAACGACAAGGGCTACGAAAGAGACCTGGACCGGGTACAAACTCCACATCGACGTGGCCTGCGGCCAAATCCCAGTCTCCTGCGTGCTGACCTCGGCCTCCGTCCACGACAGCCAGGTCGCCATTCCCTTGATGACCATGACGAGCGCCCGCGTCGCCTATCTCTACGATCTCATGGACGCCGCCTACGACGCCGCCGCGATCCACGACCAGAGCCGGACGCTGGGCCCGCTCCTATCGTCGACCGCAACTTTCGCGCCGACCACCAAGCCTCGGGTTTTGACCACATAGACCTTGAAGCTTGCAGGCGAAGGGGCATTTTAGTTTGCAATGTTCCTACCTATGGCGAGGTTGCTGTTGCTGAGCACACGTTTGCTCTGATTCTTTCCCTCTCAAGAAACATCCATGACTCTTACGAGAGAACACGCCAAGGCGACTTCACATGTGAAGGTGTTCGAGGCTTTGATTTAAACGGAAAAATCCTCGGAGTCTTGGGCACTGGTAGGATTGGCACCAAAGTGATTGAGATAGCTAAGGGCTTCAGGATGGAGGTGTTGGCTTATGATAAGTTTCCTAACATGAATTTGGCAGACGCTTTAGGCTTCAAGTATGTGGATTGGCCGACTTGCTAGCGCAGTCAGACGTGGTTACTTTACATTTGCCATTCAACAATGAGACTCATCACTTCTTAAACAAGGACACCATCAAACGCATGAAAAAAGGCGCCGTCGTAATCAATACCGCAAGAGGCGGGCTCATCGATTCACAAGCGCTAACTGAAGCTCTTTTGAGTGGTCATCTCAGAGGCGCAGGCTTGGATGTTTTGGAGGAAGAAGCACTTATCCGAGAGGAGGCACAGTTGCTTTTGGATAATGTTCCACGGGAACAGTTGGCAACGATGCTGCAAGCGCATATTCTTTTGAGGCTCAAAAACGTGATTATAACACCTCACTGCGCGTTTAACAGTAAAGAGTCCTTAGAGCGACTTGTTAACGGCACCATTGAAAACATTAAAGCCTTCACAGCAGACAAACCGCAAAACGTAATCAAATGACTGGCACTTTTAGCGCTCCCTAAAGCACTCTATAACAAACAAGGATAAGAAAAATCTTTGATTGTAGAAGGTGTGATCCCAAGAGGATACTTCATTTTGGCACTCAACCGCTCAAAAACTAAATGCGCCTGCCTCCCTACCCTACACTTTTGAAGTAAATTTCAAGTCAATAGTGCGCATACCGCCTTTTTAGACCTATTTACACAAGCTAAAATCTATCCCCCTCCCTCTCTACCCTTTTTTGCTACCCAAACTACCAAACAAAAAAAGTACCCTATTTCCTTGTAATACTGAAAAAGTAATCTTGGGTTCTCTTTGTCAAGAAATCAGGAATAAAAAATTAGTGCCTAGCCAATAAACTTACACGAAACTTTTTATCGCTAACCATTTCTTAGGCAAAGCTGGCTGAGTAGAGTAAAGGTTTCGCCTTAGTGCTTGTTCTCATCTTCAGCTCCATGCGTAATGGTGAGGAAGCCTGTTTCTGGGCTTTAGCGGCCGAGAACTTGAGGCAGAAAGGGCGCCTATGCACAGCGCGTCTGCGTATGTCAGGGCTGTCACGGTGGGTAGCAATTAAAGGCAGAAAGATAACGTTTGGCTAAACCGTTAAGTGTAAGGGTAAGATTGGCACTTGAAAGCCTCCGCAAAGCGGCTAAGGCTCACATCGTTATCAAGTCTACAAGTTACAATTTTTTGCCTATTAGGAATGAGGTCAAAAAAATTATCCTCAAACCTTCCAGCCAAACCGTCAGTATCCAATTGTACAGCCTTAGCATAAACAGCCGATACAAGCGAAATTTCAAAAATTCTATCGCCAACTTTTTTAATATTCTTCTTAATTTTAGGTATTGGCAGTTTCAGATCCTTGGGTTCCTGAACGGTTTTTGAATCCTCATAGACTATTATGCCATTACTTTCAAGACTAATCGTTAAGAGACAGTCATCCTCAACTGGAAGAGTATCTAAAGCTTCATTTATAATAAAAGAGGAAGTGTAAGCTGGCGCTGTCACCTTTCTGTTTTCAGCATGCAGGCTTTCACCGTTAAACTTTAAGAGTTCAAACTTAAAATCTAACTCTAAATCCTTGTTTGTTTCGTTAACGATGTAAGCGTAAACTTTGCCCTTTTCAACAATTAATGGGGCAATGACCCCTTGAAAAGCACGCTTGACAAAATAGTACGCTGCCTTAGGATTCAACCCGTAATCAATAAGACTCCAGCTTATCACTGGCCAGCAATCATTAAGTTGCCAAATCAAGCATCCGCTAGTTTTGAACATGCGGCTTCTCCAATGTGTCACCGCTGTCTTTAATGCTTCAGCCTGATTCAACTGTGCATAAAGTATAAACCGCTTGAGGTCTTCAGGCACAGGATAGTGCAAAGATAGGAATGTACGCAGTATTTTCAAAGCATCAACCTGTTTATCATGAGCTTCAAACGCAGGCGAAACAAGATTCAAGTCAGAGTTATCCAAGTATTCACTTAAGAGGCCAAATGCTGGTGGAGCCTGCCAGCCAAACTCTGTCAAAAAACGCCCCTTGTCCTCAAGATACGCGGGGTAATCCACTTGTTTACTCCAAACAATCCAGTTGTGCCTATTGCCTTCACACTCACTATTGGGTTCTCCTTCGTCATATGGAGTGCTTGGACGGTAAGGACGGGTGCCATCAAGCCTGCCTATAACGTTTGGCAGTGTCTTTTCAAATATTGTCAACCCAAAAAGTCGAGGCATATCCTTCCACAAGGTTTTGTATTGCCATTGAACCTCGTTGTTGCCGCACCAAACAACTATGCAAGCGTGTCCTCGCAAACGCCGCACAACCTCCTCTGCTTCCCTTTCCGCTTCCTTAAGGAACCAATCATCCTCTGGGTACCCAGAACAGGTGTACACGAAATCTTGCCAAACCATTATCCCAAGCTCATCACAGAAATCGTAAAAAGCGTCATCCTCATAGATTCCGCCGCCCCAAACCCTTAGCATGTTAAAGTTCGCTTCCGCCGCAGTGCCGAGAAGTTTCTTGTATCTGGCTTTAGTAACTCTAGGCAGAAAGGAGTCAGCTGGTATCCAGTTGGCACCCTTACAAAAAACAGGCAAACCATTGACTGTGAAAATAAACGATTTGCCTTCATCATCAGGCTCCTGCAGAAGCTTTACACTTCTAATCCCACATTTAACCGCTGCCTTATCTAAAACCTCATCACAAGAAAGCTCCACTGAAACATCATAAAGATTCTGCTCTCCATAACCTCTGGGCCACCAAAGACGCGGCTTAGCAATTTCAAACTCGCTTTCAAGACACCTTTGCCCCAGAAGCAATCCGTTTGCTCACTCGTTTTTCATTTCTTTGCCCAAATCCTTCCACAACAAACTTAGCCTTAACGCAACAAGCTTTTGCAGCATAAACATCGGCGATGACTTTTATTTTAGCCGTATCCTCTGAAACTTCTAAGGGCAAAGCTGCTAGATAACCTAACTTTGCCTTGTCATAAGCAATTACTGTTACGTTCCGCCAGATTCCAGCTGTTGGCAAGGTTGGTCCCCAATCCCAACCGAAACAATATTGAGCCTTGCGCACGTATGGTCTGGCAGAATAGTTCTCAGCATGCAAAGAGCCATACTTGCCGCCGTATTTGCGTTCCAATTCAAGTGCAACTTTGTATATAGGGTTAAAGCAAACTGCAATAACGTTCCTGCCTTCTTTCACTGCTTTGCTGATGTTGAATCGCCAGGGAGTAAACATGTTATTTGCTTCGCCAACTTTTAGGCCGTTCACCCAGATGGTGGCAAAAGTATCCAAGCCATCAAAAACAAGCTCAGCCACCTGTCTGCCCAAAAAATTCGGCGGAAGATCAAACTCTTTGCGGTACCACCACTCGTTTTCGGGTACCCATTGAACCTTTTCCTCGTTTAAATCCATGAATGGGTCGGGGATAACATTGTTAGCCAATAAGTCCACGTGAACGGTTCCCGGAACTCTCGCTGGAAGCCACCCGTCATCATCATCAAGTTTATGCGCCTCTAATTCTTCTCCGTTGCACTCGACAAAACCTTTGAACTTCCATGAACCATTCAATGAAAATTCAAAATTAGCCAAAAATTCTCCCCTCAAAAATTAAGGGGCTCAAGCTAATAATCTTACCCATAAATCGGAGGGAGTGAATTTAAACCAAATAAATGATACAGCACTTCAGTAAAGCAACGATTATCCTTAAGTTAGCTTTAATTTTGCCGCCAATCCGAGGGTTACAGCGCCTAGGCGGAGGCTCATACAATACTTCGCCAATTTTAAAACCATGCTTTTTAGCAATAACCAGTAATTCGCCGCCAAAGGTTTCTCCACCCCTCAGGCTAAAGTGGGCGATTGTTTCTTTTTTGTAAACTCTAAAATTTGAGAAAAAATCTGATACCCCAAACATTTTGCCCAGTGTTCTGGAAGCCAACCTCTCTGAAAATCTTGGAACAACAGTTCGTGACGCTACAACTAAATCAAACTCGTCAAGTCTGTTAACAAGGCTGAGTATAAAATCTGGGTTATTTTCTAGGTCAGCATCTATTGTTACTATTACAGGAAACCTGGCTAGTTTCATTCCATACAATAAACCTTTAGTTTGCCCTTCCCGAACTTTTGAAACCGCCAAATCTGCAAAGCACTTAGCAACATCAAATGTTCCATCAGAAGAGCTATCGTCAACAACAATTATTTCATGCGGAAAATCTCTGAGCGCTGACCTTACTCTAAGAATTAGTTCCTTAATGTTTTCTCTTTCGTTCCAAGTCGTTGTAACCACGGATATGCCCTGAACCATTTCGCTGCCGACACTCATGAGTAGCCATAGCCATCTTTAGGTTATAAGTTATGTTGCCTGAAAAAATTTACAAGAAATCTTATTTTGAACATAGCGTTTAGGTCCTTTTCAAGTAGTCTTGGATTTTCTAGCCATACTGCAAGCGGAAACAACATCGTAATCTTAAAATAATTGGAAGAACTGATGTGTTAACGAATTCATAAATTAGGGTAAGATTAATAGAGGATGAAAAAATGAGCAAATCAGAAAAACCCCACTTAAACATCATCATCATGGGGCACGTTGACGCTGGAAAATCCACAACAACAGGTCACTTACTTTACTTAGCAGGCGCAATTGACGAAAGAACAATCAAAGCATTTGAAGAAGAAGCCGAAAAAATGGGCAAAGGCACATTCAAGTTCGCTTGGGTACTAGACAACCTTAAGGAAGAACGAGAAAGAGGAGTCACCATTGACCTTAGATTCCTACAATTCCAGACCAAAAAATACAACTTTACAGTCATCGATGCACCAGGACACAGAGACTTCGTTAAAAACATGATTACAGGCGCAAGCCAAGCTGATGCCGCCATACTCTTTGCCTCAGCAAAAAAAGGTGAGTTTGAAGCAGGCATCGGTGCAGGTGGGCAAACACGAGAGCACGCTTTTCTAGCATTCACTTTAGGTATTCGCCAACTAATTGTTGCAGTTAACAAAATGGATGATATATCCGTTAATTACAGCAAAGAAAGGTATGAAGAAATAAAGAACGAAGTTTCAAGAATGCTTCGAATGGTAGGCTTCAAAGTCGATAAAATCAACTTTATACCGGTTTCAGGCTGGACAGGCGAAAACCTGATCAAGAAAACTGACAAATTACCATGGTACACTGGTCCAACCTTAATTGAGGGACTAGACCTGCTAGAAGTACCAGCTAAACCAACCAACAAGCCTCTACGCGTACCAATTCAAGACGTATACAGCATCACAGGCATCGGCACAGTTCCAGTCGGCAGAGTTGAAACAGGCGTTCTAAAACCAGGCCAAACCTTAGTTTTCATGCCAAGCAACAAAACAGGCGAAGTTAAATCAATCGAAATGCACCACACAGTGATTCCAATTGCTGAACCAGGCGACAACATCGGCATGAACGTAAGAGGCATCGCAAAAACCGACATACACCGAGGAGACGTAGCAGGAACCAGCTGACAATCCACCGACAGTAGCTAAAGAATTCATCGGCCAAATCATCGTGATTTACCACCCAACCGCCATCGCAGCAGGATACACACCAGTACTCCACTACCACACTGGACAAATCGCATGCAGATTCACCGAACTAATAAAGAAAATCGATCCACGCACAGGTCAAGTAACGGAAGAGAAACCAAGCTTTCTCAAAACCGGCGACGCAGCTTGGGTAAGAATGGAACCATTGCACCCAATAGCAGTCGAGGCTTACACTGACTTTCCAGAGCTCGGACGATTCGCAGTCAGAGACATGGGCACAACTGTAGCTGCAGGCGTCATAAAAGAAGTCACTAAAAAGGGACCATAAACCCTTCCATTTTATTTTTTTGTTTAATTAATAACCCGTGTCTTTTTAACTTTAATTCACTATGTTTTCAGCGCTAACAGGGTAGACTATTCAGTTTTTAATTTGTTTCGTTTAATTTAATGAAAGCTGTGTTGTTGTCATGTGACAGTCACAAGTGTATATATCTTATGATGGGGAGTGGCTTAACTAAGGTGAGGGTTAATGGATTATCAAAATGAGAAATCCTGCATGCTGTTAAACAAGAATTTTGATAGGGCTAAAAGGGAATGCTTAAGCGAAAAGCTTGAGCTTGTAGTAGCATTGAAAGATGTGCCGCTCGAAGTTAGGCGCAAAGAAGCAAAAAAACCATTATTCTTAATCAGGTACGAGTAAAACGATGATTAGCAAAGCAAACGATTGGTTCAATCGGTAGTTTCTTCTAACGTTTTAACTGTTTTTTACTGGAGAAGCTGGAATTTTTTAGCCCAAAGTTGTTTTTTATATTTTTAAATTACAGGTTCTTGGAAGCGCAAGCAAAATAAACATGCAGTTATGGTTACGTATTAAGAGTTGACTGCATGTCCGGAACTGAAACGTTGATTCCCTTCATGGGTGATAAAAAGAAGAAGGGTGAAGAACCCACCATAATAGTGGATAGCCGAGAGGCGAGTAGTGCAGAAAAGATTGTTAAAGGTTTAATTGAACGGGGAGTCAACGTAAAAACTGAATTATTAGAGAAAGGCGACTACATTCTCTCTGACCAATGTGCAGTAGAACGTAAAACTGTCAACGATTTTGTTTACACCCTTACCCGGCGGTACCTTTTCGAGCAGCTTTTCGGGCTTAAAGAGGCTTATCCTAAATCGCTTATCGTTCTTGAGGGTTACCTGCCTATAATCTACAAGTACAGCAATATTCAGCCTAGCGCGATTTGGGGTGCAATGTTTAATTTAGCCAAAAACGGAATTTCGCTGGTTAACACAGCGTCATATAAAGAGACCATTGATTTCCTTTATGTAGCGGCTCGGCAGGAGCAAATTGTTGAGAAAAGAAGCCCAGTTGTGCATGCCTTCAAAAAATGCGAGACGCTGTCGGATGCGCAAGTGTATTTTGTTGCCAGTTTGCCTAATATTGGAAGGGAAAAAGCAACAGCCATACTGGATTCTTATCAAACACCGATAAACGCGTTAATTAACGTGGATGATTGGTCGAAGGCTGTGAATGGCCTTGGTCCCGTGATAACTAACAAGGTGAAAGAGGTTTTAAGCACACCTTACAAGGATAAAACATGTGTAGAACAATAGATAGCGTTAGGCTCTGTTTAGCAAAGATTAAAAGCTTGCAGTAACTAACGAGACTGCGGTTGGCATGGACAAAGTAAAGTTTGCCCTAACAATACTTTCAATATTAATTGTAATTGGTCCCCTTGCTGGCGCAGCGTACGTTTATAGGGATAACTTGCTTGGTTTAGTGGTTCCTCCCCAAATCAAGAACATGATAAGCGGCGGTGATTCCACTGGACCACAGTCTCAACCAGAGTTTCAAACGCCCCAGCTTGTAGGGCAACCACAATACAATGCTCAAACGGGAGCGTTTACTGTTTCCTTCAACTTTACTAACCCCCTAACAAATGAGGTTTCAATTGATAATCTATCAGCAGAGGTTCAATCCGAAGAAGGTGGTGTCTCCTTAGGCAATATATCGCTAAATCAACCAATTCAGATAACGCCGGGTGAAACTTCCATCATAAACGTTTCTGGAAT
Source organism: Candidatus Bathyarchaeota archaeon (assembly GCA_963785215.1). Classification (GTDB taxonomy): domain Archaea; phylum Thermoproteota; class Bathyarchaeia; order Bathyarchaeales; family Bathycorpusculaceae; genus Bathycorpusculum. The sequence goes on from CAWAUU010000020.1 coordinate 8,969, forward strand.
TTTGAATCAAGCTACAATAAGTCAATTTGAAGCTCAAAATCCAGGAGTCAACGGCATCAACATTTCCCTTGAAAACCTAAATGTTGACGTCGCAGGCATCACCGTGCATATGGATCAGGTAAATGATGTAGGGCAGCTTCAATTGCCAGGGTGAACATGATGGGCAGAAGCATAAACTGGTTTGGTCTCTCCGCTGGAATCATCACTTTAATTGTGCTTGTTATTTCCTTTTATGTCCCTTGGTGGCAGTTAACGATTGGTCAAAACCTAATAAAAGTTAATGCCTCCCCCGTGAACACAAATTTCGGCTTGTTTGGTGGTGCTCAATTTACGGTACCGCTAATTTGGGCTTTGAACCTTATAAGCATACTAACGTTCACCGCCAGCGGCATGATAATGCTGATTTACTCACTGAATCCGACAAAATCTTACTCTAAACATCTGCTTGGCTTCTCGTACAAAAAGCCATTATATGTGTTGATATCTTTCGTGGCTGGTCTAGTAGCAATTATAATAATTGCTGGGTTCCTTGGAATGAGCATTCCTCTCATGGGCTCAACAACCCTCTCGTTGCCGACGCAATTCATGCCCTCGGGCATAAGCATCAATGCTTTGGTTTCAGGAAGCTTTCAATTGTCCTTTTACCTTGCAATAGTAGCCGCCGCACTATGTATCGCCGCACGCTTATACCACAAAAATCTCGCTAAAATCCCAAAAACCAGCGCCAGAAACAGCAGCTTCCGCCGACTGAGACTACGGCAACCAGTGTATCGGCTTAAGCCTCTCTTTCTTTTCAACAACAAATGTTGCCTGACCGTTAAAGTTTAAAGCCTAAGCCAACATTATTCTATGAACCCGAAAAAAATAGTCGTCTAAAAGCGATTTGAAAGGGGGCTGTCGGCTAGCTTGGTCTAGGCTTGTAGCCTCGGGCGTTATAGACGAGAGTTCAAATCTCTCCAGCCCCATTCAAGGTTCTGAAAATCCGAAAATGCATACGAATGTAATAACCATGATCTCTCGTTTGGGTTCAGAACCCATAGAGACCTATCCCGCTTCAGGCTCGAATCCAATTAGTTTTCGATGATGATATTTCTTAAATCTGCAAATAATGAATTAGTGATTAGGCTTTAGGATGGTTAAGTGCAAGCTCTATGGAAAAAAAGGTTATTCTTAGAAGGATTGAGGAAAGAGAACAAGAAGGATTCAAATCCCAGAATTCTTGCCGCATTTTGCGTAGTTTGAATTTGGATGACATAGAAGTGAAAAAGGAGAAAATCGCTGTAGTGCCCTATCTCTTTCTCACATTGTATGAAGTTTATCCTTCGGATTGGGCTGCATTTTCACTCGCGAGGTTCGTTCGCCACAGCAAGTCCACCTAAACGTTTGCCTACCGCAACTTCGGCAGAAACGCTTGTGGTTTGCGAACTCTGGATTCTCCAAATCTTTCTTGATGAACTTACTCATGTACTTCACCCGTATCATTTGGCTCACTTGCTTCCGTCACCCTCATTTTCCTTAGGCCTGTGTTTTTTTCAGGGTTACGTTTTTTTCTATTGTTTTCACTTTGTGTTTTTCTTCGGAGCCAAATGCCTTCACTTAGGAACAACATCATGGCAATGGCGGTTGGAGCCATCAAGTAAAACAGGTAGAGACTGGGCGTTTGGCCCCTTTGGAAAAAGGGGATAGCAATTGTTATGGCTTCTACGCATAGAATGCCGATAAAGAAGAAGGCATAGAAGATTAGGCGGGGAACAAGGGTTTTCCCAATCCAGAGGTGCCCGCTGATGTTTACTTTTTCTTTGATAAAGTATTCGCCGTATTCGTTTTTTGTTATAAAGCCGAGTGATTCGAGTTTTTGTAGATGCCAATAGGCCACGCTTGGGCTGCTAAGGTTGGCTAGTCGCATGGTTTCTCTGGGACCCAAAGGCTTGCCTTCTTTAATCATGCAGGCGTAGACGTTTAGGGTTGTGCCTTCAAGTTCTTCGGTGTTAGTGTTTGTCACTTTGATTCCCCTCTCTCAATTTTTTAATATCCATTCTCAAATAAAGGAGGAATAGAGGTTAACCCTCTAATTTGTCATGTTTGGGTTGCAGTTACCCCAGGTTTGGCTTGGTTTGTGGTGGTCACGGGTTTGTCCTCGGCACAACGGTTACTTCTATGCTTGAAGTACTCTGCTGGAACATTTGGTTGTAACCTAAGATTGCGTTGTACAGGTAGCCGTTTGATGTTTGGGTCATTTGCAGTGTAGTTACTTGAGTGGCTGATGAGACAGTGTTGGAGTAGACTCCGTTGACTGGAGCGTTGTTGATGTAGTTTGACACCGACGCGTACAACTGGATATTTCCTGATTCGAGAGCGTGGAGACCGGCGCTGGGTGGGCATCCTGCTGGGTCGAATACATACATCTGCGTGTCGTTGAACATTATTAGCCTCGACTCATGTGGTGCCCAAGTGTTGTTGAATCCGTTTTGATTCCAGTTCCACGGGAACCATTGGTATGCTTGTCCATAGCCCCAATTGCCCCAAGTTGGCAACGAAGTTATGGCGCCTAGGCTTGAATTCATGTTCTCGTATGGTTGTGGCGCTAGTGACATCACTTGATTAACTAGCGGGTTTGTCATCGTGATCATTGGCTGTGTGTTGTCGACTGTTACTTTGCCTGTGACGTCAACCCATGCCCCGTTAATGTACATCTCCGTAATCAATGGGTTTCCGTAGTTGTCGTAGTATTCTGTTATGGGGACTCCGCCGAACCAGATGCCTGTGGCGGTTGCGTTTGCGGGCAAAGCCGGAATTGTGCCGTTTAATGAGTGATCTGCACTGTAGGCTTTGACGTTGTCAGGGTTAAGCGGACCGCCATCGGCTATAATGCCTCCGTCAAAGTGGGCTTGCGTTATAAGGTACAAGCTCTCGGGGTAGGGTACAATGGTTTGTGTTCCGTTTACGTCTGTGTAAGTATTGGGCATCCAAGTTTCGTTTACCCATTTATTGTTGAGGTAGACTCCTTGGACGACTCCGCCGAAGTCGTAGTAGGGGGAAACGCTTGATTGACCAGCGGATCCGCCGTAGTAGATTGTGCCGCCCATGATGGACTGCTTCAGGTTGATGTTTTGTGCGGCTGCGAAGGTAAGTTGGTAGACTGTAGCCGGCTGGTTTGACAGGTTGGTGACGTTTAAGACGACGTTGTAGGTGATGTTGACGGCTTGGAATGTGGGCCCGGGCGAGGAGATTCCTGCTGAGTTGATGTCCGTACTCTGGTACTGCCAGGTGACAGGGTTGAAGTTGGCGTAGACGACGTTGACGCTGAAATCGGCTTTAGGCCCCTCCGGCACTTGCGGAAAGGGCAGAACATTGGTCGGCGCTATTAAAAGCGGCGCAGCAAAAACCGTTCCAACCATCAAGGCTAGAGCGGCAACTACAATGAGTTTAAACTTGAACTCCATTTGATTTCACCATGAAGCGATATGCTAAGTGCGCCTATTAGCTCTGGTTATAGAACACTTTGTTCTAAGGCTAGAACAGCCAACGACAAGCAACCAAAACGAACTACTCGCCGCTTTAAGTAGGCGTGGGCTTTCTTCTTTAGCACGCGCACTAAGATTCACCTATAGAGTACATGGGAAAATAACCGTTTTGAATTCTTGAAAGTTCGCGCGGTGCGCTAAAATTTCCCCCTCCGTCAACGTAGCAAATATCTGGCAAAGGTATTCTAAAAAGGTTTCACTTAAATAATTAAGCGCATCCCACCGGACCCGCCTTGGGAAGAAAATTCTTAACACTTTATTCGCAGATTTGTAATTATTCTTTTCCTTCCGCTCCTACTTGAGATGAGAAGACTATTCCTTCTCTTGTAATAAGGTTCTGAACCCTTTTGGGTTCAAGGGATCTCCAGCCCCACCACGAATCTCTCGTCTCTTTCTAACGAGAAAATCGTTAAGAGTTTATGGGAATTAAGAAAACTTAATTCAAGCAGTCAGAAGATACCCAAAGAAGATACTGCAACTCAGCAAGAAGACAAATTTGGATAACCGGGTTCCAATGGCGCGATCAACCGAAAAGTGGCTGGAGGATAATGCGAACGGAAACCAAAAGCATCTTGAAGAGAATAATGAAGTTCTTGCCCAGGCGAGGAAAAAACTGACTGAAAGAACCCCAAACTTAGCCATATGACACTTGAATAAAGATTTACCGAGGCAATTAATAAGAATTAAATTTTCGTTAGAAATATCAAGTGACGAGATTTGCTTTCTTTTTGTTGAGCATGTAATGATATACATGTCGGCCGGTTTGGAGCAAAAGTTTTTCATAACAAAAAAAGGAAAAGAGGATTGTGGTTGTTTTATTGCTTTTGTTTTATGGCTTTTTTCTTAGTAAGAGTAAGCCTACTATGGCGATTGCGATGATTATTGCGATTACTGCAGCAGCGATCCCAATAGTTAGGTCTGATGCTGTTGCTAGGCCTGTTACAGGTGCAGCGGTTGGCGCTGGTGTTGCTGATGGCGCGCTAGCGTAGAAGTATGTTTCAGCAGTGGATCCGTAGTATGCTTGTGTACCTGCAAATGTGGCGGTTACAGTGAAGTTACCTGGGATGTTAGGTGTCCATGTTAGACCGAAGGTGCCGCTTGCATCAGTTGTTGCAGTTCCGATGACATGACAGTTTCCGTTGGAATCAGTGACCGCAATCGTTACTGGAACGCCTATTACGTTGGTTGGCATTGGTTGCTGCTCGTAAACGTATTCCATCCACTGAGTCATGCTTGCATCAGATACGCATGGAAGACCATTAGGGAAGTTAGCTGCAACTGCCTGTTGCTGTGCACCAGCGGAAACATCCATGACTGTGCCAGTAATCGTTACAGGTGAAGAAGTTGAAACGCCAACTCCAGGTGCGGTAACAGTAGTTTTACTCGGTCCCATGCCATAGCCATATATCTGGTTGTCATAAGCGTTCAGCGTCGTCATTATCCCGTCAGAAATAGCTGTGCCCGTAACGTCAAAGCCCATACTGCTCCATACCAGCTTCCCATTAGTCATGTTTATAGCCAGCTGATCAGATCCCTGGAATAACGGTGGACTGTACTCGTGACCCTCAGCGACGAAAAGTTCTCCGCCAGCACCGGAACCAACCATGAAAGTCCAAAGTGGCCATACACCATAAGGCGTGTTAGCCCCAGCAGCGCCGCTTAGTGTGGTAGTATTTGTGTACCATAAGATTGCACCGTTCGCATAGTTAATAGCCCAAATGTCTCCACCAAGACCCCACAAGTAAAGTACGCCATTAGCAATAACAGACTGATAACCGCCTATACTATCATAAGGATTCACTGGACCGCCGTTAGCGCCAGTAAGCGTTATTTGCCATGCCTTCAGACCTGTAGTGATGCTGTAAGCCGTAACTACTCCAGTCGCGAAAGTCACTTGTGCATAGTTTTCATCCGCAGCTCCAACAGCTCCCAACCTTGTATCCGGTGTATACGTCCGATTGTATATCCATAGCTGTGCACCGTTAGCTGTACTGTAGCCAGCTTCAATTTGATACCCGCTTTGAAAGCCTGCGCCCTGACCTAGCATACCTGCAGTTGACCCAGTCATAACTATTACGTCGTCACTGATAGCGTCGACATTGTTAATGGTGCCTGGAATAGATAGAGGTGTAAGAGCCATAGAATTACCGTTAAGGCTGGTAGCTACTGGTGCTGCCCACATTATTCCGTTACCGAAGCTATAGACGCCGTCTTGTGTAGGTCGCCACTCCCAACTTACCGGAGAAACTCCAGGTATGTAGCCGGTGGGGTACTCAATGCATTGCGTCGAGTTCCAACATTCAAGCATCGCGCCGCCAACAGGAGTAACGACAGCTTTGCCATCGATTATTTGCGTGCCAGTAGTACTGTTAACGTAGTATGCTATCAGGTTTCCGCTTTGATCTTCTGTCAGAGTCATTCCCGTGCCAAAGATACCGAATGGAGCGCCGACAACGCTGCAAATGTATGTTCCAGTCATGGCGTCAAACATGTTTAACGTGCCTGTGAAAAATGCTGCGGGGACTCCAGCAGGGTCTCCTGTGCTCCATAAGTATGCGAGGGCTCCGTACTGGTTGGGTGATACATAATCGAGTATTTGACCGCAAGCTAGAGTCGTAATTATGCCAGACGATGTTAGAGCAGTTTGCTGTGGAGAACCGCCACCGTTGTTAGCGGAATCGTCAGTCCATAGTGTTTGTCCTGTCTGTAAGTTTACGGCAACCCAGCCTGTTGGGTTAGTTGAAGCTCCTGGGAATTGAGTGTAGTATAGAACGCCGTTCAAGATTATTGGTCCGAATTTAGGCTCATACTGCGAGGTTGAGTAGAAATTGGTTGCTGCGCTGCTGCTTGTACTGAATTCTCCTCCGATTAAGCCTCCAGGCGCCTCGGGCTTTGTCCAGAGAATGTGAGCGGTGGTTGGCGCTGAACTGTATGGATTATAGTTTCCGCTTTCATTGTACATTCCAGTGTTACCAAATGACAATGCACCCAAGCCAAGCCAGTTCCCGCTAATATTATACCATAAGTTGTTGACTGATTCTATTGGGCGTGTCCAGTAGTTTGTTGGAAGAGGAGTTTGCGGAAGAGATGATGTTGGAGTCTGTTGGACTGTAAGCGTGTATACGTTGCTAGTGCTCGGTTCAAAATAGGTGCCAATTTCTTGGGCATTGCTTTGTCCTGTTGGAGCTGGATTATTGCCTGCTAATGTTTGTCCTGGAAAGCTCATCTTAAAAGTGTAAGTGCCGACTGCTGCAGGAGTGTACGTTGTGAATGTTCCACCAGTATCGTCAGATGTAAACGGTCCCAGTGTTTGAGTAGTTCCACCAGGCTTCGTAACTAACACAGTCAAATCATTCCATCTGTCACCATACGCACCGTTCGCTGTCGGTGGAGGGATATCAATCCAGAAACCAATGGTGACTGTTTGACCGACGCCTGCAGGATTAGGAGCCGCATTAATGAAAGCATAGGTTGGAATAGATACACCTGGTTGCGCACTAACGTTTGTTAATAACGTCATCGAAGTTGTCATTGAAAATACAAAGAGTATTGAAATCACAATTGCCATAGTTTTATTTTTTAGTTTTTGCATTTTTATTTTCCTTCAATTTTTATTTTTTATTGAGCAAAAAACATAAATGCGCTCGCTCAATAAAGCTCCATCTTTGTCAACAACTTCCTTATAAAACTTTGCAAAAAAAGAGGAAACCTAATTGTAACGACATATTAAGCTTGCTGAAAGATAAATTAAAAAAGAAAGAGGTATATTTGATGTTTTGGTACCGTGACTTTTTTCTCAGTATAAGTAAGCTGACTATGGCGATTGGTCCTGATAGACTATACGCTTTCTGCCCTTACTGTTACGTCACGGGGATTGATTCCTCAAACAGCATACTGCAATTCACACTTCGGCGTAAAACATGTCAAAGGCAATTATCTAATAGCTATTCCGACAATAGTTGTCACAACTGGAATTATCGCAAAAAAAACCAGTTGCAAAATTGGTTCGGTGTTCAGAGGCCACTCACTAATTTTTTCAGTCCGTTCATATAACATACATAACAGCAAGGACTTCCGAGGATCACAATCTGAAGATAATGGAATAGTCGTTTTCGACGAGAAGTCAGACTCAAATCCTGCAAGCAGTTTATCCTTCGAAATTATTATTGATTTGTGAAAAAGAAATTGAGGGACGAAAAATAATATTAGTCCAAATGCGAGAACAAGAAGTACAGTCAATATGATTATATCATTTGAGGATGTTAATAGATTTACCATCATGAGTGAAAGACCGACAAACCAGACCAATGTCACCCTGAGATTAACCGAGATAACTTTGTCAAGATTAAACCTACTTTTTTTTCTGCATTATTCTGTTTTGCTGGATATTTAGTTACTTTCCTCAATGCAAATAGCGTGCAAGTAATCATGTAAGCTGGCGCGCCAGAACTAGATAAATGGCGAAACAAACTACAAATATTGAATATGAAACATATGCCAAATTTCCTATGAGAAAAGGAGGAATTTTTGCAAAGATTACTATGTTACCGTTCCAGACCTGTGTAACAACATATATTCCACCCGCAAATCCAGGTAATGAGACTAGAAAAGGCCGTTTTATCGCTGCACACTTGACTAAAGTAGGTTCGTTTAATTTTCCCAAATTCTTCCTGGGGGTACCTCAAAATTGTGTTCCAATTCATCAAATGCTTGACCCAACTTATCAAAAGAAAAGCCAAACGTAATGATAAGTGACAATAATAATTCCGAGGCACGCCGCTGGGAAAAACCAATTCTTCAAGAAAAAAGATGTCGCTCCGTAAAACTGGCTAACCAATAATCCAATTAGATAAATAAAAGCACCCAACAAGATGCTGGAAAAAGGATTATTTTTTCTTAAAAGAAAAGCAATTGCCGGAGCATTTTTCAAATTTCCACTCTGAGCGAACATGTATGACATTTAGGAGCTTATATTTTTTGTCATATGATCTATTTAATATGTCAAAGAAAAAATCTAAAATTTTCTAACCAAACTGAGTTGCCTTTAGAATTGACGGCTGAAGCCTATTTGGAGCATATTTTAATATCTAACAATAAACCATGTTAAATTGTGCCAAAAACTACATAATAAAACACGTTTCTATGTTGAAAGTGCGGGCATTATTTCTATGTTGAACTATGTTGAATCATATTTGGAGCATATTAGGATCATCTAGTAGACCGGAGGGTAGGCTGTAGCGCACACCAACGTCCTAAGACAAAAGCCCAAAGCTAAAATACAGACTTATAGAAAATTTAAAAAGCAAACATTGCTTCTTCTTGGTTATGAAGTTGTCTTTTAAAATTGGTTCCGCATGGGGGATTCCCATTGAGTTGCATCTTACTTTTATCTTGTTAATTTTAGGCGTGTTAGGTTTAGCTATCTATTATAATCAGATTTACGCTTTCATTCTCATAGTGTTCCTGTTTGTTTTTGTGCTTTTCCATGAGCTTGCGCACTCTGTTGTTGCAAGACGCTACGGTATTGTGGTACGTAAAATTGTTCTCTACCCAATCGGCGGAGTGTCAGAAATTGAGGAAATACCAGAAAACCCCAAAATAGAGTGGCGAATGGCAGCCGCTGGACCCCTCACAAGCTTAGCGCTTGGAGCAGCATTGATTGGCGTAAACTATGTGTTACCAGTGAAAATACCGTTGTTTCCACCGGTTTCCGTATTATTATTTTCTACAGGAAACATCCTGCTAGACTTAGGATACCTAAACTTGTTGCTTGGCGCATTCAATTTAATTCCGGCTTTCCCCATGGACGGAGGCAGAGTTTTCAGGGCTTTGCTGGCGGAACGGATGAAGTTTTCTCAGGCAACCAAGTACGCGGCTTATATTGGCAGAATATTTGGCATTATAATGGTCTTAGTAGGATTTTTAATTGATCCGTTGCTAATAATAATTGGCGTTTTTATTTACATAGGCGCCAGTGAAGAAGCAGAACAAACGATAGTTTCCACGACTTTAGCAAGTGTCCAAGTCAAAGATGTCATGCAATCTGAGGTGGGCGCAGTTCATCCTGACCAAACCCTTGCTGAAGCTTTTGAAGTTATGTTCAAGAATCGGTATCATGACGCACTTGTCGAAAGAGACGGCGTTTTTCAAGGCGTAGTGATTTGGAATGAAATAATCAAGGTTACACCAGAGCAGCGAGGGAACCTGAAAGTTGAGCAGATGCCCCTAAAAAACATTTCAACCCATCCAGATGAAGCAGTTTTTGAAGCATACAAAATTATGACTAAAGAAAAAATCGACCTGCTACCCGTTGTTGACAAGGAATCGCCTACAAAAGTGGTAGGTGTCCTGACAAGTGAAGCCGTAGCGAAGGCTTACGACAAAGCTAGAAACCGTTAAAAACACTAGTGGCTGTTATCTATGAGTATTGTGTAGTAATACATAATACTTTTATATTGACCCGACAAAGTAAAACAAGAGCTTTCCAACCAGAAGAGCCAAACCATGGAAGAGGTTCATGTGGAAAAGGGCAATATAAAGTGGACGGCAAACTATTGAGCTATTAGCAAACGCTGGATCGCTTAAGCAACTGCTTGAACGATTCAAAAAGAAGAGATGTGGGGGGGGTAGCTCAATTGCTTCCGCGATATTTACCCTGATAACACAAGAGCCTCTTCCAACAACCAACCAAAAGAAAGGCCTAAACAAAACTTGCATGAGACCTCTTGAAAAGTACGTAATTTCTGCAATAGACAAATCCTATTATCCAAAAAACTAATCCTACTTAATACATCCAAAGCCAAATCCCAAGGAAATTATAAAAAAGGAAGTGGAAAAACGGGAACAGAAATTCGTACTTTCACGTCACTAAAAGACCTTACGGAATTTTTAGCAAACCAAACTCTTCAGTACCGAACATTATTTGAAGATTATAGCCAATGGCTAGGCACATTACTGAGAGACTTTGAAGGCGCCCATAAAAACGAAGAATGGTTCCAAAAATCAGCAGCCCTGCAAAAAAACCTGCGCAGCCAATCAAAGAAACCTGCAGAACCGGCAGATAAAGGCAAAAAGGGAGCCAAAGGCAAAGAAGAAAACTCAGGCTGGATTCAATCAGGTGACATTGCAATTTCATTCACGGAACAGGGACAAACAGAAATCCTATTTGAAGCAATCGAAAAAATAAATAAAAAAATTCAGGAAAATGAGAAATTTAAGGCAACCGTGCAGCAACTTGCTCGCCTGGGGTTAGGAACAACGGTCAACTACATAGTTTACATTGAAGAAGACATCCCTAAAAAAATCGTGTTAAAACCAAAAGCAAACACTAAAGGAGATGAAGCTTTCAAGTTTATAACAGAGCTTTCCGTGCCAGCATTCTACAGCTCCAACCAACCATAAAACCAGAACCTATCGACCGCAAGGGCGGTCAGCGTGCTGGCTACAAACAAAGTTAAATATTAAAATCACAGCAATGATGTAACAGAGGAATCAGTCGTAAACCCACAGTATTCTGTCTCAGGAGTCATCGTTTCTATCAGCCTAAATAGTTTACAGGGTGAACGAACCGGCGAATACCTCTCAAAAGAAGAACTGTTTTTTGACGTCAACGCAAAGCTGGAAGAACAAAAAAAAGGCACAAACGAAGTAACACTCAACTTCGCCTTGGCAATTTCAACCAAGCCAAACGTCGTTAAATACAGCACCACAGGCTCAGTAACTCTGACAGGCAAAGCAGATGACATCAAGAAAAAACTAGAGGTTAACCCTAAAACAAAAATTCCACAAATCCTCTTCACCATCTACCAGCATGTTTTTAACTCAATCTACATGTTATCATCCAACCTAAACACGCCATATCCACCACCTGACCTTCTTCACCCGATGGCAGAAAAAATACAAATATTATCAAGCACACCCCAAAATCAACCGCCACCAGAAAAACCTGAAACAGCACCGCCAACTGCTGCAAGTCCTGCGGCTCCTGCGGCGTCTACTCAACCACCTGCAGACGAACAAGCACCAAGTAAATAGAGAATTTAAAAAAGCAAAAGTTTCTGAACCTACTTGAAATATTGAACAATAAAGTATAACTATACCAATCGAACGCGCGTTATTACTATTTTCGAAATATTCCTAAATAAGAATAACTCGGGAAAAAGAACAAACTATTAAACAATCTTTCAGCAAAATAGCGTTCGAGAAAGGAGGAGAAAGTTTTGGAGACAGCAGTAGCCACTTTACTTTTAATAACCGCAGCTGTGGTGCTTGCTTGCGTAGTTGTCGGCTATGCCGTAAGTACAATGGAACAGACTCTTAACACAAACAACATCCCACAACTTGTTCCACTAAAAAATCTCGAAAACAGCCTTCTAAACCAAACGGACCTATTTAATGGAACTCAACCGCAACTGCCAAGCCAATCAACGCCCTAAACTACCGTTAAAGCGGTAGCTTTTTTCTAGCGGGTGTTCTGTTGATTAGAAATATGGTTTTTGGCTTCATAAATCCTAAAATGGTAAAGCGCCAATTTCTCTCAGAGAAGATTCATGTCCACTGAAACAGCAGAGGTTCCACGGTTCGACGCCGAAAATGCGACGGTCATGACAGCTGACTTCCTGAAAAGATTAGGGTATAAGGGAAGCTGGTTGCCGATGAAAGTCTCGCTCGATGGGGAACTATACATTGTTGAGATGATGTTTCAGAAACGAACAGCTAAAGTCCAGATAAACTCTAAAACAAAAGAAATAAAAGAATATGAACTCCAAGAAGGCGAAGCAGCAACGAACTCGTTCTTCAAATCAAAAGGACTGATATTTCTGGTAGCCGCAGTTCCAATAGCTGTTGCAGTAGCAGCATTGCTAGGTGTTCTCTAGATTCGCAAAAATCTTTTCTTTGGGCTTTTGTCTTAGGACGTTGGTGTGCGCTACAGCCTACCCTCCGGTCTACTAGATGATCCTAATATGCCCCAAATATGATTCAACATAGTTCAACATAGAAATAATGCCCGCACTTTCAACATGAAATAGCGCTTTTTCAACATGTGAAGAGTTTAGTTTTGTTGGTTTTAGGGAAGGTTTTAGAGCTTTCCCGAGCTAAGTAGTCTTCAAGGCGGAATGCATGAGCAAAACAGGTTTTGTGCCCTCCATAAAAGAGAGCGCGCAATCGTTATGGAAATACTGGAAAAGTTTTTGTAGAAACAAAATTTTTGGAAGCTTCAAGGTTTAAAGCAGTATCTTGTCCACTTCGGCCATTCCTGCGTTGTAATGCATGAGCCGAAGTCTAATGTTAACTCCATGCCTATCTTTAGTTGCTCTTGCGTCAAGCCCTGAATCATGCCGGGAATTTTCAAGCCGTTCTCCAGTTGCACAATGCCCACAGCATAGGGCGTTAGTGCTTGGAATTGTTGCGGTGCAACATTGATGACTGTGTAAGTGAGCAGCTTGCCCCTTCCCGAAACGCTTACCCACTCGAACTCTTGCGAGAAACAATTATCGCATAAGGGTCTTGGGGGCAGATGGATTTTTCCGCATTTGAGGCATTTTCCAGCCATAAGCTTCTGCTGCTTAAGGAACTTGTAGAATTGCTCGATTGTGAATGGTTCTTGTGTGCTCATTTTTAAGCGCTCCTGTAAATGTGAACTGCCGCTGTAGCGCCTGACCCGCCAACGTTATGTGTTAAGCCCACTTGTGCGTCTTTTACCTGGCGTTTTCCAGCTTGCCCTGTCAGTTGAAGGTATATTTCGTAGGCTTGCGCGGTTCCTGTAGCGCCTACAGGGTGACCTTTGGCTTTTAAACCGCCGCTCGTGTTAACTGGAAGGCGTCCGCCGAGGCGAGTTTCACCGCTTTCAACCAGTTTGCCGCCTTCTCCTACGGGGCAGAAGTCTAAGTCTTCGTAAGCCATCAGCTCAGCGAATGTGAAGCAATCATGAACCTCAGCCAAATCAATGTCTTGCGGTTTGACGTTTGCCATTTCATAAGCCGTTTTCGCCGCTGACCGTGTGGCGTTTAGCGATGTGAGGCTTTTGCGTTGGTATAAGCCGATGGTGTCGCTTGCTTGTCCGCTGCCGATTATATGTACGGGCATATCAGTGTATTTGCCAGCGACTTCTGGCTTAGCTAGTATAATGCAGCTTGCGCCGTCAGTTATCAGTGAACAATCGCAGAGTTTAAGCGGCCAAGCTACGCAGCGCGATGACATGACGGTTTTGAGAGTGATTTCTTTTTGCATGTGAGCTTTAGGGTTGAGGCTTCCATGATAATGGTTCTTCACCGCAGCCAAAGCCATCTGCTCCTGCGTCGTGCCATACGTGTGCATGTGAGCGGTTGCCATCATCGCGAATAAGCCTGGGAAAGTTATGCCGTGCCACTGCTCAAAGGGGTAATCCGATGCCATTGCCAAATACTCAGTAACCTCAACTGTTGTGCGATGCGTCATTTTCTCAACGCCGCCCACCAAAACCACGTCCGCAAGACCAGACATTACAGCGTAAATTCCCGTTCGCAATGCAGCGCCTGAAGAAGCACACGCCGCCTCAGTCCGAGTGGCTGGAATACCAGTGAGTCCCGCCCAATCAGCAGCGGCTGCTCCCATATGCCCTTGATGCTCATACGCTTCCCCCATGTGCCCGATAAACATGGCTTTAATATCGTTTTTTGGGTCAAGTTTAGGGCAGCGACTGAACGCTTCTTTAGCTGCTTCGGAGAAGATTTCTCTTGCAAGTAAACCATCATGCTTGCCGAATTTGGACATGCCAGCGCTGACTATGCTGACGAGCGGTTTTCCATTCAAACGCGAAGTTCCCTCTTTTATGCCTATACACCTATGCTAAGCCTGTTTAAAAACTATGCAACAATAAGTTAAAGAACATTTGAGGCGTAAGGTAGTTTCTAAAGGGTCAGCCAGATTCAGGCGTGATGTCGGCAAGCACGGAAAAACCAATACCGTAAATTTTTAAAAATGCATACAAGCTTTCAAGTTTGTGCATTGTTTTACCCTGAGACAACCTGTGTATCAAGCGCTTTAAAGAGGAATTTGAGCACTAAATACGAAAATACCCCGATATCCCAATGATTGGCGAAAGCACTGGATGTTTGATTAAAACACCTAAAGCTTCACTATTTTTTCTCGAGAATTAACATGTGACGTGGATTAATGCTACCATTTTTCTGTGCTCTTGGTTTATTTTTTCGGTTATCTCTTGCGTTGGCAGAATAACGGTTTCATATTTTTTCAGAATCAACATAGCTTCCGGTGTAATGGGAAGCGCTGATTGATGACCTGTTCCGATGTAGACAACATCGGGTTTTTCTTCCGAAAGAAAATCTAGTTCACGTTCAGAAAGAGGAGTATGACCATAAATGAGCTTCAAATCCTTCGATTTTTTCTTCTTCCTCCTCGTAACTGTCCCATCAACGTGAAGAATAACGTCCTTTTCATACATGACCCCGTTCACTTTCACCCAGCCAAACTCGGATTTCATCATCACAACCCCATGTTCCTACAGATTGCGCCATATTTTTGGTTATCGTCTGGGGATTTGAACCCAACAAAACAGGTTCCAAAAAGAAGGGCTGTAGAATTAGTTATAAGTCATTGGAAATTCCACGGTGAATCGTGTGCCCTTTCCGACTTGGCTTTCAACGGTTACTTTGCCATTTAATGCTTCAGTCAACTTTTTAACTACAGCTAAGCCGAATCCTTGACCCTTGGCTTTCGTGGTGAACAGCGGCTTGAAAAGCTTGTCTTTTACAACGTCAGGTATGCCTTCGCCTGTGTCTGCTACGGTGATGAATATTTTCTTTTCTTTGCAGGTTGCGGTTATGGCTAATTTTCCTCCTTTAGGCATGGCTTGTACAGCGTTTGAGGTCAAATTTGTAAGTACTCTCTTCAGGTACAGCGGGTCAGTGTAAATTTTCGAAAAGCCAGCTTCTATATTTGTAGAAACCGTTATGTTCTCTGGAATATTCACAGTTGACAAAACGTCTTGGACGGCTTTTTCAAGGTCTGTTTCCTGCAGTTGGGGCTGAGATGTTTTCGCGTAGTCTTGGAGGTCTTGCACGATTTTGTTCACATAAGTTAGCTGTTCCTCAATGTAGCCTATGCTTTCTTTTAGATCTTCTTTAGCGCGGGTATCAGGTAAATCTGCAAGGTTGGTTCTTGCCAAGTAGAGTTCGCCGGTGATAGATTGGAGCGGATTGCGGATGTCATGCCCAACCATGCCTGCTGTCTCTCCGATGGCTGCCATACGTTCAGAGTCTCTAAGTTTTTTGGTCCGCTCTTCAACCAGTGCCTCCAAATGTTCAGAGTGCGCCTTTAACTCTTTTTCGTTTTCTTCCAGCATCTCCAGCATTCGGCTGTTGACTAGGGCAACCGAGGCAATTTCTCCAAATGCCATTGCCATTTCACGGTCGCGTTTGGTGAATCCTGCCTGGTTTATTAGCCAACCCGATTACTCCGACCACTTTCTGTTCAATCGTCAATGGGGCAAACAATACGTTCTTGAGTTGCACATGACCTTCAGGCATGAATTTCTTCCATTCACTTTGTGGAAAATCATTTTCAACTGCCGCTTCTCCAGAGTTGTACGCTTCTGCGCGGAGTCCCCGAATGGGCATAGGAAGCGAAGGATCCACTGTGCAGGGAAGCCCTCCTGAATCCAAGAACAAGATGATAATCATGGTTGCCTGCAACGTAGTAGACTGTCTTTTTCTGTTGCAGTGTAAGAAGAGATTGCAAGATTTGATGGTTTTCAAGAAAGAGACCGCTTATATCCCTTCGCCACATATCAATGAAATCGCCCAAGATTACCAATATATCAACATCAGTTCTATCAATCGTGGTTTGAAGAAACGCATCAAACTCGTCGACGTTTGATTGTGAATAGCCTAAATGGATATCAGAAACAGCTAAGATTACCATGTTTGATCGCTATACACGTTATAGCTCGTACGTTATGTTACTGTATGCTTAGTCTAATAAGAGTTAAGCTTGTTTCTTGTATGGTTGGCTACGTTTTTTATAGCTAACTTGCTGTAATAGTTGTTTCAAAATATTATTTAAGTATCTAAGAATTACAAAAATAAATGTACTATCTCAAAAGATTAGCTATTTTCTGCAAACCTCTTAACCTTTTCAACGGGGATTATAAATTCAAATTGAGCTCCTTGACCTGGTTGGCCATTCTCTTTTACCGTCCAACCGTAAACCTCACATACCTTGCGTATCAAGTACAACCCAAATCCAGTGCCTTTTCCAAAGCCCCTTTCGAATAAATGCTCCCTAAAATTCTTATCTAAGCCAACACCATCATCCTTAAAACATAATTTAACTGAGCCCTCACTAAGCCTTTCTGCAAATATACTGATAGTGCTTGTTTTTTCGCCATATTTCAATGAGTTATCAATAAGATTGTAGAAAACTTGTGTAAGTAAAGAATCTGCGATAACTTCAAACCCTGTGCATTGATTTTCAACTTTTACACCTTTAAGATCCGAGAAGAGAGAAAGCGCATTTTGAACCATTTTACCTATATCCACAGGAACTAATTCTTCAACGCCTATCATTTCATAAGTTTTCGCAAAATCAAAAATATCACAAATATTTTTAACGGAATCATCAATATTGCTGAGATACTTCTCTAAGTTAGGCTCAATTTTACATTTATTTCTTAGCCAAATACAAATTACCCTGAAATTAAACCAAGTTTGTTTCTAACATCATGCCTTGTAAAACCGCCTAACACTACAATTTTTTCGTTTAATAATTCTGCCTTTGAAAGAGCATTCGCTAACACGTTCTGAACTATAATTAAGTTAGAAATATCTACATAAGCCATAAAAAATCCAACTATTTTGCCATTTACTGCTAATGGCCCACCCGATAAACTAACATCAACAGTAGAACCGTCCCGTCTTTTTCGTTTTGTGCTAAAGGTTACCTGCCCTTTCGTAATTAGCCCCTCTGATAGTTTTTGACTCTTTTTCAAACCCCTCGGGAACAATAACATCCATAATTTTCTGGCCCTTGATATTTTCAAGGGTAAATCCAAAAAGCTCTGTGAAGCTACGGTTGACATCAGTCACGCGGAAATTCTTATCCATGAAAACAATCGCTTCTGGATTATAAGCAAAAAGCGCTTTCAACGTCTGCTGGCTTTCCTCTAATAGTTGTTCTTGCCTTTTGCGGTCACTAACATCTCGAACAATGCTTACCCCAAACCATTGACCATTCTCAATGAAAGCAGAAAATGAAAGCTCAACGATGGTTGTTTTGCCTGAAATATTCTTGAGGGCAAGTTCAACTGTCTTCCCAGTCATTAACAAGTTGCCATCTGATAATTGCTTAAAGCCTTCATGCATATTTTGTTCATAGGTTGACGCGAATTGTTTGTTAAAATGCTTGTTTAATGCCTTAGCAATTTGATCCTTAGCATAATCCAACATATCTTTTGCTGATTTATTACTATAAACAATTTCCCCATCATCGTTAAGAACTAAGATCGCGTCGATGGAAGAATCAAAAATTGCCCTAAATCGCTTTTCGCTTTCCTTAAGCATCGCTTGAGCTCTAGTATAGTGTGCCGCTTGAAGAATACATGATGCCAATTCAGCATATGTTGCATCTAGGGCACCACGTTTATCTATATACCTGAAGGCGCCAGAATTTAACGCTTTTACCGCAACCTCATCTCGTCCCTTACCAGAAAATAAAATGAAAGGCGTCGTAATTCCAGTGGCTTTTATCTCATTCAAAAATTCTAAACCATCTTTCCCATTCATCTGATAATCTGAAACTATAACATCAAATTTCTTGGTTTTTAGCGTTTCAAGTGCTTCTTGAACTGACCGGGCGGATTCAACTTCAATATCGGCTTGCATCTCTAAGCATTGTTTTGCCATACTTAAGAAAGCGAGCATCATCATCAACATGCAATACACTGATCGGATTGCTAGAAATTACTGCAATTTTAGTCTCTCTTAAAGCGGTTTCAAACATTATCTCGCCAATTTAGCAATAACTTGCAATCCAAGCCTACGATTTCATCTATAAAATGGTTTACGAATTGAAACTCAAGCTTAGGCATAATTATGTGTAAAATAGATTAGTGATTAACAAGAAATAAAAATAATATCACTTAACTTAACCTAAAGGTGCTCTGATAGTGGAAAATATTCTAGTGGTAGACGATGACCAAAAAGTTCAAGCGATGTTGTCTGAAATCCTGACAGATAAAGGATATTCAGTTAAATGCGTTGGGGATGGCGAGAAAGCTGTTGCTGAAAGTTTTAATCAGCTCTTCAATTTAGCTCTTATAGATATTCATTTACCCGATATGGAAGGGACAGAACTACTAAGCAAACTTAGAAAAACAGAGCCTGAAATGATAAAGATAATCATAACTGGGTACGCTACTTTAGATAATTCGATTGAAGCGACAAATAAAGGTGTAGATGGTTATATTGTGAAACCATTTGACCCAAGAAAACTTACAAGTCTAATAGAGAGTAAGTTGAAAGAACAGCGAAAGAAAATACAATTTGATGAGAAAAAAGTAGCTGAATATATTGAGCAAAGGCATAGCTGGATGGCAAACGCCAGTCTTAAAAAATAATATGCCTAAGTTAACTTTATTCTAATTTAACTTCTTTAATTGACAGTAGATCCGTAGGTGGGTTGGCTTTTGTGTGCGCGCGCAGCCTGCCTGCCCGGTCACTGAATTTATACGTTATGATATACGTTTTGATATACAGTTGGGGGTTGGCAGCAAAGTTCAGCGATATCTCAGCATGGATTGGATCAGGCTTTTTGCAGGTGAACACTTTTCGCATCATTAAAGGCTTTTAAGTAGCTTGATCTGACTTTTAGATCTACCTAGGAGGAAAAAAATGTCATAACAGAGTAAGTATCAAACACTTTTGGAACTACTGATAGAATTTCTTCTGTCTATCTTGTGTACACCATTGTAGCCTACTTCTATCCTCGCCATCGGTCGGGGTTTTGATACTTGGTGGGGGGAGTTGATTCTTTGGCTTGCTCAACCGTTTTAATCATCTGGACGTACTCGTTTGTCTTCTCTGTAAGGATTTTTTTAATCATTTCCAGCATTTCCGCTATGTTAACAGGCTTCAATAGGTATCCGTCAGCCTTCTCGTTCACCGACTTTACTGCATTTTCAATTGAGGGATGGCCTGTAATGATTATCTTAACCATTTTGGGCTGAATCTGTCGTAATGTTTTGAGGAGATCAACTCCTTTAATGTCAGGAAGTTCAATATCGATAAGGGCAATGTCAAAGGGGCCTTTTTTACATATTTTTATAGCTTGTTTACCGTTTTCTACAGCCTCAACCAAATATCCCGCGTCATTCAAGACTGTGGAAAACAAGTTTCTTGTTTCCTTATCATCGTCAATAATTATCACATTAGATAACACAAAAGTCACTCTCCAGCCTTTTTAAAATTCAAATCGCACGGTATGAAATTCCAAGATCCACCCTCTTGCGAATTAGCCGTATACACCAAGCTTATACTTCTACTATGCTCAAGGGCATGTTTGGAAGTCATATCCAAGGCCACGGTTGGTTGAGAAGTTTCCTCACCCATTAATAGAATCGTGTCCAAATTAGCATGCGTTTTGATCATGGATTATACACGAACACCGAGAATTATAAAATATATGAAC
>CAWAUU010000021.1:0-14967 GCA_963785215.1 Candidatus Bathyarchaeota archaeon
GTCCCTTTTCGGACATATCTTGAGTATTTAATATTAATAAACCCTAATATAAAGCTTCATACATAACCAAAGCATACAAAAACATAACTGTGCAATATACCCATAAAACCAAATTAACATAAACTAAATAAATCGAAACATCAACCAATTCATACAACCGCCAACAGGAAAGAAACCCATGTCTGAAACATACAAAAAAGAAATTGTACAACACATAATCAGAAACTTACTAGACATACAACTATTAAGAATAGTGCAAGCTCAACCAACATGGGGATACAAAATCAAAAAACAAGTAGAAGCAGATTTCAACATAAAACTAAGACATGGCGCACTCTACCCCACACTAAACGCTCTTGAACAAAGAGGTTTTCTTGAAAGCAAAAAACAACAAAAAGATGGGCGTTCCCGCAAAGTCTATGCCATAACAGAAAACGGCAAAACTTACCTACAAACTTACTACAGCGTGCTTCTCGCCGAAGTTGAAGGCGCAAATGGGAAGAAAACCGATTAAGTTTTAATTTATTTCACGAAGACTTAAGTTGACACATACTTTTGATGGGTTCTGAAAAGATCGCTTGAACAAGCATAAAAAAGCTTTTATTCTAAAAATGACCACAAGGAATCTGGGGAAAAAGCGAATGACTCTTGAATCAAGCAAGACCTTGGGCGGCGTAGGAGCAATACTAATCCTAATAGGCTCATTGGTTACCAGCTATACTTTTGGCATCGTTGACCTTATCGGCGTAATACTCGTTTTCGTTGCACTGAACGGTTTAGCGAATTATTATAAAGAAAGAGGTATATTCACTAATGCAATTTACAGTCTCGTTGCAGGCATAGTGGGCGTAGTAGTGGCAGCTGCGGCGGCTCTCTACATAATTTTTGACACAACCATACTTACAAAACTGATCCAGGATATTTATCCAACGTGGAATGGCAGCTGGTCAACAATTACATCATTGCGCGGTATGACTCCAGTCACTTCGAATATACCCATAGGCGATGTTACATCCGCCTTGGGGGCAGTATTTTTAGTGCTAGTGGTCCTGTGGGTTTTCGCTATAGTTGCAGCTTTCTTCGCTAGGCGATCACTCAAAACTCTTTCATCAAAAGCAAGCGTAGGTTTATTCTCAACCGCAGCTCTACTGCTATTAATAGGCGCATTTCTAACAATAATTTTCATAGGTGCCATTCTAATGTGGATCGCTGTACTATTAATTGCAATTGCCTTTTTCCAAATTAAACCGCAGCCAGAACAGCCTCCAGTAACCGTTGCTCCTCCACCATCAACGCCGACGCCAACCTAAAAACTAACAATACACTCCATTTTTTTTATTTTGTGTTTAGTCGCAGCATTAATCCTTGGAGCCGTAATAATTGGATTGGTCATTAAGAGAAGAAAGTCCCCAAATAATTATTTTAAGCTAGACAAAAAATGCCAAAGCTTCCCTCTATCTTTTTCTAACTCGCGTGGCTTTTGTCTTAGAATTTTTGTTGTTGAATTCTATCAATAAAAATTAGGGTATCTCTATAGGTAGCAGCGTTTGTGTGTGCACAAGCTACCTCCTCGGTCTACTAGATGCTTCTATTAGGCTTCAAATATGATTCAACATAGTTCAACATAGAAATAAGTCGCGCACTTTTCAACATGAAACAGTGCTTTTTTTACATGTTTTGCTTATGTTTTACTTACCGATTTTTTCTTAGAAGTGTGAGATTGCATACGAAACGATTGTCAATGTGCAAAGTGCGATGCAAATTGGCGCACCAGCCTTTCTAGAAAAAATAGTCACATAGTAATCTGAAATCTCTCTTTTGAGCTCTCGCCCAAGCGCTCTAAAACACTTTCCAATACTAAAATTCACTTTACCTTCTCCGATTCAATTTAGAAAGCGCCAATTAATAAACCTCATTTCGCTTTGGTAACATCTGGAGAAAGCAACTCCCAATTGCATTCAAACTGTTTTTTTCTGAGGACGGATTATTCTATCTGAGCTGATAAGTATTTTTTTAAGGCAACATAAGTCATTGGGAACGGTTAATCTACTGCAATTTAGCTGTTTTTACGTCTCAGCTTTTGCCTTTCTTACTTTTCCTAAATACCAGTAAAGCCCAACTAAAACGATTGTTACGATAACTACGGCAACCGCTACTCCATAGATTACTTCTTGAAGCAAATTTGACTGGGCTGTAGATCTATTGGAAGAAGATGTTGTGGTGAATACGATTGATATTTTGTGCGTGCTGAAATGGGTTGTGTACCACACGTAGTAGTTGTTGCTATCCTGCGTATAACCTTGGTTTTGAGCAAGCTGGCCGTCAATGTAGATTGTCGTTGTGGTTCCGTAGGGCACTGCACTTTTTGATATGGTTATGTTGCCAAAGCCTGTGGTGCCGCTTTCCCCAGTTACAGTAAAAGACACCGTTGTTGTCTTGTCGGACTGGTCTGTTGTGATTGTGACGTTGGACATCTGTGAGCTGGTTATGTTTCCGTTGATTGCCAAGTTAACTGTTGCGCCAGTATCTGTCGTCGCTGGCACGGTTGTAGCAGAGGGAGTTGCTGAAGGTGTTAGAGTTGGTGTAGGGGTTGGACTTGATATTGGAAGGTTAACGTTAGTTTGCTGCAGGGCGTAAATAGTGGTCATAGATGGGGCATGTTTTGCATTCCTCTTTTCTACGTTTGCACCGTGGTATGACTTTTTAGAAAAATTGGGGTAATATATTAAAGTCTTGAGCTGTAGTATTATCTTTGGTGGTTTCATGTCTGAGGGTGTTCTTCTTACAGATGAAGATAGGGCTTTACTGGTAAAGGTAAGCGGTTTACTTGAGGAAATAGTCGAAACTTTCAGCATACTGGAAGATAAAGAAGCTATGTCCTGCTTAAAAAAGGCTGAAGCAGATGTCAAAGCTGGAAGAGTCAGAGATTACGACGCGTTCCTCAAGGAGCTGAGACAAACTGGCGAAATATAAACTGCAGGTTACGAAAACTTTTGAAAAAGATTTTCGCAAGTTTGATACCCAAACAAAGCAGCGAATAGACTCAGCGATAAGACTGCTTGAAGCTGACCCTTATGTAGGGAAGCCTTTGAGAGGAAATCTTGCTGGTAAATGGTCGATTAGAAGCGGCGACTACAGAGTCATCTACACGATAAGCGAAAACGAGAAAATAGTGCTACTTTATGACACAAGACACAGAAAGAAAGTCTACGAGTAACCCAATTATTCCCCTTTGCTCTGCGAAGGAAGTAAAAAATCTTGTCTCGTTTGTTTCCTAATTCCTAAATTTATGCAATCGACAGAGTCCTTACGTGCGGGGAGGTTGCCTTTTAAGGAGGGGTCATCCGCTACGTGAGGTGTCGATTGCTTATACCCCTAAGGCGTGGTGGGTCTTCTGAAGTTAAAGCATCAGTGAATAACGGAGATAATTGGTATAATAAGTATAATACATTATAATTCAAGACAAAACAATGAATAACTAATGTAGGGGGCGGCTTAAAGTCCCATGTTTCTTTTCTCTTCTTGCGTAACGTTTGGCTTTTGCGTGTCCGTCGGACGCGGAAGCGAAGGCGACGCGCCTCTGTGTCTTTACTCTTTCTATGCTGGCTTTTTGAAGTATGTTATTCGGTCTACTTGGCATTACTAAGGTGCAGTCGTCTTTGATGGCTTGTTCAATTTCTGCTTGGTTTCTTGCTATTACAGGTATCCATGTGATGTTTTGCTCGTCAAATAGACTAATGTACCGTTCTGTGCTTCGGGTGTCTTTGTGTCCTAATAGCTGTTTGACGTACAGCAGTTTGCCGTTTAGGTGGTAGGCTTTTGATGCTTTGAATCGTCTAAAGTCATAGAGCTGTATTTGTTTAAGTTCTGGCATGTTGTAGTCGTTGGCTAATCGGTTTCGGTAGTGTCTATAGTCGTTTGATAGGCTTTCAGATGTTAGGTTGAAGAGTTTGCTATTGGGGTTTAGGTGCTTTTTGGTTATGTAGATTTTTAAGAGGTCTAAACTTTTTGTCTTAAGTTTGCCTTCCCTTCCAACTGTGTGCTTTGCTCCTGTGATCAATGTTATTCCTGTTGAAAGGTCAATGTCTTTCACTTTTAGCCATGTTAGTTCTATTAGTCGCGTTCCGAGGTCTTTGGACATTGATAATTTAAGCGCCATTTCTAAGCGGAAGTGATTAATCATAAAGTCCAAGAGTTCTTCCTTTGGTTGTCTGCGCTTTTTGTCATAGCGTTGATAAAAAGGCTGATTCCATGTTAAGCCTTCTGAATTGATGTAAATTGCATAGGCTTCTACCAAGTTTTCTTTGTGTCCGTTGGAGCAGTTTTTGTTAGCTATGTATAATTTGACGGCTTCGGGGTTTGCTGTGTTGCAGTTTTTCTGTAAGTGCTTTAAGAGTTTGCCGACTTTTTTGATGGTTGAATCTTCATAGGCGTTACGCTTCATCCAGAGCATAATGTTGACAATATTCATATTAGACTGGGATGTTGTTTTAAAAGCGGGGGATGATGTCGCCGTCCCAGTCTGATTGGGAAAGATGAAGAATGAAATATAGACAGACCCCAAAATGTTTGCAAGTGACTTACATAAGCTGTCAAGAGATTAAAGTATAATTCAAGGTTTCGCGACAGCATGTACAACTATATAAGTTGGCACTTAAAATATTAAGTTAGACGCATTTTGCGTCATAAGGTGCCTGAAATTCATTATAGTTGTGACTTGCTCAAAAAAATACCAAGCCCGAGGAATGTCCTAACTTTATGAACTCAGCAAGTAATCAAGAAAATGAATCGCCCAAGCTTCCTCCAAGAATCGGCAGATTATTCGAGCTTGCCAATAACTTGTGGTGGAGCTGGCATGAGGAAGGACGACAGATTTTTCGCTCTTTAGATTATGCCGTTTGGCGAACCAGCGAACATAACCCAGTCAAGCAACTGCGCAGCATCAGCACAGAAAAGCTAGAGGCAGCGGCAAGAGACCCGGCTTTTCTGGAACTCTACGACACAGTAATGTCAAAGTTTGACGAAGAAATGTCAAGAGGCCAGAACTGGTGTGGCAAAACAAACCCAGGCAAACCAAATGGGCAAATCGCGTATTTCTCAGCTGAGTACGCCATCCACAATTCCCTACCTATATACGCAGGCGGCTTGGGCGTCTTAGCAGGAGACATATGTAAAGAATGCTCGGACCGCGGGCTACCACTAGTCGCTGTCGGATTCATGTATCCTCAAGGCTACTTTCGCCAGCGCATATCTTCCGAAGGCGACCAACAAGAAGATTACATGCAACTGAACTTCAATGATGCACCTATCTCTCCTTGCGCTTGGCCTTACAGATGCGGACCTCTTATTCCGATTCAACTCGCCGACCGCCAACTGTATGTTAAGGTGTGGCAGGTACGTGTTGGTTGCGTTAACCTATACTTGATGGATACTAATGTTGAAGAAAATAATCCTGAAGATAGAATGTTGTCAGCGCGCCTCTACACAGCCGACCAAGAAGAACGGCTACGCCAACTAATCGTTCTAGGCGTAGGCGGAGTGCGCACACTGCGCGAGCTTCATATAGAGCCAGTTGTATGGCACGCTAACGAAGACCACACGGCTTTCATGATGCTTGAACGACTCCGACTAGAGCGAGCAAACGGTGCCTCTTTAGATTCAGCCATCGAAAACGTACGCAGATGTACAGTTTTCACCACCCACACTCCAGTTTCAGCCGGTCATCATATCTTCAGCTTTCAATTAATGGACCGCTACTCACGTAACCTTTGGGAACCCCTCGGAATCGACAGAGAAACTTTCCTGAAGCTGGGACAGTATGAAGGCTTTAGTCCTGAAAAATTCAACCTTACGGCCTTTGCGCTTCGTCTATCCGGTCAATCCAACGCCGTATCCAGACTGCACGGCAAAGTAACCCGGAGAATGTGGCAGGTCCTTTGGCCAGATAAGAAGGAAGAACAGGTACCAATTGTATCCATAACCAACGGCGTGCACTTACCCAGTTGGCAAGCGCCAGAAATCAGGGAGCTCTGTGAAAAGCACCTTGGTCCTGAATGGCTTCAAAAACAAGATGACGAAGAATATTGGAAATGCGTAGATGACATATCTGACGAAGAATTGTGGCAGGTGCGTCAAACATTAAAAACCCGATTGATAAATACCATACAAGACAGAGCCCAACAACGCTGGACGCAAGACGCAGCCACCACTCAACAAGTGATTGCCATGGGTTCATTGCTGGATCCATACGCTTTAACTATTGCTTTTGCCCGCCGATTTACCGAATACAAACGACCTTACTTAGTTCTGTCCGACATTGAACGGCTAAAACGCATAATAACAAATCCGGTGAGACCTGTGCAGATAATTTTTGCAGGCAAATCCCATCCAGCCGACTACCAGTCAAAACAGCTTCTCAAACAGGTATATCATGCAGTTTTGGACAGAGGATTTCAAGGGCGCATTGCCTTTGTTGAAGACTACGACCTCGATGTAGCACGAGAACTCGTCCGAGGTGTCGATGTTTGGCTCAACACGCCCAGACGACTTCAGGAAGCATGTGGAACCAGCGGAATGAAAGCTTCAATGAACGGTGTAATCAACCTTAGCGTTCGCGACGGATGGTGGGATGAAGCATACAACGGCAAAAATGGGTGGGCAATCGGCGATTTTCAGGGAGGTAGCCCGGAAGAAGAAGATAAAAGAGACGCCGAATCACTCTATAACCTACTCGAAAACGAAATCGCGCCTCTCTACTATGACCTAGACCGCAGGGGCATACCGCACCGATGGATAAAAATCGTTAAAGAAGCAATAAAAACAATAACCCCCGCTTTCAGCGCTTGCCGAATGATGAAAGAATACACCCAGCAAATGTACTTGCCTGCTGCGGGACAGCAAGTATCAAAAAATAATCCGGTCGAGGGAAAAGAAGTTGGAAACACAAAATAATTTTGCGCAATTGTTTTTTGACTTTGCAGACGCCTTTATGATTGCTATCGGCAGCGACGAAGTCGTTACCGACGTAAACAAAAAGGCATGCGAAATTCTCGGATATTCAAGAAATGAGATTAAGGGTAAGAACTGGTTTGACAACTTTCTTCCAAAAGCAAAAAGAGAAGATGCTAGACGTTTTTTTCACGATATGCTAAGTGGTGCTCTTCGCCATGTACATTCTGATTATTCAGTTATTACCAAACAAGGAGAAGAGCGAATATTTAGCTTTCATAACATACTTGTCAGCGATGAAAAAGGTAACACTATTGGAACACTTAGCTCAGGGGACGATGTCACTAAGCGGAGGCGAAAAGAAAAAGCGTTAAAAGAGGTGGAGAACCGACTTCAGATTTCGTTGGATTCCATGATCGAGGGTTGCCAAATTATCGATTATGATTGGCGCTATGTATACGTGAATGAGGCAGTAGCTAAACAGGGGCGCAAGACCAAAGAAGAATTGTTAGGTTACCCTATGATGCAGGTTTATCCAGGCATAGACAGAACAGAAATGTTTAGCCACCTTCGAAACTGCATGACAAATCGTGTTTCACACCAAATGGAAAATGAATTCACTTTCCCAGATGGATCCAAAGGCTGGTTTGAACTTCACATTGAGCCTGTGCCCGAAGGAGTCTTGATTTTATCGATTGATATCACTAAGGAACAAGCAGATAGAAGCGGAAATAAACAAATATCGATACAGGCTTGAGGAGGTAGTGGCACAACGCACTGCTGAATGTGCAAACGCAAACGAAGAACTTACCCGAGAAATTCACGAACATCAAAAGATGGAGGAAGGGCTTAAACTAAGAGCAACGATTCTAGACAACGCAAGGGAAGCCATATTTCTCGTAAATATTAAAGGAGACTTTACATATGCAAATGAGGCAGCATCAAAAGCATACGGCTATAGCCTTGACGAATTCCTCAATATGAATATTCGTTCACTATTGCAGCCTCAAGATGTGCCCTCAATCGAATCGCTTCTAAGAAATATTGTTGAAAAAGTACTGATTAGTCCTGAAATGGTTCACGTGCGAAAGGACAAATCCCTAATGTCTGTAAAGGTACACTGTAGCTTGGTAAAAACACTGCATGGGCGATTCATCGTTGTCGTTGTCCGCGAAATCTCGGCTTAATCCACGCGACGAGAAAATCACATTAGCAACCTTTTACACAAAACAGCACAAGTGGATTCAGGTAAAATGTAATGGCGACATTGAGCGAGCTGGTTGATGTCATGTCCAATGTTGAGAATGAAAGTCTTCACGTCTATAACGAGTGCTCAATTTTATTAGGGCGTTTGAACAGCAAAATGAGCAGGGATAAATATCTTTTTAGATCTGAGAACTATTCCAAAAAGATTATTCCTTCTGTAAGCAAGCGCTGAGAAATTGAAAGGTTGGCTAATATTTTATGATGAGAGTTGTGCCATTTTCGTTTGTCAACGCATAGATAACGGCTATTTGGTTAGGCAGGTTAGTTCCAGGAATGACTAATGATGTTTGAGGCGTGATGTATTCTGCTTGGTTTTGATTAAAGTTGGATGGCTCGTTCAGTTGTGCTGGATTGGATGGTGAAATAATTTGGGGGTTTGGGTTTTGCAAACTGGATATTTGACCGAGCATTGGGTTAAAAGTCAGGTTAGAGCTAATTAATATTATGTGGGTGCCAATCGAATCAGTGCTAGCGCCTTTAACGTAGGCTGCGCCAGTTAGACTATCTAGGTTACGTATCCCGATTGAAGATTGACTAAGGCGTAAGTGGTAGCGACACCAGCTACGATTATTATGCATGTAAGCAAAATTGCAACTATTAGCTTACTGGATTTGAATCCTTTTGGTTTTGAGGTGGTTAGTTGGTTTATGTTTCTTAACCGCATGTCTATTTTTGGATGACCAGAAAGTATTTGTGGTCTATGAATGATTGGTGATGTAACTAAAAGGTTTGAGGTTATTCGGATTAATCTGCCTTCTCCGGGTAGATTTTGTAGAGCCACGGTAATTTTTGTTAATGCGTTTGCTAAGCTATCTGGTTTTTGTATGAGTTTTGCTCCGTTTTCGTCTGCCAGCATTTCTCTTTCCCTTTGACTATTGAACAATGCAAAATATGCCAGAGGGTTGAAGAATGACACAGCTGTTAAGGCGTTAGATAAGGTCTTAAAGAAGAAATCGTGGTTTTTGACGTGGGCAAGTTCATGGGACGCTACGGCCAATATTTCTTCTTTATCTAAAATATTTAGAAGCCCTATGGTGAAAACAAGTTTTGTTTTGCGGCCATGCCCCATCGTGAAAGCATTGGGTCTCAAATCTTCAACAAGTGCCACTTTTGGGGTTGGAATAGATAGTTTTTTGGAGATGTTAGCTATTTCTGTCTGAAGCCACTCATACTCGTTTGATCCGAGGTTGATTACGTGTAGGAGCCTAGAGGCTATCCAATCACCCATCACAATTGTTGTGACAGCGTAAATCCCTCCGAATGCTAAGCCGGTTAGGCAGATAATTCCTGTTATTGAAAGAATCTGACTTGTTGAAAATGCCACTAGCGTAACCATTGTTTGCGGTGAAGGCGGCTGAATTAGCCGAAAGGGGCTGAGAAGCATGGGCCCTTGAGGGACAGGGATGCTGAAGGATCCGATTAAATGGTAAGAGACCGCTTGTGCTACAACTTTAGGCGGAAATGAAAGCATGACGAAGAGAGGTGCAACAATGGGAATTAAGTAAATTAGACTTTTGGTTTTGCTTCCTATGAATGGGCAATATTTCGTAATTATTTTTATGCAAACAAACGATATGGCCAAAAGGATAATGGAATAGTAAAAGTAGGGTTGAAAAACCTGAACGAGAACGTCTTCAAAGTTCACTTGAGTCGCCTCTTCAGAGCTGCCTTATTATTTTTTATTCCTTTTTATTTTGTCGAGTTGTTCTCGTAGTGCTTTGCGTTCTCCTTCTTCCATGTTGGTTTCTTCAATTAGGCAACTGGTGACGGCTTCGCCGAAATTTCCGATCAAGCTTGCGAGAACCTCACGGACGGCAGATTTTTGAAAATTTTGTTTTTCAAGTTTAGGCCAGTAGACATAGTAGAGTCCGCCTCTTCCTTTTTCTATTTTTCTGTCCAGTAAGCCTTTCTCGAAAAGTCTGTCCATGGTAGACATGACGGTTGTGTAGGCTATTTTCTTGGTCTTATTTAGGGCTGCGTGGATTTCTCTGACTGTTATGGGTGTTTTTTTTGAACCCCATATTGTCTCCATTATGTTAGACTCCAGTGGACCTAGAAAGGCTTCTAATGCTTTGCCTTCTATGTTGTATTGTGAGAATCCTGGTTTTTTCTCTTCAGTCATAGCTTGAGACCACATTACTATCATCTATAGTAGCTCTTTAAGTTTTCGAAACAAAGTTTACATGTTTTTTCCAGATTTTCAGTTCCAAAAAAAGAAAAGGTGAGAAACTTGCCATTTCTATGAAGAGGTTCCTGAGCCGGTAGGAGCAGGTCGCGCGCCTAGAACTACGGATATGTTCATGGTTTGGTTGTTTCGTACAATTGTTAAACTAACAGTTTGTCCAGGCAATGTGTACTCTTCTAGGTATGTTGATAGGTCGTCCCCGTTTCTGATTCTTGCGCCGTTAATGGCTATTATGATGTCGCCGCCTGTGGTTATGGTGTTGCCGTCTATTGTGGCTTGTGTGGTGCCTACTTTGAGACCGGCATTGGCTGCGGGTCCGCCGCTTGTTACTTGCTGGATTAGGACGCCGTATGTGACATTTACTCCTATTTGGTTCGCGATGTCATAGGTCATGTCTACTGTGCTTATGCCCAGGTACGGGTGTTGAGTGTATGCACCAGTAGTTGCTAAGTCTTGGACTTCTCTCAGTATGGTGTCTGAGGGTATAGCGAAGCCTAAGCCTACGGAGTTATCGACTATGGCTGTTGTTATGCCGATGACCTGGCCTTGGTAGTTGAGTAGTGGTCCGCCTGAGTTGCCTGGGTTAATGGCAGCGCTTGTTTGGATGATATCAGCTATGGCGTATCCGTTTGTGGTGTCTTCGGTGATTGTTCTGCCCAAGGCGCTGATTATGCCTGTGGTCATTGACCCTGACAATCCGTAGGGGCTGCCGATTGCTATGACTTGGTCTCCAACTTGTAAGCTTGATGAGTTGGTGATGGTTAGTGGGACTAGTTCGGTTTGTGGTGCGTCAGTTGAAAGTACAGCTAGGTCTGAGTAGGGGTCTGAGCCTAGCACTTTGGCAGTGTAAGTGCTTCCATCTTGGAAGGTAACTGTAATGTTTACGCCGCCATCTATTACATGATAGTTTGTAATTATGATGTCTTGGCCGTTGAGGTCATAGGTGAACCCTGAGCCTTGGACTTGTGTATAGTAAGGCTGGTTGAACATGTCAGTTGCTGTTTGGAAGTCTTCGATGACTACTACTGATGGTGACACCTGCTGGTATATCTGTGAAAGTGAAGCATTGTCGGGTAAAGCGGCGTCGGTTTGAGCGGTTGAGGTAGATGAGGTGGTTGGGGCTTGGTTTTGTTGACTGTTGTTAGTGGAGGTGAGTGGGTGGCCTATGTAGTATCCAGCTATTCCGGCTGTTAGGGTGGCTACGATAAGTATGGTGGCTATGAAAATGGCAAGTTTGATGTTTTTTGGTTTTTTTGTTGGGGTTTCCGTTTGTTTTGTCTCCTTGCAAATGTTTGCGCTACTATCTTTGGTAGTAGCTTAGCGATATAAATGTTACTATTTTGATCCTACCCAACCTTTCTTCCATTAAAGCGCATAACATCTAAGACTCGCCGTAAATAAAACGCGGTCAAAAAATACGAGATATTAGTTTTAATAGCAGCTACTACCTTAAATAGTAGCAGTGTGCAATAGATAAACAAGGAAAAAACCTGTAGAGGCACCCACATGATAAACAACAATCGATCAATAAGACAATTAATAGGATGGCTAATCATAGGAACAAAAGGCGGCAAGACCCGAGCTCAAATAATCAAGACCCTAAAAAAATCCCCGCAAAACCCAAACCAATTAGCCGCAATCCTCAAAGTAAACTACAAAACAATTAGACACCATCTCACAATTCTAGAGAAAAACAAATTAATCATCTCCGCTGGAGACCACTACTCTACTGCATACTTCCTCTCGGAACTAATGGAAGAAAACTATGGGCTATTCGAAGAAATAACAAGCAAAACGAAAGATACAAAGAAAAGACTAATTCGAGTAACACAAAAATAACACTCAAACTTTGCCTTTAACCTACCCCATGATTTGTCGTAATCCTTAATAACAAAATGGTTCCACCCTAAACCTGAGAGGAAGAAAAACGCCGAACGTTGAAATACGCTGCCCTAAATGCAGTTCTCCAGCGGTAGAAAAAACCAAAAATCAAGAGTTTCATTGCAGCAACTGTGGAGAAATATTTTATTTTGTTACCCCGAAATGCGGTTCCGCTGATCTTGAAAGATACAAACTTTAACAACAAAATACCCCGCTCTTATTACCTAAAACCTGAACTAAAGATAAGAAAACACCGAAATGCGTTCATATTGGCTTTTTTTGTGAAGAATGCTTGTGATAGTACAACCGGGGGAAATCGGGGAGGCGCTTCTTTAGCCTCTGGAAGGAGATTTTGAGAAAGAAATCGGGAATGCTTCAAGGTGCGGCTCTGGAATGTCGGCCATACCGACCTTGCCCAAAAGAAGTTTGACACTAAAAAGGGCTAGGGCTATTCATGCATAAAGCCTTAAAAATCTCAAGTTATTAACTAAATGCTATGATGTACGTTACATTGGCCTCCATCATCCGAAGGGACCAAAGGAGGAATCTGTTATGTTGGATGAAATGTCCAAGTTTGCTGAGGTGGAAAGCAGACACGAGGATTCGTTCATCTTATCGTGGCGGAAGTTGAAGATGAACGCATCATTATACCGTTCACAATCTGGGAGACGGAAGAAGACTACATGGCTGCCCGAGTCGACATAGTCAAGTATCTCGAGATATTCGACTTCAAAGCAAATCAAGATGGTCCAACCAGAGCGGGCAGAGTAACTTTTCGTCAACTCCGATTCTGTCAACGTTTAAGGTCGTCCCAGTGACTCTTCCCCCTGCCCAAAAGTAGGTTAAAGAATATGACAACAAAAGAACCTTTACAAAATTCTTATGATAACCTTGTGAGGAAGCCAGATGTTTAGAGACCGAGAGGGAATGCGCCGACGGTTACAGGGGATAATTGAGAAGTTCCGCCAAAAAGGAGCTACAAGCCCAGAAAAGGCCATAGCCATCCAGGAGTTGGGGTTGCCGCAGCGTTTTGAAGAAGCCATGCATCGAAGACTTGGTCAATCAGGCATTTTTGTAGAAATAAACGGCAAGTACTATCTTAATGAAGAGCGGCTTAAACAACTCGAAGAGCAGCGCGGCAAAATGGAGTCTGGAAGCGGTGGAAGTGGGGGCTGGAATAGAGCGGGTCCTCCGAGTTGGTATCGCGTTGTCAGGATTTTTCTCATGCTGCCGATTGGCATAATCCTTGCGCTTGTGCTGTTTTACTTAGCCTTCAGGAGCAGTGGGTACTTCCCGGGGGAATTCCTTATCGTTTTATTAGTCATCTTCTTGGCGTTGTTTGTGGTCCGAATGCTGTTCTGGAGGTCGAGAAGGAGATACTGGCGTGAGCGCTGGAGGGAGAACGGAGCAGTAAGCATTATCTCATAGTGGGATGCGCTAACACAGATGCTTCGTTTCTACCGTTGTTGTTATCTGTATGTATCTATTAATAAAAAAAGACTTCTTAGAATCGTTATGGATTTTTTGGTACACATATTTTCAAAAAAGCAAAAAAAGTCAGGTTATTATCTGCTGGGCCGGACCGGGCTTACCCCCGACACGGTCTGAGTCCCTACACTAAAATTACTGCATTGAAGTTTTTTCATGAAATTTTGACCTAAGTCCAAGGCTGTCCGGACTTACTTTGTCCTTACAAATAAGAAAGAACTGAATTCAATATGTCGTGCTCTCTAAAGAAGCCTAAGCTGGACGTTTCAGCTTTAACTTCACCGCCTAATGGAGAAGTGCGTTGACATTTTTCTCTTTTTTTATCTCTGCTGCCAATCCTTTTTTCCTTTGTTTTTAGTTTGGTTTTCTTTTTTCTCGTTGGCAGGTTTATTTTTTGTTTTGTTTTTTATTTGATGTCCCTCCTCGGATACCAAAGTGTCCCGCGCTCCTTATCCATGTTGCCTTCCGCGTCCACCCCCAGAGGTTTCATCACTTTTTTAAGTTAAAGCCTTGATGTTCTATATTCATGCCTAATTACTCCAAGAAGCCATTTCTGACAGCCGACGATGAAGAATATACGATGCTAATCGAGGTCAGTGAAGAATTTGAGAAACAAAAAATCGACAAAACGGCCCACGAGAAATTTGGAAGCCCAACGGAAATAGTCATACGCAACCACTTATTGAAAAGAAACCTCAACCTTTCACTGATTCCAAACGTGACGATTCAAGGGTCTAAAATCGAAAATGACATGCTTCTTTTGAAGAGCGGCATAGATCCAAACCAAAAAAACTTTCCATCTAGCAGTGTGAAGATGGTTATGGAGGTTAGGAACAACGGTGTTGCTGGCAGAATTTTGGAGAACGGGAAGAGGGAAGACCCAAACAAGGTGTTGCGCTTTAAATTCAATGAGCTTGAAGCAACAGCCATTGTGAAGAATTTTGCTGTTATCGTTCTCTCCGAGACTCTGCTGCCGCCCAGAACTCCGTATAAGTGGCGGTTTAAGGAAGAAGTGATAGGGAAAGGAAACTGCAAAGTCTTTACTTTAGTTGCACGCCAGCTCTATCCCTCTGGCGGCCTCTATATCAAATCCAACATCGTAGAAATGCTTCAAAAGCAGCAGATGAAGAAAACCGGAGAATTTCAACAGCTAATCAATTACTTTCAAAATCTGTAGCCGTAAAAAAAAACACAAGCCT
>CAWAUU010000022.1:0-182795 GCA_963785215.1 Candidatus Bathyarchaeota archaeon
CACACTTCACCCTCACAAGTTAGTTTTCATTTGTTTTTAGCAGACTTATTCACTTTAACTAACCCTCACTTCGCCCATGTTTATCTGACTTCCCAATGAATTTCATTACTTTTAAGCAGATTTCGGTAGGTTTAAGTACAAACTTGCATAATTTCAGCAGACTTTGAGTAGAAAACAAGGTTGATTTGGGTTTATTTTAGCAAAAAGACTTATTTTTATCCCAAACTAACCAAACTAACCCAACGTGGCAAGCGTTACCATTCATTTCTTCATTATCCCTTAGCAGAAGGTAGGTATGGGATGGTTTCATTACCCATAGCCTTAGAACGTAGGGTTCTCTAAGCAGAAACCAACAAAACAAACAAAAAAGAAAGGAAAGATAGGTTGTTTAAGCAAACTTTGACGGTTTTAGATATGATCGCCAATCGCCTAAGGTTTTTATTGCACCTGGGTTGGTTCTGATATATCTCGCTGCTTCGTCGAGATGTTCTTCTGTTATCCATGAGTTGCCGTCTTGCCGTTGTTTTATAACGTATGCGTCGTTTACGTATCCTTTTAATTTATCGTTGTTAAGAGTTTTATCGAGGAACTCCTGTCTTGCATGCATAGTTTCGATTGCAACTTCAATAGGGGTCTCATCGCCAATCCATTCTCCACTGACTACCTTTTCATCACCCCATTTTTCATACTCAGCCAGATCGTCAGCAAAGGCAAAAGGGTATTTGAAGCTCAGCTTGAACTTGTTGAGGTAATATTGAATTTGTTGAGGTGTGTACTCAGGTCCGTTTTCACCTTGAAAAAATTCAGCAACTTTGGCTGTGGTGTTGTAGCCCCATTCTTTAATTACAAATAACATCCAAAGCTTCAGGTCTTTTTCTTCTTCAGCGGTAGTCTTTGTGGTCTCGGCATTATTGTATCACCCCCCGAGAACGCAATTCATCAATCTTTTTGCGGTCGAGGTCTGCCTCACTTCTTTTAATCGGAAAGATATACTTCTCCAAAGCCCCGAGTGTCAAGTATGTTTTAGCCTTTAGCTCAGAAACTTTCATGTCGGGCAACTGTGTTGCGGCAGTTATAAATTGAAACCTGAAATAATGGCAGTAGAACCCTTTAAACACATACTTCACCCAATTATCAGCCATACTCTTTGAAATTGGGAACGGTCGATGGTTAAGCTCGAATTGTAGTTTGCCGTGTGAAGACTTGATCTGAAAGCCATATTCATCTTTCTTCTTCACTTCGTTAGGTTTACCATTAAACGTGCGCTCCCAGCTTTTGCTTTGCAAATAATCAATCACTTCCTCCACAAGTGGGAAAACTCTGGGAAGATCTATCGGCTCATCGGCGTCTTTGTGATACTTCTTCTTTTTGCGCAAAAGGTGGATTGTGAGCTTGTCCGGCAAAATTTCAAAATCATTTCTGACTTTACCATCCTCAATAGGCATATTTTGAACACGTTCAAAAATCTCCGACTCGCGTAGGGGCGTCCAATACAAAATTATCAAAAAACATCTTTGAGCTTCGCTGAACTCGTTGCGAGGAAGCATTTCATTCAGCTTAGCTATGAAGGTTTCTGGTAGCATTAACTTCAGCTCCTCTGGCGTATTTTTGTAACGATGATTTGGCAAAGTTTTACTGTCTTTTTTGAATCGCGGTTTAGCTCGGATTGGAAGATTGAATTTTTGTCTGTAAAAATAGACATACCGGGGCTGTAATGATTCAAAGGCTGTTCCTGGGTGTCCGAATTTCAATTGCTTGGCAATTTGCATTCCGCTGAGTTCGCTTGATTCCAGAGGGGTTCCATCTTTGACTTTAATTCATCTTCTTTTTCTTGACTGAGTAATGGTTGTCTTGCGAAATCTGGCACGTTTTCACCTTATTAGTTATATTTTATTCAACTCCCACGATTTAACATGACTGTTGTTTTTTTAATGGATGGCAAAATCTATAAGCAAATGATAATAATACAGAGCAAGTTAGCAGTCTTCTAGGAGATTAAGGAGACGATAAAACATGAGCAATAAACATTTGAATGTTGTATTTACTTCCGTTCTCTTGATTGTAGTCATCGTTAGCTTCATTTTCGTGGGCTTTCAGGGTCAACAAGTAAATTCGTTAGAGCAACAGCTATCGAACGCCAAATGTGAGAACAGCAATCAGAGCGAAAATATTACCTATTATCAGCAGCAAATATTAGCTCTACAAGAAAATATTTCAGAATATCAAAGGCAAATTGCGTCACTACAAGATACGCTGAATCAATACGTTAACAACACCAACTCCGAGGTCTTAGCACATAATGGTATGAATGGAGTCTATCTAACAGATATTGAAGTAGGGCCGTCTTATCAAGTAGGGCTTGATGAATGGAGGGATGCAAACGTTACGATAAACAATCTACTTGGGGCTTGTAACGTGACGTTGACATTCTGTGGAACAAACAATAATACATTTTTCGTACCTGCTGGAACATCACAAAGAGTCAGCATTGCGGATGACTTGGGTATATGGTCTAATCCATCACAAGCGCTATTTATTGCTGGCGTTAGCAGGTAAAAACATGGGTGAAAATCCAATCATTGACGTATGTGTTGAGCACAAAATCAAACTCGGTGATGGCACACCAATGCCAGTCAAACCATGCCAGTATTGCGATAGGCTAATGTGTAGTTTTCATTTACGACCATTTCTTGCGCAGATTCCAAATTTTAAAAATGATGAAAAGAAATATCGGGCAGAAAGAGAAATTGTTGAGAAAAATCGAGGCAATGGTGAGGGACATCCATGTTTCCAGTACACCAAAAGTTACTGGGAACAATGTGAGAAGCAATTCCAGCCCTTAAAATCACAACCACATTCTATACATGAAGAAACAAATAATGAATCCTTAGAGGAAATGCAAGGCAAAACTGAATGTAAAGAGCTTGCATCACAGGAGTCAGTAGCAGAACCAATCACTTCTTCAAGTCCAAAAGAATCGAAGCTCAAAGAATTCCTTAAAGATTTGTTTGGATGGAGATGAACCAAATTGCCGAAACGAAGTTTTTGGAGATATGCTTCGCTTAAATTTTTACGTGGGATTGGTGGATGTATTGCATTTAT
Source organism: Candidatus Bathyarchaeota archaeon (assembly GCA_963785215.1). Taxonomy (GTDB): domain Archaea; phylum Thermoproteota; class Bathyarchaeia; order Bathyarchaeales; family Bathycorpusculaceae; genus Bathycorpusculum. The sequence continues at coordinate 3,103 of CAWAUU010000022.1, forward strand.
TAGCATTTTTTACGGATTAATAGAATATGGAGATCATCACACAGATGGCACCATTTTAGCTGTGTTCTTATTTATAGGTGGTCTTCTGCTTACTTGGTATGCAAGTTTTAAAATTCATGAACGCTAATTTCAGGGAAATGAGTTGAATGCAAAAACAAACTCTTAATCAAAAACGCTGGTATGCTAAACACCAATGGACTTGGTTCACAATCTTTTTTGTGTTTTGGTTCTGTTACTCATTGTTAACTAATGGCATTATTGCTAATATTAGAATCTTAGACTTAGAAATCATCAGCAGCATAGGTTTTGCAGTGATTCTTGCGGGTATATCATATCTTGTAATAATCAGAGGATTAGGTGCCATAATCACAGGAATCATAACATATTATCAAAAGCGCGCAAGCTAATTTCAAAATTATTCACTCGTTGTTTTAGTCAAAGATTCCCTAAATGGGAAGGCTTGACATTTCTTACGCAAAATACCCCACCTATTTGAGCAAGAATCGAGCGTCATCTATCTGAATGTAGTTTTGAAAAGCGGTTTAGTAAATAGGTTTGTTTAACTCATTAAAATCTGTATTTCGTACATTTCTTTAGCAACCAAAACACCTTTTTCAGTTAAGCTGTAAAGACTTTGTATAGGTTTTGTGTCCAAGACTTTCCTTTGAATTAATCCTTCTTCTATAAGGTCTTTCAAGCTAAGACTCAAAGTTCCTCGACTGTTAACAGTTTCTGAAAGCTCGGAATGTCTCACTTCTCCTTTTTTGAGTAGATATAATAGAATTTGAACGCTTGCAATTTGTATTATCTGCGTTATCTTCAATAATTCTGCCCAATTTAAAGTGAAGCTAATTGTTCTGATAATACTGTAACACGATAAACTGAGCTTAGCTCAGCAAAATGTTAAATGTATAAACAAACAAACAGGTAGCAGGTGAATAAAATTGGAGCAAAAACAAATAGCAAAAACCTTAGCTTCGTTTGCACCTGCATATCAAAATGCGATCCTTAAGATAGACCAAAACGAAAATTGGAAAAAGCAATTTGAAAACGACCCTGAAGCCAACTACATTGCGTTACAATTCTTCTTGGAACATTTTGCCTACGAGCGCGATGTAAAGGTAGAAGCCTACCCCGTAATTGCGAAACAAACCATTGAAGAGGTCTTTAATGGGAAACTAGAGACTGTAAATTCTGAACAGGCAATTAAGGCATGGGAAATCTACAGGAATATTGCAGATTCCAAAGGAATCAATGCAAATCTCAATCCTATGAACAAAGATAAAGGTGTATTAACAGTTATGACAGAGCAAAGCGTTCCAAATATCGCAAACCACGTAAAGACTCTCCTCGGACAGAAAGAAACAAAAAAAGCCTATGATTTCATTGACCGTATTAGGGGCATTGGAACTAAAATTGCTTCATTTTATCTCAGGGATATAGCATACTTAGCAGGTCTGGAAGAGAACACAAATAGAAGGATCAGTTCTATCTACAGCCATTGGATATACGGCTGATTCAAGCTTTGTCTATTATAAAGGGAGAAAGAATAAAAATAAACCTGAAAAATAATAAAGAAAGGCAAGATGCACAAAAGATGATTGTTGACCTTTGCAAGGAAGCTGGATGTTCTCCGATTGAATTTAACCAAGGTGCTTGGTTCGCTGGTAGCCAGATAGCGCGCGGTGATTTTAATAAATTTAAAAAAATAGCTTTAGGAGACACAAAAATCGTCAACGATTACGTGAAAAAGCAGCGACATTACTTCTCCGAAATTGAGAAAGCACTTGATAGAAACTGAGGTGAAAAATATGAGTGCGAATAACGGAATATCAAAAACAACTTTCATAGCAGGAATCATCATAGCAATCCTCCTCTCCGTCTCAATCATGGCAGCATTACACACAACATCCCTCTTTGCTGGACCTCAAGGTACACAAGGACTGCAAGGAGCAACTGGATCACAAGGAGAGCAAGGTGCACAAGGAATTCAAGGATTAACTGGGAATACAGGAGCAATTGGAGCAACTGGAGCTACTGGTACTATAGGAACTACTGGACCGCAAGGACCGGCAGGCAGTTTTGGAGCACCAAACTATGATAGTGGTTGGGTTACTTTACCTGCTGATGGTATGGGTGTGATTACACACAATTTAGGTACAGAAGACAATCTGTTTGTTTATATCCTTGAAAGAAATTCTACTGGGGGCATTTATTACTATGGTGTTGATGATATTACATGGGTAACTTTAGATAATAACAACATTGCAATTATTAGGTATGACGATTTTGGTGCACAGATACGGGTGCTAATCTGGGTAATCAAATAATCAACATAACCCATCTTTTTTATGGAATCTTTATCTTTTTCTTCTATGTAAAATCAATACCACCAAAATCAGTGGCGATGTGTAAGCTGTGGGAAGGTAAGACAAAATTTCAGCAAAAAACCATACCTTTTGATGTGAAAAAAGAGGGGAAATGATTTGGAGCTACTTTTTCTTAGCTTTTTTACCTTTACCACGACAGCTCCTCAGATATGCCATCCATTCTGGGGTTCCAAACTTTGGCTTTTTTGGGCTTGTTTTTTGATTGGTCAAGATTTCACCTTCTTTGAATTTTAATTAAAATGGGAAAAGATTGATTGCTGATTATGGCTTTGCAATCTTACATCAATCCTTCGCGGTCTTTTTTGGTGAGGAGTCCTTCTTTAACTTCTTTTCGCGTGATCAGTCCTTCCTTTGCCTCTTTCCTCGTGATCAATCCTTCCTTCATGCTTCCCGTCAATCCCTCGGGATTTTTGCCCATGAGGTCGCCCATGTTGAGTGGTTTCTCTTTGACAACTTTTTCCTTCCACGGTTTCGATTTCATCTTTTTTTCACCTCCGCGTGAGCATTGTGAAATTGTTGTTCATTTTGAACTATTTTTTGGAGTTTTTGGATTCTGAAAGGATTTTGTTTCCTATCTCTTAGCGGTTGTTTTCGCGGCATCATTTCACTTCTTTACCTTTTTGCCATGTGTAATGAGGTAATATTGACGGGCATATTCACGTGGGTTGTCTCGATATCGAACAGTCATCTGATTTATGCGTCGTTTGTTACGTCGTTTGCCTTTGTTGTGAGCTAGTTCAGGTTGAGTCATTATTTTGCCCCATTTTTTTGTAAGTTTCCTTGAATCTTAGCTTCGTGCCACATTCCATCTTTGACTTGTGACCGCATACCTTTGTTCATAATCAAAAACTCCATTCCTCGCCCTTTTTCTTTTTAGGAGGGGCTATTGCGCGTGCGCCAGCCAAATAGCTGTCAAATCTGAGTGGCTTCGTTCTTTTTTGGTAATATTCACGTTGATAGCCTTTGTAGTCCGAGCTTGGACTAGATTGTGATGTCCTTATGCTTTCTTTCACGTGCTTTTTTGTGCGCACCCAAATCAATTCATCTTCTTTAAATTTATATCTCAATTGAAACGTTTTAAGGGTTTAGGTATTTCAGAACTATGGTTTTCACCATAGCGTTATATGGTTGGTGAAAGTCTAATTAGGATATGGTGGTATAAAGTGTCAAAAACTCAAAAAGTTTTAAAGAGTGGCGAGCCGACCAAAATTATCGGCAACACTGAGAAAAAAGAAATTGTTCCAGTAGTAGAGCAATATCTTGCAAACTTGGACAAACGCGAGAAACGTCTTAATGAAATTATTCAGAAGCGCACCGCAACAATCGCAAAGATGCAAAAGAACCTGGACACATTCAAATCAGCATTGGAGAAGTGCAAGGTGGAAAAAGAATCCGAGTTAAAGGCAATTCAGGAGTTTGCAGCAAAACACAACAACATCTCCAAAGCCTAAACCTTTTTTCCTTTTGTTTTTGGGTGGTGTATTGATTATGGCGAGAACAACATTGGAGTTGGATTCCGAAGTGCGTAAAAGACTCAAGACTTTTAAGTTTGTAAGGAAAGAGTCTTATGATGAGCTATTGACGCGTATGATGGATCAGCTTGAAAAGACTGATTTTGTGAGGATGAAAGCATGACCATTGAGGATGAAGCCGAAAAAATCCTAAGATCGCTCAGCACGAAGGCAAAGGACAAAGCTAAAGATGTCTGGAATGATTGGAAAGTCAAGTCGTTGGTTGAACAAGCACTCAGCGACAAGCAATCAATAAGGATTTGTGCAAGGGCAAAGCTGAAAAAAGAATATCCCGAGGTTTTTGCGGAGCTTGAGAAGTCAGAAAAGGATAAGCGTGAGACAACCAATCAAGACTCCAAATCCCATACTTCTTCAGGTGAGAAATCGAATGATCCCCTTCCAATGGGCGAACTTTACTCAAAGGAAGATGAGGATTTTCACGAGTACAAAAGGGGCTTTAAGTTTTAGCTCCGCAAATCCTTTTTTGTTGTGAGAAAATTTTAAATCTGGCGGTGTTTGTGAAAGTATGGGGTTAAGGGTACAGCATAGATTTTAATAGAAAATTTATGTTATTACTTAGATAAGATTTATTAAAAACGAAGTTTTACTGTTTTTTGAGGAAAACCAATGTCTTATGATGAGAACGCTTTTTTAGATACTATTGAAAAAGTGACCAAAAGCGTAGTTAACATAAGCGCCATAAAACTTGTCCACAATATTTTCTACCAAGCGGTGCCAGTTAGCGGCATGGGTTCAGGCACCATAATCGATTCAAAAGGGCTAATTTTAACCAACAACCATGTGGTCGGTGGGGCACAAAAAATCAACGTCACTCTAGGCAGCAACGAAGTACTTGAAGGTACAATTGTAGGGTCATGCGCCATTCATGACGTAGCCGTGGTTAAAATTAGTGGCAATAAAAGAAATCTTCAAGCAGCCCAACTTGGCGACTCAGATAAGATACGGGTGGGGCAAAGAGTATATGCTATTGGTAACCCCTTCGGCTTAGCAGGTGGACCAAGCGTAACATCCGGAGTAATTAGCGCTATTAATAGGACAATAGACTCTGACAGAGGCTTGATAGAGAACCTTGTTCAAACCGATGCCTCTATTAATCCAGGAAACAGTGGCGGCCCACTTGTAGATGTAACAGGCAAAGTTATAGCAATAAACACTGCTATTATACCGTTCGCGCAAGGCATAGGCTTTGCAATTCCCATAAACTCGGCGAAAAGCTGCACCGATGAAATTGTCACTGAAGGAGGAGTCAAAAGACCATGGCTCGGCATAGTGGGATTAACTTTAACACGGGAAATCTCGCGCTACTATGGTTTACCAGTGAACCGAGGCGTACTAGTAACCAGAATTGCTGACAGCAGCCCAGCAGAAGCCGCTGGAATGGCTGAAGGAGACATCATTCTAGAAATAAGCAACGTAGAAACCAATAAAATCGAGGACTTGGTCAACGAGATTCAGAGGAGAAAGATCGGTGACGTAGTTAGAATCCTTGCATTGCGCAATGGTGGGGAACACTTTTTTGAGTTAAAACTAAGCGAAGCGCCATAAACGCATTTTTTTAGACGATGGGAGGTTTCGGTTGGGTCAAAATCAAATTGAAGATATCTTAAAAAAATACAAGGTTGTTGCAGTTGTTGGGTTATCCAAAGAGCCGGGGAAAGACAGCCATAGAGTTAGTGCTTACCTAAAACAACATGGCTACCGCATCATACCAGTAAATCCCTTCGCGGACGAGGTTCTTGGCGAAAAAAGTTATCCGAGCCTGCTTGAGATTCCGTCTGAGATTCAAAAAACTATTGAGATTGTGGATATTTTTAGGCCAGCGAAAGATGTGCCGCCGATAGTAGAGCAAGCTATCAAGCTAAAACAGACTTATGGTAAACCTTTTGTGGTTTGGATGCAGCTTGGAATAGTTAACGAGCAAGCCGCTGAGGCAGCTAGGCGTGCTGGTTTGATTGTTGTTATGGATAAGTGTTTGATGGTTGAGCATCACCGCTTAGCTTAGAAGGCTATATCGCGTTAAGCATTAAGGATACAACGGTTGCGATTATAACGAGAAATAAGTTAAAATTCGCGTGCAAGAATTCTTTACGTGGATTTTATGTGTTCAAATTACTCTGAGTGGGATGAATATTACCGCAAATATCCCGTTGCAGAGTTAGGCTGGGAACTTGGCAAACCAAGACCCATGCTGGTTGAACACGTAGAAAATGGGCTTGTCCCTAAGGGTAAAGCATTGGATATTTGCTGTGGTGCTGGAACCAACCCTGTTTACCTTGCGCAAAAGGGTTTTGACGTGACAGGCATTGATGTTTCATTAACTGCAATCGGCATGGCAAAGAAGAAAGCTACGCGAGCAAAAGTTGACATTAGCTTTGTGACTGAGAGCTTTATTGATTTGTCCTTTAAGGATGAAGTGTTCGATTTTGTTTTTGACATGGGCTGTTTCCACCATGTTGAGGTTGAAGACCGACCAAAATTCATAGAGGGCGTTTTTCGTGTTCTAAAGAAAGGGAGCGTTTACATGCTTACCTGTTTCAGCTACAAAAATGGGCCAGAGTGGAATCATTTCACAGAGCAGCAAATAATTGATTTATTCTCTTCCTACTTCGAAATAGAAGAAATTAGACAATATCCATCGCTGGAAGGCGACGGGTATACTCGGTTCTTCTATACAGTGCTAATGAAGAAACCCAAGTCTAAGTGATTTTTTCAAGAACGTTCTGTATTTCCTGATAGTTTGGTTCCACTGCCGGATTATCTGAAACCCAAACATACCGCACTATGCCTTTTGAATCGATGACGAAAATTGAACGCTTAGCAACCGTGTAGCCGTCGAGTCCGGCAAAATTGGGTAACTCTAATTCATAAGTTCGGGTAACTTCACGTTTGTAGTCGCTCAGTATTGGGAAGGGTAGCCTGTTTTTTTCTGAGAATGCTTTGTTTGAGAATGGGTCGTTTACGCTTATTCCGATAACCTGAGCATTCAAATCGATAAGTCTCGCCATGGAATCACGAAACTCACACATTTCCTTTGTGCAAGTTGAGGTGAATGCACCAACGAAAAAAGCTAAAACGATTTTTTTCCCCAAGAACTCCTTCAGGCTTCTTGGTTTCTTATCAGTGTCGGGCAAAGTGAAGTCTGGTGCTTTGTCTCCGACTTTAATTTTGGTTGACATAAAATCAATCCTTGCTTCTAGAAAAAAGATACTTGGTGTATAAATGAGTGACGTTTTTAGCTAAAGGTAAAAGCGCTTGGGCAAATCTTGTTGAGAACGCATATTTCGCATTTGGGTTTTCTTGCAATGCATACTTGTCTGCCGTGGAAAATCAGCAGGTCGGTGAGTTTCATCCACTTGTCTTTTGGAGTAATTTGCATTAGGTCCTGTTCTATTTTAGCAGGGTCATCGTGCTCTGTAAGCCCAAGTCGCTGTGAAACTCTGCGGACATGAGTGTCCACTGCTATGCCCGAGATTATGCCGTAAGCGTTGTATAATACTATGTTAGCGGTTTTTCTTGCCACTCCAGGCAGTTCCAGCATTTCCTCCATTGTCTTAGGTACCTGGGAATTGTATTTTTCGACTATGAGTTGGCAGCATTTTTTTAGGTTTCTGGCTTTGTTGTGGTAGAAGCCTGTTGAAAGTATATCTTGTTCTAGCTCTTTTATGTCAGCGTTAGCATAGTCTTCAGGTGTGCGGTATTTTTTGAACAGGTTTTGGGTTACTATGTTTACTCTTTCGTCAGTTGTTTGAGCCGAGAGCATGGTTGCTACGAGTATTTCAAGTGGGTTGGAGTAGTTTAGGGCTGTTTTTGCGTTGGGATACTGTTTTTCAAGCAGTTCGATTATTTTTGCTGCTCTCTGTTTGGGTTCAAGGTATATTTCTGGTCTTTTCATTTAGCGTTCTCCTTAGAAGTATGCCTGTTAATGTAGTGGACTGGTGGGGAAATAAAAGTTTGCTTCGATAGATAATCGTTTTAACATTTGTTTAATAATATAGTTGCATACTTCAAATTTGCAAACATTTATCTGATTGTTATTGCGCAATGTTTATATAATTTCCAATAATCTGAAAATATGTTAATATAGTGTAAAGTGGCAGAAGATGGTTAACCCGACAAGAATAACCGTTGCATTTGACAAAACAACAGCCGACTTACTAGAAAAAATAAGCACCGAAGCCCAAGTATCACAAAGCGAAGTTATGCGTCGTGCCCTAAAATTCTACAACGAAAACAAGGCTCTCGAAGACCCAGCAATCAAGAAAAAAATTCTGGCTTATAGCGATATGCTTCTTAACGGTGAACACGTCATCATAGATGTTGATCATTGGCTGATGTTCTTGCGCTTAATCGCTTCATCTCCTGAGCAGGAAAAGTTTTGGAGTGAGCATAAGGAAGTAGCTCGAGCTCATTGGGAACAGCTGAAAACAAAGGTGCATTCACCAGAAGAAATGCTGGTCAGGCTTGAGGCTTGCAACTTTTACCGTTTAACAAAGAACGCTCCAAACGACTACACATTAGTTTTGGTCTCGGAAGTTTCGAAAGATTTCATCAGAATATTCCTTGAAGAATACTTTGCGGCTATGGGTGTTAAGGCAGAGATAAAAGAGAACTTAACTAAGCTCAGAGTTACAGTTAAACCCGGCACAACAAGAATGTAAAAAGAATTCCTGATTTTTCAACTTCTAAGCTTCTGTTGTCTGCACAAACTTTTTACCCATCACATCACACTAACCAATATTCTAGGTGAGCAAGTTTGAGCTTGAAACTAAAAGTTGATGGAAAAGAAATACCACTAAACGAATTTGTTGAGAAAATCTTAAGCGGAACAATAACAGGCGCCGTGACTTCCCTTCGAGGAATAAAAGAAGACTGGAAAAAAATCGAGGTTGAAATCCAACAATAAATTCAACCCTTAAATTCAACAGTGCTCTCAATTTCAGCAAACATTTCCCTTTTAGCCTTGCATATCGGGCAAATGTACGGTGGGTCTTCCCTAAACACTACATATCCGCATTGTTTGCAATACCATAACTTCTTTTTAACCCCCGATTGCGTTTTTCCCGCTTGTGCTGGCGGTTTTTCTTGCCCTCCTTGAGCGTGTGCTTGTTTAGCGGCGGCTGTTTGCGTTCCGGTTCCGTAGGCTCTTGCTTGCTTTTCGACTGGTCTCCGCTCGGGAACTTCAGGTAAGTTTTGGCTTTCGTAAACTTGTTTGTCAACATAAAGTCTGCAGTAGCAGGCGCCATATTGGGCGACGTCTGGATCTCGATAGTCGCAGGGGCAAATTATGTCTCGGTCATATTCGAATATGCCTGAGGCAAGCCTGCATGGGCATGAAGGGTAACCGTAGCGGTCTTCGTTTGTTTTTAACCCTTCAAGGAAGCCCTGTAGAAGTTCAGGTTGAGGAGTTAGATAGTACCCGAAGGTTTTAGCGTCAGCTTCAGCTCTTCTGCGAACCTCCTCGATTGTGATCAAAGTTCAAGTGCCTCCTTGAGTTTGTCTTTGCGAAAACCAGTAATCACAACTTTATCATCGACAATCGTGGTGGGATAAATAAGACTTCCAACTTTGCTCTGGATTATGTCACGAATTTTCTGCTTATCGTCTTCGTCACATAAATCAACATAGATGTATTCGTATTCGACATTGTTCTCGTTTAGATACTCCTTGGTCAACTTGCACCAAACGCAAGTGCTTAAAGCGTATAAAGTAACCTTGTGGTTGTTTTTTGTACCAGAAACTTTTGAGAATTGCATGTTCTCACACCTAAACTTTGGTTTAAGCCGAATATAACTGTTTACATTGGTAGAAGGATGACAGTTTTACGGCACATTTAACATAGTTATGCTGGTGTAAGGTTGCCAAAAGCGTTTTGTACCACCTCTGACATGGCAGGATGGATGTGCATGGCTTGTGCGATAGGTGCAAAACTTCCCGTTTCGGATACCATGGCATTGATGATTTCTTGAATGAGGATTGAAGCTTCAGGGCCGATTATGTGGGCGCCAAGGATTTTGCCTGTTTCTTTTTCAACCACCACTTTCACGAAGCCTTCAGGAAATCCCATAGCCGTACCCATGGCTGTTTCACTGTAAGGGGCTTGTCCCACGAGGATATCGTGATATTGCTCTTTAGCTTGCTTTTCTGTTAAGCCGACTGAGGCAACTTGCGGATGACTAAAAACTGCGTGAGGCGCCGCTGAAAAATTCATTTTAACCTTATGATCATGAACTGCGTTATGCCAAACTATACCTGCCTCATAATTGGCCACATGTTTAAACATTTGGATGCCAATTGCGTCGCCGAAAGCCCAAATGTTCTTTTTGCTCGTTTCAAGGTACTCATCAACTTTTATGAACCCGAGCTCGTCTAGTTCTACGCCTGTTTTTTCCGGTTTCAATATTTCAGCGTTGGATGCTCTGCCTGTTGCAATCATCACTGACTCGGCGGAGAACTCGTGTTGGCTGCCGTCTTGGCGGTTTTTTGCAATAAGCTTTTTTAGCTGGCCTTCTTGTTTGGCTTCAGTAACCTCAAAGCCAGTGTATATTTCCATTCGCTGTTGCATTTCCTTCTTTAACAACTCAGAGATTTCTGGTTCCTCTTCAGGCACCACTCGGTCTGGTCTCTGTAGTATGGTGGTTTTTGTGCCGATGCCTGAGAAGAAGTGCCCGTACTCCATGCCAACGTAGCCTCCGCCAACGATTAGTATGCTTTTGGGCGGCGTTTGCAGTTCTAAGACCGTGTCACTTGTCAGGTAACCTATGTTTTCTATACCCTTGATTGGCGGTATTGCTGTACGTGCGCCTGAAACAATAAAAATCATTTCCGCCGAAATTGTGTGTGCGCCGACCTGCATGGTGTAATCCGAGATGAACTCTCCTGCTTCCTTAAACCATGTAAGGTTAGGAGTGGCTTCAACCGCTTGTGCCTGATGCCCTGAATCATGGTTAACCAGCGTATGCATCCTATTCATGATATTGTTGAAATCAACTGAATCTACGGTTGCGTGGACGCCCAGTTTCCTTGACTCTTTAATTGCGGCGATAACGTCGGTTGGGTAAATCAGCATTTTGGAGGGAACGCAACCTACGTTTATGCATGTGCCGCCCATTTTTCCATGCTCAACAAGTGCTGTCCTGAAACCCTGGTCAATTGCCGCTGAAGCAACAAGCATTCCAGAGCCTGAACCAATAACGATTACATCGAATCGCTCCATAACAAAGCCTCACGTAGTTAAGTGAAATATTGAATGACAGATAAACATTTCAACTATTATTTTTGTGGTTGGAAAATCTTTTATGCAAGTTATGGGTAACTTTAATTGAGGATTTTCATGGCAAAAACAACCAAACCAACAAAAGCAGAAGAAGAAAAGAAAAAGAAAGCCTACTATGCCAAAAACGAGAAAAAAGCCAAACAAGTTAAAAAATAAGCTTTTTGCTCAGGAATTTTGGCAGACACCTTTCGTCATGGATAGCGTCGAAGCTTTCCATTTCACCTTTTGTTAGTGGTAACACAATCCTTGACACTAAACCGTTTAAGCTGTATGGAAGCCGAATCAAACGCATTTCACCAGAAGTCACCCATTCGTCAATGTGAAACCCAGCGCTTTTTACTTGTTGTGCAAGGTCAAGCCTCTCTTTGGTATTTAACAGGTAGGCTTGTTGGTCTAATATGTGAAGGTGGAAGCCTCTGCCAGAATAAACAGCCCTGACCTGCGAAAAAAGAGTTGCAAGATATTCATAGAGGCGTATTGTTTCCTGCTTAACCATTTCCAGTTCTAATTCGCAGAAACTCAACCCTTGCTGTCGCTTCATTTTATCTGCTAAGGTGCCGTGGATTGGGCAGGTTATGTTTTCTGGGTCAAGATCGAAAGCGAGCTCTTGACCGATCTTGTGGTCGTTTTCATCATAGACGTTTCGGTCATAGTATACTGCTTCAGGCAAAAACTCAATTATTTGCCCTTTCACGTCCTCTAAGCCTGAATACTCATCGATTATTATGGTGGTTGAAGCGTCTTCCTTGTATTTTTCGGGGTAAATTTTTGTGTGCCTGCCTATGATTACTGCAAACTTTACTTTGCCGCTTTGACTGCCGAACCATTGGGCAGCTTTTTCAAGGTTAAATTCGGAGCTGTAGAATTGTTTTCTTTCTTCAAGAGTGGCGTATCTCATCCCAATGGGCAAGCAGTATTGAACCATTCAAACCACCTAAATAATAGGATAGTTATCCCCCAAATGCTTTGTGGAAGAACTCTATATGTAGAAAACCTAATATTCAGGGTTTTCTGAATTTAATAAGGTGAATTTTTATGCCAATAGACCCTGATTTTCAAACAAAACGCCAAGTTGTCGGCGAACATAACGGACATAAAGTTTGGGGACCAGTCGAAGCCCCGCAGAAACTGGGAATTCATGGAACAACCAGCGCTGTAGACTGGGATTCCTGCATCGGAGACGGAGTATGCATAGACGTTTGCCCCGTTTCACTGTATGATTGGGCTGAATCTCCTGGGCATCCGCTTTCTGAAAGAAAATCTGACCCTGCCCGCGAAAAAGACTGCATACAATGCTTGGCCTGCGAAATGCAATGCCCCGCGGCAGCGATAAAAATAACGCCACCACCATAAAGGCAAGCGCTAATTTTTAGGCGCTTCTATTTTTATAAATTAATCAAAAAAAACAAAGCGTAAGCTAAAGAAAAAAGTAAGCAATGGCTTACTTTACGAGGCTAAGGTTTTTGTTAACTTTGTCCCAGTTAACGATGTTCCAGAAGGCTTCAACGAACTTTGGCCGCTCGTTCTTGTAGTCAAGGTAGTAAGCGTGTTCCCAAACGTCCAAAACCATCAAGATGTTGAATGTTGGGTAAACGTTAACGTTGTGCTTTTCGATTTGCATTATCAGCGGTCTTCCGATGCATGGATGCACGGCTAAGGCAGCCCATCCTGAACCTTCAACGCTTGTAGCAGCCATCGTGAATTCCTTTTTGAACCTCTCGAAACTTCCAAAGCCCATATCAATCATGTCGGCTACGGCTCCGCCTGGTTTTCCTCCGCCTTTGCTTGCTGGCGCCATGTTTTCCCAGAATGCAGTGTGCAAGAGGTGTCCTCCAATGTTGAAGGATAACTCTTTCAGCATGGCTTTCATGTCGAGGTCAGCGTTTTCGCTGCGTGCCTTGTCGAGTTTTTCAAAAGCTGCGTTTGCGCCGTTTACGTATGCTTGATGGTGCTTGTCGTGGTGGAGTTTTAGTTGCTGCTCCGAAATGTAGGGTGCAAGAGCATTATAGTCGTATGGTAGTTTTGGTAGACTAAACGATTTTACTTTCTCCATAAAATTCACCAAAAATCAAACAAACCAAAGGAAAAAACAACTAATATACTTTGCCTAGATGCGTAATGAGAGCTAAACATTTAGCCGATTTAAACAGGGATTAAACCGCGTTTCTGGGCTTTAACCCATTAACACTGATGTATAACCATGAACTTGAGTGCCTAGTAACAATGAAGATGCGTGACGTAAAAGAACAGCTAAAAACAAGCTCTATTCAACAAAATAACGATGAAACAGGCGCTGAACAGGTCAAAAATATTTTCGCAAGCGTAACCTGCCTTAATTAGCTAAGCGATGAGATTAGAAGTTTTAGGCTCATTTAGGTTATTCTTAAAAAAAAGCCAGACCTGCATAGCGTTAGTATAGCTTATTACCTGCTTTTGATTAACTATTTCCGGTGAATTTTATGACTAAAACTGATGAAAACTTAAAGGCTGCTTTCGCAGGCGAATCCCAAGCTAACAGATTGTATTTGGCTTTCGCTAAGAAGGCAGAGGAAGAAGGCTTCCCTCAAGTTGCTAAGCTGTTTAAAGCTGCGGCTGAAGCAGAAACAGTCCACGCCCTAAACCACCTGCAAGTACTGGGGCAGATAAAATCAACCTCTGACAACCTTGGCACAGCCGTATCAGGTGAAACATACGAGTTCAAAACAATGTACCCCGAATTCATAGCTGACGCCAAGAAGGAAGGAAATAAACACGCTGAAATGAGCTTTGAGTTCGCAAACAAAGTGGAGCAAATCCATGCAGGCTTATACCAGAAAGCGCTCGACGCATTAAAGAAAAAAACACAGCCTGCCAAAGCGGACTATTACGTGTGCCCCGTCTGCGGAAACACATTTGAAGGCTCAGCACCTGACAAGTGCCCAATCTGTGCAACGCCAAAAGAGAAATTCATGAAAATAACATAAAAAAGTTAAGGTTTGATTTTTTGGGCTATTTTCTGCCCAAAATCAAAACATTTTTTCAAGTCTTCATTGTCTGGAACATATTTTATTTCAATGCTTGGTTCATGCACTTCAAAGCCAGCTTTTTTTGCCATTTCAACCATGTCTCTGACTGCGCCGCCGCCCCAGCCGTAAGAGCCAAAGAAACACCAAAGTTTACCTTTAGGCTTCAAACCAGTTATGTACGTTAAAAACGAGCCTAAACTGGGAAACATCTGATTGTTCAGCGCTGGCGAACCCACAACCACCGCTTTTGCGTCGAGAATCTCTGTCACTACGTCGGTGTTGTCTGTGGCTCGAAGCTTGAGAAGCTTAACTTCGATGCCTCCGCTGGTTATGCCGTCTGCTATTGCTCTTGCCATTTTGTCTGTGCTGCCCCACATGGTATCAAAAACCACAACCGCCTTCTGTTTAGCTGCACCGGAGCTCCAGTTCAAGTAAGCATTAATTATCTTTGATGGGTCTTTTCGCCAAATTATGCCGTGACTTGGTGCAATAATGTCGATAGGAATTCCCATTTGGACAATTTCCTGAATCTTTCTTGTTATCAGCGGCGCAAAAGGCATCAAAATATTGGCATAATACGTTTTGGCTTCTTCCATAAGCTCGCACTCATCAACCTCATCGTCAAAGCGCCTGGAGCCTGCAAAGTGCTGCCCAAAAGCATCATTAGGCATGAGGATTTTGTCTTCAACTATGTAGGTGAACATGCTGTCAGGCCAATGCAGCATAGGTGCCTCAATAAACCGCAAAGTACGCTTGCCCAGCTTCAGTTCATCGCCACTTTTAACAGTTTCAACCACGTTGAAGTCTGCCCCATAATGCTCGATTAAGGCGTCTTTTCCTCTTTGAGAAGAAATTATCTTTGCGTTTTTCGCAAGCTTAGCAATCATCGGCAAGCTGCTTGAATGGTCCATTTCCACATGATTAACTATTATGTATTCAATTTTTTCAAGACCTGTTAACTCCGAGATGTTCTCGATAAGCTCATTGCAAAAGTTGCTTTTGACCGTGTCCACGAGTGCTATCTTTTCATCTGAAATCAAATATGAATTGTATGTGCTTCCTCGACTGGTAACATAGCCGTGAAAATCTCGTATGTTCCAATCAATAACTCCAACCCAGTTTACGCCTTCCTTCAAAACAACATTAACCATCTATCTTTACTCCTTTGTCGCGTTGACTCTATAACTTATTTTAACGCCAGCCTTCTCAAAAAGGATTCCTACAGGGCAATTTTCAAGCGTTAACTTATGCAGCCTTTCAATTCTATCCTGCGGCGCATCGGTTTTAATTTGTATATCAAAAGTTTCCTCAGCTATGGTTCCTGTTTCATCCGATTTTACAGCTTCAACCTTAACCTTTAACCCTTGGAGTTCTAAACGCATCTTCTTAGCTGTCAAGGCACAGATTGTGGCATAACAGCCTGCGTGGCTCATGACGCAAAGTTCAAGGGATGTAGCCCCAAGCCCTGTTCCCAGGTCAGGTGCAAGGTCCACTATGTAACTGTGCGCTTCGTTATCGTCAAGGGCTATTTGGAAGCCTTCAATTAACTTGGCGTTTACAACAATTTTTGTAGTCAAAGATTTGTCCGCTCCAATTTTAGAGTTATAAAAATTAAGTTTTGATTGTTGTGAGTGTTTATATGGATTGCGTTTATGATTTTTTGAACAGCAATATGGTGCCGTAGCCAACTCAATTGAGTCACAATTCGTAGTCATGGGCAGAGCAACTTAGGTGTTAAGGGGTCTATTTTTTGCTTGGCTGTTCAACTAGCAAAAAGAGGTATCCTCTCGCGTCAATCAGCTTATTCCATAGTTTTAAAATAAATCAATATATGTTTGTGTCAGCTTACTTTCTATTGCCCAAACAAAAAAAATGGTAAGACGTGTATGAAGGCGTAGGTTTTATGAGTTTGATTCCTGATGACAAGAAAGAATTGCTTAAAAATGATTTTAAGGAGAAACTAGTCGACCCAGTTAAAATTGTCATGTTTACCCAAGAGATTGAGTGCCGATTCTGCTCTGATACAAGACAACTAGTGCAAGACTTAGCAACTCTCAATGGCAAGATAACAGCGGAGATACATGATTTTGTCGCTGACGCCGCAAAAGCCAAAGAATACGGCATCGATAAAATTCCAGCCATAGCCATAATAGGCAAAAAAGATTATGGCGTGCGAATTTATGGTATACCATACGGGTATGAGCTTCAAACTTTAATTGAAGCAATTATTAACGTTTCAAAAGGCAAAACTGACCTTTCAGACAACACTAAGTCAATTCTAAAAGAGGTCAAATCTCCAGTTCACATTCAGGTCTTCGTTACACTAACCTGCCCCCATTGTCCTGCTGCAGCGGCGGTTGCACATAAATTGGCTATCGAAAGCGACTTGGTGAAAGCGGACGTGATAGAAACCAGCGAGTTTCCAGATTTAGCCATGAAGTACAATGTAATTGGCGTGCCGAAGATAGTTATTAATGAGAAAATAGAGTTTGTTGGAGCATTCAATGAGGACCTGTTTGCGGAACATGTGCTGTTGGGCGCGTTCTAGAAAAGGGAGCAGTTAATGAGTAGTCAAAGGCAAAGTGAAAATTGCTTAAATGGCAGTTAGAAACTTGACACTAAAGGTTTAGTGTCCTCCGCAACTGCAACTATGTCCAGGCTTTCCAGAGACGCCAGCGAATTTTGCTGGGTCTTTGTCAAAAGTGGTTTTGCAGGAGGCGGCGCAGAAATAGAAAGTTTTGCCGTTGTAGTCGGATTTGAATTTTGCTTTTTTCTCGTCAACCATCATGCCGCAAACAGGATCTTTAGCCATAATCATTTTCACCTCACATTAGACATTTTATTTATTTACTTTGTTTGATTTAAACTTAGCCAGCTTCAAAAGTGCCGAGTTGCTGACTACCGTTAGACTGCTTATCGCCATTGCCCCAGCCGCATACATTGGGTTCAGTAAGCCCGCAGCTGCAATTGGAATCATAACTACATTATAACCGAAAGCCCAGAACAGGTTAGTATCGATTTTCCGCATCGTTTTCTTGCTTAGCTCAACACCTAAAGCTACGTCTCGCAAGTCATCTCTTATGAGCACTATGCCGCCTGTTTCTTTGGCAATGTCGGTTCCGCTTCCAATCGCAATACCAATATCTGCCTGTGCCAATGCAGGCGCGTCGTTGATTCCGTCACCAACCATAGCTACAATTTTTCCTTCACTCTGCAACTTTTTGATGACATCTGACCTTTTGCCATGGCAGAACATTCGCAATAACCTGAGTTATTCCTAACTGTTGGGCTATAGCTTTGGCGGTTCGTTCGTTATCTCCAGTCAGCATTGCAACTTCCAAATTCATGCCCTTGAGTTGCTCTATGGCTTCGGAAGCGCTCTCTTTTGGAGTATCCATAGCTGCAATTAACCCAGCAGCACAGCCATCAACGGAAAGTATCATGACGGTTTTTCCCTGCGCTTCCAGCGATGCAAGGTCAGCCTCTAACTCGCTGATGGAAACGTTTTGTTCCTCCATTAACTTGCGGTTCCCAAGCAAAACCGCTTTGCCGCCGACAATGCATTGAACGCCTCTGCCGGGTAAAGCTTCAAAACTGTCGGATTGAAGAATGTTTACTTTGTCAGCTTCGGCTTTGGCAAGTATTGCTTCTGCCAAGGGATGTTCTGAACCTTTCTCAGCGCCACCTGCATACTGAAGAACGCTTTGCTCTGTGTAGGCATTGTAGGTTTTGATGTCGGTTACGCTCGGTTCCCCCTTTGTCAACGTGCCGGTTTTGTCGAACACAACTGTCGTGAGTTTTCTCGCTTTTTCAACATATTCTCCGCTACGGAGCAATACGCCGTATTCGGCGCCTTTTCCGACACCTGCAAGAATGGCTGTCGGAGTGGCTATGCCTAAAGCACATGGACAAGAGATTAACAGCACAGCCAGCAGGACTAAGAATGATGTTGCGAAATTGAAGCCGCTTGTTACGTACCAGAAGCCAAATGAGATGGTTGCAACGGTCGAATATCATGGGAACAAACCATCTGACGACACGGTCAGCAAACCTTTGTACTGGAGCGCTTGAAGCCTGGGCTTCTTCAACAAGATGAACTATTTGTGACAGGGCGGTTTCGTCGCCGACTTCGTGTGGCTTTTATTGTTAAGAGCCCAGTTTTGTTGATTGTGGCGCCGATGACTTCGCTTCCGACAGTTTTCTCGACGGGGATACTTTCGCCCGTGAGGAGTTTTTCGTCTACTGACGAGTATCCTGCGGTTACTGTGCCGTCGATCGGGATTTTTTCGCCTGGTTTAACTATAATTGTGTCGCCTACTTGCACTTCTTCTATCGGCATGTCGGTTTCTTTTCCGTCTCTGACGACTCTGGCCATGGTTGGTTGAAGTTCGAGCAGTTTTCGTATTGATGCGGCGGAACGGCGTCGAATTAATTCTTCGATGTATTTACCCAGCAGAACAAAGGCCAAGATGCCGATGGCTATTTCCAGGTAACCTGAGCCTGCTTGAGCTTGGGCAGCAGGCAGGAAAAACAGAGTTATGACTCCGTATGTCCAGCCTGCTAAGACACCGACAGTGACTAGAACATCCATGTTTACGTTGCGGTTTCTAAGCGACAGGTATGCTCCCTTGTATATCCTGATAGCCTGCTATCCACACGATAGGTGTTGACACAGCGAATATTGCAAGGTCGAAAACTCTGAAGTCCACCCGCTACGTCAAAATACATTATCGTCGCTATCAAACCGAAAAGCGCAAGCACTTTAAGCCCAAGAGCTGCGATTACGCCTATCAAGGTGACTGCTACTCTTCGCTGCATCGCTTTTAGTTCGCGTTCTGGTGCAGTGTATACGTCGAGCGCATTGTTGGCTGCAGAAGTAGTAGGTTCGGTCGCCTATTTTGGCGGCTTATGGCTGTTTCTGTATCAACATCCATACCGCATACAGGGTCGCGTACTTTTGTCATAACTTTCTCTTTGAATGTTTGGTTGCTTATCCATATAAATGTGTCTAAAAAAGATATATCTTTAACCCATCACAAGCAGGAAAACAGTTAACCAAACAAACCATCCACCACAACAAAAACTCCAGCAATAGCCGCAACAAAAAACAAATAGCAATCGAGCGAAATCAACAATTAATTCATTCAAAAGCTTAGAAATTAACTGTAAAGTCACTTCCTAACGTTACTGTTATTTCTGTAGACGGTGCATGCTTGTTTGACCGAATGGATGGGGCAGTTCGGATACCGCGTTTGGCGACATGACGCGACTTTAACATGCAAAGGGGAAATAGCGAATGAAAATCTTTATAGCTGTTCTGGGCTTTTCACACATGGCTGAAAACGCTTGTCTGCTATTCTCCATTTGATTTACGCAGCGATAATAGGAATAATCCAGGGCATTTCTGAGTGGCTGCCCATAAGCAGCAAAACACAAATTATCGTTTCCTCAACGTATCTCCTCAAGCTCACATTCCAGCAAGCATACACTTTTGGCCTGTTCATGGAGATAGGCACGATAATCGCCGCAGTAGTATACTTCAGAAAAGACCTAACTCGAAATGATACAGGTACTGCTGGGTTCGAAAAATAAGGTGCACAGAAAACTCCTCATCTACGTTGTAGTCGTCACGTTAATAACTGGCATAATAGCCGTTCCACTCTACCTCGTCGCCGACTCCATAAGCGGAATCGCATTAGGCATACCCATGCTCATAGTGGGGCTTGTCCTCATAGCAGACGCCGCGCTCATACGATACTCTAGGAAGAAACGGGAAAAAGGAATTAACTCAAGGAAACTGGAAAACTTATCACTCAGGGATTACATGTTAATAGGAATCGTGCAGGGAATATCAGCTTTGCCCGGGGTCAGCAGGTCAGGGACCACGACGAGCGCAATGCTGCTGCTGGATGTTGAGCCGGATGAGGCTTTTAGATTATCGTTTCTTGCAGGCATTTTCGCGTCACTCGGGGCTTTCGGGCTAAGTCTTGTCGCCTCCAAGTCGAATGTTGACGCTGCAGTTGCTGGAATTGGGTTGGTAGGCCTCGCCGTGGCAATTATAGTTGCCACGATTGTAAGTTTGTTCTTGATTGACTTTCTTATCAAAATCGCTGGAAAGTCAAAAATAATTTACCTGATAACCGCGCTTGGAATAATAGCCATGGCCAGCGGATTGTTATATTTGGTTTTTGGACTATGATGCAGATATTGCTAAATTCAAAACCAAACCTTTAGCAAGCAAAAACTTGTAAGAAGCAATGTAACGTGCGATGGTTATTCTAACCGTTTAATTATGTGGTACCCAAACTGTGTCTTTACAGGACCAGAAGTTTGACCTTTCTCAAGCTCGAAAGCGGCTTTCTCAAACTCCTTAACCATCTTGCCCCTTGTAAAAGTGCCAAGGTCTCCACTGTTCTTTGCAGATGGACATAGAGAAACGTTTTTGGCGATGGCGCCGAATTTTTCACCTTTGTCAAGTCGAGCTTTGATGTTTTTTGCTTCTGTTTCTGTCTTGACAAGTATGTGCGCGCAGTGAATTTTATCTGCCATAAGGCAAAGTGAACATCATCTTTAACATATAACTTTTACGTGTAAAATCGAAGCAATTTCCATCATAAATGACTGATTCCTCAACGCACTGACAAAAATCAAGAAAAAATCAAAATAAAAGGCAATTTCGCTTTGCTAACCTGCACAAAAAACACATAAAAAAGTTAAAATACTTAGCCACGGCTTTCCTCCTACTTCGAAGTTCGAAGTATCTGCCAACATAATCGTTATAACAAAAGCAACCAATACTTTGTATATGGCAAACGTTATTCCGCTCAAAAATATAGAAGAAGAACAAAAAATCGACTATGCTACGATAGAGCAAATTGCAAAAATTATGAGATTTTTAAGAAATATTGAAGATTAGAAAAAACATTCCCAGTTAACATGAAAACGGGAAACGTAAACAAATAAACTTCCTTTTGAAGCCTCTATCCACTTATTCTGAAATTTAAAAGGAAAATATTAGCAATAAAGAAGGGAATAATCTCCCAGCTATCGATTGAGAGATACACGCGCAATTCAATATAAACTTAAATTTACTCGATTACCTGAATTGCACCTTCAGGGCATTGAGCTTCACATGCTCTGCAGACTAAGCATTCGCTTACTTTGGTTGGCGATAGATTTGCCTTCTTTGATTTCATAGACGCCTACAGGGCAAGTGTTCACGCATGTTTCGCATCCGGTGCATTTGGGATCAACAACTATTTTTACCATTTTGTTTACCTCTGATTTTTATTGAAAAGCTAGTGGCGTAAAATAAAAGGGTTTAGGTTTTTTAGCGAGCTTTTTCACGTAGTCTTAGCAGTATTCCGTTTATTGCTGATTCTGCTTTGTCTCTGCGTTTCTGGTCGTCTGCAATGTTTTTCTTGTAAGTCTTCTATTGAAATTTCGCCTTTACTTTGTTGGGATTCAAGGTTTTTGATGTTATTCGTCAGCCTCGGTTAAGTCTGCTTCAGCAGAGTCAAGTTGTTTAATTAAATCTGCGTAAGCACTGCCTGAGCTTCGGAATGCTTCTTTTAATCTGCTTGTATTTCTTGTAAGTGTTTCTAAACGGATCTCTATGGCTCTGCGTTGAACTTTGTATTGGCGTCTTGGAATCTTTCCTTTCTGTGCTCTTGCATCCAACGATCTTATTTCTGCATTTAACCGTTTTTTGTCTTCATAAGCTTCGGTGAATTCCCTGAGGTTTTCCGGAGTAATACGTTGACTAGCCACGGGCTCACCACTTTTCACTTGTTCGGGATGGCTGTTGCTTGGTTGGTTTTGGAGTTGATAACTTTTCTCTTCGGGTTTTAATTGGTTCTTTTTCGCTTGGTTTGCGCTTCTTATAGACCACAGCGCCTATACATCCGATCACTGCTGCAAGTGAAACCCACAAAGTGGGTAAAAAAGAAACCCAAACTGGATTGTAATTATACGATAATTGCAAAGTATTGCCTTCTGGCAGGCTGTAATCAACGAAGCTTATGCCGATCTCTCGTTATTGTAAGAGTGTCTTGGAAGGTATTTCTTGTTAAGGTACTGGAGGAATCAAGGGATGATAATTGAGGCGTTATAATCGTTGCTCCTTGCGGCGGGTTAAAAGTGAAACTTGCCTGATTAACGTAATAGTTGAAATCTGGGAAAAGCTCGAAGTTACTCAGGGTGTATTGGGATCCTTTAATGGTTGCGCTTGGTAAATTGTAGCTAGCTGTGATGGTGGTGGATTGACCGCTTGCTAGGGATGTTGTCAAAGTGGCATTTGCCAGCAAAATGTCTATGCTTGTAGCGCTGGTGCTTGTTGTTAATAGTCGTGCCACTTTCATCTTTCACTACAATGTTTGCGGCATTGCTCGGTAAATCCAAAATAAAAGTCGTCATTGCAAATGTCGAGTTGTTTATGATGTTGTAACTGTCTGAAGCGGTTACTTTGCCAGTTGGGTCAATTGTTATTTGGCGGTTTAGCTGGCTTATATCGGTTAACTGTATGGATCCGTTGTATATTTGAATAGCCGCAGACGCAGGAGAATAAGTGTATGCCGGCAAGTTTTGGGCGACATAGTTTTCTGAGTTTACTACTCCGTCGCTTTTAGTGATGGTTATGCATTGGGCGTGCTTGGAAGAATTACGGTTACGTTGCAGACAGCCGACATTTTGTGTTAGGCATGGGTAAGCTGGAAAATTAAGCGTGTAATCGTTGGCGTCTACTTGGGTAAGAAGACTACTGGATAGAACAAATGCTACTGTGAAAACGCTTGGTGATTGCGCCGTTGAAATTTACTTCTGCACCGTAAAACCCGCTTTGGTTACCTAATTGGACTCCTAAGGTTACTTGGTAAACGTTGTTTGAGTCGTAAGCTACAGCTTTGAGGATGTCATGCGCTGTACGTAAAGGGCATCCCAATCAAAAAGCCATTAGTTACTTGCCCAGAAACATGAATTGTATCTTGAATAACTACTTGTCCAGAATACATCACGGTAACCTGATGATCAACCTGGGTGATGCTGTAACCAGTGGTTTGAGCAAAAACCCCTCCGCGAAGGTAAAACAATCGAGAGGGAAACTAGTAACAAGGAAACCGCAATCATGAATACTGCATGGGTTCGTTTCACTGAATTCACCAAGTCCAAGTTTCGTTAATGTTGTGTTCGCTTATTTATTTACTTTACAGTAAGTCACGGTGTATTTAGAGCTTAAGTTAAGAAGCAGACAAAACCGCGAGCTTCTACACTTTTTTGTAGGTATTTAGCTCTCTGGTTTTTTGTCTTAGGCTATTTGTGTGTGCTCAGCCTACCTTCCCGGTCTACTAGATGCTTCTAATATGCTTCAAATATGTTTCAACATGGATGTGCATGGAATTAATGGCTGCGCTTTTCAACATGAATTGGGTGTTTTTTACATTGATATAAAGATGTTTTATTGTTAATTTAACATGCAGTAGCATTTTTAATGGCGTCATTCCAGCCTTATAGAGTTTTTTGGTTAAAGCTGTTGTTTACAGAAGACAGGGCGTCAGACTTGAAGGATATGCTCCAAATGGGCGTAAGCTCTTTGGTGAGTTATTTCATTTTGTGTATCGTGTGAAGCGTTTTTTCTGCTGTAGACGCACTGAAAAGTAGGTCGTCAATTGTGGCGGTGAAAGTGGCGAGTTTACCTTCACATTGAATCTGGGTTACCACTTTGCTTTGTTCCCTCACTGTTTTAACTTGGAGTCCAATTGGCGTTTTGAAGTTGTCTGGAGAAACCGCGTTGGCAACTGCCTCTGCAATCTTTGCGTCAGCGTACTCAAGCGTTACTGTCGCTTCCAACTTTTTCGCCCCTCAACTGTTTGCCAACCAATTCATCCACGGTTTTAACGAACTCGTCAATCTTATCCAAGGGCACCTGTGCGCCTGCAGCTATGTTGTGTCCTCCGCCTTTGCCGCCGTGCGCTTCAGAAGCTAACCGCATAACGGTGCCTAAGTTTACGCCTTTGCGGATTGCTGCCTCGGTTGTTCTTGCCGAAAATTTAGCCGCTTGCTCTTTTTCAACGTTGGCGAATGCTATGAGCGGTTTTTCGTTGTTGGCGAGTCCTGAGACGATTATTGAGGAGACGGTGCCGATGATTTTTTCGTTGATGAAGTTCTCGCCGTAGATGACGTAGATGTTTTGGAGTTCTCGCATGCGTTCAGGTTTCTCCATTACCCAGCCGAGATACTTGTTTATGTTTTTGCGGTAGTCTTCCAGTATCTTGTTGGATTCTTCAAGTGCTGCTCCGCGGTCGCCCATGCAGATGGCGATGCCGAGGCTTGGTCTGTCCATGCGGCCCGTCGAGTTCAACACAACCGCGAATTCCCTTGCATCCCGCAGCGCTGTGTTTGGTTCTTCTTTGGTTAAAACGTAAATGTACCCAATGAGGTTCTCAACTTCCAAATGCAACCCCTTAGATAACAAGTGGTCCGCTAAAGCAGAGCACAACCGTTTCTTTTCGTCTTCGTTTAGGTCGCGGAGTGCCCGCCACTTTTCGCCTTGTTTGATGGGAATGTCTAGGCTTGCAAGGAAAGCTAATGCTTTGTCTTCTTCTCCGCTTAAGCCTGGAATAAACGGGTTAGTCGTAGTAGCCAATGTCCTGTGGATTGGCCGGGTTTCTCTGCCGAAAAACGTTAAGTCTTTTTCAACTTTAAGCAAGCCCGCAGCCACGGCATCGTCAACTATTATCTCGTTTAAGCAGCACAGGCTTCTCTGCTCATACTTATCCTGCATGTCGCCCAAAGCGCCAACCAACGCGACAGGCGCCAAATCCACATTCGCCCGATTCACTGCTTTAGCCACAAAGTAAGCTACACCTGAACCGCTAACATCCGTTGCGCCGTCGATGCCGAACATGTGAGGGTTCACTTGAACAAAATTCCCATTGGTTGACGTGCCGTTTATTTGGTGGTGGTCAAGAATTAGAACCTTAACGTTTGGGATTTTCTCGTTTAACAGGTCAAGGTAGCCGCTTCCAAAATCCGTTAAAATCACAAGTTGCGGCTTATCAGCAACTATTTCACCGATGATTTTCTCGTCAAGCTGCTGAGTGATCCTTATCCGAAACTTGGCATCGAGGCGATAGAGCGTTTTTCCCATTACGCCTGCCGCTGCAATCCCGTCAGCATCCAAATGCGAAAAAACATGGATAAAGCCGTCTTTCTGGACTGTTTCCAAAATTACTTTTGATGCTTCTGCAGCTGATGCTAAGAAAGCGTTCAATGGATGTCTTGCTGTGCAGCCATGCTCAGGGTCACTCTTTGGCTAAAGAGGTTCTGATTAGATTTAAAGCTGGCGACTCAAAAACGAAATAGCAAACGGTAAAATTAAAGGAAAGAAGTGTTTAGGTTACGGAAGCGATTTTAGCTACGTACTTCCAGTTCTTTGCCAAAACGCCTTCACGCTTATAGTATCTTGAGAGCTTGTGGATTCTTGCTTCGATGATTTGCATGTTGCGTTTGTTGTGCAGGTCCTTCTTGTTTTTATCCATGTGAACCGCGAGGCTCTGTGCTTTCTTCATAAGGTTTGACAGGTCTTCTGGCAACGATGGAGCTAATCCTGCGCCTTCCAGAACGTCGCTTATGCTTTTGCCAACTATAGGCTTCACAAGAGGAATCGCGTATTGATCCCTAAGAATAGTGCCTATGCTGCTCATTGAATGACCTTCCTTGGCCAGTTTTATTATGAATGATTCTACTTCTTCAGGCTGATACTTGCACCAGCTTGGAGGACGCCTGCTGACTGGGCGAATTGAATGGGATTTTCCTTTTTCCTGCTTTGGCATCTTTACACCTTAAACTGCACCTAAACCATACTGCACCAATATTTAAAAGTAATCCCTATAAGAAAAAAAAGAAAATTATTCGATGAGAGTGTTCTAAATTTTCACCACTCCTTTATTACTTCAATTTTTCACTTAAGTTACAGGCTAAATATTTGATTGCGCGATTATGGTCTTAAAAGCCAGACGCAATTGAATTGCATATGTATTATGAGTATCTTTTTAAGGTAAGAAAGTAAGAATAATGTGCGATGAGTTAAATGACGCAGACTGAAAAAGCAGATATAACAGTGGTCAGCGAAAAAGGTCAAGTGGTAATTCCAAAAAGCATACGCAAGAAGCTAGGACTATAACCGAAGACAAAACTGCTTATCTATGGCTTCCAAGACGCGGTAATCATGAAAAAACTCGAAGTCCCAAACGTAACCAAAGAACTGGAAGACCTCTACAAACGGGTAGACGAAAAAATAGCCAAGCATGGAAAGTTGACTAACGATGAGATTAACGAGGTAAATCCAAGATTACAGAACAAAGAAGACTATTCCTTGTGCGAAGGACGCTAAATGAACGTAGTCTTTGACACCAATGTTTTGATCTCCGCCTTTGTGTTCGGAAAAATAGGCTACTATTGGCATAAAAGAAGAGGTTTAGGGTGAATTTGTCCATACAGGCGTTATAGTCCAATTTGCAAGATTTCCATTATGAAATATACTTATTTCCGCTGTTTGTATTTGGGTTGGATATATTGTCGAAAGTGCAGTTCCATTTGCATTGAAGCCGTCTTGATAAGTGCCATAACCAATTGGGACAGTGATGTTGATGAGAACTGTGCCGCCGCTTGCGTAGCCATTGACATGTAATCCCGCATTATAAGCAGTTGTAACACCGGTATCGGTAACTGTGCCAGATATGTAGAGATGACAAAGAACAGAGCTATTAGAGCTTGAGATTTCGTTGGCTCCAAGTGCAGTAACAAGATTCGCTGTGTATTTTTCCTGCAAATTAGTTATTTGGTTCTGTAAAGCGGCTATCATACTGTTGAGGTTCAAAATTGTGGCATTTAAACTGGCTATTTGATTGCTCTGGTCAGCTATTTCAGTATCCTTCGAATTTATCAATGGTGTATAATAAGTATAAACCAGACTTGCCAATCCAATTAAAACAACAGCAAATAACGCCGCAAGTACACTTACCCTGTTTCCGCTTGCCCCTTTCTTTTTACTCATTCTTGGCTCCCATAGTTCTCATTAAGTTGCTTTGCAGATATAACATTTTATGTAATGATGCTGGCAGGTTCCGTTTTGCCGTTGCGTTTTGGAGGTATTTATTTGATAAATTATTCAAGGCTTTGTTTTGTACCATTCAGCAAATTTGCGTATGGCAATTGCTCTATGCGAGAAACCGTTTTTCTCTTCAATAGTCATTTCCGCAAACGTTTTACTGCTTCCAACGGGCTGAAAAATCGGGTCGAAGCCAAAAGCTGATTTTCCCTGCGGTTTGCTTTCGGTTCTGGTTATTTCGCCACTGGATTCGCCGTCAAAACACTCTGGCTCACAAAGGGTTTCGTCGCAGTACGCTATAACTGACTGGAATCTCGCATGCCTATCCGTCGCGTTCTCCATCAACCTCAGTATGCCGCTGTTATGAATTGTCTTGTACACGTAAGCCGCATAAGGACCCGGAAAACTACTCAGGGCATCAATAAATAAGCCAGCGTCCTCCACGAAAATTGGCAGTCGGCTTCGCTTAAACGCGTTTACGGCGCTTGTTTTTGCGATTTCTTTTAGGCTGTCACTTTGCATCTCATCTCCTTTCACGCGCAGCATTGCGACTGCAAAGCCGTAACTGCTTAGGATGCTTCGGGCTTCATTGAACTTGTTAATGTTACCCGTAGCAAAAAACACAACTTTGCCATTGAGGTTGCAGCTTTGGTTACTGTTTTCTTTCCTCGACATAGCGGCCACGCCTCTCTATCTCCTTTATTTTCTCATAAACCTTTTCCGCTTGCTCGGCGCCCAGAACCGACGAGTAACCGCACAGCACGTTTTTGAAGCATTCTTCCCAGAACTGGTAATGCGTACTCTGCAGCGCTCGCTTCATCAAATGCAAATCCACGCCCTCAGCCTCCAACTCACTGTTTTTTTCGCCTAAACCGAAGTCAACAAAGAAAATTTTGTCTTCTGGGCTCAAAATCATGTTTGATGTTGTTAGATCGCCGTGGATTAAGCCTTGTCTGTGAAGTTTTCCGATTAATTCGCCGATTCTAAGGCATAATTCCTGCCGCTTGCCCTGTGGAACCTTATTCAGTAGCTGCTTAATCTGCTGCCCTTCCACAAACTCCATCGTAATCGAAGCGTCAGGAACGTTAATCAGGTATATCAGCGGAGTCGACACCCCTGCTGCTTTCGCTTCATGCATTAGCTGCGGCTCATGCACTGTTCGGTAACTTCGAATCTGCTCATCCAACGCCTCTGGACGGTACCTTTTTGGGGCTCGCACCTTGACGACCACTTTTCGACTATGCCAATCAGCAAGGTAGAGGCTCGCTTCAGCGCCTTTTTTAAACAGCGTTTGCTCGGTTATTGTATCCATGGCACATCCACCTTATCCACCCGCCAACGAAGCTTCACATAGCTCTCATCCAAAGGCGTAACCAACCCGCGCCTGTAAGCTAAAACGCCTGTCCAAGCAATCATGGCGCCGTTGTCAGTTGCAAACTCAAGCGGAACCACGCTGAACCGTGCATCATGCTCCTCCGCGATAACAGCAAGCATGGATTGTAACCGTTTATTTGCTGCTACCCCGCCTGTTAGCAAAACTTCCTTCTTCTCCGTATGCGCCAACGCTCGTTCGGTAACTTCAGTAACCATCGAAAAAGCATTCTCCTGCAGACTATAACACAAATCCTCCAAGCAGCAATCGCCCCTGTGCAGAAGAGCTGTAGCCGCAGTCAATAAGCCGCTAAGGGATAAGTCCATGCCCTTCACAACATACGGCAAAGAAACCAGCCTTTTCCCATTAGCTGCCAACCGCTCCACGGCAGCCCCAAGCGCCAAACCCTTCCGAAGCTTAAGACCAGCTTCCCGAGCAAAAACATCCAAACAGTTCCCAAGCGCAATGTCTAAGGTTTCACCGAAAACCCTATAACGCCCAGCCTCAAAAGCCGTTACCATAGTGTTACCGCCTGAAACGTAAAGGGTCACTGGGTCAACAACGCCAGTTTTGAGTTTCCCAATCTCAATATGCGCCACAGAATGGTTAATACCCACAAGCGGAACCTCAAGGTACGACGCCAAAGCCCTGGCAACAGTAGCACCCGTGCGCAAGCATGGACCTAAACCTGGACCCTGAGAAAACGCAATAACCGACAAGTCACTTGGCTTCACGCCCGACGCCTTTAAAGCGTCACTTAGCACTTTATCAGCAACTTCGGAGTGGTGCCTTGCTGCTTCTCTAGGGTGGATTCCGCCTTCTGCTGGTATGTAACTGTCGGATTTGTTGGCGAGTATCTCTCCGTTGAAGGCGGCTATTCCAACGCCGAAATCGTCTGCTGAAGATTCTATGCCTAAACAGTAATTTTCCTCTTTTCGCTGCTTGCTCTGCATGTTTTTCATGGGTTCCACGTTTTTTAAGGGATACATATTTGTATCCACTTCTGCAACTGTAGATAATTCGCTTTTCGGCTATATTTTGATTGTTGCTCATAGTTTAAGCCTCAATCTCTTCAGGGAACATAATATCCCCTTCGCTCATTAATCCGTCGCCTTGACTGTCTTCTATTTCCGATTCTTTAGCTTGTTGCTCTAACTCTTCAGCTTCTCTTATTTCTTCTTTTGTTGGTTGCTTAAAGTTTTCCCCGTTTAGCCATTTCTTGAATCTTTGCGCTAAGGTCGGTTTCTGTGGTTGTTGCGCATTGACGTGGTTTTCGTTGTTTGTTGTCATTTTTGGTTTACTCCTAACGTAGTTTATCTTTATAGCAATGGCAAACCGATATATAAATCTGCCTCAAATTAGCCTTGAATCCAGTTTTTAACCTAATTGCACAACAGAAATACAAAAACAAGCCCAAAACAAGCCCAAGTGCCACATACCCTCAAATTTGGGGAAAATTTGATTTTAGCCACGGATTTTTTAGTGTTTCCTAAACCGTTTACCGCAATCTCGACATTGCCCTTCTTTGCATAGGGTCGGCGAAATTCGATTTTTTTTGAAAGAGGACGGACTATTAGCACTTCGTTTTTCGATTGGTTGAGAATGGCGGGGGAGTTCCGTGGGATTTGATAAGAAGAAGCCAAAGCATAGGATGCACATACCCTAAGATTTTCGGCAATTTTGAAGGATTGGATTATGAACTATTTTGTCCGCGTTTTCCGCAAGATTCTCAACGAATTAATCAGTTGCTTAAAGAATCGGTTCTGGCAAGTTGGCTGAGCAAGAGCTTAACCTATATTCGGCAAAAACGTCTTTTTCTTTAACACTTTTTGTTGCTTGAAAGGAAATCGGAATGTGTGGTCAGAAAATCAGGAGTAGTATCTTTTTTTCTTGATTTGATTTAAACAGAGGCGTGGCTTTTTGTTGCTTGTTTAGAAGTATCCATACGTTCTCTTCTGGGCTTTAATGGTGCTTTAAAGTGGTAGTTACCAAAAGTGTTGGTTACAAAAAGTGTTAGCCTATTGGCTATATTGCTCTGCTCGTTCCATCATCCTTCTTAACCATGCTTCATGGTCAGGATGCCCAACTTGGCACGGATGGTTTATGGTTACTGACGGCTTAACTACTGTTTTTAACTCCATAAGTATGGCTTTATCACTAAGTTCCTTGCTGTTACTGCTAACTGCTATATGGGGTATTATAGTGTTAGTAGTGTTGTTGTTGCTGTTAGTGATGGTGTTGACGTGCTGGTGTAGTAGGGTTATAGTGTCGGTTAAGTTGAGTAACTGCACGTTGAACTTGGATGTGTAATATTGAACTTTTTCGCGGTTTAGCATGTGTTCGATTCCATTGACGAGCCATATGCGGATTATTTTGAAGGGGTTTCGTTTGTATCCGTGTGGTTTGGCTTCGTATTCGGGATTGGTTAGTCGTGGCAGTCGTGAGCCTTTGAAGTATTCAGCGTGGTAATTGTAATCTGCGCCCATGCTTGACGACTCGATTTTGATTATGGTTCTGCCTATTTTAAAAACGAAGTCACAGCCTTTTTGAATTGTTTTGCACCAATCGTTAAAGCTGTTCATGGGGTTATTCTTAACTAAATACCCGCTTAACCCAGCGTCTTGGAAGGCTAAATAATCTTCATGTTCGCCTTTGAATCCTAACTCTTTTTTCCAGCGTGGCATCTGGGCTATGTCGTCATAATTGTAGTCGTCTAAAGTAGGGTTTAGCATTTTTCTCTTCTCATTGTGGTTATTTAGTTAAAACAACGAAAATAAAACGACTATTTAAATATTGCGGACATTTAATCAGTTGATTAATCAATTAAACCTCGAATTAGGCGTTTTTAATCAGTTGATTAATTATTTAAGGACTTGTTTGGTTTTGGCAAGTTTCAGATTCGATGGCAATATTAGTTTTTTTGCAACGCACATGCTGTTTGACGGTTGTGATTTTTCCGCTACTATTTACCCTGAGATGTGGAGAGACTAAAGTGCAATCTCCGTGTAAGATTTTCAGGGGTTTTTAGGAAATCTTTTTCATCCATTTTATCGCCCATATAAAATTTTAACATGCACGGTTTTTAAGCCTTTTCAATGTTAACTTGCCGTTATCGCCTAAAAATTGATAAGTAACTTATGTATAACGATGCAATCATGGATGAAGACGAAAAAGAATTTACAAGGATTCAAACAGACGTTCAAATATTAATCGCAATTTGTTTAGGACTTTTTGCTTTAGCAGGCGCATTCTTGATTACATCCGCCGAATATACGTCGATAACACGCATTATATTTAGTGTTTTAACTGTGGTATTGGGATTATTCGCTATATTAGTTGCTAAAATGGCGTATATCGAAAGAAAAAAGATGAATAAACCTAAAGAAAAGACAATTTCAATATCAACATGGAACATAAAGGTAAAAAGTAGAGACAAAGAGATAGAAGTTACAGGCACGAATCCAGAAGAAGTTAAAGAGTTATTCAAATTAATAGATGGAAACCCCGAAAAATCCTTAGTCAAGAAAGAGACAGAAGTTTCATCATAAATAGTGAGTAAATACAAAAATGGGAACTATACATGGTATTCCCCAAAAAATCAGGTATCATTGCAAAGTTTGTAAGAAGGAAATTTGGCTTGAATATGTTAATTCTATACTTCTAAATGAAAGACTTGACGATAATTTTTTTTATGAAGGCAAGTATAAAGTTTTTTTTAGAATCGGCAAGCATAGTAAAGGCTTTTTTTCAATTTGTGAATCTTCAGGATGCATTGTTAAAAGGAAAGTAGTTGTTCGAGAGCATGATGGGATTGCTAACGTTTTTTTCATAAGGCAGAGGAGAGGAAAAAAGCTAAGAGACGCAAAAACTTAAAACTGCATAGCTTATAGGGAATGCTTGAACAAATTTTGGTCACCAAAGTTTCTTTTTCTTGGGTTCCTCTCCTGAAAGAGGATTTTCCTTATCCTTTGAAAGCTCCGTAAGTTTAGTCACGTCTCCCCTTTGTTGAAACACACACGTCTAATACATGCCCATATAATCCTTTTAATTCTTCAAGGTTTGAAGCAATCACTTTCATGTATTCAAGTGACTTAGACGTTGCTTCCAACTTATTAGAGAGGTTCTTAACCAAACTAAACATGAGAGTAAATCGTAGCTCATTCTTGTTTCTCTCAAAATGCCGTGTCACAATGTCTATTTTTGTTTGAGGGTACTTATAATCATCCAAAAGGATACGTTGAAAACTATCAATAGATAGGTCACCAGCAAGGTTGTTCCAAATTAAGCCTCTTAGAAATATAATTGCTGATTGAACAAGGTCTTCATTCATACCAGTTGTCTTGATTATTCCTTCAACGTTAATTTGGGTTGAATCAAAATAAGCTTTCATAGTCGATTCTATGAGTTTTTCAAACGTATCATCTGGTATGTCGCGTAAACGTTCAGTACTTGCAACAAGCGGATTTGGTGGCGTTTTATTTGTAACATTTGTATTTGATTCAATTACTACTTGGGTAGTCGTTGAAATTATATTAGCGATTCTACGAATTTTCCATGTTGATATCTCTTTAAGCTTATCCATATTCTCTGCAGTTACTACTGCAAATATTTCTCCATCAAATCCAATGGTAGCGTCCTCTACACCTTCGACTGCGGTTCACGTGTCGCTGTCTTCCTTAGTTACAAACTTCCTAAATGGCGGAGAAAGAAAAAAGGGGTTTAATCAATCCCATACCTTTTTCTTTTCTGGTTTGTTGCGTTCCTCTTCCGCTTTTAATCTCTGCATTTCATCAAACGTCTCTTTCAACTGGTTGAAGTCGGTCATCATCTTGTTTATCGATAATCCATTGTCGAGTAGTCGCTGTTCAAGAAACTTGATTCTTTTCTCGTTTTCTGCTTTCGTTTGGTCAGCTTTAGCTTCTAATTCTCCAATTGACTTAGGAATCAGATAAGGCAATGCACTTTTGTATTTTGGTAACAGTTCTTGCCATAGGTGGTCAGAGTAATGAAAATCAACCGCATTCTTAGGTTTATGACCTAACATTGGTGCTATGATGTTAGCGTTAACGTTGGCATTCTCTAAAGCATTCTGTAGCATATCACGGTTATCATGTGGAGAAAACCGTTTAGCCTCTAAGTCTTTCCATGCGCTAAGTGATGCGTTATCGTAAACCTGATTGATTGCGCCTGAAGTCATGACTCGGATTTTTTTTGGTTTCACAGCTAACTTTTTTTCTTCTTTGCTGAAGTGACCTTTATAGGCTATGAAAAGCGGTGAATCGTCAGTTAAATGGTAGCCTTTGCGCTTAGCTTCAGCGAAATAATCTTGTAATTTCTGCCATGCAAAGCTATGAACAAAGGTAATTTGCTTTATCCCTTTGTATTTGCCGATTCCAGCGCCTTTAAGCCGTTTAGCCTCAATCTCAAAATAATAAGGTACTTCTTTATCGTTTGTAGGTTTTAAATCACTTCTCAGCAACTTGGTTAATGTTCCTACCCTGAAACTGGTTGATGGGAAAAACCAAGTCAAAGCCCTATCTCTTGCTGTTGTGCATTTGCTTTCAAGCAGTTGAATATCTTCTAATTTTGGGGTTCTCTTTTTGGCTTCTTGTGGTTCAACGTCTTTAGCAAATTCAGGGTTCAGGTTTCGCCAATTATGCTTATAAAAACTAACAATTGCGTTTTTTGCTTCAAACTGTGCCGATTGAGTCATTCCCGACTCTCTCAGATATTTTTCTCCAAGTCTTTCAGCTTGAAATTCTTTCTCTGTAGCTACAGCTTTCAAACCTTCAATCTTGAAATTTATCAATTGGTCAGGGTTCATTTTAGCATATTGAGAATATTTCTGTAAGTGTCTAAAGAAAATGCGTTTGGCGTCTTTACTTGGTAAATGAGGTTTCCAGTTTCTACCGCTTTCGAATTCCAGCAAGTCTTTTTCTGTCTTTTCTGTCAAATCGCTCAAAACCTAATTCCCCCCTCAAAACTTAAAGGCTTTATGAATTCTGGGTCAATTGATGATATATCTACAGCTACAGCTACGGATACATATTTTTATCTGGATTCAACGCTTATATTCTAATTGCATTATTTGGAATTGATACTATATGCCTAAACGTAATGACCTTGAACAGAAGGCACTCCATTATGTGGTAAACACTGGTTATCAAGGCGTGCTTCAATCCGATTTATGGCGTGAACTAGGCGCAAGCAGCCGAGAAGGCTCACGTGTCTCCATTAAACTAGAAGAAAAAGGGTTAATCCGCAGAGAAAAAGAACTGCAAGAAGGCAGATGGACATATCGGCTTTACCCGAAAAGGCTTCCAGCCTCAATAGAAACCATCGTTGACTGCCCATGCCTACTCTGCCCAGACAATGAAAGGTGCGACCCAACAACCGCGCTTTCGCCTAAAAGCTGCCCAAAACTTACCGATTGGATACTCGGTTTAGGAAAATCCGCCACCGCTACTCCTGCAATTCCAAGCGCACCTAGCACACAAGAGGATGATTCACTTGCCGAAAGCTTGGATCCAAGATAGAAAACGAGAATACTACTACAAAAAAGCCAAAGAAGAAAACTACCGCTCCAGAGCCACATACAAACTAGTTCAAGCCAACGCGAAATATGGTTTCATACAAAGAGACGACGTAGTAGTCGATTTAGGTGCTGCGCCAGGCGGCTGGATTCAAGCCGCAAGAAAAATGACTGGAAAAAACGGTTTTGTTCTAGGCGTCGATTTAAAACCAATTGACCCCTTCACTCAAGAATACATTCGAACAATAATTGCAGACTTCACTGAGCCGGGCATAGTTGAGGAAATACGCTCTTTTCTGCCTCGCGAAGCGGACGCGGTAATTTCTGATGCTGCACCAAACATTACAGGAGTTTGGGAAGTTGACCATGCAAGACAAATCGACTTAGCAACCAAAGCATTAGAAATAGCCCAATGCCTACTTAAGCCCAAAGGAAACTTTTTTGTCAAACTCTTCGAAGGCGAAATGTTCAACGACTTTATCCTGAAGGTAAAGGATCTTTTTGAAACAGTTAAGATAGTGAAGCCTCAGGCGAGCCGGGCTAAAAGCTCTGAAATGTACCTTTTAGCATTAGGCTTAAAATCCAAAGGCAACTGTGAACAAGAAACCTAATTTCTTCTACTTAATTACTATCATTGTTAGGTGTAAGATTTGAGAGTTATATCGGCGGATTCTGCAGCAGCAATATTAGACCAGCAGTTTAAGCCATTGTACCTTGTCGCTTCTGTTTCAGTGCTGGTTAATCCACCGTACAGGGAACCATCTTTCCGGTTAGCTGAACCAATTTTTAGAGAAGTTGAAAGCGGCTTTGAAGTGATAGTGCATGAAGCTGAGCTTTGCAGAAGTTTACTTGATAAAATGAAGGCTGATGTTGTGCATTTGGATTTGTCGCTTGGCGGTATCTCCATTGAGGAGTTATCGCCGGTTGAGCTTTCGAACTTGCGCGCGTCTAGAACAGGGCGACAAAACATTTTGAAGATTTTGCCAAGACTTAGAAAAATTGCTGGCGAAATCAAACGGATCCATGATGTGGACATGTTGGCTATTGGTAAAGAAAGTGTTCCCGTCCGCATTGCAGAGTTAACGGCTGGTGCAGAAGCAATTCTGTTCGCTTGCAAAAAAGCGGTGGATCAAAAAGAGCTTGTTTTGCTGGGTTTACCTTTAATGTGTCAACCAATAGTGCAAGAAGACCGCGTGTACCTTTACTCGCTTATAGCGGCTGAGCATGATGTACGTGGCTACGCTGTTGATGTTGAAAGAGTTTTAACAAAGGTTAAATTATTAGAAACGCTAAACCCTTGTGCACGAGGATTTCGAGCCTTAAAAATTAAGCTCAAAAACTAAAAAGAAGGTATACAATGAAACTTGATTTGTCCTTTTGGACGAATGCTTCATCAAAACGCAAGAGAATCTATTCAATCATAATAATTTTCATACTTGCATTCATAGTTACGGTTATCGGAAGCTATATTCCACTTAGCCATCAAGACGCAACGTCAATAAGTAACAGTTTAAACTCGACTCTTAATACACATAAGTCCAATGGTAGCTTAACAGAATATATTTTCTTCAACAATTTCTTAATCTGTTTGGTAATGTTCGTTCCTATAATTGGGCCTATAATAGGATTTATAATACTGGGTAATACTGGCGTTGCACTTGGGGCTATAGCTTCCGTACAAGGCTATCCCGTATGGATAGAACTGCTAAGCTTAGTGTTAACGCCAGTGTTCTGGCTGGAATTCGCTGCCTATTCAACTGCAATTGCAGAAGGCATTTGGCTGACCCGCAGACTACTGCAACGCCGATGGTTTGAACTAAAAAACACTGCAATACTAATAGGAATCTGCGCTGCCATACTTATTGTAAGCGCAATAATAGAAGTATGGCTAATATCTCTCGGTCTCTAAACTTATATCTAATGCTTTAACGCTATGAGTCAGCTCTCCCATGCTTATAATGTCAACTTGCGCTGCCGCGTACTCCAAAAGGTTCTCGCCTGTAATTTTACCGCTTACTTCCAACAGCACATTGGCAAACCCAGCTTTCTTTAACATTTCACCTGCATCCTTAGCCTGTTTAGGCGAAAAATTATCCAGCATAATAATGTCAGCTCCTGCCTTAGCCGCCTGCATTGCATCCTCAGCTTTTGTAACTTCAACCTCAATTTTTTTGCTAAAAGAAGCGTTCGCTTTTGCTTTTTTAACCGCATCTTCAACGCTTCCAACTATTACTAAATGATTGTCTTTAATCAAAACCATATCATCCAAATGAAGCCTATGCGAGTCTCCGCTTCCGATGGTTACTGCTTTTTTATCAAAATAAAGCAATCCCGGCGCCGATTTACGTGTCGCAGCGATTTTCGCTTTAGAACCTGCTTTTTCAAGTTTCTTTGTTAACGTTCGTGTGGCAGTTGCGATACCGCTCATTCTTGAAAGAAGATTAAGCATTGTTCTCTCAGCGCGAAAGAATGGTTTGGGCATCTCCTGAAATTTCCATTAATACTTGTTTATTTTTTATTTTTTCTCCGTCAGCAACTTTAGCTTTAACTTTTAATCCTAAATACTCAGCGAGAATGATTGTTTCTTCTATTCCTGCAGCTATGCCTTCTTCTTTAGCTATAACTATTGCCTTAACTGTTAAATTTGGCGGAATAATTGCTTGCGCCGTTACATCGCCTTGCCCAATGTCTTCAGCAAGTATTTGCCTGAGCTTCTCTTCCAGAATTTTTCGTGGAACAAACATATCTTGTACTGTTGCGTTTAAACCTTAAATTGCTTGCTTTTTTCAAGCAGAATACGGCATAGTTAAAATAAATCGCCCGACCTATCTTGTGTTCATATGCGATTGCTGTTAAGCTGCTCAGAGCTTGGCTTAGGCCATGTTTCCCGTATCATACCCTTAGGGAAGAGACTGGAGAAAAATGGTCATGAATTGTTCTTTTTCTCAGGCGGCAAAGCTTACGAGATGCTGCAGAAAGAGTTTAGAAATGTTTACAAATGCACGCCAATATCTTGGTATGAGAACGCTTATGGCATAATCACTTCTGCCTCGCTAATCAACCTCTTCTTTCCTCTTCCATTGTTTAACATCGAGAAAAACAGGTTTGAAATAAAAAATTCCAATGCATGGGAAACTATACATCGTTACTATGACCTTAGAGAAAATATTCGTGATATTGCGCCTGACGTTCTTATCGCCGACGGTGACATAAACGCGCTTAGGCTTGCGCAGAAATGGAGGATTCCCTCAGTTTACATAGCTAACATGATAAGGCCAAGCTACGGCTTCTCTGCTTTTCTTAATCCAGGCGAGCGACTGATTGAACGGTATGTAAAGCGGTGCTCAAAAATAATAATTCCAGATAATCCCCCGCCTTACACTGTCTCTGAGTACAGTATTGGAAACTTGGATAATATAGGATTAAACGGGAAAGTTGAATTCATAGGCAGCTTCGTTGACACAACACCAGCTGAAGGCTCCCAAGAACACATTTTTGCACCCATAAGCGGACCGCCAGGCACAAGAGCAAAAATAATGAAAACACTCCTTCCAGTTCTTGAAAAACTCAAAACCAAATGCGTCATCAGTTTAGGAACGCCGGGCAAAAAAGTTTCCAGCCAAAATCGGGAACTGCGAACTTCACACTTGGCTATCTCTACCGGAACGCGAGGAATGTATGAAAAACGCTAAATTCGTAATCTTTAGCGGTGGACACGCAACATGCTTTGAAACCATCAAGTATTCGAAACCAAGCATTTGCATTCCAACTCAACCTGAACAGTTAGGCAACGCTGCTAAACTTCAAGACTTAAACTGCTCAATAACCGTTAAAAACAAAAGCCAATTACAAAAGGCAGTTGCGAAAATGGAAAAGGAGCAAGAATCCTTCAACAGAAACATGCTGGCGCTCAACGAGTTCTCTAACAAGTTTAAAGGTTTAGACAGGGCAGTTACAATCATCGAAACCCTACTAGATTGACACCAACCGTTATTTGGTAAGGTTTACGCGTTTAACTTCGCCCAGCGGCTTTTCTTCCTCAAAAATGATAGCTTTAAACTTGTATATTTTAGCGTCTTTCGTTAGCCAACTGTCCGGGGGAAGCCCTGCTTTGATGCAGCATTGGCAAAGAAATTCTTCTTCACACCAGCCCCATTCAATAGGCACTTGTGGCAACAGCAAACCCCGACAGTAGCCCCTTTCAACAATTAAGCCATCTTCGCCAACCTTAATTTTACTCAAGTACTCCTTTGGATTCTTAACTTCCACAGGTTCTGGAGGCGTTAGCACGCTTACTTCAAAAACAACTTTGCCCAATTCCTTTAGGGTTAATGGATAAAACCTGGGGTCTTGTGTTGCAGCGTTAATGGCAGAATCAATGACTGCCTCAACAAGCGGACTTGTCGGGTAAGGGTAACCTATGCAGCCGCGAAGCTCCTTCTCCCCGTTCCTTAAACTGCTTATAGTTACGAATACGCCGCAGTGCTCAAAGAGCTTCTTGGGAGTCTCTTTTGGAGGTTGAATGATTTTGTCTTTCTCCAATTTTTCGTTTACTGCGCTTCGAGCGAGTTGGATTAAGAATTTTCCTTCTTCTAAGCTTAGTTCAAACGACATAACGCATCCCTTTCCTCAGCAACATGCCGCAAAGGCACCGCTGAATCCTTCCAGCGTAAGATAAATTTGAAGAAAAATTGGTTTAGAACTTTACAGATTCTTCAGCTATTCCTTCCTTAGTTATAATAAGGAAGTCAATGCCGTCGCCGCTCATTGAATCTCTGCTTATTGCTGACTTTATAGAACGCATCACGAGTTCTTTCGCTTCTTCTGCATTCATGGTTTCTTTGTAGCCTTCTTCCAAAACCCCTATGGCTATTTCTGTGCCTGAACCCACTACTGCGTATTTATCAGGTATAAGCGAGCCTAAAACATCAAGTACGTAAAGCGATGGGCCTTCTTCATCTAAACCGCCGACAATAGTTTGAGTAATTAATGGCGCGTATCGACGGTTGAAGAGGACGTTTGCCATAAGTTTTGCTGCTGAGCGCACGCTGATTTTTCTGCCAGTGTCCATGCTGAAAAGGTTAGCTTGCGCTTCCATTTCTTTAGCGAGAATTTGCATGTCTCCAACAAGCCCTGCACAGGCAACGCCGATTCGGTCAGTTACTTTGAATACTTTTTTTCCGCCTTTACTCATAATGAAATAACCATATGTTACTCTTTTTTCAGCAGCTAAGATTACTCCGTCTGAGAAGACAGCGCCAACTGTAGTGGCACCTGGCATCCAAGCGTAGCCGCCTTGCTGAGCTTGCTGCTGCTGGTCCTGTGGCATTTGCGGATATTGGGGAACTTGCGGTATTTGAGGTAATTGTGGTCCATAACCTTCCATAATTTTTTCGCCTTTTCTCGTTGGTATACACAAAACAATCTATTAAGCTTACTTATAAACCAATTTTGCATCGGCAAGATGACTCACATGAGTAAGTCTAATCCTGGGAAGGTGCCTCAAATGCGGAAAAAAACTAATCGCCTACATAACCGTGCATGCAAAGACGTACTGAACTTTCAGCAATCAATTAAGAATGTTAAGATAGTGACTGTTGCAGGGAATGCAAAGGCAAAATAAGCTTTTTACCGCAAAAAACTTTTAACATACCCCCTGTTTTCTAACTATGCTAATTAGGGAGTAACTCCCATAGGTCTCTGTCTCTGTGTAAGTGTAAAAGGAAGGCACATGATAGAAATTTATACTCAAAACATTGACGGCGTTTGGTTCGGAGTAGCCTATGCTCAACAGCAGATTGTCGCATCGTCCTTTGGTGTAAGCCAACAATTAACGTTAAGCAACATTTTAGGAAATATACCGTTCAACGTGTCCTTTCAGGTTTTCCATGAGCCCTCAGCTTTCGCCAAAAACATTCTCACTTCTTTGAAGAGCATTTATGAAGGACAAAATGTTAACGCAAGCTTCTCGTTAGCCTTGACTCGTTTGCCAGTTTACACTCAAAAAGTGCTTAAAGCAACCGTCGAGATTCCTCTCGGTTATGTGACTTCTTACGGCTCAATTGCCAAAGCGGTAGGTGGTGGACCAAGGGCTGTGGGAAACGTTATGGCAGCTAATCCTTTTGCACCAATCGTTCCCTGCCACAGAGTTGTTAAATCTGATTTTACACTAGGCGGTTATGGCGGAGGCTTAAAAGTTAAACTTGAGCTCTTAGGCAGGGAGAAAAGAGGCTTTTCAACCTCAAAAGAATTAGAAGTCAATGGACGTCAGCTTCAGGTTTTCCCTGTTGAATATGTTCTAAGAAATTTGGCTTAACCTGAATTTTTTTTAACGCAAATCATAAAAGCATGCGAGCTTAACCTCAAAGGCGAGGAAGCACCGTTGGTTAATCGCGGTCTTTACGTTGGCAGATTTCAGCCTTTCCATTTAGGTCACCTTGGCGCTATCAAGGCAGTTTTAAAAGAAGTTGATGAACTCGTCATAGTCATTGGTAGCGCTCAGTACAGCCATAACTCCAATAACCCGTTTACAGCGGGCGAGAGATTAGTTATGATTCGCCGTGCTTTGCAAGAGGCTAAAGTGGATTATTCTAAGCTTTGGATTGTTCCAGTTCCAGATGTCCATTTGCATATGATATGGGTTAGCGCGGTTGAAGGTTACACTCCAAAGTTTAATGTTTGTTATTCTAATGAGCCGTTGTCACGAAGGCTT
This sequence comes from Candidatus Bathyarchaeota archaeon, assembly GCA_963785215.1. Classification (GTDB taxonomy): domain Archaea; phylum Thermoproteota; class Bathyarchaeia; order Bathyarchaeales; family Bathycorpusculaceae; genus Bathycorpusculum. Next base: position 45,024 of record CAWAUU010000022.1, read on the forward strand.
TTCATGGAAGCAGGTTATCAAGTTAAAAACATTCCATTCTTTGACAGGAAACAATACGTGTCAACGATCATTAGAGAAAAAATGCTTCAAGGCGACAGCTGGACGGAGCTTGTTCCTAAAAGCGTCGCTGAATTCATCAATGAGATAGACGGGGTTAACAGGCTTAGAGATTTAGCTAGAACAGACAGGGTTTCTTAAACTACCATTTTTTTGTCTGAAGCCTGATGATAAAAGCGCCAAGCAAGAAGATAAACAGTGATTAAAATTAGCAATTCAGCTAATACACCAATCGATGGCACAGCTACGACAGCAAAAAAGTTATTTGCAGCATGAAGCAGTACCGACATCAGGTAGTACGGTAGAGGTTTTTTCTTAGCGATACCGTAAGCAGTTATAGCCGCGCTTGAAGCATGAAAAATAACGCCTGGGATTCTAACAATCCAAGGTACATCCAAAATGACAACGTACAAAAAGAATTCAGAAATACCGAAACCTAACCCAATCAAAACACCTAAAGTTACAAGTGACCTTTCGGTTTCACCATGCCTATAGAATAATGGGAAAACTTTCGCTAACTCCTCTACGAAAGGAGCCACTAAAATAACCGCTAAAGCTCCGGGAAAAAACGGGTAAAAGTTCGAAAAAAACAAAGCAAACGGAATACTCACGAGGATTCCAGAGGAGAAAAAGAAGATTAATTCTCTAAGACTCGGTTTATGAAGTGGTATAACGCATTGCTGTTGCGGTTTATCTTCCATGAAAAATGAGCTTCCTATAAAATAGTGAACTAAACGCTTCCTTATCAGCGTTTTTGTTGTCTCTTAGAAGCCGGCAGTTATGGGACTTTTGGGTTTCATTATTTCCCTGAGAACCACTGTTGCATAGGAACCTCTAAGCAGCATGAAGCTTAACTCTGCCTGGCAATCTTTGTCGCCTGCATTTTCCGAAATATTTTGGAGCTTGAAGTCTCTGATCGGAGTTACCGCCGTTCGCAAGCCGCCTTTGCCGCCAATTCTTGATAACGCGTTAATTCGCAGGTTCTCCAACTTGATTTCTTCTTCCTCAAGAACCTCCTTTTCTATTTGCCCCATGACTCCTTGAGAGAGCTTCTGCCTTACTCCAACAATGGGTAAAGCAACCCGCAGTTTTTCCAGCCTTAATTTGCTCATTAACACTTACAAGAGTTTCCGTCGTTACATTTTTTGCCATGCTAGTCAAGGGCAATCCAGAACGCTCAACAGCAACCACGAAATCGCCAACCTCAGCCTTGTTCAAAGAGTAACCATGCTTAACCCGCTCGCTGAGGAAACGATTAAAAAGGTAAGACTGATGTGCTTGAACAAAAAGTTCTTGAAGCTTAACAGGCAACCTTTGAAAAGCGCCAATGAAATCATCTGGTTTATCGGCTAAGTGATTCAGCATTAACCTTTCAAAGCGAAGTTGCTTAGGAAAATTTTCCAGCGCTTGCTTGAAATTTCTTGTTGATTGGAGTTCTCGGCGTGCTTGTCTTGAGGCTGGATGCTCGTGAACGCTTGGTTTAGCCAAAAAAAGCATTGCTGCCTCCTCAAAACTGCCTCTAACAAGAGCTTTTCCAACCAAATGTGTTATGGGACGGGTAGTTCCGAAGCGTTGGTGCCCAAAAAAGTTTGGAATGCCACCTAAAGCTTCAAGCTCCCTAAGGGTCTGAGAAATTCTTGTTTCAACGGTTGATTCCTTGTATTTTATGGCTTTGATTTTTATTGTGAAGATGTTGCCAAGCAGGTAAAATAATGAAAGCGCCTCACGAAGATAGCCTACAGGGTAGATTTGGATATCTTTAACATTAACTTTTGAAGCATCCTCTATCAAGCCATCCTCAATCGTCAAATGCTGAGCTGTTATGGCTTTTGCGTCTTTAATGCCCGCAATCTGGATGCGCCTCTGGTCAATGCCAAGTTGTTTAGCAACGTTTTTGACGGCTATGAACGTGTCCCAGTTGCGCTTCACCAAAACGCACAGCAAATACCTTTGCTTTTGAAGAGTAGAACCTAAAACCCTACCTGCAACAGCCCCGTTCACGGATGCTTTTGAGCCGTCAGCAAGAACTTCTTCCACCACAGAAGTCGTCAACCGCTTCACGTATGACGCCCCCGATGCCTAAGCTTTTGCTGGCGTAAATTTCGATGCCTAGCTGTTTATCGAGCGCCGACACAGGCAAAACCACTCGCCTAGAATAACTGAAGCTTGCCAGTTAACCTATCAACCATTCCCGCTGGGGCAGGACCAATCCCTAAACATGTCACTGTGCCTTCAGGAATCTGCGTTAAACCCCTATCAACAATCAATGCATGGGGCAAACCTAACTGGCCTGCAGCCTCTTCCAATTCATGAAGCTCCTTTTCACTTGGAACCTTAACAGCGATTTTCCGTTGCCCCTCGTAGAGCCAAGCTTCCCACCACTTCTTATGATGCGTATAAGCATCTTGAGCAGCTGAAACCGCAGCGTGCCCAGCTTGCGCCGCAATTTTGCCTTTACCCATCTTCAAATCGGTGCGGAAAACGAGGACTTGCTTGTATTCAAATTCGCCCATTCTCTTTTATCCCGCCTCTATGTTTAGCATCCAAGATTTTAAGGCTTTGCAGACAAGTAAAGCATAACAAAGTAAGCCATAGCCGCCAGCATCGAAGGCTTCCCTAAAACTTTAAGCATAAGCTTTCCTTGAAAGTCGATTTCATCCACATCGCTTAATGCTTTATCCACACCCAACTTTCCGCAGATCCGCAGCATTTCATCCACTTTATCGTCTGACAGCGAATCAAGAAACCGTCTAAGCCTAAGCATAACATTAAAATCAAAACTTAACAAGTCAGAACAGCGTTTCTGATAAACCTGTAAGGCGTTAGAGGAAACGTCACCTTGCTGTATGGCTTCGCTTGAAGTTTCAGCTGCGATTTTGGCGCATGTTAACCCGAAAATTACGCCACCGCCAGTGGTCGGTTTAACCTGTGAAGCGCAGTCGCCTACAGCAAGAAACCCGTTCGCATAAGCCCTGTTGATTGGACCACCCAAAGAAATAGCGTGATACCCAATTTGTGTTATTTTGGCTTTGCTGAGCTGTTTAGACGCAACTGGATGCTTAGACATGAGCTGATGCAGGAATTCACGGGGGTTTCCCTTGTTTGTTGCCAACCCAACCTTTGCAGTTCCATCAAGCCTTGGAATAAGCCATCCGTAAAAGCCAGGCGCATAATTCTTGCCCAAGTAAACTTCAACCGCGTCACGCTCAACGTCTTGTACGTTTTCTACTTCAGCTTCAACCGCATAAATCAGCCCTTTTGGCTTAAGCGCCGTTAAACCTGCTTGCCTCAAGAGCCTGGAAGAGATGCCTTCCGCATCCAAGGTAATTTTAGAATAAGCTTTCTCTTCTTTTCCACCGTTTCTTTGGATATTTACGCCTTTGACAAAGCCATCCGCCATCATCAGCGATTGGACATAGGTGTTTAAGACGAAACGTGCACCAGCCGCTTCTGCTTGCCCCGCCAAGTACTGGTCAAAACGTGCCCTGTTCAGAGTGGCAGTCACTGGACGGGAAAGGTGGATTGAAAACTTGGTGCCAGCTGGCGAATAAAAGTTGGCAGTACAAAAAGTGTTTTCAACAATACCGTTTGGAAGAGGATACAAACCCATAGTGCTTAAGCTTCGAATGCTCAGGTGACCAGCGCAATGCGAAGGTAACCCAATTTCAGGGTGCTCTTCAAAAACTGTGACTTTAACGCCTAATTTAGCTAAGTTTAATGCGGCATATGAGCCAACAGGTCCGCCTCCAGTAATTATGGCGTCTGGAGCATTGCCTGTTGGTTGAACTATGTGCGTCATCGTTATTTTGTTACTGGAACTAGTTCAATTCGGCGTTTTCCACGCGCCATTGAAGAAGTGCGGATTTTGCCGCTTACCTCAAGCTTTAGCAGCAGGTCATTAAAGTCTTTGTAGCCCAAATCCTCAAACTCACTTTTCAACTGTCCAAAGAGCTCATCATCAGTCAAGTCGCCCTTTTTAGTGAGAACTTCCAACATAAAGAAGTAAGCTGGGCGGGTTTTCCAAGTTTTTATCTGAGGCATACGCTTTCCTTCTAAGCAACTGGTGTCGCTGGCTTTTGTACTTGTCGGACTTGCTGCATAAAGCTCTTGTACCATTTCTCCATGTCAGGAGTTACTGATGGACCCATTTCTTTCAGCGCATCCTGGAAATCTTTCATGGTTACCTCTTGGGAGTTTACGTCCCTTCTTAATGCGTGCATTGCGGCTTCTCTGCATAAGGATTCTATGTCAGCGCCGCCATAGTACTTTGTCATTATTGTTAACTGGTTTAAATCAACGTCTTTGCTGATAGGCATGCCTTTCGTGTAGATTTTTAATATTTGCAAGCGACCCTTATCATCTGGTTCAGGCACATAAATTAATCTGTCAAACCTTCCAGGGCGCAGAACGGCGGAATCAACCATGTCAGGACGGTTGGTGGCAGCTATAATTACTATGTCTTGTAATGTTACTATGCCATCCATTTCTGTTAGAAGTTGGCTTATGACTCGTTCTGAAACGCCGCTGTCAGACATACCCATACCACGTCTAGGCGTAATCGAGTCGATTTCATCTAAGAATACCACTGAAGGCGCTGCCATACGGGCTTTGCGGAATATTTCACGTATAGCTTTTTCTGATTCTCCAACCCATTTGGAGAAGACTTCAGGCCCTTTAATTGATATGAAGTTGGCTTCGCTTTCTGTCGCAACCGCTCGGGCTAACAGTGTTTTGCCGCAGCCTGGTGGACCATAAAGAAGTATGCCTTTTGGCGGTCTAATTCCAAGCTTAGTGAACACTTCTGGGGTCTTCAATGGCCACTCCACGGCTTCTATGAGGTGCTGTTTTACGCTTTCAAGTCCGCCTACGTCGTCCCAATGGACAGTGGGAACTTCAATGTACACCTCTCGCATGGCTGTCGGTGTAATTTCTTTGTAAGCGTTGTCAAAATCACTCATTTGCACTTCCATCTTTTCAAGCACGGCTGGTGGAATGCGTTCTTCTTCAAGGTTAATCTGCGGTAGGTATCTGCGTAATGCTTTCATGGCTGTTTCTCTGCCCAGTGCGGATAGGTCAGCTCCGGTGTAACCATGTGTCATTTCAGCGAGGCGATCAAGGTTGACTCCTTCGCCTTTTTCTCCCTCTTTGTAAGGGACTAGGGGCATTCCTCTTGTGTGAATTTGGAGGATTTCGTATCTTCCCTTCTTGTCGGGAACGCCGATTTCTATTTCACGGTCGAATCTTCCTGGTCTGCGCAGTGCAGGGTCAAGTGCGCCTGGACGGTTGGTTGCACCGATGACTATGACGTTTCCTCTTCCGCTTAAACCATCCATTAACGCGAGGAGTTGTGCAACTACGCGTCTTTCAACTTCGCCTGTTACTTCTTCCCGTTTAGGCGCTATGGCGTCAAGCTCGTCGACGAATATTATGCTCGGAGCGTTCTGCTGGGCTTGCTGGAAAATCTCTCGCAATCGCGCTTCAGATTCGCCGTAGAATTTGCTCATGATTTCTGGACCGTTAATTGAGTAGAAGTTGGCTTCTGACTCGTTAGCGACCGCTCGGGCTAATAGTGTTTTGCCGCAGCCTGGTGGACCATGAAGCAGTACACCTTTTGGCGGTTCTATTCCTAAGCGTTGGAAGAGTTCTGGGTGGCGGAGTGGCAATTCGACCATTTCGCGGACACGTTGGATTTCTTCATGTAAGCCGCCGATGTCTTCATATGTGGTTCTAGGTAAGCCTTTGCCTTCAGGTGCTGGCTCGTTTAGAATGGTTAAGCGTGTTTCGGCTGTTACTTTTATTATGCCGTGAGGTCGAGTTTTTGAAACTGTAAATGGAATGGCGTGTCCCAGCATCATTACCAGGGTTGTGTCGCCCTCCACAAGGGTACGTTCCATGAGGCGGTTTTTAACAAAGTTAGTGAAGTCTTCGTCAACGTTTAGCCGCATATCAACTGGAGCAAGCGTTATACTCAAGGCTGTTTTGACTTTTGCCGGTTTCACAACAACGTACTCGTTTATGGCTACCCCGGAGTTTTTGCGTGTGAAACCGTCGATACGGATGATATCGCGGTTTTGGTCTTCACTGTAGGCTGGCCAAGCTATGGCTGACGTTGTGCGTTTGTTTATAATTTCTATTACGTCTCCAGCACTTATGCCTAGTTTTTGCATAGTTCGCTGGTCTATGCGGGCGATTCCTCTGCCCACATCTCTTTGCCTTGCGTCTCCGACACGTAATTGAATTTCGCTCAAACAGAATCCTCCAAATAATCTGATGCTAAAGATACATGTTTGAAAGAACCTTTATGACTATATAAACTTTAAAGCGTAAGGTTTGAAACATTCAGGTGCTTGTAAAGGCGGAGATTGATTGATTTTTGTAAAAACTAAGCGTTAAGCAGTTTTATCTGCTGCTTCTGCGCACAAACATGCATTGCGCTTGGCTTACGCCTGATAACTTTCCGAGTTTTTCTTCAAACTCATCAACGATGCCCGTTTTGTCTTCTGGAAACTTGACTTGCACCAGAAGCGCTATGAGCCCGAAAGCTATAGGTTCCTCGCCGTATCCTTCTATAGCGGCGAACTCAGGCTTAATGCTGTCAATCTGTTTTTTGAGGTCATCAAAGTTTTCCACTATGTCTTCTGGAAAAACCTTGTATGTTACAATAACGCTACCCATATGCATTCGCCTTTATGGCCCTGTAAAACCGCATTTTGGACACTTGTATAAGCGGCCGAATTTGCGGCATTTTCCATCGCGTTTAATTTGGATTTCTCCGCAGTTGGGGCAGAGGAATTTTGTGGCTTCGCTGCCTGGCGGAATTGGTTTGCCGCAGCTTGTACAGGTGACCAAGGATAGTGTTGTTGCTCTTTCTGTCATAATCTACATCTCTTGCGGTTTTAATTGTAAGTCTTACTTATATCTGCTATGCTTAAAATGAGGCGTATTTAGGCTTTAATCCTGCGCCCTTCAGTAAAATAAGATGAGCTGTTACAGTTTCTTCCATTTTAGCTCTTTTACTCTATCAAAGTGGTAGTCTGTTGAAACTATGAAGTCTACTTTTTCCGCTATAGCTGTCGCCGCATGAATAGCATCTCTTGGCGCTAAATGATATTCTTTGATGATTTCCAGAGCAGAACGCACCACTTCTTTGTCCGCAGACACGATTTCTAAGTTAGAAAAATTCAACATTGCCTCTGCTGCGGTAAAAGCTAATTCCAGATTATGTTTTTTTATTGCCCAGTATACTTCATCAAAAGTTAATGCAGAGGTTTCCGCTTTTTCTTCTCCCTGCTGGATCTTTCCAAGCAGAAACCTAGCTTTTTCTCCAAGCTCTTCAGTGTTTATAGTAGCATAGATAAAAATGTTAGCGTCCAGATAGAGCACGTTTGTATCTCTCTTCAAGTTCTTCCTCGTAGGCGTGAGGATCTATTTCTTTATTGTAATTGATTTGTTTGGCTATTCTTTCAAACACAGCCACGGCGTCGAAAGCGGGCTTCTTTAGAATTAACTTATCGTCTTCCAACTTAAACAAGATCTTGGAGCCTGGCTCTATTTTGAGGGCTTTGCGCATTGCCCGTGGAATAACGACCTGCCCTTTTGGACCGACCTTCATTTCTTCCTCAATCAAGTATAACCACAAGTTATACAAAAGTGCCACCAATATTTATACTTTAAGCAAAAATTCGCAAGTTTATTAAGAAGGTTTCTTGCCTATTTTTATTGTCGTGGTAAGTTTTGGGCGTAGATTTCAAGGACCTTGTTCCGAAAACTCCAGTTAAGCTGGAAGATTTAGGTGGCAAAATAATCGCCATCGATGCTTATAACGCGATTTACCAGTTTCTCTCAATCATCCGCCAGCCCGACGGCACACCGCTAAAAGACAGCACAGGAAAAATCACCAGCCACCTGAGCGGCTTATTCTACCGTACAAGTAACCTTGTAGAAATGGGCATTAAACCCATCTACGTTTTCGATGGTATTCCGCCGACTTTGAAGGCGGCTGAGATTGAGCGGCGCAGGCAAGTCAAGGTGGAAGCAGCCGTGCACTATGAGAAAGCAGCGGCAAAAGGTGACACAGCCAAGATGCGGATGTTCGCTCAAGCCACAACAAGCATGAAAGACTACATGCAAGACGACAGCAGAAAACTTTTGGAGCTTATGGGTTTGCCGTGGATTCAGGCGCCAAGCGAAGGTGAAGCCCAAGCCGCACAGATGACCAAACGCGGCGATGCAGATTACTGTGCAAGCCAAGACTATGACAGCTTGCTTTTTGGAGCACCCAAACTGCTAAGAAACGTAACGATTTCTGGCAGACGAAAACGCAAAAACATCTACGTCGACGTTGTTCCTGAGGTGATGGAGCTTTCCAAAACATTGAGCGAGACTGGTTTAACCTATGAACAACTAATCGATGTTGGCATCTTAATTGGAACAGATTTCAATCCGAACGGCATAAAAGGTCTCGGGCCAAAAACCGCTCTGAAATTAATCAAGCAGTACGGGACATTAGAGAATGCTCTTCCAAACATAAAAAATGCTTCTTTTCCAGTTGACCCAAATTGTATACGAGCCGTCTTTCTGCATCCCGAAGTAACAGATAACTACAAGGTAGAGTGGAAAGAACCAAATGTTGAAGGCGTTATCGACTTCATGTGCAGGCAAAAAGAGTTCTCAGAGGACAGAGTCAGAAAATCCTTAGACAAAATGCTGGAAGGCACCAAGAAGCAGAAAGGCAAAGTCTCATTGGAAAAATGGTTCGGATAAGCGTTAGTCACTTTTTAACGTTATACAATATGAAAAAAGAGGTTACTTTACAGTAACACACTTCGCCAGGTTCCTTGGCATATCGGGGTCGTATCCTTTCTCAAGAGCAACATAATACGCTAAAAGCTGCAGGGGCACTGCAAAAGGAATCGGCGACAGAACACCAGGAATGCCATTTGGAACCTCAACGTAATCATCAGCCAACGCTTTGATGTCTTCGTCTCCTTCCTCGGCAATGGCAATTATGTGGGCGCCTCTGGCTTTCATTTCCATAATGTTACCAATCAGCGTCTTATGGCAATCATCTTTGGGGCAAATGAAAACAACTGGAAAGCCGTTTTCAATAAGACTGATTGGACCATGTTTGCTTTCGCCTGCTGGAAACGCTATCGATGGAATATAGGCGATTTCCATTAGTTTAAGTCTGCCTTCATAAGCAGTGGCGGTGCTGATTCCTCTGCCTAAGAAAAAGAACACTTTAGAATCCTTGTATTTCTTGGCGATTTGCTTAACTTTTTCCTCTTGCGTCTTAACTATTGTTTCAGCGATTTCGGGTAATTTAGCCAAATTCTCTTCAAGGCTGTCTATTTCATCCTGAGAAACTTTGCCTCTTTTCTTTGCCAATCTAAGCGCAAGTTGCGCCAACACGGAAAGCTGAGATGTAAAAGTTTTCGTTGCTGCAACTCCAATTTCTGGACCAGCTTGCGTGCCAATATAAACTCGGGAAATACGTGTCAAAGTAGAGCCGATAACATTAGTTAAGCTTAGAATCGTGGCTGCACGTTGCTGGGCGCAGGTAACGGCTGCTATGGTGTCAGCTGTTTCGCCTGACTGACTAACCGCTAAAATGGTGCTGTCAATGTTTACTGATTTGCCATGTTGTTCTATAAATTCTGAAGCGTAAACAGGGTAAGTGGGCAAGAACGCAAGTTTAGAGAACATGTATGAAGCCGCCAGACATGCATGGTAGCTTGTTCCGCATGCAACAAGAAAAACGTCGTTCGCGCGGTCCAGAAAAGTTGTAAGCAAATCCAGATAATGCTCCTGCAGTCTCAGCGTGTTGCGAAGGGTTTCAGGTTGCTCATGAATCTCTTTGATCATAAAGTGTGGATAGCCTTGTTTAATAGCCATTTCAGCTGTCCACTCAATAGTTTCCGGTTCCCGACTGACAGGGCTGAGATCCTGGATTTTCTTAATTTCATAACCTTGCGCTGACAGAATAACTAGTTCACCATCATTCACCATGACTGCTTTGTTGGTAACTGGCAGAAACGCTGGAATATCAGACGCACAAAAAACACCGTTGCCGTTGATGCCTAAAACCAGGGGGCTTTCATTTCTGGCGCAGATAATCTTGTCAGGCTCTTTTGTGGAGATTACGGCAAGAGCATAGGAGCCTTCAAGGCGCTTGAGGCTTTCTTGAACTGCCTCGACTAAGGAGAGTTTGGGGTTTTGTTTGAGGGTTTGCTCGATAAGGTGTGGGATTACTTCTGTGTCTGTTTTGGAAACAAAGGTGTGGTCAAGATTTTGCAGTTCTGTTCTAAGCTCCATGAAATTCTCAATGATTCCGTTATGAACAACCATTATTTCGCCTGTGCAGTCGGCATGGGGGTGAGCGTTCACTTTTAAGGGTGCACCATGTGTCGCCCAGCGTGTGTGACCAATACCTATGCTGCCTGGTAAATCGTCAAGGTTTAGGAGTTTGTGGACCTCGTCGATTTTTCCCTGGTCCTTTTTTAGGAAAATTTTTCCATTAGATATTGTTGCTATGCCTACTGAGTCGTAGCCGCGATATTCAAGCCGTTTAAGTGATGAGTGAATTAGGGGAGCGGCGTTTTCGTCTTTTAAAACACAACCAAATATTCCACACATTTCAGAAGCCTCGCTTTTCCACAATGATATAAGCTTATGAAGACTGCGTTTCGCTAATAAGCATTTTTAAGATTTCAGTTTCACCGCTCAAAAGTTTTTTTTAGTGTATCTTGCCCATTTATTCGTGCAAGCGAAAATTTTAAAGCGACTTGAGCCTAATTTTTTTGAACCATTATAAATAAATTTTTTATAGTACCTGCGTGTTATCTACCCTTTCGATTGCACATGGATAAAAAACTGCTTCTCCAAGACAACGGCAACACCCAAGAAGTGAAAGAAATCGGCATAATGAACGATTCACAAAAACTAAAAATGATACTCGGCAGCCTAAGCTGGAAAATCTTAACAATGTTATCAAAAAAGGAAATGTACCCCTTAGAAATCGCGCGGCAGCTCGGTATGCATGAGCAAAAAGTCTACTATCACATAAGAAAACTAGCCAAAGCAGGAGCCATAACCGTTGAACGGGAAGAAAAAAAGAAAGGTGCGACAGCGAAATATTACAAAACAGTGTCACCAGCTTTCGGCATCGAGTTTCCAGACGGCTATAAAGCAATCCAAAACCTTTGCCTCTTAAGCATCGACAAGCAACTTCAAGAGTTCTTCAAAGAATTCATTAGCAACGGCGTTTTTGACGGAAAAATAGTTGTAGGCAGCCCGCAACCGCATGGTCCGTTTAAAACCAGCGCCAGAGACGGACACTATGCAGCGCACTTGGCGCTTTTCATTGGGCAATTTGCAAAAATGCCGACAGAATTCGCTGTGAAACTCGACGTTGACGTGAAAGTAGAGAAAGAGGAAAAAAACAATTTAATCCTTGTTGGAGGTCCAGGCACAAACCTTCTTACACAGGAAATAAACGAGTATTTACCCATCAAATTCATAATGCAATCTTCAGAGCAAGGGTTCTTGCTGGGCGGTTTATCATCAAAAAAAACTATGCAGGTTTACACTTCGGATGTTTCAGGCTTAATTGCTAAAATCGTGAATCCATGGGACAAGACCAAACGCATCGTGGTTTTAGCAGGAAACAAAGCCGTAGGAACAAAAGCGTGCGTTTTAGCCTTGACTAATTTTTGGAAGAAAACACTGGAGAAATACAAGGGCGAGGACACCTTCGCAGTTGTGATTCACGGGTTTGATTTAGACGGGGACGGCAAAGTGGATTCCATTGAGGTTAGCGAGTAATTGAGTGCTAAAGAAACAAGAGAACGCATCGTGGCGTTTGGGCATGAAAACATTCAAGCCATTCACCCTTCAACTTTAATGTTCACAAAAGAAAAGCACCTGTCAAAAACTGGCGACTGCATAGTCGGAGTAGCTTCGGATAAAGCAGTAGCGGACTTAAGCCAAACGTTCAAGGATACGCTCAGAAAGCCAAATGCTAAACTAACCATAATTATCGAGGCTGGAGGCTTAACTGAGCAAATTAACGCCTCTGGCTCCCCAAAATTGATTTTAACTCACCCAACCGACATTGTAATTAGAAAAAGCGATTATATCTCGGACCGAACTATAGCAGTTCAAGCGGATAAATCGTCAAATGATTTGCCTAGAGAATTCGTTGAGAAGCTTAAAAATCCGAAACAAATCGTCAACATCACGTTTATTGCTCATTATGAATGTGGCGGTTGAGCAATAACAAAAAGACAGCTAAAGCTACAATCACCACAACGACAGCTATTAAGAAAATATAATCGAGGGATATGGGTAGATGTGGGGGGTTTCGAGGCGGTAGGTAATCTGTGTTTTGAGACTGTATGGAAACTTTTGAGGTTGCCCCTGTAACTGTTAATCCAAAATTAGTCCAGTTCCAACCGTCACCTTGCTGCCTAAGTTCACCATCAATGTGGACAGTGGAGTTTTCTCTTGTTAACGATAAATAATCTAAAGATTGGGTGCCAGTTCCTGTAATGCTATAGTTTAGAATGCTGGTCATGCCAAAGAAGTAACCCACCGTATTTCTTAGGGAATAGTTGAACGATGTAATGGTTACGTTGCAATTATGGGCAGAAATCGACAGGTCATCTGTTCCGTTTCCTGTTGAGAACATAGGAAAATACCATGATGAGGGGATATACCCTTCAGAGCTGTTGTGAGCCTCATAATAATCACTTTCAACATAGGAAGTACCCTTAAGAAGGATTATCGTGCCATTTTCTTCGGGTAGAGGAAAATACTTTTTCTCCTCAGTTATTGTTATTTGAGTTGCACTAACAAAAGGCAAAATAACCATGACTAAAAAGCAAAGAGAAACGGCGAAGATTACGCTGCATCTATGCATAAACCACTATTTGCTCGATATTATATTAAAAGCTTAACTGAAGCAAAAGCAGGCTTCTGTTTGAGTCTCTTTGCTTTTCTCTCTAACTCACTTTTGCATCTAAAACAATTTGGGACTCGTAGGGTGCCGTTTCCCGGATGCTTTTTGCATAAAGAAACGTTTCCACTTTTTTGCCCGTTGATTCTACGGCTTGGGAAAATCGGAGCTTGAGGTTTTCTGTTGAATCAGGTGAACGAACGAAAGCGTAAAAATGGATTATTCCACCCTTAGGTTTGATTGCTTGGCAAGCGGCATCGACGAATTCGATTGCTGTTTCAGGCAGATTCATTATAACTCGGTCAGCTAAGCCCTTAAGCTTATTTGCGGTAATTTGCCTTGCGTCCCCAAGAATGGGGAAGACACGGTTTTCAACCCTGTTTACCCTTGCATTTACTTTAAGCAACTCAACGGCGTCAGGATTAATATCAACAGCGTAAACCCTAACGTTCGGATTTTCTTTGGCAATTAGCACTGAGAAAGGTCCAACTCCAGCAAATAAATCCACCACAGTTTCACCACTTTGCACAAGTGATGCCACACGCTGGTGTTCATGGGAAAGCCGAGGCGAAAAATATGCTTTAGCTACGTCAACATGGTACTGGCATCCAAATTCCCTGTGGACAGTTTGGGTTTTGTGTTCTCCCGCGATAAAAGTGAACTCACGCAACCGGTAAGTTCCGCCTATTGCTCCTGCTTTAGCAAGCACAGTTCTGATGTTTCTATGCGTTTGCAGGATTGCCTCGCCGATGACGCTTTCGTATGGTTTGAGTTCTGGCGGAATTTCCATGACGACTATATCTCCTATTATGTCTAATGCTTGAGGCAAATTCGCCAGCAAATTGGAGGGCAAATTGTTTTCGAGAACCTGCAGGAGGGATTGTGCAGTTGGTCTCTTTTCAGCGAAAACACTAGTGGATAATTCCGTTTCAGGCGCTTCGTTTTTTAGCGTTGACAACTCATTCTCATCTGGTTGCCTAAGTAAGGGGATGCAGAGGTTGCCTTCATCTCGCTGAATTTCCAATGATTTATCGATAAGTTCAAGTTTATTGGCTAATGCTATTGCTCTTTCGCCTTGTTTTTTTGGAACTTTTATGCAAATGGTTGATTTGGGCATGTTATCAGCTGCTTTTTTCTATCCTGTAGAGGTTGTTTACTCTTTGAGTGGTGAATTGGACGTTTAACATTTTTTCCATCAGCCAAATGTTAGTTTCAATATGCTCAGAAATTGCTCTAACCAAAAAAGCCGATTTGCCCTGTGCCAGCGCCATATAGGGAATAAGCATATCTGCCAAGTAAACATCAACTGTTGGCTCAACCGATAATTCAGTAAGGAGTTTTTCGGCGGCTTCTTTTCCCACGGCTTCACTCATTTTACGGAGTTCACCTATTGCGTCAGCGCCAATTATTACCCCTGTGTCGGTTTCCGCCCACAGAACGATTGAGCTGCCTTTTTGAAAAGGATTTGACTGGTCGTTTACAACCTCGATGGAAGCGTTATAGCCTCTTTGTGAGAGGCAGTCTTCTGCTGCTTTTGCTTGCCGCTCTGCCACTTGCCTGTCAGCCAAAAAAGTGCAGACTGAAACGCCACTTATGCTTTTTATCTTGCCAAAATTTTCAAGCTGAATCGGTTTTAGTGCCCGATTTGGCTTGGCGGTCATTGTTGCTTCCCCCATTCCTTTCGGGTAATAACCGTATTTTTGAACGGTTATGGCAGCATCAACGCCCATTTGCTTAAGCGCTGGCAAAAGCACATAACGCATGTAGTTGATGGTAGGCGCGTGAGTGGTGTCTGTTCCGCCTTTAGCTACATGCAAGCTCACAGGGTTATCAGCGAACAAACAGATTGGCAACGTCGCCAATAGCAGCATTGGGATGCTTCCTGCGGTTTGGATTTCTGCTTCAATGTTGCCGCCTTTTATTTGCTGAGGCGTAAACCAAAGCTCCCTTGAACCTAAGGCTGCTCCTTGCACTTTGGCGTTGCAGAGTTTGGCTGCTGTCAGCACTGCTTCCAAATGCTGATGTTTTAAGCCTGGTTGCGGGCGGTTCTGTCTAATGTTGCAGATGTGTAGTGGCTGTTTTATGATGGCTGCCAAGGCTACGGATAGGCGAAGTATTGTGCCGCTTCCGCTTTTTTGGCTTCCGTCGATTTCAATCATGCCCTATTTTCTTCCAGACTTAAGTTATTGTGTGTATTGCAAATAATTAATAAGCGTCTTGGGGTTATTTAGAAGTTTAAGAGGGAGCGTTTGCATGAGCACTGACAAAGAAAAGCTCAATGAGCTAGTCGGAAAGGTTGATAAAATTCTTAAAGCTTTAAGCGAAATTTCAGAAGAAATGCGTTCCGTTTCAGCATCAATGAAGTCTCTCGCGGGAGGTCAAATTACCCAGCCAGCAGCTACTCAAGCGCCTACACCACCTGAGGTTGGTGCAAAACAAAGTGGTGCAAAACAGAGGTCGCTTGATGATATTCGCATGTCATTCCCAGAGGAGCTTGAGGCTCGATTAAGCTTTGAGGAGAAGGGCGATTACATCATAATTAAACCGAAGCAGTTTTTGGGTTCAGAAAACTTTGCAAAAATTGCTTCCGCAGTAAGAGGCATGGGCGGAGAATATATCAGCGCTGGGAAAGATTCACATTTTCGGGTGCCAAACAAAAAAGCGTAAATTGCTATCGGGTCTCAAAGCTGCTGAATTCTCCACGATAAGGTTCCCATGAGACCTCAACGTTCGTTACTCTTGCATAAGAAGGACCATGACGGCAATATTCCACAAGTGCCCTAACAGATTCTTCTTCACCTTCAAAAACTGCTTCAACTCTGCCATCAGGCAAATTTCTCACCCAACCTGCAACTCCAAAACTCAGGGCTTGCTGCTTAGTTTTTTGCCTAAAGAAAACGCCTTGAACTATGCCGCTTACAAACACGTGCGCTCGAGTTTTAGTCATTGTTTTTCTAAGGTAAAATTAACGGGGTTCAAATTTAAAAATCTAATTTTAATAAAAAAGGTAAAATTGGGTTTTTCAGTCCCAAACACTTATTTTTTCTCCAACGGTGTACAAGAAAAGGCTTGCTGAAGGCGGTCCTAACCACTTGAATTTGTTGACTAAATCTTTAACTGCGTTTGCATAGTTGTTTGACTTATCTAGGCTATCGAGGTATTTTTGGAATGATCCGTATTGCTTTTCTATGGCTATGAAGTTTTGTGCATCTTGTATGATTGCTTTTATTTTGCCTTTATTTCGGATAATTTCGGGGTCTCTCATAAGTTTTTCAACGTCAGCGGCAGTGAAACACGCTATTTTTCCGATTTTAAAATTTAAAAATGCCTTCTTGATTGTTGGCCATTTATTGTCGATTACATGCCAGTTTAAGCCTGCTTGAAAAATAACTCGGCACATGTTCTCAAAGTAAGCCTCGTCACTTGCTGGGCGTTTCTCTCGGTACCACCATTCAGGAGCCTGCCAATGATGCTCTTGCTCTTGCATAAAATCAACTCCTGAAGGCTACTTCCATTCCCAGATTGTAATGTTGAATTCCATCCACATCGGGTCAACTGCTTCAAAGGTGACGATTGTAATAAGGTCATTTAGCCAGCTTAGTTTCTCGGACATTGTCATGAAACTCCATAAGCCTACGCTTGTTGGTTTCCCGCCTGGAACCATCTTCATTAAGTCAAAGCCTTTCACTATGCCCATATCACCAGTCATAGTCATCACCGTTCCTTGATCTTTCGCTGCAGATACGCCTTTGGGAGACATCATACTTTTAGCTGTAACGTTAAGGTTGCAGTCTACGCCTTTAGCTCGGCCCATGCCCTTCATTTGAGCCATCCACGTATACATAGAAAATACGCCTTCCATTCCAACGGATTTTATGAAGCTTGCTCCACTTTTGCCTTTGCCTTCCCATAATTTTTCGCCAATCGCCATTTTTTTTCACCTCAATAAAAGGTTTTTTTGTCGGGATTTAAGCAGTTGTGGTTGCTCTTGCACAGCCACATTTTTCTTGTTTCTGCGGTTCACTTTCAGTCACCCCTCCCCTGCTTGAAACAGTTGTCTCATGGCTTGTTTTAAAAGAGTTTTTCGCTGATTGAGTGTTGGTGAGTGTGTTATGTTCAAGGGGAACTGTGGGAAACTGATGGTTTACGCGTCAACTGGTGTTCCACGTAGGAAACGGTTGGAGTCGGTTAGGACTGCTACACAGGAAACTGCTAAACGATTGAATTTAGATTTTGAAGTGGTAAAGTTGGATAGGGCTGGTTCGCCGATTTACGTTTACTATGAAGAAACAGATGGTGATGAGCCTATTCCCCTATATTGTGATGAAGGTAAAATGTCTGATTTAGAGGGGATATGTTCAGCGTTGAGAAGTATGATGTTTGTTTTGTCTTTTCATCCTAAGCATTCAGCGCTGAGGCAGATGAGAAAGGAAATCCTTAAACTTTCCTAAAACGGATTGTTTGGTTTTCCAGTATTACTTCGTAAACTTGGTTTACATCAAAGGTAATGCCTAAATTGTCGTATTCCTGCTCGGTTAAAAATAGGATTATTTTTGGTGTGGCAAGCTGGGTTTTTTGCGGCAGGAAGGGCATTTGCTGTTGGAGTGCTTGCATGATGTCTTGTGCCATTTTGGCTTCATCTGATTGTGGTCTTAGCACGTAGGGGTTGACTTCTTGCTCTTCAAGCAACTCGATTCTTTTTCCAAGGTTGCCGTCTAAATCGCGGATGGACTCAATTTTGTTTACTCTCACGCGGAACATTCGGGATTCACTTCCAATTTAGCAAATATTCAGTCATAGATTTAATTCTTTACACTAATTGCATGGCTGTTTCCTTATCAAGGTAATTTCCTGCTCCGAAGCCCCGCAGAGACCCAAGAACCTTGGAAACTTCCTCTTTAGATTTGGGGTTATCGATTTCCCTAAAATTGCTGAACCTTATGAAAGTCATCATCAGTCTCCCATCAGCGAAGCTTTTGTATTCTTCAAACGATTCAAAACAGCTTTCACTGCCAAACTTTTCCCACAAATCCTCATAATTACCGGTTAAGCGCTCAAGAAAATCTGCAGCACCCAAAACCTGCTTTTTTCTTGTAACATAAAACAGTAACTGGTCAACTTCTTTGGGTGCAACTTGGTTTTTTCGGATAAAAACGTGCGTTCCAATCTGAGCGTTGTTGCGTTGGCATAATCGGTTCCAATATTTTTCGTCAACCATCAATATGTAAGCATAGCGTTCATTTGACAAGGCTTTAGCTTCCTTGAATGCTATTAGAAGCGGTTGCCAAATAACAGTTTCGCATGTTCCCTATACTGGTACTGGGGGAGAATCATTGTGTGCTTGTTTCTTGATTTCTTTAATTCTCTTATCGATCACTTTTAGTCGTTCCTGCATCATTTTGAATGCTTCGTAAGTGTGCTTTCGCTCCTGTTCTAGGTGTTTGAGGTTTTCTTCGCCGCATATTTTCTCTTCAAGGAAAGGACTAAAGGGGGAAGGCATGGTCGGCATAGACGTGCCAGTTTCAATGTTGAGGACGTCTCTGGCGAATTCTCGGAAAAGGTTGCCGATGTTATCGGATATTTCAGTTTGTTTTACGATGGCTCGTCTGAGGATAAGTTCTCCTGATTCAGTGATTTTGTAGACCTTGAGCTTGCGGTTTTTCTGAGTTTGCCACTCGCCTTCGATGTACCCTGACTTTTCTAGGTCGCGCAGGATGGGGTAGACGCCGCCGGCGGTGGGTTGCCAGAAGCCTTTGGTTCGGCTGTTGATTTCTTTCATGATTTCGTAGCCGTGGGAAGGTTTCTTGTTGAGAAGGATGAGGACTCCAATGCGTATGTAGCCTTTTTGCGCTTCTTTGAGCCAGTTTGCAGTTGTCTTTTCTTCTTTTTCTGTTGCCATTGTCTTTCAAATCTATATTGTATTTGGGTAATACTTATATTTTACCGCAATATATTGCACTGAATAATATTAAAAAAGGTGGTTTATCAAAATGGCGACTGATTCGATAATCGAGGTTAAAGGCATCACTAAAATGTTCAACAAATTCACAGCTGTAGATAACATCTCATTCGACGTCAAAAAAGGCGAAATCTTCGGTTTACTGGGACCTAACGGAGCAGGCAAAAGCACAACCCTGCGTATGCTCTCCACCTTGGCCAGGCCAACCCATGGAACCGCAATCATAGGCGGCTACGATATCGTTAAACATGACACTGAAGTGCGCAAGCTCATCGGCATAGTCTCCGAGAAAATGATAATGTACAACCGCCTAACTGCCAAAGAGAATTTGAGATTTTTCGGTAGCCTCTTCGACATCCCAAAGGACGATTTATCTAAACGCATAGATGAACTGCTTGAACTGGTGCAGTTGACTCAATGGAAAAACGCCCAAGTCGGCACGTTTTCGACTGGTATGCGCCAGAGGATGAACGTGGTTCGAGCATTGCTCAACTTGCCTCAGGTGTTGTTTCTGGATGAGCCAACGCTGGGCTTAGATCCTCAGTCCTCGGTTGAAATCCGGGAATTCGTCAGGAAACTAAATAGGGAAAACGGCACAACAGTTGTCTTAACGACTCACATGATGGTTGACGCTGACCTACTGTGTGACCGCATAGCCATTATAGACCACGGCAAAATTGTGGCATTAGACACGTCACCGAACTTGAAAAAAATGATAAATGGAGCGGATACAACCATAATAAAATTAAACATACCCAATCTCTCCCCAGACCTCTTGGGAAAGCTTCAGGCGCTTGAATGCGCGGATGCCGTTACCCAAGAGAGCCCAAACGAACTTAAAATTTTAGTTCATGGGAACGAGGCTTTTGACAATATAATAGATTCGATACGGAAAAACGGTGGGAAAATAAGTTCTATGGAGAATCTGCAACCAACCCTTGAAGACGTGTTCCTTCACATTACAGGTCATCAGGTGCGAGACAGCGCAACCGAGAAAATCCCTATGGAACATGGGCGTTTTGGGCAGCAAGCCTCAAACAGGATTAGGTGATAAACATGACTGCAAAATCTCTACTTTCGCATTCTGCCCGAATCGCGTGGAAAGACCTAACTGAACTGTTTAGAAACCGACTAGGCCTAGTTCTACTCATAGTGATGCCTCTGTTTATGATGGTTATGGTTGGCTTTATTTATCCATCCGGTAATATCACGCCTAACAGCATGCCTTTCGGTTTGGTGAATCAAGATTCAGGTTTTAACAATCGTACTATTCCAAGCCAAACTTTCATCACGGGCTTTCAGATGATGAACAATCAGACGCACATGCTGACACTGTCTACAAGTTCAAGTATAGCTGACGTCAAAAGCGAGATTCAAAAGGGCACAATAGATGGCGCCGTAGTCATACCTAGCAATTTCTCGGAAAGCGTCCTGAGCGGCGAACAGGGAACGCTGATTGTAATAACTGACCAGTCTAACCCAACCGTATCATCTGAATTGCAGGCAGCTGTCTCCGCTGAAATTAACAATTTGGGCACGCAGCTTGCAGAGCAAAGAGTTCAAAGTCTATCTTCAAATGTAACTGCGAATAATTCTCTCGCCATCGTTCAACCTTATACTGTTCCAGCCCCTGCGAGCTCAAGCTACTTTAGCTTCATTGCACCTGGAATGGTTATGTTGACTGTCATGATGAGCGTCATGACGGGGCTGCCTGTTGCGATATCTCAGGAGAGAGAAGTTGGCACGATGGACGGTATGATGGTCGCTCCAATCAACCGGTTATCTATCATCTTGGGAAAAGCTTTAGGTCAGACTGGTCGTGGGTTAATTCAGGGCGTCATAGTAATGGCTTTGGCTCTAGGGCTATTCGGCGTTGTGATTCATGGAAGCATTGTCCTAGTGGTCGCTTTGCTGCTGCTGGGTGTATTCTCATTCGTCGGTTTAGGTATAGTGTTGACGTCTCTCGCGAAGGATCAGGAGACGGCACAGATGATGATGATGACGTTGATGTTTCCAATGATGTTCCTCAGCGGTGTGATGTTCCCATTACAGCAGATGCCCTGGTACATGCAGGACATAGCCAAATTCCTTCCGTTGACGTATGCTGCGGATGCCATGCGAAAAGTCATGGTGCTAGGCGCCGGCGTCGGTGACATCTCTACAGACCTGATAATCCTGATCGCGTTCGGTGTAATCATGATTGCAATTGCGGTTCCGTTATTCAGAAGAATGATGACAAGGTAAGCGGAGGCACAGACACGAGTACACTTTGCTCTAAATGCCCTTTCTTTCAACTTGCCCCACTGATAAAGCGTAAGAACGCACGCAAAAGGTGCCGCATCGAACCTCAAAGGCAACTGCGAATCTACGAATGCAAAGACTTCCCCAAAAAGAGGTTCTTTGGACATTAAAATGAAACATTTTTCTTCTTTTTCTTTGACCTTAGTCTTAACTGAAGATTGGATGCCTAAAAAGTTTTTAATTGCTATGTTGACGGCTGTTTTCCAGCAACTTTTCCCGTTACGGTTTTATATGCTGCACGCATAGAAATGAAAAGAAGAGAAGAGCTATGTCAGATACTGGAGTTACCGTAAAGAAAAATGTTGACTTTTCCGAGTGGTACGTGGAAGTTGTTTTGAAGGCTGGACTTGCCGATTACGCGCCAGTTAAAGGTTGTATGATAATCCGTGAAGACGCTTACGCTGTTTGGGAGAAAATCCAAGAAATCCTAAACAAAAAAATCAAAGCCACAGGCCACAAAAACGTGTATTTTCCCATGTTTATCCCTGAAAGTTTACTTACAAAAGAAGCAGAGCACTTCGCCGGTTTCACGCCTGAAGTGGCTTGGATTACCATGGGCGGAGACACTCCGCTGGAAGAGAAGTTGGCTGTTCGACCGACCAGTGAAACAATAATGTACGCTACCTTTAGCAAGTGGATTCGCAGTTGGCGAGATTTACCCCTTAAGATTAATCAATGGTGCAACATTGTGCGGTGGGAAACCAAAGCCACCAAACTGTTTCTGCGTACAAGAGAGTTTCTTTGGCAAGAAGGACACACCGCGCACGCTACATGTGAAGAGGCAGAAGCAGAAGTCATGTACGCGCTTGGCGAGTACAAGGACATAATGGAAAACTACCTTGCAATACCAGTGCTAGTCGGCACAAAAAGTGACAGCGAAAAATTTGCCGGCGCCCTCTACACGACGGCTTTAGAGGCGATTATGCCTGATGGTAAAGCGTTGCAGATGGGAACAAGCCACAACCTTGGGCAGAACTTCGGCAAAGTCTTTGATGTCAAATTTATTGGTGAAGACAAGATGGACCATTATGTTTGGCAAACCAGCTGGGGCATCACCACTCGGCTTATTGGTGCGATGGTTATGGTTCATGGTGACGACAAGGGCTTAATTATTCCTCCCAAAGTGGCGCCTACACAGGTTGTCATTGTTCCTATTCCTTACAGGGGCGCAGAACCCGCTGCAATAGCTGCTAAAGCCAAAGAAATCGCTGAAATGCTGAAGGCTAAAGGCGTAAGCGTGGTTTTAGATGACCGTGAAGAGTACACGCCAGGCTGGAAATTTAATCAGTGGGAACTCAAAGGAGTCCCCGTCAGAATAGAAATTGGTCCGCGAGACCTCAAGCAAGAGCAAGTAGTAATGGTAAGGCGAGATAGCGGCCAAAAAACGGCAGTTAAAGAAACTGACATTCCAGCTACCGTTGAGACGCTTCTGAATGAAATTCAGGATAACCTGTTTGCAAAAGCCAAAGCCCTGCTTGAAGAAAAAACCAGCACTGTGCAGAGCTATGAAGAATTCAAAAAAGTCATCTGTGACAAAGGCGGCTTTATCAAGGCAGCATGGTGCGGCAGCGCTGACTGTGAAGCAAAGATTAAGGATGAAACAGGCGCAACCATCAGAGTTCGACCATTCCAGCGAGAAGAACCGACGACGAACTGCGTTTACTGCGGGCAGAAAGCTAAGGAAACGGTGTATTTTGCAAGGTCGTATTGATAATAGGCTCGTTTTCTAATTTAACGTGTGCATCAAGCTGTTTAGCCTCTTCAGTTAAACCTAGCCGTTCCAGAGTCGATTGTTTAGGTATTCCCCGTTCATCCCAGCCTCTCTTCTCATAATAAACGCTCAGCATACCATTGTATTTGTCTATGTCAAGCACAGTGCCCTTTAATGCGCCTTCAGTTAAGTTTTCTTTAAACCACCTCATAGGCGGAACATCCAAGTCTCTGCTCCATTTTTCCCTGTACTCTCTCACCCAGAAAGCGCGAATTAAATTGAGTATTCTATCGCTGATTTGGTTTAGCTGCTCTAAAGAAAACTCCCTTCCAGTTGCTGCACGCAAGTATTTTTGGTACCATTCAAGCTCAAACCCAAGCGAATTGTAGGGGAAACGGCAAACAGTTAATGCTTCAAAGAGCCCGCCACGGATAAGCTGGGTTTCAATGAGGTGATCAACCTTTCCTGAATCGTAGTTTTCTCTGCCCGCTTTTATTTCCCACGTGATTAGCCAAGCGTCTTTATGGTGGGCACCGATGGAGTTGGTGCCATAAGCCAAAGCCATACCGGGCGCAGCATGGCAATCATAAGCGGAAACCTCCAAGCCCTTGATATGCATTGCCCAATCGCTCGACCCATTACCAATGACTTTGGAAGCGGCTCGGACTCCTTCAGCTAAGACTGCGCCGAAACCTCGCCTGTAAGCAGTGTCATTTATCAACGCTTTAATCTCTTCAAACTGCCCCCACCGAATCTTCTCCGCTATCAGTCCTTTCTCGGAGGCTTCCATGGCAAAACCAAGCACGTTCCCAAGAGAGATAGCGTCAAACCCAAGCTCGTCTGCCATGCGGTTCAAGGTGGCGATTTGCGCTAGATTGCCTAAACCAATGTTGGAGCCAAGCATAGCAACGTTTTCGTAATCTAACTCTGAATCTTTTCCTTCACTGTCTTTAACAACATTGCCGCAGGTCATATTGCACTGTGGGCACCCGCGGTTTGAAACCTTGATTTTTTCCATGGAAAATCCGCCGATTTCTTCAGCTTTATCGAAAACGCCTTGCCTGTAATTGAAGGTTGGAAGTGCACTGTTCTCTTGTGACCATTCTACTGTTGACATGGTTCCCTGCCGCTTCCAAAAGGCGTAGAGCGGTTTAGCTAGGACTTCACGGTAACCATCCGCTGCCAGCTTCCTCATTTCGTCTGGGTTTGCAAGCGGTATTTGCGCTGTGCCTTCAATTACTATGGCCTTCAAATTTTTGGAGCCCATGACAGCGCCCATTCCAGGTCGCCCGCCAGCGCGTCCCTCTTGCGAAACAACATTTGCAAACTTGACTTGGTTCTCTCCAGCTGGACCAATAGAGACGATGCCTGCCGTGCGCGAATATTTCTTTACTAGCTGCTCATGGGTTTCAAAGGAGTTTAAGCCCCAAAAATCTTTAGCATCCACAAACTCGCAGTCTTTATCTTTGATATGGAGGATGACTGGTGTTTGCGCTTTGCCCTCGATGATTAGCGCATCGTAACCAGCCCGCCGCATATTCACAGCCGCTAATGTTCCCATGTTTCCGTCGCCATAACCGCCGGTTAAGGGGCTTTTTGAGGCAACAACAAGCTTGCCGCTGTTCGGTAAACCAATGGCTGTCAGTGGTCCAGTGGCAAAAATCAGCTTGTTTTCAGGTGATAGCGGGTCGGTTCCCTGTTTAAGGGTGTCCCAGAGGATTTTGACGGCGAAGCCTCTGCCGCCCAGAAAATTCAACGCTAAAGCTTCATCATATTTCTCTGGAACAGTCTTACCTTTGGTTAAATCTATATTAAGAAAAGTACCAGTCCAGCCAAACATATTGTTCACCAAAACCCGTCTATATTCAAAGGGGAATCGAAAATAAAAATGTGCTGAGAAGCAACAGTTTACTCTTTCTTGTGTGCGATAAAAGATAATTAAGCGGTATTAATGCCCTTTAAGTTAGGAAGATTGTGTGTATTTCTTTGGTGACGTTGATATGGTGCAAGACACGGAGTATTAATGCCCTTTAAGTTAGGAAGATTGTGTGTATTTAGCCTATTCTTTTTGCCTTGAATGGCTCTGTGCGTATGACTAATCTGGGGTTAGCGTGTGACAAAAGGCAAAGTGTGGACTGTTCCTGATCTAAAGCTCAAGTTTACCGCCTAGGCCTTGTAATTTCTGAAAAGAAGAAAAATAGTTCATCATCATCAACAACGCTAGCGTTAACCTCCTGTTAGGTCTTGTCGTCTCTGAAAACGTTAATATCATCATCAACCTCATCAACAACCAGTAAATTTGAAGGAAAAGGCAATCTCTAAGTTGCTGAGGGAAAGAACATAGCTAACAAACCAAAAGAAAAACGTCTCATCTTAATACACACGGAAGATTTATTTTTTTGGTTAGCAGTGTTTGGGTAACAGGTAACACAACTTGGGCATCAAAGTAACAGGCAGAGCATCAAACATTGAGTATGCCATACGAGACGTCATAGCGTACACTACGCAGCTTGTAAAAGACGGAAAAAAAATCTATTACCTCAACATCGGCGACCCAGCGGCATTTGATTTTAAGACCCCGCAGAACGTTAAGGATGCCTTATGTAGGGCAGTGCAAAAGGATGATAATTACTATTCGCCTTCAGAGGGCAGATTGGATCTCAGAGAAGCAATCGTTAGAAAAGAGAAAAAAGTCAACAACGTCGACATTTCGGCAGATAAAGTGTTGATTACTGAGGGTATTTCTGAAGGCATAGAGATGATTCTTGGCGCCTTGGTTGAGAGAGGCGATGAAATTCTCTTTCCAGGTCCAACCTACCCGCCATACATTTCCTACACACGGTTTTTTGACGGCACACCAGTTTCCTATGAAACAATCGAAGAGGAAGGTTGGCATCCAAACATCGATGACCTGCGAAGCAAAATAACCAAGAAAACACGCGCCATCGTAATCATTAATCCTAACAACCCGACAGGTTCAGTTTACGATAGAAAAACGATTAAAGAGATTCTTGACATCGCGGGAGAACATAACCTGCCAGTGCTGACTGATGAAATTTACGACCAATTAACCTACGAGAAAGAATTCGTCAGCGCAGCCTACCTATCTAAGGATGTGCCAATTGTCGGGTTAAACGGCTTCTCCAAAGTTTACCAAATGACCGGCTTACGCCTGGGCTACATGTACTTTAAAGGCAAAGGCAAAAAACTTGACGCACTCAAAGAAGGCGTTGAGAAGGAATGCCGAATCCGCATTTGTGCCAACACGCCCGTGCAGATAGCGGCAACAGAAGCGCTCAATGGACCTCAGGAAATGGTGAAGGATATCGTTGACCGCCTCAAGCAGCGCCGAGACTTCTCCTGGAAACGACTAAACGAAATCGAAGGAATAAGCACCACCAAACCTGAAGGCGCATTCTACATATTTCCAAAAATCCAAGGCATCGGCACCCGATGGAAAACCGACATGGACTTCGTCGTGCAGCTGCTCAAAGAAACCGGCGTGCTCATCGTTAACGGCTCAGGCTTCGACCCTGTTTACGGCAAAGGTCACGCGAGAATAGTTTTCCTGCCGCCGATTGAAGAGTTGGATGCAGCCTACAACGCTTTGGAACAGTTTATGAAGAAGAGCAAAAGAAAGAAACCGTAGAGCATACACCGCTTGTTTGCAAAGCTGCTTCTATCTACTATCTACCTATACCTCATTTTTGAAGTAGAAATTCATCAACAAAAATGACCTATCCTCTATCCTGCCTACTTTTTAAGCGTTTTTTAACTAGTTAAAAAGTAGTCCCTCCTTCCTCCAGTGCTGAGTTGCCTAATCTGTAGAAGTATAGTTTTTAGAGGTATTGTTTTCGCTTTTGCCCAAGCCGTTTTAACGCAAAATGTTAAAGTAGTTGAAGATTGCGATGGGAAAAGAATTTCTACTTGAATGTCAATTATACATGTAATCTATTAGTTTACATAATATGATGGAAAGAAGTTCCAATCAGAATGTCAAATGTAAACGAAGAACACAGGGATAATTTACTTGGTGGAATTGCAATTATTCTAATTGGAATACTTCTTAGTTCATCAGCTATATGGGGATTAGTTGATAACGTCTATTCAATGAATAATGGACTTGCACCAATAATGTTTATTATTTTAGGATTCGGATCAATTATTTTGGGTGTATCAATATTCGTTCATAAACCTGAGGCGTAAGCAATTGTCGTTTGGCCACGAAAAAACAAGGGCTACCTCCACAGGAGACATAGACTATGAATTCGGTAATTAGGGGTATAAAGGCAATATATTGTTTAGCCAAAGCTTGGCTAGGTTTACCATACGTGTCTACGGGGATATTGGTACTGTTAGCCTTGACTTGGTTTAGCCAACCCCCTGATTTAATATTAACAGCTACGTTGTTGTTTGCTTTTCCAGTTTCTTGGCTGTGTCGCCTTCAATGCGAGCGAGAACAGAGATTATATAAGAAGTTGTATATGGATAGCAAAAGCTACAGACAAAAAACAAGTTCAACAAAAGTGTCGTCAGGTATAGCGAAAAACTGTCCCGTCTGCAACAAAACTATCTCTAAAGAAAACAATTTCTGCCCTTATTGTGCAACTGACCTCAGAGGACAAAAGTTGCAACAGCAGCCCAATCTCACAGAAACAGAGATGACGATATGTCCAAAGTGCAACAACAAAGTACATTACGATGCGAGTTTTTGTGCAAATTGTGGAGCAGACTTAAGACCGAAAACACCCAATAGTAGGGCTTAACAATTTTTAAGGCAAAAAATTAGATTTTTATTCCCTGCGTTGGGTCTTCGATTACTTTTTGGAATTCAGCCATCAACTTCTTTGTTATCGGTCCAGGTTTGCCTATGCCGATTTGGCGCTTGTTAACTTCACGTATGGGCACCATTTCCATAGCGGTTCCAGTGAAGAAAGCTTCGTCAGCGGTGAACACCATGAACGGCGTTAGATTGGTTACTGTTAGTTTTATGCCGAGTTTAGCGGCAAGTTTCTCTGTGACTTCGGCGGTGATGCCTGCAAGTGCGCCTGTTGAAGTGGGCGGAGTTAATAATTCGCCGTTTTTCACGATGAAAATGTTTTCGCCTACGCCTTCAGCTACATAACCGTTGCTTTCAAGGCAGATGGCTTCGTCAACGCCGTTTGCGTTTGCTTCAATCTTTGCAAGGACGCTATTTAGGTAGTTGAGTGATTTTATTTCATGTGAGGTTGCGTCCACGGGGTTTCTTCTCACCCATGAGAACATCGTGGTAATTCCGTTCTCTTTCGCTCCGTTCGCATGCAACACAATTTTGTCAGTTATGATTATTACTGAAGGTTTGGGGCATTTACGTGGGTCTAATCCAAGGTCGCCTACCCCTCGGGTAACTACCAAGCGAATGTATGAGTCCTTCAACTTGTTTCTTCGCAGAGTTTCAACAACGGCTTGGTTCATTTCCTCTTTGGTTAAGGGAATTTTCAGAGTTATCACGTGAGCTGAACGGTACAGGCGGTCAATGTGCTCTTTAAGTTTGAAGACAATGCAGTTATACTCTCGGATTCCCTCGAAAACGCCGTCACCATAGAGGAGTCCATGGTCAAAGACGGATATTTTAGCCTGCGATTTAGGATAATATGAGCCGTCAACGTAAACTACCAATTCACTCATACTGTTCTCACTTCGTCATTAACTGTTTCATATTATTCGATTATTTGATATAGTTTATGCCAATGATACGTATAATTCGTTTATCAACCGTGAAACTGAGGTCTCTTGGAAAGGTAAAGCGGCAGTGGCAAAGGCTTGAAAGGTTTGCCAGCGATTTTCTCTGACACTTTCGCTATTAACTGGTTAGTGGTCATGGTTTGTTGTTGACCCTTAAGTTCTCGGTCTCGGACAGAGAGGGTTTTTGATTCAACTTCTTTTTCGCCGACAACGATGATATAAGGTACCCATTCCTGCTCCGCTTCGCGGATTTTCTTCTGTAGTGTCGATGTACTATCATCAATGTCGACGCGTATACAATGGGAAGCGATTTGCCCTGCAAGCTCTTCTACCTGATCCATAAACTTGTCAGATATTGGAATAAGCCGCACCTGAGTTGGCGAAAGCCAAAGCGGAAGCATCGGCGCTTTACCAGCCATCTGCTCACGATAAGCTTTCTCTAGTAGCGCGTAGATGTCTCGTTCGATAGCGCCGCTTGGGGAACAGTGCAGAATTAGCGGGTACTGTTTTTCGCCTTTCTCGTCAACGTAGGTTATTTCATAGCGTTTAGCATTTTCCACGTCGATTTGGTCTGTGCTGAGTGCTGCGGCTTTGTCTTGGTTGTCAACGAAGTTGATGTCCCATTTGAGGATGAAGTAGAAGAACCGCTCGTTCCACACTTCAGCCAGCATAGGCTTGTCAAAAGTCTTTGCTAATTCAGCAATGAACTCCTTGTGCTCATCGTAGAAGCCCTTGGTGAAGCGCATGGCTACTTCGTAATCGTCTTTTGTTAAGCCTATGTTGCTTAACACTTCCATGCTCATGTTAAACCGCGTCAAGAACTCTTTCTTCGCCTGCTCAAGGTCAGTGCAAAAAGCGTGGCAATCAGGCATCGTAAAAGCTCGCAGACGTTTTAAGCCGACGACTTCGCCGCTTTTTTCACGCCTAAAACTGTAACGTGTTAACTCGTATAATTTGATAGGCATTTGTTTGTAGCTAAACTGGGCGTCATGAGCCATAAGGAACTGTCCAAAGCACGCGGCAAACCGCAAGAAAAGCTCCTTGTCCTCGGATTTCAATACATATTGGCGGGCAGGGAAACGGTTTAAGTAACTTTTGAGGCTTGGGTGGTTAAAGTCATACATGATTGGGGTTTCAACTTCCATGGCGCCGTACTGGTTCATGCGAAGATTGACATACTGTTCAAGCAACGATTTTATCATGCGCCCCTTAGGATACCAGCGGATGTTGCCCGGGTCACTGCCTGGTTCATAGTCTGCGATTTCCAGCCTCTTCATCAACGTGACATGAGGCGGCATCTGGGTGACTGCCCTAGCCTTCTTAATTTCATACTGAGAGAACTTTTGCAGGTTAACATGCCCTTTGAATTTGAATTCTTCAACTGGCACCAATGAGCCATCTGGCAGGATAATGTGCCAGAAAGACTGCATCTTGTCCTCGGCTTTTAGTGCTGCAGAAACAGGCTCTTCCTCTTTTTTGCATACGCCTTCTGCCTTTGCTTCAGCTGCAACTGGTGTAGGTGCGTAGGAGCGTGCCTGTTCAGCAAGCGGGTGCCCCTTTATGGAGATGGTGAATTGCTTGTTCCAGCCAAATGGAGCACGGTAGGTTTCGATTCCTTTCTCTTTGGCGTAGGCTTCCATGGCTTTTATAATTTTGAGGGCTTCGCTTGGGTTGCTGAGGTTGCTGCTTAAATGTGCAAAGGGGTAAATTAGGATGCGGTTGGTTTTCTGTTTACCTAGAAAGGCTCGGATGTCGTCGATGGCTTTCTGCGCTATCTGAGTGTTGTCGCCTTCTTCTATGGCAGTGAATAATACTACGACTTCTTCTATGCGGTTTTCTTTTGGTTCCGCTTCCTCAGCAATAGCGATTTCTTTTTGGACTGGTTTGAAAACTATAAAGTTAGAGTGTAACTGGAGTATTCGCATGGCATTTCACTCTTCTTAGTGACCGTAACGCCACTTATCAAGCGTTTTATCTTTTTTCGTCTTTTTCTTATATTCTTTATAATGCTCTTTGCAAATGTAAGCACGCTTTTCCTTGCTGCTAACATTTAAAACAGCCTTGACTTTGTCAACTGATATTGAACGGGCAGCTTCTCTGCCGCAGCCTGACACATTGCATTTAACTCCTTTTTCTATGCGACCCATAGTCAAAGCCTCATGCATATTAGTTTACTACGTAAATATACACTATTGCTTAAGTTCCTTTTCATACAAAGTCTTAGCTCTCAGATAAATTTCTTCTTTCGTGCCGAAATAAGTTGGGCCAATTCCTTCAACGACTAGCGAAGCTGCAGCTGACCCGACGCAAGCGCACCATACTGATTCTTTTTGGCGAAGGTACTCTGTTAGGAAGCCGCCCATGAAAACGTCTCCTGCGCCTGTTGGGTCAACTACAACTTGTGAAGGGCAAGCAGCAATATTGTATTGTGCTCCCTCGACTGAGAGCACTGAGCCTTTAGTGCCCATGGTAACGATGACGGTTTCAACCCCAACATCGTGAATCGCCTTTATCGCTGGCTTCAGCTCTGACTCGCCAGTCAGTGTATAGATTTCGTTCTGCGATGACTTGTAAATGTTGATTAAACTAAATATCCGAGCATCTAAGGAAGCGTTTTCTGTCACGTTTCCCGCTTCGTCGAAGCTTCGAAGTAAACCCTGAGGATCAAGCGATAAAACATCAGTGCAATGCTTCAGATGCTCAACTACTTCGAACGATACTTCGTCGGTAATAGGAGCAATATGAATAGCTTTAGCCTGCAAATCAGCTGGCACATCAGCCAAGCATATCGGGGCTCCTTTACTTTTCAATTTCAGCACTCTATCAGACAAATCTGCATTATAACTCAGCTCAAAACATGTGGTCGGCTCATCTGCCAGTTTAACTACGCCTGAAAGATCAATGCCTTCCTGCCTTAGCCACCACAGGTAAGCTTCTGGAAAATTCCCACCCACTTTGGAGATTACAGAAGCCGTTGCTTCCAAACGTTTAGCAGCAAATGAAGTGTAGGCTGCAGCGCCGCCTAAAACAACAAACGGGGCAGTTCTGCTGGGCAATAGAATTGTGTCGATTGAGAGGTGACCAATCACTGCTACATCTACGTTTTGAATCACTGCCCAAGCCCCTTCATGACTAATAGGACATCCAAGAGATATAAATAAAGATTAAGAATTAAGATTGAAGCAGCAGTATAGCTTTCGCCAAATCTCCTTGGCATTCCGCAAGGGCTTCTTTTGCTTTCTCTAAGCTTTTGCCAGTTTGGTCAGCCACCAGCCTCACATCCTCCTCAGAAAACGCTGGCTGCGCAGCCTTAGCGGCTTGGCGTTGGGATGGGGCTTGCTCTGAAACTTGACCGCCGATAACCTGGTACATTTTTTGCCCTTGCACTTCTAAAATTGCCACTTCGGGTTCATCGATAACTATGTCTTTGCCGCTTGTTTTAATTATGACTTGTTGAACGTCAGGTACAGAATCCATGTTCATTCCCATACGTTGCATCATACGTTTTTGCTCTCGAGGATTCATGCGTTTATGCGTAGACTTCACTTCCACCAAGTACTCTGCAATAGAACTTCATAAACTTAACTTTTTCAGGGTATTCTTTTGATATTTAGTTTATATTGGTTAGCAAAAAAACGAATTAAAGTAACTTATAAGCCGCTAATAAATGGGTAAAATCATGTTCTGGGATGTAAATCCACATGTTAGTCTGTATAGAAAATGTTATGCACTGTAACTCTTCTCTTTTAAAAATGCTATTTTAACAATTGGTCAAGAAACTTTGACTAACCCCAGTTAAGACATCTTGTCAAGAAGCCTTTTATTGTAAACCGCTTCAAAGAGATAAGTATGAGTAGCTTGAGCAAGAGTTGCACTTTAGTGCTTATCGCCCTGTTCTTGTTGACTTCAGTTACCGAGTTTTTTGCTGTACCAGCGTATAGTAAGCCAACATGGAATACTCAGCTTGTAGAACCTGCGGGGGCTGGAGGTTCAATAGCAATAGATTCCAGTGGAAACCCGCACATCGTCTATCCCTATTGGTATATTGTCGATGATAGTTCTGCCACTCGCATGAATTATGCAGTCTGGACGGGCGCGAACTGGACCATACAAACTATTGACCCGTCAGGAGGCGGCGGAACTCTGATGTTAGATTCAAAGGACCGCCCACACGTTGTGTATACTGCAGATAACAGCTTAAAGTATGCAGTTTTGAATGGCAATAGCTGGAATATTCAAACTATAGATTCGTCGGAGTCTCCCATTTTTTACTCGATGGCTTTGGATTCAAACGGCAACCCACATGTAGCATACTTTACTTATCATTCTGCCCAAAACAATGTGAATGGGTCTGAAACTGAGGACCTAAAATACGCTGTTTGGAACGGTTCAAGTTGGAATATTCAAACCATTGATAGAGTCAATGTTTTTGTTGACGCTGGAACACCTTCTATTGTTTTAGACTCAAAAAATTACCCGCACATACTTTACGATGAAAGCGTCGTATTCAAGTATTATAATCAATATACATGGAATAATCTCAGCTTTTACTCGACAGACAACATAAAATACGCTTCTTGGACAGGCAAAAGCTGGCAAATCCAAACAGTAGTTTCAAACTCTACAGAAAACGGAAATCTTGTGCTCAATTCTAATCAACAACCAAGCTTCTACTATATACACGAAAGCTTCACCTATAACCCCTCGCCTAACTACAATTCTTTCAAAACAACAGACACACCAAATTACGTCTATTGGAATGGGCATAACTGGCTTTCACGAACCATTGATACAAACCCATTCCCATTCGGGCAGACTTTTCTAAAACTAGATTCCAGCGGCAACCCCAACATATACTTCTACAACGAAAACTATCAAAATGAATCAGAAAGCAGCTTAATGGATACACATTTGACTGGCTCAAGTTGGAACAATCAAAACCTTGGCGGCATTCCACTGGAAAACTCTCAATATTACCCAGACACAGAGAACATTGCTGACATTGCGTTTAATTCTCAAGGAAAAATAAGTCTGACTTACGATGGGGAAGTTGGAACCATCCGTTCGGCTCCTATTGACGGTGACTTAACCTACGCCACAATTGAGGACACCGGCATTAACCCTGCTCTAAGTAGCTTGGTACCGCTTACTATAATTGCTGCAATTATAGTCTCAGTGATTATTGCGGTCTCTTTATTGCGTTATATAAGGCATCGAAAGCTATAGCTCAAAACAAACGTCTCGCCCAAAGTAAAAGTTTAAACCAAAAATAAAAGAAAAGCTTGATAAACTTAACTTTCCCTGCAGCCATGCCGCACCTTAACTGCCACGCCCACTTTAAAAGCAGCTATCTCCACGCTTGAAAGCAAAGCCCGCCCAACCGCCAAAACATTTCCTGCCTCATCCTTGACAATAACTTCATCTTTAGCTCGAATCTCATCGTCAACTTTGACCACGTGAACGGCAAAAACATCTCCACCTTCGGCAATGAACTTTGAAACGTCGTTTTGCACTGTAACAAAGCATTGGGCGAAAGAAAGATTTTCAGCCATGAACTTTGCTGCTTTAATGCTCAACGAAAACAAGCTGTCCGTTGGGCGCAGGGTAGCTAATCTTTCGCCGTTTAGGTTAATGAAGCGTATTCTGCCTGTTCTTGGGGAAAACTGTATTTCAATGTTTTCTGGAAAAAGCTTTGCGCCTACGCCTTTTCCAAACTGGTAGTCGGCAATAGTCCTCACTTTGCCAAGTTCGTTCTCCAAATTTTCACCATTGATTGGCTTTTTGTTTTCGACAAGTATAAACATAACAAGATAATAAAGACAGTGAAAGGTGAAAGTTTACATTGAGATGTGAAGTCTGCGGACATAAAATTCATGATGAACCAATAACGGCAGTAATTGAAGGAGCCAAACTAACGGTATGCGTTGAATGCTCAAAGCATGGTAAAATAATCCATCAAGAAGAAGTAGCTCTTCCCCAAAAAAACCTCAAAAAAACGCAGGGTCCTGTTTCAATGGTTCAAAGAAAACCAATTGTGGCTAAAGTGGAAATCACTCAGGAACCTGCCGAAGACTATGCAAATAAAATAAAAGTGGCGCGGGAAAAATTAGGTCTTACCCACGAGGAACTGGGCAAAAAAATAAACGAGAAAGCCTCAGTTTTAAGAAACCTTGAAGCTGGCAAAATGGCGCCAAACAACCAGCTTGCCTCAAAGCTTGAGCACATGTTAAAAATCAAGCTGCTTGTTCCCATCTCTGAAGAAAAAGTTCCTCCTCCAACCTCAAAATCCGCCAACCAAGAATTAACCTTGGGAGACCTCATCGAGATAGACAGTAAAGACGAGGAGGCGGCTACAAAACGAAAGCCGTCATAGTTCAGCGTAGGCTGAACCGTGAAGAGTCAAGTTTAGATGAACTTAAAAGATTAGCCGAAGCAGCCGGATACACTGTTGTAGCCACATTAGAGCAAACCCGACCGCCTGATGCACGCTATCAAATAGGCGCTGGAAAAGTAGAGGAACTCGCCCAGATGGTTGAGGAAAATGGCGCTGGAAAAGTAATTTTTGACAACCAACTAAAAACTCGTCAAACATACAATCTCGCAAAAGCAACCCACGTTGAAGTCATTGACCGATTTCAGCTCATACTTGAAATCTTCAATAGACGAGCCACAACAACCGAAGCCCAACTTCAGATTCAACTGGCAACTGTGCGAAATGAACTCAAGCATGCAAAGGAAAAAGTAAGATTAGCCAAAGGAAGCGAGCAGCCTGGCTTTATGGGTCTTGGAGCCTACGAAGCAGACGTTTACAGAGACGCCATAAAAAGGCAGGTCCAAACAATTCTCAAGAAACTTGACAAAAATCAGGGAAAAAAGGGTTCTTCATCGGGAAAGGCGAACGGAGCTTGGCTTCTTGACTATTTCGCTTGCTGGATATACGAAGTCTGGAAAAAGCTCCTTGTTTAATGCTTTAACCGAAGAAACCGTTGAAGTTGACAAAGCATTATTCACTACTCTTTCAACCACTACGCGGATGATAGAGTTTTCGAACCGCAAGTTTCTTTTAACAGACACTGTTGGCTTCATTGACCGTTTACCCTTATCTTTGATTGAAGCGTTTCATTCCACTTTGGAAGAAACCATTTTTTCAGACCTAATAATACTGATGTTAGATTTAAGCGAGCCAATGGAAAAAATTGAAAAGAAACTCGATGTTTGCAATGAAACAATTGACCGTCTTGGAGCATCAGGCATACCAACCATAACCGCTCTAAACAAGATTGACTTAATCAACGAAGCTGAAATAAACCAAAAACTCGAAGCCCTCAAAGATAAAATTAAGAAGCCGATTCTCTTGTCAGCAAAGTGCAGAACAAACCTTGATCTGCTGAGAGAGGAAATACTGAGAATTCTTGAAAAATATGTTCAAGCGCAGTTTTCGGTTCCGCTAACCAACAGCGCCATGCCGTTTATTTCCTGGGTTCATGGAAAAACAGAAGTCAAAAAAGAAGATTTCACCAATGATTCAATTCAAGTGGTCTTTGAAGCTACCCCCGAGTTAACTGAGCAAGTGAGAAGAAAAGTGGAAGAGTTAAATGGCAAATTCACAACCAACCAAAAAACCAAATGACCTGCCCAAAATTGTGGTTTTAAGATGGGGGCACAGACCACAGCGGGATGTGCGGTTAACCACTCATGTCGCTTTAACTGCGCGGGCACTTTGCGCTTCAGGCTTCATACTCTCAGACGTAGAAGACTCCAAACATAGAGCAAACAGTAAGGAAGATAACCGCGCGTTGGGGTGGAACCTTCCAGTTTGAAATGGGTACTCCATGGAAAAAAGCTGTCCGCGACTGGAAGGCCAACGGCGGCGTTGTGGTCCATTTAACGGCTTACGGAGAAAACATCCAAACAAGCGACGCCCTAAACAGAATTAAAAATTTAAACAAGGATATTTTAGTCCTCGTCGGAAGCCAGAAAGTTCCAGGCGAATTCTACTCAAGCGATGTTTCAGATTTCAACGTGTCCATTGGGAACCAACCCCATTCAGAATGCGCCGCGCTCGCCGTTTTTTTGGATCGTTTCTTCGCGGGTGAAGAGTTAGCTAAGGATTTCGGCGGGGCGAAAATGAAGATTGTGCCGTCTGCGAGGGGAAAGAAAATAAAAAGCGACACGGATCCCTAATTTGTTCTTTTAATTTTTCGAATGATATTCCTGCGAACATTTAATACACTTAAATTTTATAATTGACATTATTCCTTCCTCAAGGAGGAATTTATTACTATGCCATTATTACAAACTAGTTTTCCTTCCCTGACGAGTTTCTTGTAGTTGTCTGTAAGCATATCTCTTATGTTATCGCTTGTACGATTAATTCCAAAAACCCTTGCTGTTTCAGTAATAAGTGATTCTGCGCTTATGCCTATTGCATATTGTGACAATAGTAACATGGCTTTTTCCAGCTCCTCAGGACATATATACTCGATTTTTCGTTGAGACTCAATTAATTCAGGGATAGGATACCGAACTTGAATTTCTGTTAGCCCTGAAGCCCACATAAAATCTTTTCTCCTTGCAACTTTACCCTGCTTCATTAACTGAAAAAGAGCTTGATTAACAGCATTGTAGCAAATTGGATTCTTTCTAATCCCCCAAGCAGAAGTAAGTCTTTTCACGGCAAATTCAAAGTGAATGGGCCCTTCTTTCTTTATTAGGCTCTCAAGAAGATTACACATCAATTGTTGATTTGAGCGGAATTGGAGCTCGTCTTTTCTAAAATATCGAAATCCGAAAGTATTTTGATTTTTTTTAATAAAATCATTAAGCGCTGCCGTGATATTGAAAACACCATAAGGGATGCCTATCTTGATGTTCTTAAAATCAACTTTTTGGATATCTATCTCATCTTGCGATTCTGAGCCCATTTTTAGCGTTGCGGATAAAGTAGGCAGGATTTGGTCCGAGGTGTTGGGTGCTCCCATACTTGATGTTGGTGTTTGTGACTTAGCTTCTTGAAGGGCTTGTCTAAGCTTGCTAATTTCCACTTCTCTTCTTGATACCCATGAGGGA
Organism: Candidatus Bathyarchaeota archaeon; assembly: GCA_963785215.1. Taxonomy (GTDB): domain Archaea; phylum Thermoproteota; class Bathyarchaeia; order Bathyarchaeales; family Bathycorpusculaceae; genus Bathycorpusculum. The sequence goes on from CAWAUU010000022.1 coordinate 82,800, forward strand.
GACCATATTCTGTAAATTTTCCAACCTAATTGTTTGAGTATTTGCTCTCTTAATCTATCCCTATCTCTTGCACTATAACTCGAGTGGTAAGTTGCACCATCACATTCTACGCCTAAGATAAAACTACCGGGGTTCGCAGGGTCTATGACACCAAGATCTATTCTGTAACCGCTACATCCAACTTGTGGAATCACATCAAAGCCTAAACGTCTTATCTCTCCAGCTACCTCTTGTTCTAATGGTGATTCAAATTCTCCTCCGTTTGCATTTGTCAACTGTAATGAAGCTGGTCCCCTTTCTGCGTAATCTAAGTAATGATATAGCGTTAAAACACCCGGAGTATTTCTGATAGAATCCAAATTCATATCTGATGCAAGTATTGAACTGACAAGAATAACCTTCTCTCTTGCACGTGTAATTGCTACGTTGAGACGTCGTTCGCCCCCTTGTTTGTTTAGAGGCCCAAAGTTCATAGTTAATTGACCTCTTTCGTCTCTTGCATACCCAATACTAAAGATTATGACGTCGCGCTCGTCGCCTTGGACATTTTCAAGATTTTTAACGAAAAAACCTTCAAGCCTGTCTTCCTTGAAAAATCCTTCATATTCAGACCTTTCTTTACGTTTTAATTCTATTGCATCGTCGATTGCCTCTTTCTGGGCAATGCTGAAAGCTACTACACCTAAGGTTTTATGAGGATAATTAGTGAAATGTTCAAAAACAAGATTAGCGACCTCTTGGGCTTCCTTCGTGTTATCTCTTCGACCGCCTCTATAGTAAATACCGTCCTTGACATGAACAAACTTTACACCCAAGCAATCATGTTTAGCGATGGCTGATGGAAAAGTAATCAATTTATCATCGTAAAACCGGTGATTTGAAAACGCGATAAGATCTTCATGCTTGCTTCGATAATGCCAACGCAGAGTGTTTTCTGGTAGCCCAATTCCCGTGCAGATATCGAGTATGCTATCGAAACATTCTAGACCTTCATCATTCAACTCATCCCACTCGTCATCATCAAAGAAAGCTTTTTGAAAGAATGAAGTGGGAGGTAATTGTCTGCTATCTCCTGCTACAACAATATATTTCCCCCTATAGATAGCGCCAATGGCATCTTCTGGGACGATTTGCGATGCCTCGTCAAATAAAACTAAGTCAAATTTCATGGCTTCAGGTGCAAGAAATTGGCTAACAGAAATCGGGCTCATTAGTAGGCACGGCTTAAGAATTTGGAGTAGATTTGGTATTTTTTGGAAAAGCGCTCTGATAGGCATGTGTTTTTTCTTCTTTGCAGCTTCTCGTATCACTATAGCAATTTCTGAGTCCCTAGCCCGTAGCATTGTACCTTGAGGCTTTCGATTGTTTGCCAACTCCATTATTCTATTTGAAGAAAGATGGATTAAATCCAAATCCAATGATCTGAATTGCTTAATGAGTTCCTCATGGTTTTCTTTACGGAATTTGCTTAGATTAGGATCCAGGTTGTATATGTAGTTAAGCCATTCCTGATAAAATGCCTTATAGAATACTTCAATCAGGTCAGTCGCTTTAGGCGGGTTTAATATAAGTCTGTTAAGAAAGCTCTGTAATGCATTTTGCTCGAGCAATTGTTTAACAGTCTTAAAGTCTATCCAAAGCTGGAGATCACCAATTCGATTTCTAAGCATTTGCGCCTTGTTCAGCAATGACGCAAGTGTGTCCTTTGTTATAGGATCTCTGTTAAAATCAAAGCCGTCCTCGAAATTGGATTCTAAACTATTTTTTTGTAATATGAGCTCATCACATAACTCTTTTAATGCATTATTGTCCGGAGCTCTTCCTTGAGTGATTATATCTACAATTGGCTCTGGGATGGTCGGATAGCTTAACATTTCTTTAAATCCTTTGGTCCATTTCAAAACGTTAGTGATTTCACTCCAATTAGTTTCAAACTCAACGAAACTTTGTCCAAATAAAGATTGGAGCTTTATCTTTTCGCCAAGGAAAGCCGTTTCTTTACTTCTAATATTTTCAGCTATTTTCAAATCATCAATGAGTTCTAGATAGTTTTTTGGGACCTGATTTTTGCAGGCAACTAACGCTTCCTTTGTAGTCTGATCGATATTAATCAGCTTTTCTTTAGATTTCATCGCCCAATCTTTGAGTGCGAATAGCGGTATTTGTTCAATTGAGGATATTTTTTGGTTTAACAGAACTTCATTTTCGATAACTGAGTTGAGTTGTTTATAACTTTGGGTCCATTTTTCTATTCTGTTGAGTATATCGTTTCCGAGTTGCCGGACTCTTGGGGTGGGATCAATCAAGGATGAGGCAAGTTGTACTAACTTTTCTGGAGGCGGAAATACCCAAGATAAACCTAGAATTCTTTCAGTATTCTCTAAACCTTTTTTTATAGAATCAAAGTTAGTTTCAAATCCCTTGTAATAACGCCCAGTTGGTTGTTGTATTGCTCGTATATAGCCCTGAATTTTGCTATCATTAATTTTTAAGTTTCTAACAGTTGTTAAATCGTTGACTATACTATTGGGTACTTTCCCCTGTTTGCTTACGAGAGCGATTTTTTTATTATCACGGTAATAACTTGGGTGGAAATAACGAAAAACGTTTTTGTAAGGGCCATTATAGCTTATGATTAATTCTTCAATTTCAAGATCAAGTATTTTGTCGGTGTATAACACGTTTATATTGTTTTTTAGACTATTATGTTCTAAAAAGTCTGCTTTTGCTTTTGGTAATATGTCTTTCAAAGCTTTAAGAACTGATGGATTAAACCAGCTTGGCTCTGGCTTGTCCTGCGAAAAACATTCGATTGCTATTTGAGCGAGTCGTTTGGCTTGGTCAATATTTATAGCTTCAGTCGCGAATCCAAAGTTTTGTGCAAGTTCATTAAAGTCAGATATCCATATTTCTGAACAATCAGCGGTCATGGATAAGAAGTCAATCAGCTCTTGTCTCTTGCTTAGTAAGTCCCCTTCCTCAGGTCTATTGAGTCTGATTAGCGATTTAAGGTCATTTAGCTGGTTTGTTAGTGTGCTGGAAACATCGATAGGTAAATTGAAGAGCGAATCTTTGTACTTCTCACTAAGATAGCTTCTTTGGGTGCTTCGCCATTCGAAAAACTTTTTGTAATTCTCAGATTCGTCTATTAGAGAATCAAGGTTTGATTTTATCAGCCAATCTTTTTCAGGTTTTAAGGTGTTAGACAGTAATTGAGTTATAGAAACAAGCCATTTTACTCTGTCAAGGGTTGTTGGCTTATCAAGTCCAAGTTCAGCTGAGATGTCGGATGATTCTTTGTTCAGTTTATCCAGCGTTCTAAGTAAGCCATCAAGCAGTGTTATGAGTTCCATTCTGGTTTGAAGGTTGTAAACGGTGCCCTTGTATCCCTTCCACGGAAATTTTGGCTCCTCTGCTACTTGCCAAACGTTCTTTAACTGTACAAAGAAGCCTTCTAAGTCGCTTAGTCTTTTTGGCGTTATATTTGCAACATCGTAAAGCTCTATCGGGACAAAAGGAATTGCCTCAAGTTTTGACAATGCACCTAGTACTTGGTAAGCACTTCTTTCAAGTCCCTTGCGGATTTCATGAAGTGAAACAACGTAGTTGTTTAGGTTCTCTCGCATTGTTTGCATTTTTTCGAAATCGAGGTTTGAAGGTAGATTTCGTGCATGTTCCTGTTGTTCTAGGCAGCGTTTTAGTTCGTTTACGACTTCTCTTTTGTTTGCTTTACTGCTATGCAGTTCTAAACAGAAACTCGATAACTTTACCTGACTTAATCGTTTGTGGACAACGTCCAGAGCTGCCATTTTATCGCTTACAAAAAGAACTGTCTTTCCTCTTGCTACACATTCTGCGATTATATTTGCAATGGTCTGACTTTTTCCGGTGCCTGGGGGACCTTGCATCACAAAACTTTGTCCTCGAAGTGCATACTCGATTGATGTTCTTTGGCTACTATCTGCATCAAGGACCTGATACGTTTGTTGAGGTTTTTCTATTGAATCTACTTCTTTTTCTTCAGGTAATCCGTCTAATACGAGTTGTAGATCCTTAATTCCTGCGATTGCTTGTATCAGTTTATGAAGTGATAAAATGTTGAAATTTTCCGCTAGATCTTTGTAGATTACAAGTTTATGAAATGAGAAAAGGCCTATTTCAACTGTTGGCTCAACTTTCCATCCCAAGCGCTTGAGAAATTCATGTAAAGTATCAAAGTAGCCAGTTAAGGCCTTGATTTTCCCATTCTTCCGGTAGTGGAGGCAACGTAATTTCAAAGTCTTTTTTAAGTTTCGCCTGCAATGCCGGATTAAGAATTATCTCTTCTTCAACTGATGGAACCCTTACAGTGTATGGGTCATTAATAGACTCTCTGCCAAGTTCAATTGGTACTAAAAGAAGCGGCGAATAGATTTCATCTGCATACCCTTTTTCTTTCCAAGATAGCATGCCAAAAGTTGCATGTAATATTCTAACGCCTCGTTCTATGTAGTCAGATTGCGATCTGGTCCGCAAGTTCTTTAGAGTTTTTTCTAGTTCTTTTCGAGGGTAATTATCGCTGACAAGTTGATAATGTTGAAAGGGCACTTTAAGTTGCTGTGGGCTGAGTCTTATTTCATTTTTTTCTGCATTATCTTCCTCTTCGGGCGGTAAGTAAAATTTAAAAGTTTTAGATTTCATGACAAGTTCGTCAAATATACTTTCGATGTTGGGATAAGATATAGGCAAAGTCCCTCGTTTGGTTTGCCTAAAATATAACAGATTGTTTCGATGAGAAAGATCAATTAATTTGTTCTTCCAATCTTCAACATGCCCCATAACTTGTTTCTTCTCTTGATCGGACAACGGACGTGAATTATTCAATGACAGCGCTTGTCCCTCTTTAAGTTTAAAACATATGGAGCACAGTAGATTTAACGTTTGCAGTAAAGATCCTTGAATTAAAACTCATTGTCGCCATTTTTCCGCGTAAAGCCTCTGTAAAATTTGTCGGGTGATATAGCTGTGGCGTTTAGGGTTGGCGGGTGATTTTGAGGGATTTTCAATATGGTGTTTGTGCTGTATCGGCTGTTTCCATGTTTAGCTTGCGGTAAATCTTGATTTTTCTGCCTAGTTCGCTTGCTTTTCAAGCAACATCCCGAAAAACGCTCTCAGACACCAAAAAAACTCTACCGAAACGGAAGAAAACGGCTAAAATTCAGCTCAGCACCCCGTTTTGGAGACCCGCCGCCAGCGCCCAAAGAAAAAGTCGCAACCAAAAACAAGATTCAAACCCCAAACCAAAAAAGCAACCCAAAACACAAAAAGCCCCATCTGAAAGTCGCAACTTTCCACTAAAACAAAAGTCGCAACTTAAAAATATCCGAAAAAAACCAAACCCAAAAAACAGCCAACGCAAAACAAAACCAAAACTTCACGGAGAATTTTTCTTAAAAAAGTAAGAAGAGTTTTATTACAGCATGTTCCAATATTAGGCATTAAAGGGAACATTAGACTATGTTATCGACTATTGATGATGCAACTTTAATCAAGGTAGCTATGGCGTTAGGTGACGAAGAAGCCGTTAGACTAATTGAATTCCTAAAAGGCGTAGAAGAAATAACGGACGACGAAATCGCAAACAAAACAGGCATCCGCCTAAATACCGTCCGCAAAATCCTCTACAAACTTTACGATCATTCACTTGTAAGCCTCAGAAGAACACGGGATCCAAAAACAGGATGGTTTATTTTTCACTGGAGACTTCAACCAGACCAGTTGGAAGGCTTTATTTTAAGCCAAAAACGCAGGGTTCTTGAGAAGTTAAACGTCAGGTTGGAATATGAAAAGAACCATGACTTCTACTATTGCGGAAGCCAAGAATGCAAACGGGTTCCTTTTGAAGAGGCTGTTGAACTAGTTTTCCACTGTTCCACCTGCAGCAAACCACTGGTGCATTTCGCAAACGAAAAAATGATAAGTAAACTAACTGAGAAAGTTGATACTTTAAGGAAGGAACTCGGTGAATAAAGAGCTTCCTTCAAGGGAGCAAGCAATCGAGCTTCTACGCAAAAACAATTGCCCACCTAAAGTCATTCATCACTGCGAAGAAGTCGCAACACTTGCTTTAGAAATAGCAAGTAAACTTGAAAAGAAAGGCATAAAAGTTGACTTAAAACTCGTTGAAGCAGGCGCTCTTCTACATGATATTGGTCGTTCAAAAAGCCACGCTGTCGACCACGGAGTTGTCGGTGCTAAGATAGCTGAATCAGAAGGTTTACCCGAAGAAGTGGTTAGAGATAATTAGGAGGCATGTTGGCGGCGGAATCACGGCTCAAGAAGCAGAGAGGTTTGGTTGGCCAAAAGATGTTTATGAACCCGTGACTTTGGAGGAGAAAATTGTTTCATACGCTGACAAGCTAATTGACGGCTCAAAAAGAGTTCCGATTGACTTGGAGATTGAGCGGCTTCAAGTCGAACACAGAGATGCTGCAGAAAGAGTTAGAAAGCTCCATGAAGAAATAACCCATCTGCTGGGCGATTAAAATGACGACCTTAACATTGCTGGTTAAAGCTTCCAATTCTGGGCAACTAAAACAGATAGATGACCTGTTGAAATCTGAGTTTGAAAACTTGGATTTAGATGTAAAGGTTTTGGGCAATCCAGTTAACAAGTGGGTTCAAGTTTCCCTTTCAGGCGAAGACGAAGTCATAGCTACAAGCTATATCAACAAGAACATAGGCACCTGCCCCATAAGCATAAAAAAAGTAGCTAAATTCTCGGTTTTAAAGGGATACATTTCCAAAGTTGACACTGAAAAACAAGAACTGAAGGTAGATGTAGGCGTTTTTGAGCCCAAAATAATCCAAGCAACCATACCCTTGGCAAATTTACAAGCCCAACTTGCGGATGGCAGAAAAGTTGATTTAAAGAAAATCTCAGATGCATATGGTTTCCATGTGAATTTACCATTAAGCATCAAAGCAATTTCCTTAAACGATGAGGAAGACAAGCTGTTGCAAGCGGAATTATCGACGGCTCAAATCGAAAAATTGCGTTTCTGGCAGCAGTCTCTTTTAGACCGGCTAATAGTTTTAAATGCATCACTTAGCCATATAGAAACGGTGCTTGAACGGACTATGTTAAACAGGGACATTATTGGCACGGAGGCGTTAGGATTGTTTGAACACGCTTTAACCTGCAAACTTGGGACAGACGCTGCCGGATTGATTCCGAAAATCGGCAGGTACATGAGAAATTCAACGTTTATTGTTTTTAGTCCTAAGAAAGTCAGGGGATTTATCGGTGAATCGGCATTAAACTTATAAATAGTTTACATTATTAGTTATAACCGTCTATTATCCGAATAAGGATAATAGGCGAGAGGGGGAGAAGTTCACATGAGTCAAGGTGACGATAGAGACAGAAAAAAATATAGAATTGATATAGGGGCTTATGGCAGCATAGGCATTGAAGCGCCAACTAAGGAAGAGTGTTTGGAGTTGTTCATGGAAGTCACTAGAACTAGACGCGACTCAAAGATAGACGAAGCAATAAGATAACCTTAAGCACTAAATCATTCCTATCTTTCTATATTTGCCAATAATAAAGGTAAAATTATAGTTACCATATGTTCAATTTTAAAGTACATCGTGCTCTTCTTTACAATGTCGCTTGTAATCCTCTCTGTTATCGTATATCGCTTGGTCCAGGGGGCACTTAAACTTGTTATCTTTAGTCATTTCAGGTTCTGGTACAGTTATGTTCGATTCTTTTCTAGAACGGTTTTTTGACAAACAATCACCTCCAATTAAAAAATTAGTCTTTAAAACAAGCTTCGCATACAAATTATTAAGATTTTGTGACTGCGCCTAACCAACAATTAATCAAATATCAGCTTCCGGCACAGAAATAGTTTGCAGAAATCCTGAGATTTTAGGTTATTGAATTTTTTTTAGCGCATCCTCAAGCTGGTTAAAACTCTTCAAAATCACGTCGGAATGTGCTATGATCCAGGGGCTCAAGCACTCCATTTCTGACACCACTATGATTTTCTTGCCTTTATGTTTGGCGTAAAATAGCTCCATGCATGCTCCTGCCGAGAGTTTGGGGAGATAAACAATCATGATGTCGCATCTGTCAGCATCATCTAGGTCTCTTTGAATAAAGTCGAATGTGGGAACTTTATTCCACCAGCATTTCTCGTCTCCTTTATAGAGGACTTTTTCTCTATTCCACGGATCAATAACGTCAAAACCCATCCCGACACAGATTTCAGTAATTTTTCCACGATACTCTTGATTGTTTTCCATGCCCAGAATGGGGCCTGATATGAACACTTGCTTTTTCATCACATCCAACCAACCGTAGACTAGTGAAAGTTTGGAATGGGCCAAGCGGGATTTGAACCGGGAACTTTTAGTTCGTAAAGATAACCAACTTACGGTTTTCTTAAACTTTCCGCTGACGAGTTTGAAGGCTGGAAGACTTGGAGAAAGAGAAGAAGGAACATACCGTGATGACGCGTAAGAGTCTAGCATGATCTGTTATGGTTGAGTTAATGCTTGATTTATGTCCCAAAGCCCTAACATTTTAGGGACAACACTTAATTGCAAGAATAACTAATTATTTTACCATTAGGTTTTAGATAGCTATGCAAAAATTTTACGCCGTAGTAATTTTAGCAATCTTGTGTCTATCCGTTGTTTCGTTATTTTCATTTACAGTTAATGCGCAACAAGCGGATTCTTGGCCAATGTTTCATGGCGATGTAGCGCACACTGGCTACTCAAACGGGTCAGGGCCTAGCACAAACCAAACTCTCTGGGTCTTCAAAACAAACGGCGAAGTCTGGTCTTCCCCCGCTGTTGCCAACGGCATCGTCTATATCGCTTCATTTGACCAGAACCTTTATGCTATAAACGCTAAAACAGGCACGGAAATATGGAGCTATCCCTTGGGCAGCCAAATTTTTAGTTCACCAGCTGTAGCTAACAATTTAGTTTACATCGGATCAGATGACCACAATATCTATGCATTAAACGCTACCACTGGTGCTCTTGTTTGGAAATGTACTACTGGCAATTATGTACAGTCTAATCCAACGGTTTCAGGCGGAATAGTTTACGTAGGCTCAAGTGACGACAAACTTTATGCGTTAAACGCTACCAGTGGCATGCCGCTATGGAATTTTACAACTGGCGGCAATGTTATCTCTTCGGCGGCTGTATCCAATGGTATCGTTTACTTTGGCTCGTATGATGGCAAAGTTTATGCTCTTGATGCTCTGACAGGCGCTGAAAAATGGAATTACACGACAGGGGGCGATGTAGAATCCTCTCCAGTTGTAGGCGATGGCAATGTTTACTTTGGCAGCTATGACAACCAGACTTACGCATTAAACGCTGACACGGGAGCATTAATATGGAAAGTTACAACTGGGTACGATCAGTGCGTTCAGGCTTCTCCAGCTTTCGCTAATGGAATAGTCTATACGGGTGGTTCTTTCGATAATAATGTGAACGCTCTAGATGCAACAACCGGCGCAACCGAATGGAATTACACGACTGACGGCGGAATTTTTACAGCCCCAGCAATCGTTGGCAACGTTGAATACGTTGGTTCCTTAGATAACAAGACATATGCTCTCAATGCCCAAACAGGCGCTTTCCTATGGAGTTACCAAACAGGCGGCAACATCTATTCTTCTCCAGCTGTGGTCAACGGGGTTGCGTACTTTGGCTCTTACGACGGTAACGTTTACGCGGTTGGTAAACTGGCAAGCAGTTCAGCGGTACCTTCTGTTATTTACTACGCAATTGCCGCAGTAATCGTAATTATAATAGCAATCGCTATTGCTGTTGTAGCGCTTAGAAGACGGCATTAACAGACTTTCTTAAAAATCTATTACAATGATCCAGAAATGAAAGAAAAACATAGACTCTCAAAATCATAATTTTGTAACTATCTTTTTGAAATAAAAGCTCCAATGGGTATTAGAATAAGACCTAAAATAATGAATCCGACTGCAGCATAGACTTTTTGAATTTTAATTGGCGTACTGCCTATGGACAGATGGATTAACAACCGCAAAGATCAGAAACAAAATAAAGCCTATTATAGCTAAAATCACTCCTATAGATGTCACTAACATTCCGATATCTGGGTTATCTGAATCAACCATTTTTGCCACCAAGAATTCTGTTCTATGTGGTGAAGTTATATTTTGTTTGTGTTTTTATTTGGGCACTCGACCGAGACCCAGACAGAGACGATAGAGGCGACTGACCGGTCAAAAGCAGGCGGGTACCGGACCACAGTGTGCATATGGGTGCGTGAGAGAAAAAAATGAAATTTAACTTCTAACTCAAAACCATTATTAGTTTATATTCGCATTGATTCAAGGATGGCTGGTTGAGAAGGGTTAAAAAATGACTAAACAAGCAAGTCAAAACAAAGTTAGCGGAAAAGTGATGACTCTTCTTGGAATCATGGGTATCGCAGGGCTGATCCTTCTTGCTTTTGGGATGTACTCGATATTTGAGATATCCAAACCCATAGGTCTAACCTTTGTGATTCTAGGGATCCTCGTATACGTTGCATTTGTACTCATAGAAAAAAAATTAAAGCTTATCTAAAGTTTAGCTTACCAATAGTACTTCTAATGGTTCTTGGCACCAATGAATTTGCAGACATTTGCCACCTGCTCGTCTCCCAACGAGATAATGGAATTGACTCTGAAGGCATGAACAGAAGGGTACTGTTAAAGTCAACCAACAAAACAAGTTGTTTGTTTTGAATTAATCCTGAAAAGCGCTCGCTAAAAAATTCCCGTAGATGCATGATTAATAGCTGGCGGGGAAGAACAGATTGTTTTTTGTGTATATTCGAAAGTTTCGAAATAGATAAAAAAAGGCAAGTATTGCGGAAAGTGAATTTAGCTGCTTTTTGCAGTTTTACCGTTTATTATAGGTCTTAGTTTTTGCTTTCTTGCTTTTTCTTAAATACAAGTACAACTGCAAGGATTGCCATAATGGCTACGACAACTGCTATTCCATAAATTGTTGGTGTTAGTGCAAATGTTGCCGAGATGGTATATGCAGCTTGGACATTGTTGAAAGTGTAGGAGTTGACCGCGCCAACTGAACTCCCATTCACCCTAACATCAACTATGCAGTAGCCAATATTCGGCGTTATAGTAAAAGTTTGATTGCCACCATAGTTAACGCTAACTGATTCATTTGGGCTGATAGCGCCGTTAGCTCCAGCGGATGCAGTAATGTTGAAGGTGTTAATTGCAAAGTTCGCAGTGATCGCGTGCGAAGCCTGAACATTGGTGAAACTAACCGTTTGACCAGAAGATGAATAAACACTCACCGAACAAGCATCAGTAGTTATACTTGCAATGCGATAGCCGCTATCCGGCGTAATAGTGAAGCTTTGACTGCCACCATAATTAACAGTGCTTGCATCAGGAGAAATCTGACCATTAGCACTCTGAGTAACAGAGATTGTGTACGTATTAATCGCGAAAGTCGCGGTCAATGAACTGTCAGCTGAAACCGCACTAAATTGATAAGTCTGACCAGAAGACGAAGTAACAGTTACCGACGCACCATTAGCAGTTATACTTGCAATGTGATAACCGACATTCGGAGTAATAGTGAAAGCCCGACTACCGCCATAATTGACAGAAACATTTCCAGTTGGACTCATAGAACCGCCAGCCCCAGCGGAAGCAGCAATAGTGATAGTAGGATTCACAATGCTTGTCACTGAAATTGTATGGTTTGTTTGAACATTGCTGAAAGTGTAGCTGCCTGTTACTGGAACAGAAGAGTTGTCGACAAGAACACTAGCTATGGTGTAGCCACTTTTTGCTGAATACGTGAATGTCTGCGAAGCGTTTGCATTCAGCATTACATTACCTGAAGGACTGATGATTGAATTAGAATCAGCAGAAGAAGTTATGTAATATGAAAGAGGCGTTGTGTACATGTATTGCCTGTTTGACGGCAGCATAGATACGAAAGTAATATTAAATATAGTATTCCAATCAGGCGAGAATTGCACAGTGTAAATTCCAGACGTACTGAAACTGCCAGTGACTGTCTGATTGAATTGAAAGTTCAAAGTTCCTGCTGTAGCTAAAGATACTGTAACGGCATTGGTGGTTAGGTTTATGTTGAATAGGTCAGGATCAAGTATGTTGTAAATGTATTCGTACAAATTTTCTTCTAAAGGAACAGCCAGAACAGCGGTTTGTGGAACAATTCCAAGCATGAACAGTAAATCGGCTCCTGTAGCCGTAGCGTCGTTGCTTGTTCCAGAATCAGAATGCTCTTGGAAATATGGAAAATTAGAACCGCACAGAGGACTTTGCAGAAGCCCTAACCATGCTGGAGTTGTTGTTTCACCTGCGCCTGTTAGCATATCTTGTACGTCAGTTTGGTAGGTGCTGTTTAATTCTCCATAGCTTCCAAGTATCGCTGCCCAAGCCATCACAGTGTTTTCAAGCCTAAGCTGGGATTATCTTTAGCCATATGGCAAACTACACTGTCCAACCATTGCGGACTAGAAAATTGTTCTGCAAGAAACCTATTTTCAATGTCGCCTAACAAGTTTGAAGTGTCAGGTAATGAGCTGTCAACATGCCATAGTTTTAACGCTATCTGCAAAAACCCTCCTGCTTCACATTCGTAACCAGCCCAATTTAGCGCATAGTTGTAATTTGTTCCGCTCCAAAGGTTGTTGTTTGCCCAAAGCCAGGTAGTTACGGCATCATTGAGTGCTGAAGTTACACCTAAATCGTAGAAATCCAAGAATACATCAATGGTTTCTCCGCATTCATCATAATATCTTGGGCCATAACTTATTGTGTAAGGCGCTCCATTTTGGTCTATCCACAGAAGTGCTGGATACTTGCTGGTCTCCACCGCAGCTTTAAAACTGTCATACGCCTGCATCAGATTCCACTTAGACAATTCATAGTTGTATTGAATTGCGTAGCCGTATGCAAGTATCAAGTATCTGTCGTAAACAAGGAACACCTCTGAAGAACCATCGTTATAGCAGTACGGCAACCCGTCGCTCATCATCGTTTGACTGTTTAAAGCCCACTCGATCGTTGTTTCATTTGTGTACCCAAGTTTCGCAAGGATAGGCGTCCAATACAGAACCTCTGAGGCAATTTGCAAACTCTGACAATCACTACCAGAAAAGGACTCTGTCGGCAAAGCATTGTAAGCATTTATCAATTGTTGCAAAGTCGTTTCTCCAACAATCATACCTTGATAAATAGCATCTATATCGCTGGTGTAATTGATCACGCCAACAACCGATTCCAAGTTGCCTACCAGCGAAGTCGATACTCCAGCCGCGTGAACCGAAGAAATATTGAATAACCCAGCAACAAATGAGGAACTAAGCAAAATAAGTAGGAAAACAGTAGCGAATTTTTTTCCTCTATTTTTCCTCAATTTGTATTACCTAATGCTGCAGTCAATAGTTAACCAAGAGAGAACTTTTCCTTCCTGTTCTCATCTGGATGGTGATTAGGCTACCGCTATTATCGTTATATATTTTTTAGTGCATTATTGAGTATTAAAGTTGGACTTAGAACTGCATTCTCAATTATGGAACCAATACCCAGCTTTTTGGACAGCGCTTAAAACTTTCTTCCAATAGGTTCCACAAACATCACAAAATTTAGCTAACATTCGTGTCTTGTGTCATCGCATAAAAGTCAAAACCGCACGATGCAAAATGAGCCTTCTTTATTTGAAGGGCAGGGCTAAGCGTTATAGAAAACTGTAACGGCGTTACGGGAATTCTGTAACGGTCAACAAATTAGAAAAACGTTAAAACAAGTCGATTTTAAAAACGTATAGTGGGCCGAGCCGGACTTGAACGGCGACCTTTGGCTCGTAAAGCAGTTTTGTGTTGAGAAAAGATGTTTTGGGTCAATTCGTCGGTAGCTTTATATCTACTTAAGTGGGTTAAGTACTTAAGTGGGTTAAGTTTATGTCACTGTTTAGCCTCAGCCCAAAAGAATCGCCTAAAGAATTATTCGGACGAGAAAAGGAAATTGAAGAATTAACCAGACTTTTAAGCGCAAGAAGATGGGTGGCGTTGCTTGGACCTAGAATGGTGGGTAAAACAAGTCTTATCAAAGCAACGAACGCAAAAATCGAAAAGGCTGGAATCAAGACAATATACATCAATCTTTGGGGAACAAAAGGTACCCAAGGTTTGCTGAGCGCATTAGCTGAAGGGATAAACAATCAGAAATCCTTGATGCAGAAGATAAAGGCAACCACAGGGAAAATTGATGGTTTGTCATTTGGACCAGCTGGCATTTCTTTATCTATCGTCAAAAAACCTATGACCACGACTAAAGACTTGCTTGCATCAATCGGGAGACAAACGGATGAATGCGTCATAGAACTCGATGAAGTACAAGAATTGTATGCCATATCTGGTCAGCTTCTCAAGATACTTGCCAATATTTTCAACACCTACCGAAACCTAACATTCGTTTTCACGGGATCAATGTTCGGGTTAACCAGAACTCTTCTAGAACCTGAATCGACCTCACCATTATATGGAAGATCGCCCGCCAAAATGATTTTACAGCCATTTGACCGTGAAACTGCCAGTCAATTTCTAAGTAAAGGTCTGCACGAATGCAATGAAACCGCAGAAAAGAAGAAAATAAGTGAAGCGATCGAAATACTCGACGGCGTTCCTGGCTGGTTAACACTCTATGGAAATAATCGTGTAGTAAGGCAACTTACACATCAACATGCACTTCAAGAGACTGTGGCAGAGGCTAGTAAAATAGTAAATGATGAGGTTGAACATTTTTTGCAGCGAAGAGATAGAACGCTCTATATAGCGGCCTTAAAAGTGGCTGCGAACTCGGCAAGGTGGGGCGAGATTAAAGCTGCAACAGAGATGGCTAAGGGTGCTACAGTGAATGATTCAACAGTCATGAATACCATTGAAAACCTAAAGGCAGGAATGCTTATAGTAGAAAAAGACAAGGTCTACCGAGTAACTGATCCGATGCTTCAGAATCTTCTTCGGACCTCAAAAATAACGTAAGGTGGCTTTCAAAAAAATCTAAAGTGGGCCGAGCCGGACTTGAACCGGCGACCTTTGGCTCGTAAAGCCAACGTCCTAACCAAGCTAGACGACCGGCCCGCACAATTTGGTTATCTTAAGCTTGATTTAAGGTGTTTGGATTAAGGAATTGCTTTGGTTAATATTAGAATTTTGTTTCTTCCTTGCTTGGATTAGTGCTTAATTTATAGCCTCAAACCTAAACGTGTCTCCTTGCAAATTTCTTTTTCAGAGAGCTAGCCCATCCATAGTTGAATAAATTGTGCTTTTGATGCATGAAAGTATCGGTGCTACTTGTGTTCAATCAGAATGGCTGTTCCCTCAACTTTGACTGCGTATGTAGGTTCGTTGTTGATTTTAGGATGCATGAAGAGCACTTTTGGAGGAGAAACTACTTTGCCTGTTGTTACGTCGAATTGTGCTTTATGTTTGGGACAAGTTACAAGATTTCCTTGCAATGTTCCCTTTGAAAGGTTTCCGCGTTCATGAGTGCAGATGTTTCCGATAGCGTAGTATACGCCATTTACGTTTGCAAGCAAAATTTCTTCTGCTCCAAATTTGACTGCTTTCATTTGCCCAAGAGATATTTCTTGGGTTTCAGCGACTTTTTCAAAAACCATTTTTCCACCTCTTCTTCATTTATATTCATGCATTAGTTGCTTATTGCAGGTGCTTCTCGCAGATATTTCGTGTCCTGTATTTGTTTGAGCATAAAGTCGGCAATGTCTGCACGACTGATCTGTGTTCCAACTTCTCCTGTGCCTACGTAGCCCACTTTGACTTTTCCAGATTTCGGCTTATTATTTAGAATTGCCAACCGTACAATTGTCCATTCAAGGTCTGATGCACGCACGGTTTCGGCGACATTGACGATGTCTTCGTATGCTGCGTGCATGGTGGTTTTTACAAGATTCACCATGGCTCTGGTTCTGAAGTCTGATTTGTCCTTTGAGTCTTTGGCACTCAACGTCGATGTTATGATTAGTCTGCGCACGCCTTGGTTCTTCATGGCTGCAATAATGTTCTGCATTCCCTGTGTAAGTGGCTTGTTTTTTGAGCCACCCCGTGGACCCAACGCGCTAATAACTGCGTCGGTACCTTTTACGGCGGTTTCAATTAACGCTGCATCAGATAGTTCACCCTGAATAACCGTTAGATGCTCATGGCTAACGTTGAGCTTGGAGGGGTTACGTGCATAGACGGCAACTTCATATCCCGCTGCCAGTGCCTGCTCAACAAGTTGTTTGCCAGTGCCGCCGCTTGCGCCGAAAACTACAATTTTCATCTAATCATCTCACCTTAAGCATTTGTTACCCTGTTAGTACTTTTGAGCCACAATTCCAAATCAACCCTATATAATCGGAATATTTATATTTTGTTCAAATATATCTGGACAAATTGTACGCGTGATTAACGGCATTCAAAATCCCCTATACGTCTATCAAAGGATTAGACACAAAATTCATGCACGTTTTGGGACAGGAGACTTAATTTATATATTAAGTCGACCTAATTTTTTATAGGTGAATGAATTTTGGTTTCACAAAAGCTTTTAGAGTTTCTAAACAAAGGAATAGCCCGAGAACTCCAAGTCAGTATACAATACATGTGGCAACACGTCCAAGTCACAGGCACGGACGGCGCCATAGTGGAAGACGTTTTCCGCAAGACAGCCCTCGCCGAAATGAAACACGCCGAACGCCTAGCAGAACGCCTGGACTACCTAAACGGCGTACCCACAATCACTCCTGACCCGATTTTCGTCGGAGGCAGCCTCATCGAAATGCTCAAACAAGACGAGCAGGATGAAGAAGAATCAATCAACATCTACAAGCAGGCAATTCAGGTTGCGGCGGAAGAGGGCGACTACACTACAAGGCGAATGCTGGAGGAAATTCTTGCTGAAGAAGAAAACCACATTAACACTTTCGGCAAACTCCTCGTCGGCATGACTGAACCATTCACCCAGCCAGGCACATCACAAATAGAATAACAAACAAAAAGAAAGAAAAAAGCTGCTACTTAACGCAGCTTCATCAAAACCATTTCTGCTGCTAGAACCATTGGTTCCCAAGTTTCGCAGAGTGGTGGCGCATACGCGGTGTCTGCTTTGGCTAGTTCCCGTACGGTCATGCCTTTTTGGATGGCGAAGCTGAGGCAGTTTATGCGTTGGGTAACTTCTTCTCCACCTATAACTTGACCACCCACGATGCGTTGGGATTCTTTCTCGACGACGAGTTTGATTTTGATGGGTTTGGCGCCTGGGAAGTAATCTGCCTTGGTCTTGCTGGTTATGGCTCCAGTTACGACTTCGATGCGGTTGCGCGCGGCGGCTGTTTCAGTTAATCCTGTGTTGCCTGCTTCAATCTCGAACAATCGCGTTACAGCCGAAGCCAAAATGCCCGTGAACTGCGAGTAATCGCCTCCAGCGTTTGCTCCTGCAACTTTGCCCTGCCTAACCGCGATAGTGCCAAGTTGAGCGCACATGGGTCGATGAGTGATGATGTTTGGTGCTTCAGCGCAATCGCCAACGGCGTAAACGTCTCTCACGTCGGTTTCCATGCGTGCGTTAGTCTTAATCGCACGTGTCTCACCCAAAGGAATTCCTGCGTCAACTGCGAGTTTAGTGTTAGCTCGCACGCCAAAAGCGCTAATAAACATGTCTGCTTCAATTTTTTCTCCGCCAGCCATAACCGCGGTAATTTTGTCTTCTCCGAGGAATTCTTCGACGCCTTTGCTGGTGAGGATATGCATGCCCTTCTCCTCCAAATGGTCCTGAACCAGCTTTGCCATGTCCGCATCAAGCAACTGAGGCAGAATCTGCGGCAGCATCTCTACGATGGTAACTTTCAAACCTCTCTCCATCAAGCCAACGCCCACTTCCAAACCGATTAAGCCAGCACCCATAATAACGGCTGATTTCGCGCCAGCTTTAACTGCCGCATCAATCTTCTCGCCGTCTTCTATACCGCGGAGGCTTAGGATTCCTTGTTTTTCTTTGCCTTTAATCGGCGGCATAAACGAGTCAGCGCCAGTGGCTATTACCAAGCTGTCGTATGGTAGCACTTCTGTGGCGCCTGCCTTGTCAACCGCTGTGACAGCTTTTTCTTTAGTGTTAATCGCAGTGACTTTTGTTTCGTTCCGCAAATTCAACTTTAACATTTGAAAGTATGCCGGTGGGTAAACAATCAAATCGTGAAAACTTGCAATTTGCCCGCCAATAACAAAGGGTAAACCGCAACGTGAGTAACCAGCATTTTTCTCCTGCGTAATCAACGTGATTTCGGCTGTGCGGTCTTTTTTGCGTGCAGCGGAAGCTGCTTCAACGCCTGCAGCATTAGCCCCAATAACAATAACGCGTCTAGCCATCCGCTTTTGCCTTCGTTTAGCATTTTCCTGAAGCTTGAGCCTTATGCCACTCAACAGCTTTGTCAAAGTCCATCAGGTTTGCAAGTTCAGCCTGCAAGTTGGAAGGTTTAACAACGATTAACCAGCCTTTCACGTACGGGTCCTCATTTAATGTTTCAGGTTTTGATTGGGCTTCATCGTTTACTTCCTGTATTGTTCCGCTTACGGCTGCAACTAGGTCAGATACCGCTTTAACAGACTCTAATGTTCCATATGGTTCGCCTTGCTTCACTTCTGTTCCAACGGTGGGCAACTCGGCGTAAACGATTTCTCTTAGTGACTTCTGCGCATAGTCAGTGATACCCATGCGAACTTTGTCTCCTTCAATTTTTATCCATTCAAAATCTTTAGAATAATTGAGGCCTTCAGGCACTTCATATGATTCAACTTTAACCATGCACATGAACCTTCTCAATACTGATGGTATCCATTTTAGCTTTCAAGCTTAAAAAAGCTTTCACAAAAAAGAAAAGAAGGGCTTAGCGTTCCCGTTTACCCGCTATCCAATCTTCCGTCCACTGCATAGCCTGCGAGTCAGGCACCTGAACAGGCGGATGCTTAAATGCGTAAGACGGCATGCTAAGCAAGGCACCAGCGATTTTACGGTCTAACGCTATTTTTGCCGCTCGAATCAGGTCAATAACTACGCCAGCGCTGTTTGGGGAATCTTCCACTTCAAGTTTGACGCTGATGTTGATGGGGCGGTCGCCGAACTTGCGCCCTTTGAGCGAGATGTAGCAGATTTTCTTGTTCTTCAAGAAAGGCACGTAATCTGAGGGACCAATCCTTGTGGGTAATGCGTATGGGACAAGGCTTGTGACGGCTTCGGTTTTGCTGATGCGTTTTGATGTAAGGCGGTTTTCGACTGTCATGTTCTGGAAGTCCGTGTCCCCGCCAAGATTAAGCTGGTAAGTTTCATCAATGATGACGCCGCGGTCCAAGCAGAGGCGCACAAGGTTCCGGTGCAGTATAGTGGCGCCAACTTGGCTCTTTATATCGTCACCCAAGACAGGTAACCCTGCTTTCTCGAATTTTTTTGGCCACTCCTTTGTCGCGTCTGAGCCGATGAATTCAGGCATGCAATTCACTAATGCACATCCTGCATCAATTGCACATTGAGCATAAAATCGGACAGCATCGTGGCTTCCGACCGGAAGGTAATTTACGAGGACTTGTGTTTTGGCGTCTTTGAGAACTTTTACGACGCTTTCCTTTGTGGTTTTGCTGTCGTCATAGACGTTGAAGGTTTCTCGCATATGTGGCGCTACGCCGTCTATGATTGGTGCTGGAGAAACTTTGACTCCTAGATTTGGCACGTCAGCGAATTTTACGCACACGTTTGGTTTAGTAAATATGGCTTCAGAGAGGTCTTTGCCAATTTTATCCTTGTTAACTTCAAAGGCGGCAACAAACCGTATATCTCTAATGTGGTAACCACCATAGTTTACGTGCATTAGTCCGGGTACAGTGGTGTTTTCTTTAGCGTCTTTATAGTATTGGGTTCCCTGAATCAGGGCTGATGCGCTGTTGCCAACGCCTACAAGTGCTACACGAATTTCAGGCATGAAACAATAACCATCCAAGCATTGATTTAGTTAGGCTTAATGTATGCCTACTGTATAACTTTTTCTAAACCCAAACCCGTGCGTCCAAAATATACGCGTAATTTTTTTTATCAAGAGAAGAAGAAGCCTGGAAAAACCGTTTTTCTTCTTCCTTATTCTCAACCAAAATTCAAGCCTCCACATACAACAACCAACTTTCCATCTGAGGAGCCGTTACATGCTTAGCTGTATGTTTTGGTGCAACTGATTAAGGTAGTAGGCATCCAGGGTCCTTTCCACCAAACTCTCCACCCAAGACTCTTTTTAGCGACGTCCCTTATTCCTAGCCTCGACAACTCAGCCATATACTGGTTTATCCCCATTATGTCGGCAATCATCAATCAACCGCCTGGGCGAAGTACACGTATGGCTTCGTCAATTGCCTTGTTTCGTTTATCACCCTTGACGTTATGGATTGCCAGATTTGAAAGGACAAGATCAAAACTCTCATCAGGAAGGGCATAGTAGTCATGTCGCCTGTTTTAAGCTCAACACGATTAAACACTCCCTCAACCATGGCATTATGCGCGGTTGCATTAATCGAGTTTCCAGACTGGTCTTCACGTTTCCACAAATCTATTCCGACGGCTTTACCTGTTGTCAAATGCTTTGCCGCCAACAGAAGAACAGCCCCGCGTCCACAACCAATATCTAAAACCTGCTCATCACCCTTAAAACCAAAATTGTTAAGCAGCTTTTCCCAAACCACGAATTTACCTTTCGTCGCAGCATAGAAAGCCAGAGAAATGCAGGCAATAACTGCTGCTGTTCCAACAAAGGACCATGGATCATTTGAAAGAACTCCGCCTATCAAACTCAAAACAATTAAGACGAGAAAAACTGGCCATAAAAATGGAGCGTCGAAGCCGTAGGATCCTCGACGCTTATTTGACTTCATTTCTGCTCAGACCTCAAAGATGTTATAAAAGTCTTTCATTAGGGAAAGTTTCAGTATAAAAATGTTCCCATGGATGATGCTCAACGATTAAACAACGTCTATCATAGTACTTCCTCCAATGTCTTGAGCAGCATCTCCGCCCCATATGGAACTATTCTGTTGTCTATTGCTTCCCATGCAACATTAGGCTTTTTCTGTTTAAGAAGCCCCAAAAACTCACTATAGGTTAACACCGTCTCGTGGATCCCCAGTGGGCTAATACGCTGCACAGATCCTACAGCTGCCTCTATCTCTTTTTCGAAACTGCGCTCAGGAATTATTAAGAGCACGTCTAAATCCGATCTTGTTGAAGCAGTGCCCTTTACATGGGACCCAAATAGTATGAGGGTGAAGAAGGGCGATGAAATCTTGGAGGTTAAATCGCCAACGAGGATTTCTATGTCTTTATGTTTCTCAAAGAATCGGCTAGCACGTACTCCTTCTATGTAGGCAAGAAGCGTCGAGTTGCCTTTTAGGTTGAGTCTGCAATAAGTTACTGGACGTTTCTTCTCCGCAATTATGTAATGTTGCTGGGCTAGTCGCATGGTCATGGTGTATGTGATTTTGTAATCTTTTCCGATTGCTTCTGCTATTTGTCTCACTGTGAAGCTTTCCCGAATTCTTGAACTCAGAAAGGCTAGGATTTCGATTGAAGTCTTAGTTAATGGTTCTAAGTACATAATATTATGTACTTAAATACATATGTTAGCTATTAATTTTGCGCTACCACAATGTCAAATTTTGGTTAGCACCCTTATGATACTGAGTTCCCTGAACCAGGGCACAAGCACTGTTGCCAACGTCGATAAGTGCTACACGAATCTCAGGCATGAAACTCAAACCATCCAAACTATGATATGTAAGTGAAGGCTTAATGATCACCACAGCGATAACCTTTTTCCAAATACCATTGCAAAAAACTAGAATAATTTGTAATTTATCCAGCAAAAAATTGGGCACGCCTAGCGGTCGGTTCAAATTAGTATGGTCGCTACAACGTTAATGCAAACACTCACACATTAGTCGCGAGTCATCATTTTTTGCATTTTTCTTAATCGTGCACCAAGATTTTTTTGGAGGTCAATAATTTCAGCGTCAGTTATATTCATACCCAAAATCCTTGTAAAAAAAGAATCTATCTTAATTCTTCCAATATAATTTGTCTCTAATTGTTCTATCAAACAAGGAAAATCCATTCTATTCAATTCCGTTAGTAAACTTTTTGCCATTTTAACTTCCTTCTCAGACAAGCTATTGACAGCTACCACAGGAAGATTTTCTACGTCTTTTTTCCTCCATTTAATGTTGGTTCCTCGCACCTCAGTCCTACTCTTTAGTAAATTTGACAACGCAAAAGTGGAGTTGAGCCAAAGCGCCATTATAACAGCATCATCGTATTTTATGCAAGGCAAAGCCCAAAATGACCATGTTGGTGCAATTTCAGTTTCAGAGCAAAATGCTATAAAAAATGTTCCTGGAGAAGATAAATCAATGTTGCCATATCCAGCCATCAATAAATTAGCTTTCCGCGAATCAATGTGTTCCCGACGTCTAACTAGCATCTGGTCGATATCTGACTCGCTCCAAAATTCTTGGTCGCCTTCAAATCGTTCAATGATTACAAAATCCATAGGATGTATAACCTTTATACTTTTTTGCCAAGAAGCAGTTCGAATAGCTGGGAACGTAGAATTTTTAGGTATTATTAGGTCTTCCTCACTGTTTGGATTTTGAACAACAAAGTTGGAACCTCTAACTTTCAGGATTTTATTATTCATTCTAACCCGTTTCTCTCTTGGCAAAGAAATGAGAGTATCTTTTGTACTAACAAACTCGCTATTTTTCTCGAACCGAAAGCCCTGAATAACCTTGGCTACAACTTTTTCAAGGCTCACCATTCTCGATGAGTCTTTTGTATATTCTTGATTAACCTCTCCTGGAAGTAATTTGTACCAATCATCCTGTAATTTTAGTTTGTCCTGACTTACTTTCGTCGCTTTAAGCAAATGGCTGTTTGCTTTTTGTCCTTGACTAATGGAAAAACTTCTAAGTTCTTCTAAAATCTCCTCATAGTTTACTGTTGATGGAAGAACTTTTAACATGACAAAAATAGCGCTCGCACTATTTTGCTTTAGTTTGTTGTCACCTTTAGAAGCAATGAAAAGCATATCCCGAAAAGATGTATCTTCTGAAAATGCGGAACGGAACTCATTCATAATAACGAAGTCAACAGAATATTTTTCAGTAATAAACTCTCGAAATCCCTTAGAACTCTTTTGTTTAAGCATATTCGCTGGTAAAACCATTGCTATTTTGCCAGATGATTCCAAGAATCGGTCAGCCAAATAAGTAAAATATACATTATAGTTTTGTTCTGCTGATAAATAATGTGAATAATCTTTAAACCTTTCAGTTAACTCGGTTCTCAGCTCTTTTGTAATGTTCTGTTTTCTAGAAAAAGGAGGATTCATCAGAACTACATCAAATTTTCCCATTAAAAATAATGCGCCACCACCTTTACCAGAAATAGCTCCTTGTTTCTTCCGAATCTTACTAAAGTTCTCTTCTTGATAATCTGCCATTTTCCTTTGTCCTGCTGGCATCATCGAGTGAATAGGGTCAATTATCGATTTGGAGTTTAGAAGTGTTGAATCCCAGACGCCTATGCGAACTTTGTCAGTCATGTAACCTGGATTTTTTAAGGCTAGTTGAACTACAGCTAAATGTGCTGCAAAGGGCATAACATCTATTCCAGTTAATTCTCTTTCAACAAAGCGTTTATGAATATTTTCGGTAGTTTGTCCTCGGCTCAACTCTGCTTTCTTGTTATAGGCAGCTACTAACAGAGTACCAGAACCGCAAGCTAAGTCAGCGACCTTGGAAGAAGGTTCTGTAATAGCTATATTTGCAAGCAAACTTGCCGCAGCGGGATTAGTGTAATATGCAGCAAGCGGTTTTCTTATTTCTCTAGGAATAAGTTTATGGAAAATTGAACCTAGAAGATTTCTTGTAAAATCTTCTGGTTCGAGCGCTTTTATGTTTCGAACTAAATCCACGATGAATTGATTTGATTTTTTCGGAAAAAGAGAGGCGACATCAAAGTCAAAAATAGCATGATAATTAATAGCGTCTGTTACTGGTCTAAAATATTCTGTGAAAAGCTGAGTCGGAACTTTCAGTTTTTTCTCATCGATTTCAGGTACGTGACCTTCCTTAGACATAACATGATAAAATACAATTTGGTTCAATAGTAAATAAGCAGCGGCTTTTCGAGCTGCACTTTTCTTTCCTTCTTTCCCAGCAATGGAAGATACAACGTTTTCAAAAAGTGATTCAAAATGGGTTGGTTCTTCTTCAATATAAGTAGATAATTCTTGGACAATATCGTGCATAATTCTTACGTATTCATCAGGGTCCTTCTTGATGGTCTTTGATAATGCTTCTTTTATCCATTTATTAATGTCTTCAATTTTGCCCCTAAAAATGCTGGAGGGTGTATCTTTAAGTTTCAGTAAACCCCGAAATTCTGTGTCTCCGAATATTTTCTCTGGATTTAATAATGGTAGTTGCTTAGAACGTAGCGTTCTTTTAAGAGACTCAGGATAACCAATTAAGAAATATCCCGATGCTCCCGAAATATCACCATATTCTATCGCCTGTGTCATTCCCTTGAGGTATGAACCGTTCCATTCACCCTCGCCATAGAGCAACTTACCGTTCGATAATTCAAAATCTGGTTTTTTGTTTCCAGAGTATAACGGCGCTGAAATTTGCGTTGTAATTTTAAAACCTTTTTCCCTCAAGTACGAAGCCATTATGTCATTAATTGTATCTTCAGTCGCATGTGGCATCGATTTTCAGCTCTAAGCTTACAGGTTAGTTGACCCTAACCTTTTTAGATTATGGTAAAATTAGAATGGAGCGCTGACTTGCTCGCTTTCAGCTGAAGAGAAGTTAGTTTCTGGAAAATTAGGAGCCACTCGTTTCATTTTCGTATTCGTAGCAGGTTTATGTTTGCTCCGTTGAATTCTCTGTCGTTGCCGACAACTAGTTTGGCTTTGTAGGCTTGGGCGGTGGCAACTGCGAAGGCGTCTGCAAGCGACATGGGGTGCTGGGCTTTGATTTTTGCTGCGTTACGCCATAAGTCGTCGTCTTCAACTGGGATAATGGTTAAGCCAAGGCTGGTTAGTGCGCGGCAGTTTTCATCTGCCAGTGTGGGATTCAAGCGGTAAAGGATGTAGTAGACTTCGGCTAGGTTGATTACGTTGATGAAGCCTTGTGCTTCTTTGTTTTGGATTTTAGATAGGTAGTCCCTGACGGTTTCGGCGCCAGGCTCGCCAAGGAAGAAGGCTAAGAGCGTTCAGAATCAAATGTTAGAAGTTCTGGCATGTTTCATCAGTTCGCTTTCTTTGGCGAATTCTTCTTTTCGGGCTTCTTCCAGCAGTTGGCGGGCTGTCTTGCCTTTAGCGTACGCTTTGAATGAACCCATTAAGTCGTCTGGAGAAGGCACTGAATGGTTCGCCTCAAAGCCGGCTCTATGCCTGATGTCTTTGACTAACTCCACGCTGGAAACACTGTCAGGCCAAACGTCTTTAGCTAAGCCTTTGAGTTCGCATACCGTGTCTTTCGTTCTTGGCTTGACAGATAGCCTTTCTGCTTTGGGCACCAGTTTGGTCTTTGATTTTTCAGAGTGGCTATGCTTTTTTCTCAGGTTTTTTGGCATTTGTATCTTGCCTTCTTTTCATATATCAACTGGATTTTTAGTTTCATTTTCGTATTCGCAGCAGACTTGCATTTACACCGTCAAATTCTCTGTCGCCGCCGACAACCAGTTTGGCTTTGTGGGCTTGGGCTGTTGCAACTGCGAAGGCGTCTGCAAGCGACATGGGATGTTTAGATTTCAGCTTTGCGGCTTCCCGCCACAAACCGTTGTCTTCCACGGGAACGACAATCAAGCCCCACTGGCGAAGTTTCTTCTCGACATTACTTGCAACTTTTGGGTCAACTCGGCTTAGGATGTAGCAGATTTCGGTCAAGTTGACTATGTTTATGTTGCCTCCTGCAGAGCCCTCTTGAACTTGTCCGAGAATTTTTTCTACGATTTCTGCGCCTTCCTCATCCAGGTAGAAGGCAAGTATGGCTTCTGCATCAAACGTGTAGTTTTCGGGCATGTCGTTCGAGTTCCTTGTCTTGGGCGAATTCCTCTCTGCGCGCCTCTTCTACAAGCTGCCTTGATGTTTTCCCTTTGAAAAGCTCCTTTAGGGAGCCGCGTTCCTGACTGGGAGTCGGAACTGGTTTTAGCACGATTCCGCATTCGTTTTCTTCGAAGATGACCTTGTTTTTGATGCCGTACTTCTCTCGTAGCCTTTTAGGTATCGTGGCTTGCCCCTTCTTTGTAACAGAGACAACTTGAACCATCTAAACGAACTCCAAGTAATACCATCGAAGCCAGTAATACTTAAACTTGCTGGAAATACTATTTCACACGGTAGCACGCCAGCTAAGGCGCGCGCGACGAGAAGTTTACCAGAACCAAAGATCTATTTTGTTTGTTGATGTTTGAATGTTGGAATATTAGTTTTCTATCCTTACTTCATTCAAATGCGAGTAGAGCAGACGAAGCTAAAATCTCATAATCGTAAATGACTGCGCCAAAAATGGGTTTGTCTCGACGTAACTTACTTCTTTTTGGTCTGCAACAAACCCACACTTGCCACAATCGCAACAAGAAAAAGAAAAACTGACGCCGCAAACGGTCCTCCAATTCCAGCAACATAAGCAGTTCCGGTCCAAAACAAACCCAAAGAAATAACAATAACGAAAATCCAGATAAAAGAAATTATCAAATTTTCGCTTTCCACAAGTCTCCACCTTACAAAACTCTTTAAGCTATCCACAGGGGCTCTCTCGGGAAAAGTTTTGAGCATGTTAGCAGCAAGTTTTCCTCTTTCATTGAGGCTATACTTACCTTGGTCATCCTTTGATACTAAAGCGCCCAACGCTTTCAGATGATAGTTAAGTCTGCCAGTGTTCGTTATTTGAAGCAAAGCCATTATTTCCGTATAGCTTAGCCCTTCCTTCTCAGCTAGTAATTCAAGGACGTTTCTCCTTGTAGTATCACTGAGAATTTTGTGCAGAGATGACCAATCAACTTCTTCCATGATTCTTCTTTATTCCTTAAGTTTCACTTTAAGGTTTTTGATAAGAGTCGTTATCTCCTTCTTATCAAAAGTAAATACACCTCAAGACTACGCTCAAAGACAAAAGGTTGAAAAAAGGGGAACCTCTATGAGAAGCTACCTATAAGAAACCCGCCAACATTCTTCAACGGATGACATCGGGACAAGGCAGCGCGCCGCAATAAGTCTTATGAGAAGATTAAAAGGGAACCGCCAACACACTAGCTAACCAGCCGAAGTTGAGATGTTATGAGCAAACCCGAAGTCGCCGTCACATACAGTCCCTTCAAACAAATTATTATTATGGAGAAGACTTTTTTTAGCACGCCTGAAGACATGGCAAGATTTACCTCTGTGATTGCAGGCGGCAAACTAGCTGGGTTATACTGGGTTGAGGGTGTTGTCTTCTTGTATTTTCCGCTACCTGCTTCAACAGCAGTGGTGGCTAAAGCCCTGTTGGAGGACAGCAAAGTTTACTGGACCTTCGTTGGTTACGCGTTGATGCCAAAATATGCGCAGGTTATTGAAACTAAAGAAAAAATGATTGTGCCAGTAGTTGACATATCATCTGATCCTATTCTTAGAACAGTTGCCCAATGGCTAAAAGAACAACAAAAATAAGCCTGCCTTGAAGGCTGCTTTTTGAGTGAAATAGTATTCAAGGGCACAGTTTTTTCAGGCAAAGGTGAAGGAAAAAAATTCATCGCTTTGCCATGGGTGACGCGGCAGATAGAGGAAAAGCTTGGTTTTACACCTTACGCTGGAACCCTAAACATCCGTTTAAGCAGGGGAGGGCTGCAGCAGAAGAAGCTGCTTGCAAAGGCAGAGCGCCTCGACATTGTACCTGAAAAGGGCTACTGCAGGGGAAGTTTGATTAAAGCAAAAATTACGGGTTTGGACTGCGGCATCATAACACCGCAAGTTCCCGCTTACCCGCCAGACGTCATAGAAGTTGTTGCCCCCGTCTTTCTGAGGCAGCGACTGCACCTATCGGACGGCAGCGAAGTCGGCGTCTCGGTTACTGTGTGACTGCGTTACAGTTCTTTTTTACGAATGCGATGTGTTCGTCCGCAGCGCCGTACCTCGAAAGGTATTCGCCGTAGGTCACCAGCGCCTTCATCGCTCGGGCAGCAGCCTCAGGCGAAGGATACGATGGAACGCTGAGCCTGTCGAACCTTGAGCGGGTGTAGAGCGCCATTTCTGTTTCGCCGATATCGCACATAACGATGGGTTTGCAGTATCTCGATGCGATCATGACGATGCCATCAATGTACTTCTCACGCAGCCCAGGCATGTGATGGAGCCCAAGCAATATTATGCCGTTGATTTCTGGGTCCCGAAACATAACGTCCGCTGAAATCACGAATTGGTCGTCGGTGACGGAGCCGGTGAGGTCAACGGGGTTCGATGTCGCGGAGATTTTGAGGATTTGGTTTGTGTCTTTGAGCTGCTGGAACTCCTGAAGTATGTCAGGCGTGAATTTGTTGACAGTTAAGCCAAGGAATTCGCATTCGTCCACGGTCATGACGCCTGGTCCACCTGCGTCGGTGAGGATGCCGATGTTTCTGCCGAGGGCTGGCGGCTGCATAACTAAGGCTTTTCCCATGTCGAAAAACTCCTCCATGTCTCTTGCCCTGATGATTCCGCCCTGCTCGAAGGCAGCATCATAAATCTTGTCTGACCCAGCGATGGCGCCTGTGTGCGAGGCTGCGGCTCGGGCGCCTGCGGAACTCCTGCCAGTTTTGATGACGACAACGGGTTTTTTGAGCGTTACTTTTTTGGCTATCTTCAGGAACTCTCGCCCATTCTTAACGTCCTCCAAGTAAGCGAGCACCACGTGAGTTTCTTTATCGTAAAGAAGGTAGTGAAGTATGTCTGATTCGCCCACGTCACATTTGTTGCCGAAGCTTACGAATTTGCTAACGCCCATCTGCCGACCAGTTAAGTAGTCTAAGGCGGCAGAGCCGAAGGCTCCACTTTGAGTAATCATCGCTATGTTGCCTGGCATTGGCCTTGGCGTTGCTACAACTTCCTCTCCGGTTGTGAGAATTTTTGTTTCTGGAAGAAACAGGCTGTCGATACCTGTTTTTGAATAGTAAACTCCTAGGCAGTTGGGTCCTAAAACGCGTATTCCGCCTTTTTTAGCTATGGCGACCACTTGTTCTTCTAGTTCTGTGTTTCCAACTTCTTTAAAGCCTGCGCTAATTATGATGGCGGCTTTAACTTTTTTGGTGACCGCTTCCTCCATGATGCTGGGTACAACAGTCGCGGGGACAATAATTACAATTAAATCCACTTCATCAGGAATTTGTGCTAATGAGGGGTAACATTTGAAGCCTAAAATTGAATCTTCATTTGGATTAACAGGGTAGAGTTCACCTTTGAAAACTCCACGCATCTTGTTTGTTGAAAAATTTTTGAAAATTACGTGCCCTGCTTTATCAACTTTCTTCGTGGCTCCGATTATTGCAACTGAACGAGGATTAAAGAATGCGTCCAACTTCTGTAATGCTTCTTCCATACCTAATTCACCTGTTCAGCTATTTGCCTTCGAAGTCTTGTTTTTATGTGTTACCCTTCAAAAAGTTCTTTTTCAATTAAATGATTATTTGTTTCTTCTGTATTAACCTTAACGATATATTTTTTCTAACGATGACTAATGGTTTATGCCTGATTTTAGACAGCATTTCCCAGCTTACGCCGTTAACTTCCACTTGAAACCTCGCCGCCATGTCCCAAACCGTAGCGCCTGAACCGGGTCCTCTGGCTTTGTCGGCTATGTTGGTGATTTTTAATGCTTCGCTCGCTTGAGGATTGCAGCCTGCAACCGCTAGTGGGGTTGAACTTTTTTTGAGTTTAAGCATTCTGCCTATGATGTACGTGGTGTATCCTCCGAAGGAATGTATGCCTTTCATTGGTTTTGGTCTTGGAGTAAAAAAGAAGTTTCTGAACTTGTAGGTTTTGTCGGTGTCAGCAATTATTACGCAAACATTTCTTTTCAACTCAACAAATATCTGTTCCCGAATTTCCTGTGCCACTTCATCTGCATTGTTCAACGGCAAACTTACATACGAGTAGGGTAAGTTGGAGCCGTCGATTCCTCCTTCAGAACCAAACATCAGCGTCTGCAAAAAACCTGTATATTGCAGCGCTACTTGTTTGTGGCGACTGCCAGACTCCAATGGGTACTGCCTTAACCTGCGCAACAATCGTTGTCCAAAACGGCATAATACGCCAAGGCAATATCCCCAAACAATTCGCATCCAAAAACGCGCAATAACTCTTGCATTTAAGCTTGGTTTTATGGTGCTTTCGTCTATTGTGTTGCCTTTTGCTGTTGAAATTGCTTTTTCCGAAACGACGACGAAATCATTGTTTTCTATTTTGCCTTCTAAAGCGTTGATTATTTTGTCAGTATAGTTATCACCTGGTTTCCAGTAACTGGTCGTTAATGCCAATGCATAATACTTCGTCATTGATTAGGCACTTTTACAACTGCACAGTTTCTGTTTTGCTTAATAAAGGCTTAATTTTGTAGTACCGTGCCTTAAGCGAGAATCAACTTGCGGTGATATGGGCGCTAAAACAGTGAGTAGGGAAAACGCAGGTTGGACTGGTATACTTTGCCTTTTATCGGAATTTGTTGTCCGCACACGGGACACCGCATGTCACTGGTTAGTTTCCATTGGGTTATTTCGAAGCTGTATCTTTTGATTATGGCTTCGTTGCAGTTTGGGCAGTAAGTGTTTTCTGAGGGGTGACCTGGAACATTGCCGAGGTAAACGTAGTTTAATCCTTCGTGTTTAGCAGTCATGTACGCTCTCTCCATGTCCTCGACGCTGGTGGCTGGAATTGTAGTCATTTTGTAGTCAGGGTGAAAACGCAGCAGGTGAAACGGCGTATCTTTCCCCAAATAATCTCTAATCCACGCAGCCATCTGTTTTATTTTATCCATTGAATCACCAATTTTGGGAACAACAAGGTTGGTGATCTCTATGTGGACACCGCCGAGTTTGAGTTCTTTTAGCGCTTCATAAATTGCGGCAACGTTTGGCACCGCCATGACTGATTTGTAGAAGTCTGGGTCGCCGCCGCCTTTAAAATCAACCGTTGCCGCATCCAAGAAAGGCGCAATAGTCTTAACGGCTTCAGGAGTCATGTACCCATTCGTGACAAAAGTGTTAAACAATCCTGCTTCGTGAGCAAGCTTCGCCGTATCATAAGCGTACTCCATGAAAATAGTAGGCTCAGTATAAGTGTAGCTTATTCCTTGGCAATTACCATTTAGCGCTGACTTCACTATCTCCTCTGGCGGAAAAGGTCTGCCAGCAACTTCTTTGTCTTGGCTTATCATCCAGTTGTCGCAGAATTGGCAGCGGAAGTTGCAGCCAGCCGCCGCGACAGACATCACTAAGGCTCCTGGGTTAAAATGCGACAGCGGCTTTTTACTTATAGGATCAACGCCTGCCGACACGGCTTTCCCATAATTTAGCGTGTAAAGTATGCCGCCTTGATTTTTCCTTACTAAACAGAAGCCTTGCGCTCCATCGCTTATCAAGCAACGACGGGCACATAAGCAACAATTTACTTTGTTTTCATTCTGCTTTTCATAAAGCATAGCTTCATGGAGTGACATTATTTCTCACTTAACCCCTAAGAATAGAAAGGGCTTTTTTCTTAAAAATATTAGCTATTCACAATATCCCGATTAATCAAATAAGTTGTCCACCGCTTTTCTAAAGTAGTTTTGTGGTGGAGGCGGTGGACTTGTCGGCTTAGTTTTCAATCTATTTTGAAACATTAAGAAAACCACTGCGGCAACAATAACAACTGCAACTACCAACCCAATAATGATGAATAGAGCGCTAGACAACGTAGATGAAGAAGACGACGTAGGTGAACCACCCAAAGCATAAACGTTGTTACCTCCCCCCACGTAGACTACGTCGTTGACAACAGCAGGAGACGACCAAACATCGCTTCCAGTAGTGTAATTCCAGAGCAGGGTGGGAGTAAGCACTGAATTGCCTGTCCCTGCTCCGCTGTGAGACGGGTCTGCGCGGAACATTGGCCAGTCTCCTGAAGACTGTTGAGCTGTCACCTTTAGCGCATATGCCGTGGACATTGATAAACACAAAATGGCAATAAATGCAATTGCTAATGTTCCCTTCAACTTTGCGTCTCATTACGAAGTAAGGAGTTACCGATTTATCGAAATTGACTTATAATATTTTGCTTAAAACTTTATTTTCTCAATTCTCTCTACAGCACTAACTGTTCCAATATAAGCAATATCAGTTAACCCAACAAAAAAACCAGTTTCCACAACGCCAGGAATCATCTTCAACTTTACCTCCAACTCTGCTGGTTTAGCTATCTCACCAAAATAAGAATCCAAAATGGCGTTACCATTATCAGTTATCACTGGACCAAGTTTTCCTTTGCTTTCCCGCAAAACAGGCTTGCCACCAGCATCAACAATTTTTCGTTTAACCAGTGAAATGGCAAAAGGCAAAACCTCAATTGGCACAGACTGGTCATTTTCACCTAACACTTTCACTTTTTTCTTCTCATCAGCAATAATAATGTTAAGTTTAGAGGCAGCCGCAACAATCTTTTCCCTCGCCAAAGCCGCGCCCATACCCTTGATCAAAAATAATTCAGGAGTTACTTGATCCGCCCCGTCAATCGTTACGTCAATTTCTGGATGTTCGTCCAAAGTTGTAATCGGAATGCCACATTCAACCGCTAACAGGAAAGCTTGATAGGAAGTCGGAATACCCATAACACGCAGTTTTTCACGTTTTATTCTTTCGCCCAGTGCTTCTATGGCAAACGCAGCTGTACTTCCGCTTCCTAAACCAACAATAAAGCCGTCCTTAACATGTTTAACCGCTTCTAAGGCTGCTTTCTGTTTTGCCGCTTGAATTGGGTCAAGGTTAGCTTTCAATTTCCATCTGCCCCAGTTTATCTAAAACCTTCTCAACTTCACTTCTAATCGACTCAATCCTTTTCTCAGCTTCAGTTTTAGCATCAGGCTTTTCCTCTGGAGGTTTCCGCTTCTTTTTCTGCTTCTCTTCCCCTGCTGCCTCCTCTTCTTCCTTCATCCTCCATTTTTTCTATCTGCGGTGCGGACATTTGCGTGGGCAATTTTACAGGTATCTCTCTTATCGGTTTAACATCAATTTTTGTTCTTAGCTCTTCAACTTTTGAGGTTAATTCTCCGAAGCGTTCACTGAAAAGCTTCATTAAATCTTCCTGCATCCCCTCAAGATCATGCAACGCAACTATTGTTTCATCTTTTGAGATGGATTCTTTAATAGACATCATTCTGGCCTTGTAGCTTGCGGCAAGCTTTTCTCTCTCTGCCTCCGAGATTTTTCCCTCTGCTTGCGCTTCATATAAGCGCCGTAGTGCATCGCTCAAAATCTCCCGCTCTAAATCGAGCATTCGCAGCTCATCTTTTGCGTTAGAAGCTGTTGTTGTTTGGACGCTTTTGGAGATTCTGAAGGGTGAACTTGCATATTCAAGGAGTTGGATCATTATCTGTTTTTTGAGGTTTTTTCTGCGGGGGTTTATTTCCCAGTTTTCTCATGGCATAAATAACTATTCCGCAGGCGATGATTATCACTACCGCTACTGCAGTGACTGTTACTGGGTCATCGTACCAAGCCATGCCAAGCTGTCCTCGATATCTTGATTGCACACCATGTATATATAAATTAATACAAGCAGTCCATACGGTTTTCCAACTTCAAATATTGAAAACCTCAGAATGCTGTTTTTACTTTTTTCACTTGCGCTTTTTTTAGTACCTACTAGTTGGGAATGCTGTTGTCAATTATTCTGTCGCTAATTGTTCAGCCCCCCAAAAGTCAATTTAAGGCGCACATCTGCCCAACAGGATAATTTATCTTTAGCAAGTTACCATTTTCTCTTTAGGCAGCATGGTACATTTGTGAGTTTAGAGTGAAATGGTTACTGATAGAGAAACCTAGGCTTGTAGTTTTCGACGTTGAAGGAGTGCTTATTCCGAAAAACCGCTTCTTTTTCGAAGTAGGAAAAAGCTTAGGCTTAATTAAGCTGATTAAGCTTCTTTTTTTCGGTTTTCTCTATGAAGCAGGCATTTTAAAGTTACAATCGGTGCTGAGACATATTTTTAAAGAATCAGAAGGGGTTAAGCTTGAAACTTTAACTTTAATTTTTGAAAAAATTCCTTCAACTCCTTTTTTGCAAAACATTTTTTCTCAAATAAAAATGAGAAACTGCAAAATTGCTTTGATTAGTTCTGGGTTGCCAACAGTTATTGTTAAAAAATTAGCTGACGCAGTTGGTGCAGACTATGCCTATGGCATTGAAGTTGAAACCAAAGATGGCAAGTTAACTGGTAAAATCTGGGGTGACGCTATTGAGCCAGAGGGGAAACTGAAAATTTTATCTCAAATTTTAACCGCTGAAGGCTTACGGTTAAGCGATTGCATCGTTGTCGCTGATGACAGAAACAACCGTTGCATTTTTTTACCTGGAATGTTGAAAATCGGTTTTAATCCCGATTTTGTTATAAGAGTTAAAGCTGACAGGGTAGTAAACGGCAAACTTTCCTCAATCTTGCCTATCATTGATGGGAAACCACATAAACGTTCTTTTCCGTCAACGAACGATTTTCTAAGAGAAGATATTCATGCTTCCGGATTTTTTATGCCAGTTATCGCCACCTTAATAGGCGTTCCCACAGTCGGCGCTTTAATTTTCGGCGATAGCATTGATATATACTATATCGGAACTTTGGCGTTTAGAAGGAAGAGAATTTTCATTCATTTCGGCGATTACACGCCATGCTGCCTACTCAATCAGAATTGAATGGTTTTGCGGCAGCACCATTGTACTTTGCTTTCGGTATTTTGTTTACTTTGCTTGTGTTTCCTCATCCTGCAAGTTACGCTGCCATTGCAATGTTTTGCTTAGGCGATAGCGTCGCTTCACTTTTTGGCGGTCTTATTTCAACGTCTTTACCATTTAACAAGGGGAAAACTTGGGAAGGTTCGCTGTCTGGTTTCTTTTTTGCGTTTTTAGCTGGCACGTTTTTTGTTTCGCCGTTATTGGCTTTTATTGGGGCAGCGATTGCTATGACCGTTGAGGTTCTTCCTTTGCCAATTAATGATAATGTGCTGATACCAGTGATTACAGGAGCAGCGTTAACTCTACTGCGATAAGGGAATTACTACCTTAAGATAATCATTGACAAATTATTTCTTGTTTTGAGAATTGACAAGGCAAATTTTTTGCTGGTGGCTTAGCTTTTTTATTTCTCTTTCCCGTTTCATCGCTTCGCTTCGTGAATCAAACAGTTCAACGTAAGCTATCCTTTGGGGTTTGTGCGACTTTTGTGTATTTTGCGCCTTTGCCGTTTTGATGCAGTTTTGTTCTTGAATCTAAGTCCTTGGTGTAGCCTGTGTAGAAGCTTCCGTCGCTGCATAGTAAAATGTAAACGTAAAATGACATTTGGCTTACTGCTCCTAAGTTTGGGGCGGCAGATAATCGTATACGATGCCTTTTTGTATGGCTCTTTTGAGGTAAGCTTCAGGGTCGATTTCTTGGACTTTTGCCCGGTCAACGTCGATTATGTAGATTTCTTGTATTCGTGCATTTCGTATTTCTTCAATGGTGACTGGCGGTTTCTGGTAGTATGCGTCAACAGAGCTTTTTTATCTGCATTATTTCTTGGTCGGTTCGGTTTCTTGGAGGTTTAGCCAGCGCACGGGGAAAAGGCAGAATATAGTGAGGTGGTACGCCTAACGCGAATTTTCCCGCGAAACTGCTGTACCTTATTATCTTGCTTGCCAGCCTTGCAGTAGTGTAAGTTAATGGCGCCAAAGCATTTTCAGGAGGAATATAACCAGTTTCTACTTCAACGATCAGGTTTCCGTAGCCTTTTATGGCGTACAAATCGCAGGTTAAAATTTCGTTTAACGGATATTCAAGCTGAACTTCGTAGCCTTTTTGGATGAGATATTTGGCGCAAACAAGTTCCATCACGGAATGGTTGATTTTTAAAATGTTTTCTTTTTGCAGTTTTACCAGCCAGTCCTTTAGCATGTTTAGTTTGTTTTCAGCTTCTTTATCAGAATCCTTTGTTAACCTTGATAATAGGACTGTTAAATCTTGCTCGAACTTTTGCCTGTTACTCATTTGCTGTTTCCTTGCCAATTGATCTGGCAACCATTAACCTATTGATTTTAAAATATATAAAGCCAGAAAACGTTTCGGTTTAATTAACGGCTGGCTGACTTTGCTGGTTGCCTTAGGCTTAGACTCAACCTGGCACTTTTTACTTGTAGAAGTAGTCAGTAAATAGTAGTCCCCTCTCCCCTGTTTGTTGCGTTCGTTTTGGGTTGGTTTTTTGGTTTAGGGTTTATCAAAGTATTCTTTTTGATTTTAGTTTAAATTTTTTCAGAAGTTCAATGAAAAATAAATTGGAAAGCAGGGGGTTGATTGAACCCCTGCCTGAGAAAAGGTTAAGTGTTAGGTTACGTTGGAAACAAACAGCCCGCAAAAACTGGAGTGTTAAATCGTGACTGAATCTGTAACTTTTGAACCCAAAAATTTAGCAGCACTTAGACAATTTTTTGAAGAAAAAAAGTGCTAAGTCAGTCAAGGATGCAAGGCAAGCTCAATCTGCCCAATATTATTGACCACAACCTGGAGTGAAGCCATACCTGCAATTAAGCAGCCAACAGTCAGAATGATACTGACACGCTTCAAACGTGTAGGAGCATACTTCTTCACTGCATAATAAAATAAGAAAAGCAACGCCCCCGCAGCAGCCACAACGCTGTATTTCCAAGCCATCAAACCCCAAAAACCATAGTTACCTAAAACCCCCTTTGCATACGTTCCAACTTCAACAAGCCCCAAATCCAAGCCAATCTTAGTTGTCAAACCATCCAAAAACTCCACAACAACCAAGAAAGCATAGGAGTAGGCAAACCACGTTGAGCTGAAAGCAGGTATCTTAATCGTGTCTTTACTCAGAAACATCCTCACGGCTTTGTCGTCTCCTTTCTCATGTTCTCAAACAGTTTTCGGCAATATCTTTAATATTACCAATCTCGGAATATTCCGAAATTTGGAACACTATATCTTAACCAATTATGCACTTTCACCTTAGCTCTGAATCTCCAATGCTTGAAAGCTGAAAAGCACATGACAATTGAAACAAGACGTTGCAAGGTTCGTTATGGCTAACGCGCCTACTAGAGAAGAAATGAACAGCTTCCTGAATAGAAGGCAGATTAGCCAAACTATTTTCCAAAAGTCTGAATTGGAATGTATTGTCTTTTCTCCCCAAGTCAACAAATGGTATACATCCGCTGAAAACGACACAGCTAAACTATTAACCCCTTAGCTTTTCTATAACCAACGCATTGCGGGAACAAGTTGTTCCTCAAGGAGAATATTGTCGTAGGAAACTATTTTTTATGCTCATTTTTCTTCACTCTTTTTTACTGCTGCTTCCACTCCTTTTTTCCTTTGTTTTTTGTTTTGCCTTTTGTTTCGTTTTTCGGTTTGTTTTTTGTTTTGTTTTTAATTTTGGTTGCACCTCCACTCTTCTTTTCCAGTGTTCAATTGTCCCGCACCCTTATTCGTTTTGCCTCTCTCGAAGCCAGCAAATGGGTATACATCCGCTGAAAACGACACAGCTAAACTATTAACCCCTTAGATTTCTTAAAGCAATACAATTCTGTGGTAGTTTCTTATCTAAAGGTTTATTACTAGAATTCTAATTTAAACCAAAATCATAAGGAAAAGCTTGAAAATTTAGGGTTTGAATTGGATTTAGTTGCGGTGGAAAAAGGCGTAAAAAGTCAGGAGTTTACGGGATTCGAGGGCGGATGATTAAGGTTTTAAGGTAGCGAGAACTAGCCGTGTAGAGTTAACATCAACCTCAACAATCTTGCAATTTTTAAACTCTTTACCTTCACCCAAAATATTCTTGACTACTACATTGTCGCCTTCAACTTTAACGTAAATAACATCCTTGAATTCCACTTTTTCGTTTAAGATTATGTCGAATTCACACATAAGGTTTCACTACATTGGAAAAAGGAATTCTGGGTTATAAGTGCTTTTATCAACACTCCTAACTGCTCAGGGAAAAAGCCAGGTGCTCTCGAAAGTCTTCAGCCACCTTTCTTGGAAACCAAGTTGTAGGTTAGGTTTGGTAAGTTAATTATTGACAAAAAGTTGTAAACAAATGAGACTGACACCGTAAACTTTTTATTTGTACAATGGTTACTTTTATGGAACGTGGAGTTTCAAGGGGAATTAAGATGAGGGATCGTCACCTCAATAGCTGGAATCGTCGGGTACTTATTCTTTGATTTTTCCAGGGAACCCTCTGAAACTGCCATTGAAAAATTTTCAAATCAATCTTTCTGTAGACGAGAGTCTATTTACCAAAAAGGAGAACCAATGAAATGACCAAAATGTCCGGTGCACAAGTACTCATAGAATCCCTTGAACAACAAAATGTGGACGTCATATTCGGCATCTTAGGTGGAGCAATATTGCCAGTTTACGATGCATTATGCGACAGCAAGAAAATAAGACATATACTCAGTAGACACGAGCAAGGAGCAGCACACGCAGCCGAAGGCTATGCCAGAGCCAGCGGACGAGTAGGAGTGTGCATGGCAACATCAGGACCAGGAGCTACAAACCTAGTTACAGGAATAGCAAACGCATACATGGATTCCT
The DNA here is from genome assembly GCA_963785215.1 of Candidatus Bathyarchaeota archaeon. GTDB lineage: Archaea > Thermoproteota > Bathyarchaeia > Bathyarchaeales > Bathycorpusculaceae > Bathycorpusculum. The sequence continues at coordinate 121,788 of CAWAUU010000022.1, forward strand.
CACCGATGATAGCCATAACAGGTCAGGTTCCATCGACAGGCGTTAACTCTTCCTACATGATTGGCAGAGACGCCTTCCAAGAAGCAGATATCATCGGCATCACGACGCCAATTACTAAACACAATTATCAGCCGCGAACAATCGCTGAAATCCAACCAATGGTTAACGCCGCATTCTACATAGCTTCTACAGGTAGACCAGGACCAGTCCTAATCGACATACCAAAAGACGTGCAATCTGGAATCGCCGATGTAGAGGTAGGATTCACAAACAAAATTGAAGCACGAGGCTACAAACCCGCAATCGAGCCAGATTTAGCAAAAATCAGCGAAGCCGGTAATCTACTTGCAAAAGCTGAAAAACCAATCATACTAGCAGGAGGCGGGGTCATAATCTCCAATGCTTCAGATGAACTTATGCAAATGTCAGATTTGCTGATGGCGCCGGTAGCTACAACTTTGATGGGCAAAGGTTCATTCCCGGAAGGCCACCCCTTATCCGTTGGAAGCATCGGAATGCATGGAAACCCAGCGGCAAACAAGTTGATGGGTGAAGCTGACGTGCTCTTAGCCGTTGGAACAAGATTCTCTGACCGCGCCACAGCGAACTTGGACACTTTCTGCCCCAACGCTAAAAAGATTCATATGGACATTGATGCTGCAGAAATTGGAAAAAACATTGAAGTTGACGTGCCCGTAGTTGGTGATGCCAAAACATCCTTGAAACTACTGCATGACGCTTTAGTTAAGAAACTGAACAAAAACGAAGGAAGTGCTTGGACAAAACGGGTTAAGGCAGCCAAAGAAAAATTGAGCCCGCTACTGAAAGAGATGCCTAAAGACTTGCTACCAAAAGCATTACTAATGGAGCTTAGAAAATTGTTGCCTGAAGATACCATAGTCACGACAGAAGTTGGCCAGAACCAGATGTGGTCAGCTCTGTACTTCCAAGCCTTGAAACCGAGAACCTTCATCAGCTCAGGCGGATTAGGAACCATGGGTTTCGGTTTCCCAGCAGCTCTAGGAGCAAAAGTCGCTTGCCCCGACAGACCCGTTGTCGACATAGCTGGCGACGGCAGTTTCTTAATGACCGAACATGAACTCGCTTGCTCTGTAACGGAGAACATCCCAGTCACGGTCATAGTGCTGAACAATTCAGTGTTAGGCATGGTTGCACAATGGCAAAGAATGCTCTACAAACGCCGCTACATGGCAGTTAACTTAGGAAAAACACCTGACTTTGTGAAGCTGGCAGAGGCTTATGGAGCACAAGGCTTCAGAGCAACGTCAATGGAAGAATTCCAAAAAGCCGTGAAAACCGCGCTAAAAAGTAAAGTTACAACTGTCATCGATGTGCCCATAGGTTCAGAGCAAGATGTGGTACCTTTTGTGCCTCCAGGTTGCGGTTTACCACAACAGAGAGGTGACTACTAATGGAAGTTGAAAAAACAAAAATAATCTCTGTACTAGTCGAAAACAAGCCAGGAGTTCTCCACGGAGTAGCCAACCTGTTCCGACGCAGAAACTTTAACATTGAAAGCATCACTGTCGGTCCCAGTGAACAATTAGATACATCACGCATGACAATAACAGTCAACGAGGACGAAAAAACAATCGAACAAGTAGTCAAACAACTTGCGAAGCTCATTGATGTGCTCAAAGTCGAAGAACTAGAGCCAGGAAACTTTGTGATGCGGGAGTTGGCTTTGATAAAAGTTAGTGTACCAGGCTCAAAAGAACGCTCAGACATCATAAACTGCGTAGAAGTCTTCAGAGGCCGAGTCATCGACGTTTCAACCGACAGCTTAACCGTAGAAATCACAGGAACACCAGACAAAATTGATGCGTTCCTAAATCTGATGAAAACAAATGGTGTCATTGAACTTGCAAGAACAGGTATAACTGCACTGGCACGAGGAGCAAAATCAATAAGAATAGACGAATAAATCGTCTTTCTTAACGGAAACCCTTAACTTTCCGTTTCTCAAAAATCAGAAACCTCCACGGCAAATTAATCAAAAATAAATAGTTAATTGTGACAGAAGAGAACAGACATGAACATTACAGAAAAAATATTGGCTAAAGCTTCAGGAAAACAAGTTGTGCACTCAGGAGAAATTGTGGACGCAAACGTAGACATGATAATGGTGCACGATTTAACTGGACCTTTAGCCGTTGAAGCCTTCAAAAAAATAGGCATACAAAAAGTTTGGGATAACCAAAAAGCAGTGGTAATACTAGACCACCAGGTGCCGGCTGAGTCCGTTAAAGCGGCAGAACTGCACAAGACCATGCGCCAATTCGCCAAAGACCAAAAAATACGCATATACGACATAGGCAGAGGCGGAATCTGCCACCAAGTCATGCCAGAAAAAGGGCATGTAGTTCCTGGAACAGTAATCGTAGGCGCTGATTCTCACACTTGCACTTACGGAGCCTTCGGCGCTTTCGCAACGGGAATAGGCTCAACCGAAGCAGCAGCAGTCTTTGCTACTGGAAAGATTTGGCTAAAAGTGCCAGAAGCGATTAAAATAAACGTAACTGGAGAATTCCAAAAGTACGTTACACCAAAAGACCTAATCTTATCAATAATCGGGCGAATGGGCGTTGACGGCGCAACATACAAAAGCACTGAATTCACCGGTCCAACAATAAAAAGCATGAGCATAGCCGGAAGAATGACGCTGTGCAATATGGCTGTGGAAATGGGCGCCAAAAACGGCATCATCGAACCTGACGAAACAACTCGCAAGTTCTTAGAAGGCAGAATCAGCAAAGCATTACCCAACTTTGAATCATTGAAAAGCGACAAAGACGCAGTTTACGAGCGGACAGTTGAATTTGACGTCTCAAAGATGGAGCCACAAATAGCGTGCCCATCATCAGTTGATAACGTTAAGCCAGTTTCAGAAGCAGGCAACGTTCCAATCGAGCAGGCGTTTATTGGTTCATGCACCAACGGCAGAATCGAAGATTTACGCTTAGCCGCTCAAGTCCTAAAGGGCAAACGCGTAAAAGACAATGTTAGGACACTTGTGATTCCGGCTTCCCAAGAAGTTTACAAGCAAGCGTTAAACGAAGGTTTACTGGAAATCTTCACTGATGCAGGCGCAATAGTTTGCGGTTCAGCGTGCGGTCCATGCTTAGGCGGGCACATAGGATTATTAGCGGCAGATGAAGTTTGCGTAAGCACTTCAAATAGGAACTTTATCGGAAGAATGGGCAGCACCAAAGCCAGCGTATACCTGGCTTCGCCAGCAACGGTAGCTGCTTCAGCAGTCACAGGCAAAATCACTGACCCAAGAAAACTGGAGGCAAAAGCATGAATATGAAAATTAAAGGTCCAGCAATAAAATTCGGAAACAACATTGACACAGATGTTATTCTGCCTGGAAAATACTTGGTATTGGTTGACCCTTACGAGTTAGCAAAACATGCATTAGAAAGCTTAGACCCTGCGTTTCCTGAGAAGGCGAAAAAAGGCGTCATTGTAGTAGGCGGCAAAAACTTCGGATGCGGCTCAAGCCGGGAACAAGCGCCACTAGCCCTAAAGTATTCAGGCGTAAAATGCGTGTTAGCAGAATCTTTCGCGCGGATTTTCTTCCGAAACGCCATCAACATTGGATTACCAGTAATCGAGTGCGAAGGCATATCCAACGAGGTTGAAACAGGCGACGAAATAGCCGTGGACTTTGAAGCTGGCAAGATAGAAAACATTTCAAAAAACAAAAAATTTCAAGTAAACAAGCTCCCACCATTCATAATTGAAATATTAGCGGATGGCGGATTAATCGAAAACCTAAGAAGGAGACTAAACAAAAAATGACCGAATACAAAATATCCCTAATTCCAGGTGACGGCATAGGACCAGAATTAACCGAAGCAACCCTAAAAGTCCTAGACTCAGCACAGAAAAAATTCGGAATAAAACTCAAAATTATTGAGGCGGAAGCAGGCGACGCAACCTTAGCCAAAAGAGGCGCCGCACTACCCGAAGACACAGTGCAAAAAATCAAAGAATCTCACGCTTGCCTAAAGGGACCTGTAGGCGAAAGCGCAGCTGACGTCATAGTTAAACTCAGGTTAATGTTCGATTTGTACGCTAATTTGCGTCCATTGAAGGCTTACCCTAACGTTCCTGTGGCTCGACCCGACATTGATATGATGTTTGTTAGGGAAAACACTGAGGACGTTTACAAAGGCTTAGAATTCACCATTGGCAACGACACAACCATTTGCCTAAGAGTAATTACCCGAAAGAATTGTGAGCGCATAGCCAAAAAAGCCTTCGAAATTGCGCGTTTACGCAATGGCAAAAAGAAAGTGACTGCCATACACAAAGCCAACGTTATGCGCGTAACCGACGGATTATTCGCAAGCATATGCCGCGAAACAGCAAAACAGTACCCAGACATCGCCTTCAACGAGCTATACGTTGATGCAGCATCGATGCGTCTAATAAAAGAGCCACAAGAATTCGATGTATTTTGCACCTGCAACATGTTCGGCGATATCCTCTCAGACGAAGCAGCCCAACTTATCGGCGGTTTAGGCATGGCTCCAGGCGCAAACATAGGCGACAACTTTGCACTCTTCGAACCAATCCATGGTTCAGCACCAAACAGAACAGGAAAACACACGGCAAACCCCATCTCCATGATACTTGTCCGCGAAGATGATGCTGGAGTGGCTCGGCGAAAAATACAACGACAAAAAATGTATTCAAGCAGGCACAGCAATAGAGAATGGGGTAGTATACGCGTTACGTAACGGTCAAACTGTTCCAGACTGCGGCGGCAACACCACGACCGTGGGAATGGCAGAAGCCATTGCTGCAGCCCTAACAGTGAAAACTGGTTGAAAAAATGACAAATAAAACCTCAAAACGTATCCGTATTTTTGACACTACCCTAAGAGATGGCGAACAAACACCCGGCGTATCTTTAACTGCAGACGACAAGATTGAGATTGCAGGTCAACTAAGCAAGCTAGGCGTCGACGTTATCGAAGCAGGTTTTCCAAGCTCTTCTGAGGGCGAAAAAAAGGTTGTACGCGAGATTGCAAAAGCTGGTTTAGAACCAGAAATCTGCGCTTTGTCGCGTGCAACAAAAGGAGATATTGACGCTGCAATCGACTGCGACGTTGACCTAATTCATGTTTTTATTCCTACGTCGCCTGTGCAAATGAAGTACGCCGTGAACTTAACGCCTGAACAAGTGCTGTCTTCAACCGTGGAATCTATTGAGTACGTTAAGAAGCATGGTTTCAAATGCGAGTTTTCACCAATGGATGCCACACGCTCAGAAATGCCCTTCTTAAAACAAGTTTGCCAAGCAGCAGAGAAAGCAGGAATGGACAGCCTAAACGTTCCTGATACCGTGGGCATAATGATTCCTAAAACAACCATCAAACTCATTGAAGAACTAAAAACTGTAGTTAACGTCCCCATAAGCACACATTGCCACGACGATTTCGGCTTGGCAGTCGCAAACTCCTTAGCGGCTGTTGAAGCTGGCGCTGCTCAAGTGCACGTTGCCGTTAACGGCTTAGGCGAACGGGCTGGAAACGCTTCGTTAGAAGAAGTGGTTATGGCTTTGCACGTGATATACAAATACAAAACTGGCGTAAACACGCGGTTATTATACAGCACATCCAGAATGGTGGCTTCACTAACTGGCATAGCTGTGCAAGCAAACAAGGCAATTGTGGGCGAAAACGCTTTTGCCCATGAGTCAGGAATCCACACGCGTGGCGTAACTGAGAAGCCATTAACCTTCGAGCCGATAGATCCCGAGTTAGTCGGGCGCACAAGAAAATTAGTTGCAGGAAAACTAGCGGGAACACGCGGCATAAAAGCTGAATTGGAAGAGATAGACATTCACCCAACCGAAGAGCAACTTAAAGAAATTGTCCAACGCATCAAAGAACTAGGCGACAAGGGCAAGATGGTGACGGACGCTGATTTATTTGCGTTAACCTCTGCAGTTATGGGTGAAGTGATAGGAGAAGAAAAAATCGTTGACTTATGCGACCTAGCAGTCGTAACAGGCATTAAAGTGATTCCGACAGCTTCAGTTAGGCTAACTTTAGACGGAAAAGAATACATTGCAGCAGAAACAGGCGTAGGCCCAGTTGACGCTGTCTTAAAAGCCATCCAGAAACTAACCAATAACTTGGAAAATATACGGCTCAGCGAATACCGACTTGAAGCAATCACAGGCGGCTCAAACGCCGTAGCAGAAGTAGTCATCAAAGTAGAGGACGAAAAAGGCAACATTGTTTCAGCACGTGCAGCCAGAGAAGACATCGTTATGGCTAGTGTTGAAGCGATGATAAACGGTATAAACAAGCTCTTGCTTAAGAATCGTAAGCAGGGAAACAAAAAGTGAAAGTAGCCTTCCAAGGCGAACGGGGCGCTTACAGCGAAAGCGCAGTCTTCCAGTTCTTCGGAGCCGACACGCAGGTTAAACCCTGCAAGGATTTCAAGGACGTTTTTGACAGCGTATGCACGCAGGAAACCAAGTTCGGCGTCGTCCCCGTTGAAAACAGCTTAGAAGGCAGCGTAACACAGAACTACGACCTTTTCCTCAAATACGATTTGAAAGTATGTGGCGAAGTCATCGTGAAAATCGAGCACTGCCTCATCGCAAATCCAGGCACCGCCTTGGCAGATATCAAAGTTGTTTACTCGCATCCTCAGGCGCTGGCGCAGTGTCGAAGCTTTTTGGAGGATTTTGGACGCGAACTCATACCGACATATGACACGGCTGGCAGCGTTAAGATGCTTAAAGAAAAAGGCTTAAAGAACGCCGCGGCGATTGCCAGCGAAAGAGCAGCCAACCTCTACGACATGCACATCCTCGCCAAAGACATCGCGGATAACCCTGAAAACTACACCCGCTTCTTCATCTTGTCCCTAGAGGATGCAGCCGCGACGGGTAATGACAAAACCAGTATAATCTTCTCAGCCGCCCACAGGCCAGGCTCACTCTACCATGCACTAGGCGAGTTCGCCGAAAGAGACATCAACTTAACCAAAATTGAATCTCGACCAACCAAGCTAACGGCGTGGGAATACAACTTCTACTTGGATTTTGAAGGGCACCGCAGTGAGAAGCGATCTGCTGAAGCCTTGAACGCGCTGGAGAAGTATGCAGTGTTCATCAAAATTTTAGGCTCATATCCTAAAGCCAAATTGTTACAATAAGCTTAAATGGGTGATTGTAACATATTTGTTACATATGGAACAAAAAGATTACAAATTTGAGGTAATAAATTTTCTTCTACAAGAGCGAGGGCATGCACGGGGAATAGCAAGTAAACTTGGTACAAATCACATGCTCATTGCAAGGAAAATAAATGAGCTTTCGAACGAAAACGTCGTTGATTTTGTTCAGGAAGGAAAAAACAAGACTTGCTTTCTTAAAAAAACAATCGAGGCAAGAGCTTCTATTTTTATGGCAGAAAATTACAGATTGCTTCAAACCTTAAAGAAGTATCCACAATTGCGAAATGTAATCGAAAAAATCCAAAGAGACCGAAAAATGAGTTTAGCACTTCTTTTCGGGTCGTATGCGAAAGGCAGGGCGTTAAAAGACAGTGACATTGACATTTATGTAGAAAGTAGAGACCCGAATCTCAGAAAAAATCTGAAACTGCTCGACTCAAAATTAAGCGTGAAAATAGGGGACTATGATAGAGCCTCCCCAATGATAAAGGAAATTGAAAAGAACCATGTAACATTAAAAGGGGTTGAGTATTTCTATGAAAAAAATCAGTTTTTTGAGTAAACTCAAAAGAGGAGGCAAACTACAGCTAGTTTCACCAAGCGAAACGATAAAAGATTCGTACTTGGCAAAATCTGAAAGCAATCTTGCCTCCGCGAAAATCCTCCTAGAAAATGAGCGGCTTGAGGAATCCGTTTCTCTGGCATACTACAGCATGTACAATATGCTAACTGCGATTCTCTTTCAGGTTGGAATAAAATGCGAGAACCATGCAGCAAGTATAATTTTGCTTAATACTCTTTTCGGTATAGACAACAAGAGCATTTCTTCTGCAAAGGACGAGAGAGTGGACAAGCAATATTACGTGGATTTCAGCGTAACGAGGGAAGACACTTTAGAATTGATAGAAACCGCAGAAGAGTTTAACAAGAACCTTTTCGATTTCTCATCAAAAATGAATAGCCAGAAAATAAAGAATTATAGAGAGCGGTTTCTGGAGTTAGTTTGAAATTAAGCAATCTCGAGAACACCTAGAAAAACATTAAACTGTGACTACCATAATCTTTCAAGGCGAAAATTCGCTATCGCTTAACCATTTTCTTGTAAAAATTCTCGATAACTCTGTGCCCCTCAGGGTGTGATTCGCTTTTTATAATTATCCGCTCGGGATGAAACTGAACGCCATAAAATGGATTACTTTTGTGTTTAATTGCCTCTACTTCGCATGAAGCAGAATCTGCAAGTAACACCATGCCAGCCTGGTCAAGACTTTCTTTTAAGACATAATCGTAGTGTGATTCAGATAGCGGTATCGTGTCCTGTTTTGCAAAGCCTGCAAATATTTCGTCAACGTCAACTACCCTAACTTTTTCAAACTGGTCAAAAACTGGTTGAGGAAGTGAGCCTACTTTAGCGCCAAATGTCCAACAAAGTAATTGGTGACCATAGCAAATACTCAGTATAGGTAAGTTACAGGTTTTTATCAAATTAGCAACTCCTTTGAACATATGTCTGTCTGAAGGGTTGACTATTCTAGCTGCAGACCCGCTGATGATAACACAGTCTATGTCCTTCTCAAAGTGGTAGCCCTCATCAACATCTCTAAATTGGATAACAGTACAATCGCTAAATTTTCTAACCGCTTCAAGTAAAGCCTCGTTCGTCGTGGCTTTCAGAGAACAGTTCACAAGCAACGATTTAGTCATCTGAAGTCCTTATTCCTCTGTTGCTTCAAGCATTCGGTACATGGCTTCATAGGATTTAGCAAAGTCTGGGTCAACTTCGTTCAATTTTGCTTTTAAGCGCTCCATTCGCTTCGCGATTGCGTCTGCGTCTTTGTTTTTGATTATGTTAAGCCATTCTTTTGCTTTAGCCATGAATAGGTCTTCGACTTTTCCGAGTTCAGGCAAGTTAGTTTGTAGACTTGCATAAAGGTCAGGTGTTTCAAGCGCTGTTGCTTCAGCTAGGGTGAACAGCATCCGATATGTGGTGCCCGCGACCTCTTTTGTTTCTGGGAAATCTTTTTGTTCCAGGAGCGTTTCGCAAGCAACTAAGCCCAGAAAATGCGGTAAACCAAGAACAACCGACATAAGTTCATCATGCTTTTTCGGAGACATGACAAAGACATGCGCTTCTTCTTGCTCTAGCCACTTCTTGAATTGTTCTGCGAACATTTTCTCTTCAGGGCTAGTTGGAGTGAGAATGTATGCTTTGTGTTTGACGCCGTTGCTTCCTGGCCCAAAAACTGGATGCGTGCCCAAAACTAAAGCCTCTTTTATGTTCTCATGCATGATTTTGACAGGGGTTTCTTTGATTGAACAAATATCCATAACGACCTGTCCTTGGTGAAGTGCTGGGCTTATAGTTTTGACTACTTCTTCCAAAGCGCTTATGGATACGCAGATTAGAACTTGGTCCGCATCATTAACGGCTTCCTTGAAATCGGTGGTTAACTTGATTTGTAATTCTTTTTTTAAATTGGCGATTTTTTCTTTTTTCCTGTCTGCCAGCGTCACAGAGTAGCCTTTTGAATTGAAAAATTTAGTGAACCATATTCCCATTTTTCCTGCGCCAATTATGGCGATTTTCATTCAAGCGCCTCGCTAATCTTGTCTAATGCGACCTTTATGTCATCTCTTGGAGCAGTTAGGGAGATGCGGAAGTGTTCTTTGTAATCGCCGAACGCTGTGCCTGGAGCTACTGCTACGCCTTTATCGAGTAGGTCTAAGGTGAATTTTTCAGAGTTTAAGCCTGGATGCTTGGGGAAAACGTAGAATGGCGCTTCGGGTTTTGTGAATAAGAATCCTGCTTTGGCTAAGGTTTTGGTTGCCATTTTTGCTCTTTCTTGGTATTCTTCTTTTATTTTTGTGGAGAGTTGTTTTTGCATTTCCAGCGCTTTTAGGGCTGCTTCTTGTATGAATACTGGGACGTTGTTGATGGTGATTTGGTTGAGTTTAGTTATGTTGTCGACGAGCTCTTTGTTTGCTATGATGTAGCCGATTCGCCAGCCTGTCATGGTAAAAGTCTTCGAGAAGCCGTTGGAGAGAATATGGTTGTGGTTGCCGTTATACTCTAGGATGCTTTTTGTTTTAACGAAACTGATTGTGCCATAAACCTCGTCGGATAGTATTGTGACGCCTTTCTTGTTGGCTATGTCCACTACGCCGTCTAGTGTTTCAGCATCCATGACTTTGCTTGTTGGATTATTAGGATTGTTAAGGATTATTATGCGTGTGTTCTTGTCAATCATGGCTTCAAGCTTGTCTAAATCTACTTTCCAGCCGTCTTCCATCTCTGTTCTTAAAAGTTTAGTTTGAGCACCAAGGCTCTTAGCGATTAAATCGTAAGCTGTCCAGTAAGGCGTCGGGATAATAACGTTCCCGCCAGCTTTCATCATGAGATACATGGTAGCGAATATGCCCCATTTTGAACCAGGCGTAATAACCACATTTTCAGCTTTAACTCCATGGAGTTCAGCGAGCCTTTCTCTAAGGTTGGTCTCGCCGTAAGAGGAGGAATATTTTGTTTTGCCCGCCTTCATTGCCGCGTAGGCTGCTTCAATTATCTCGTTAGGCGTAGCTAAGTCTGGGTCGCCTAGGTTTAAGCGTATTATTTTTTTTCCTTCACTTTCAAGCTTTAGGGCTTTCTCGTTTATTTCGTAGAGCATTACTGTTAACTCTCCGTTGAGAGACCTTTTCTACTTTTGAACATCACTGCACATATTAACTATTTCGCGGTAAACCGCTTCAACCTGCAGGGGATCAAGATGAAATTGGATAGCTTTTTCTTTGACCCGCTCGTAAACCTCGTTTTCTCTGGCAGTGTCCCTTATTTGCAGATCTTTCTTTTTCTTAACCAAGCCGATAGTCCTGCATATTTTGGCTCTTTCGCTAAGAGCATTTAGGATTTGTTCATCAACTTGGTCTACTTTTTTTCTGAGCTGTTGGATTTCATCCTTCATTTCTGTCTCTCCAGGACTTTCGGTATAAAGCCCGCGCGAATCATGTGATCAGCTAAGGTTATGGCGACCGCAGATTCTACGGCTGGCACGGCTTTTGGGACAACACAGGGGTCATGCCTACCCTTAATGTTAAGACTCGTGTCTTTCATCGTAGACAGGTTAACGGTTTTCTGTTCTTTGCCAATTGAAGGTGTTGGTTTTATTGCTACCTGCATCATGATCGGCATGCCATTGGATATTCCGCCCAAGATTCCGCCTGCATTATCCGTTGCGGTCGCAACTTTTCCGTTCTGCATAATGTAGGGGTCATTGCTTTCTGAGCCCTTTGACTCTGCAACTCTAAACCCCAAGCCGAACTCTACCCCTTTCACAGCGGGAACATTAAACAATGCTTTTGCTAAATCAGCATCAAGTGAATCAAACAGTGGCTCGCCAACTCCTACTGGAACATTTAGGGCAACGCATTCAACTATTCCGCCAAGACTATCGCCTTCTTTTCTAGCAGTAACTATGGCTGCCTCCATTCTTTCTGCACAGGCTAAGTCTGGACACCGGGTAGCCGCTGTGTACCTGTTCTTGCGGATTTCCTGTGCACTAAACTTCTTATCAGCTTTAATTTTGCCAACTGCTCGGGTGTAAGCTAAAACGTCAACGTCGAATTTGCTTAGCAATTTTTTGGCTATTGCTCCAGCCATGATAAGTGCGACTGTGACTCTGCCTGAGAAGCGTCCGCCGCCTCGGTAATCGTTAAAGCCACCATACTTCACGCGTGCGGGATAGTCGGAGTGTCCTGGCCTTGGCAGATCCTTGATTGCCTCGTAATCGCTTGAGTCAACCTCCTTATTCTCAACCATCAAAGCGATTGGAGCACCCGTTGTAAAACCGTTAAAAACTCCCGAAAGAATTTTTGCGATGTCTTTTTCGATTCTTCCGGAAACTATTTTGGGCTCCGCTGGAATGCGCCTATCCAGTTCCACTTGGATGTCTGCTTCAGAAAGAGGCAACCCTGCTGGGCAACCGTCCACGACCACGCCGACGTATTTGCCGTGGCTTTCGCCGAAAGTGGTTACCGTGAATTCTTTACCTATCGAATTTCCCGCCAACAATTTCAGCTCCTATCTGTTTTAGATGAGTGAAGAACTGCGGATAAGACTTTCTAACGCACTCAGCGTTTTGAATTGTGGTTTCGCCTTCTGCGCCTAGGGCTGCAACCGCGCATGCCATCGCGATACGGTGGTCATTATGTGGATCAATCACTGCACCATTCAATGCACAAGGACCTGTCACAGTCAGGCTGTTTGTATCCATCTCTATTTGTGCACCCATCTTTCTCAGCTCAACATAAAGCGACGATAACCTGTCAGATTCCTTGAGCCTGAGTCTTTGTGCACCGCTTATTCGAGAAGTGCCGTTCGCAAAGCATGCAAGCACGGTACAAACTGGGACGAGATCAGGGATATTTTTCGAATCAATATTCAAAGGGTGAAGCGAATTGCCGGTTCCGCTTATTTCAACGCTGTTCTTGCATACTTTTCCAGCGACTCCCATTTGCTTGAGGATGCCCAGAATCGCTTTATCGCCTTGGGTGCTCTCATAATCAAGATTGCTGACTTGCACTTTCGAGTTGGTTATAGCTGCGGCAGCGAGAAGAAAGGCAGCGGAAGAAAAGTCGCCGGGCACTTTGCAGTCAGAGGGCATATACGCTTGATTAGCAGGAATTTCTATGCGCTCAAAATTTCCGTAAATGATGACCCTAACATTGTGCTTTGCAAGGACATCTTGAGTCATTTTAACGTAATCAACCGATTCAAGTGGTGAAGCAAGAATAATTTCTGTATCCACCTTTGCCATGGGGCAAGCAAACATCAATCCAGATATGAACTGTGAACTAACGTTACCAGGAATAGATGTTTCGCCTCCAAGAATACCACCACCTTCAACAAAAACTGCATCTTTGTCGCCGAGTTTTTGAGAACGCGCTTTGGCGCCGAGCCCATCCAAACTTTGAAGCAAAGGTTCAATTGGTCTGCTTTCAAAAGAACCTCTGAAAAATAGGATTGATGGGTCAGGTGCTAGGGCTGCTACGGGTATCATAAAACGTAATGTAGCGCCAGATTCGCCGCAGTCGATAGGCTCTTTCGCATTTTTAAGCGGCACTGCACCTGTAACTGCCCAGCACCCTTCTTCCAAAATTACTTCTGCACCTAAAGCTGTGATAGCTCGTAAAGTTGCTTCGATGTCTTCGGACAAAAGAGGACTTGATATTTTGGAAGTGCCATTAGATAGAGCAGCGGCTATGAGCATTCGCTGTGTGTAAGACTTCGATGGAGGAGTACAAACCTCGCCGCTTAGCTTTTCAGTTTTCTTGATGATTACGTCTGCCATTGGCTAAAGCACCTTAGCTTTCTCGCGGTTCAAGCGCGCCTCTAAGACTTTGCCATCATACTTCTGTAAAGCGGCTTTCACTGAATCAATCTTGTCCTTAGACGTAACTGCTGTTACTGCTGGTCCTTTGCCGCATAATCCAGCTGCTATTGCTCCAGCGGCTAGCGCATCAATCGCGATTGAAGGGTTGTATCCTGAGGCTGAGGAGTAAACCAAGCCGTTAAGCGTCAATGCCTGCCAAATCTTTCCCTCCAAAGCTTCCTTGTACGCCACTTCAACGAGCGGTTTGACCGTTTGCAGCCTGCCCACGTTAGAGTCGGCTGTGTACGCTTTTTCAGGCGGTACATGGAACAGCACCGTTAAGTCTTCAGCCAACGGCAACTGTTTAACTATTTCTCGGCTCAAGTTGTCAGTAATTACTATGCCGCCGAAGTATGAAGCGCAAGCGTCATCGAAAGCGCCTGTTACAGTCACTTTTGCGTCAAAAGCAGCATCTACGCCCAAATTGACAAGTTCCAAGTCATCAAGCGTTTTGTCTAACGCCGCTGTGGCTGCTAGGGCTACTGCGTTTGCGGCTGCACTGCTGCTTTTTAAGCCTTTGGCGATGGGAATGTTTGACCAAGTTTTTACTTTGGCTCCAAAACTATTATCCAAACTGAACCGCTGCAGAACCCGAATTGCGGTTTTTTCTATTAAGGCAGTATTTTCTTTGGGCTCAGAGGTTATTTCTGCTTTGATAACATGAGGTTCATCTGTTAATTTCACTTCGGCTTTAGTCCACAAATCAACTCCGAAAGCCGCACCTTTGCCGAGTGCCATTGCGTTAACGATTGTTGCGGCGCCGTGAGCTATAGCCGTAGCTTTTCCAGGCAACCTTCTACACCGTCCGCAGGTGGTTAAGCGCTGCCTTCCTCATAACTTCAACTGGTGCCTTGCAGGCAGTCCAGATTTCAAAGGATGCAGCGCCTTGATAAATTAACATTTCAACTCCGCTTACTACTTTGGCTCCTGCAGCTTTAGCGTCCTTCGCGAGTTTTGTTTCAATTGGATTGTACACTATGTCCATTACTGCCAAGTCAGGCTTGAGCCATTCGGGTGCTACTGGGGTTTGGTTGGCGTTTGGGTTCATTCCGACTGAAGTGGCGTTAATGAGCACATTGGAGTCAGCAAGGTTATCTTTGATTGTGCTTGGCGAAAGCTCGCCTGTGTTGATTTTTTTCTTGAACTTTTGTTTTAAGAGGTTGGCTAACTCGGTGGCTGGTTTAGGTGTGCGATTCAAAATTACCAGTTCATCGGCTTCCTGCGAGAGAGTGTATGCTATGGCTTTTGCGGCGCCGCCTGCTCCAAGCAACAGTACTTTTTTGCCTCTCGGTTCAACGCCGTTTTGTTCGAGCGCATTTAGTGCGCCGATACCGTCAGTGTTAAAGCCAAAGAGTCTTCCATCCTTGTTTAGGATAGTGTTAGCGGAAGCTATGATTTTGCCAGTAGGGTCTATTTCATCCAAGTATTTGATGACGGCGTTTTTGTGTGGCATGGTTACGTTTAACCCGTGAATGGTCAAGGCTCGCATGCCGTTTATGGCGTTTCCGACTTCAGCGGATTTTACTTTAAACGCTAAAAACACGTAGTCCAGTTTCAAAGCTTCAAACGCTGCATTATGCATGATTGGGCTTAGCGTGTGCTCTATTGGGTCACCGATTACTCCGCAAACACGTGTTTTTCCCGAAATTGCCATCTTATTTATGCTCCTAAGAGGTTGTAAGTAGCCCTCATTTCTTGAATAGTCATTTGCCCTGCCGCAGTTTCGCTACCTTGCTCAAGCGAAGCAAATGTGAAGAATGCACCAAACATCGGCGAAAGAAGCCTGGAAACCTTGCCTTGTTCACCCATGCAGAAACAGACAAGTTCAGTCTTGCTTGACATAGCAGAAACAAAATTCAGCACCGCCAGGTTGTCTTCGATTTTCTTTGCTGTTGTTACGATTTTGCAGACAATGGCTCCGCTGGCAATTTCTTGTTCCAGAACTTTTTCCATTTCAGAAGCGCTTAATGCACCATCGAATTTGTGGTAGGAAACAATTGGTTTAGCGCCCAATGGCTTGAGTTTGTCGATTGTTTCTTTATGTTTTGGGCTTGACAGGTTAACGTCAACATATTCGAAGCCGTTCTTGGCAGCGTTTAGTAATGTTTGTTGCCTCTCGGTTTCTGTTCCGGTGTAAAAGCCTTTTTCACTTGAGAGCTTGTTTGTTGCAATCAAAGGGATTTTTGTGCTTTTAACAAGTTCTGAAAGGTTTCTTGATACCTCAATGAGGTCTAGCCTAACTTCTATGAGGTTTGCCTTTGCTTTCTCTGCCCTCTCAATTAGAGTTAATGCTTCAAGGTTGTTTTTTGGGAGAATCGAGATGCAGATTCTCGCTGTCACTTTTCTATCACCGTTTCTTCAGGCACTGATACGCCGAAGTGTCGGCCTCCTTTCGCGGCTATGTGCACTAGGACTTCATCGTTTGGTTTTAGTTCTGTGACTGGTTTTGAAGCTTTCGGCGTTACTACTCGTATGGTTTCAGCGTTTTGAAGTATAGTCTTGATTTTTGTGTCGCCGACTTGGGCTTCGATTAGGATTAGAGGTCGAAACTCAATTTTTGATCTTCCCACATTTGTTATTCGGGCTTTTCCTTCCCTATTAATGATTAAAACTTCGTCGCCCGCTTTCAACTCGGACAG
This sequence comes from Candidatus Bathyarchaeota archaeon, assembly GCA_963785215.1. Classification (GTDB taxonomy): domain Archaea; phylum Thermoproteota; class Bathyarchaeia; order Bathyarchaeales; family Bathycorpusculaceae; genus Bathycorpusculum. The sequence continues at coordinate 138,079 of CAWAUU010000022.1, forward strand.
ATACCGAGTGCCCTGCAGAGAAGTTAACGTGTAATTTGACGCTGCCCCAGCGTTTACCCGAAAAGGCCTAGAATTTACATAGGGGTTTTCGTTAACTTCAGCCTCTACCAGGAAAAAGGCTGCTGACTGGCAACCGACCAGCATTCCTTCGCCTGGAACCATCAAATCGACAGTGTCCACGCAGACTCGCGCTCCACTGTTAATCGGTTTGGTTGATACGATTTTAGCTTCAGTTAAAGTTATTTTTGGCATTTGCTCCTTAACCGCTTTGGCGGCTTTTGAAAGCTCGATGGGGTTTGAGGTTTTCAGCAAGACACCGTCAGTTCCGAGTTCTAGGGCTTCAAGAACCAGTTTCGCGTCTTCTGCGGTGGTGACTTCGGCGATTAGTTTACTTTTGCCTCTTGCCTTCGCAATCAAATTTTCAAGCGGAATTACCCGCCAATCAAGACAGTTAATGATAACGTAGTCAACCCCGAGTTCTGCCGCTTTAACGGCTTTGTTTTCATCTTCTTTTCCTTTTATGCTGATTTTTACGGCGCTTTTTCCGTTCGCGCTTTTTAGTTGCGCAATTTTTTTCTCGTTTAGCTCAGTTAGGAAAGTTATGTTTAATTCGCCAGAACGGTTACTCGCTTGGGAGTCTTCAATGATTACGTCAGCGTTTTCATGGGCGAGACTGAGTAAGGCTTCTTTTTCTTGCGGTGAAGCAGCCTGGTTTATTTCTACCCATAGTTCCTTCAAGCTTTTTCACCGAGGATTTTGAGCGCTTGCTCTACGCTAACGCCGTTATGAACGATTGCTGAGAGCGCCTTAACAATAAAGGTTGGGTTCTCATGTTGGAACACGTTTCGTCCAATGGAGAGTCCTGCAGCGCCAGCTTTTATTGAGTCATATGTGGTTTGGAGGATTTCTTGGGAAGTTTTGCATTTTGGTCCTCCAGCAATTACCACTGGAACTGGGCAGCTTTCGACGACTGTTTTGAATGTGTCTATGTTGCCTGTGAAGTTTGCTTTAATTATGTCTGCGCCTAGTTCAGCGCCGATTCTTGCAGCGTGAGCTACCACGTCAGGTGCATGTTCGTTTTGTATTTTTGGTCCACGAGGGTACATCATTGCAAGCAGGGGCATGCCGTATATGTCGCATTCGTCGGATACTTTGCCTAGGTTACTTAGCATTTTGTCCTCGTCTTGTGCACCAACGTTCACGTGTACGGACACTGCATCTGCACCCAAGCGTATGGCCTCTTGGACACTGCATACTTGGACTTTACCGTTTATGTTTGGGCTAAGGTTTGACATGCCTGATAACTGCACTATTAAGCCTGCGTTTCCAGTATCAACGTGTTTGGCTATGCCTTTGTGGACTAGTACGGCGTCGACTCCGCCTTTGAGGAGTTGGTTGATTATTTGTTGCATGTTGATTATTCCCTGGATTGGGCCGATTGTTACGCCGTGATCCATGGGTACGATTACTGTGCGGTTATCTTGTCGCATGATTCTTTTTAATCGTCGTGTTTTTCCTTGGTTCATGTTTAGTCACCTTTGCTTATTTGGAAGTCCTTAATGAGTTTTTAATTAGTTTAAGGGCTTTTTCACGTTCATTCCAATCTACAAAGAGCAGAATGCTCGATGTGATGGTTAGTATGCCTGAAATGTTTATGCCGTTTAATCTGAGGTCTTCGCTGATTTTTCCTATTATGCCATGGGTCTCTTCTAAGCCGACACCGCTTGTTTTTATGAAGACTAGGTCTTTTTTGACTGCCATTGCTATGGTTTCTTTGTTGCTCTTTGTGATGTCATGAATATCGTTAAAGAGCGTGTCTAAGTTTTTTTCTTGGGAAGCGTAAAGTATGATTGAGTTTGTGTTCATTGACATGCCCAAAAGCAGGGAGTGCTGTTTTGTTTTTTCCACCATTTCTTGGATGATTTGGGGGTTTGCGGAGATGCCGTTTCCGATTACTGTTATTTCAGCGACTGGAAAGGGATGTGCTATTTCCGCGTCCAGTTCACTTGCTAATGCACCTGTGATTACTGTGCCCTCTTTACTTAAGTTGCCGTGCGCGTGGTTGATTACTCGGACATTGATGTTTTTTGGTTTGTACTTTAAGGCTTTGCTGTGAATAAATTTAGCTCCTGAATCAGCTAAGCCTACTATTGTGTTAACGTCGATTTCTCTTAGGCGTTCTGGGTTAGAGACGATTTTTGGGTCACCTGACATTATGCCATCCGCGTCGGTGACTAAGACGATTTCGTCAGCCTTTAGTGCCTCTGCTAGGATAAACGCGGTTGTGTCGCTGCCACCTCTTCCAAGAGTGGTGATTTTGCCATCTTTAGTTTTGCCAAGGAACCCAGCGACTACTGGTATTATACCCTTTTCCATAATAGGCAGTATGCATTCGCGAATATTTTTTTCGCAATCTTTCAGTATTGGATTCGCGTTCTGGAATGCTGAGTCAGTTATTATTGGCCAGTTGTTGTCTATTGGGTCAAAGTAGCAGGATTCTGTACCGTTGGTTTTTAGCGCAGTGGCGAATATTCTTATGCTGGTTCGCTCACCCATCGAGAGGATATCATCTAAGTCTTTTTTCTCTAGTTTTCCATTGGAAGCGTTTTTCGCTGTCGTCATAAGTACATCGGTTGTTTTGCCCATAGCGGAAACTACAACGGCGACCTGTGTGCCTTTTTTCGCTTCGTTCACGACGGCAACTACTGCTTTTAAAAGCCTCTCGTGATCCGCTAGGCTAGAACCACCGAATTTAACAACAATTCTTTTGTTAAAGGTATCTTTTTCCATCTTTTACACCCATGCTTTGCCCAGAACTTTGCTTAAAAAATTTCTTAGTTCTGGGCTTAAGGAAAATAATGATAAAAGTAGTAGTCGAAGCTAAGGAGTTGTGATGCACTTGTTTCTATCTTGCTTTTGCAATTAGACATTGTAGCTTCGAACCCTTGCTCAATGAGACATTATCCAGAAAATATAAGCGTTTCGGATTTAGGCTATAGTTTAACCGATAACTGCTTAACTTTAGCTTGTGAAAATTCTATACCTCCTGATTTAAAGCCTTTTTTTGTGGGCTCCTATAGTTTCACCGTGCCTCTAGCCCTCTACCTCTTTCTAAGAGTAATTTATTACCAACTGCTATCTAAGTGACCCACCCTTTAACATAAGATTAATGCAGCCGCATTAAGATGTTCTATATTTCCAAAAAACACTTGTTTCTTATGATTTCTTTGATTATTGCTAGCGAAACTTTCAAGCATTCTTCTGATTCCTGTTTCGTAACATCTCGTCCATCATGTACAATGGCATTTCTGATTTTCTTAAGCCTAATAATCTCGAAATAACGTTCATTAGCCATTAAACCTAACAAATTTAATGCTTCTAGCTTATCATCGGCAGTCCATAACATTGATTGAAGCTTTTCTATGCGATTTTTTGAAATCTTCTGTGAAACTAGAGTCTCGGACCATAAATCATCAATATATTTTTCAAGAACTATCCACGTTAGCAGAAAACTTGTTTTATATTGTTCAATCAAGAAATGGGTATTCGCGTCCAGTAAAGAAAGCAAATATTGTTTAACGCCTTTCTCCTTATTGATTGCCTCAGCTGTTCTCCAAAACCTTCGCCATTGTTTCCTTGCTATAATATTTAAACGCATATTTCTCACTAAATTCGTAAATTGAACTTTCATAGTCTTCCTTCATTAATGATCTGATAGATACATTATTTGGAATGCTTCGAGGAAATCTAAAACAATGTGCAAACCAGCATTCAACCATGCTTGGCAACCGTCAGGGAACCACAACCTAACTTGGGCACGGGTGCTGGTGGGGACGCTATGAAGCCGGTGGATTTGGCTGCAGAAACAGCAATTGTTGAAACTCTAAAGCAGCATGACGTTTCTTTCACTTTGATTAGTGAGGAGTCAGGAGTGAAAAAATTCGGTGCAACGCCTGATGAGTGTTATGTTACGGTTGACCCGATTGATGGAACCACAAATTTGATGCATGGTTTACCCTTTTACGCTTGTTCTATCGCTGTTTCGAGACAGCCTATGCTCGCCGATGTTTATGCTGGGCTGGTTGCTGACCTCGTCCATGATGTAGCTTATACTGCTTTTGAGGGCAAAGGCGCATATCGAGACGGCAAAAAAATAGAAACGTCAAAGACTGCTTCTTTGGATGAGGCAGTTGTAGGCTTGGACCTAAACACTTACAAAGTTAAAGAAATAGTGCCTAAAGTAACCGCTTTGATTGAGAAAACAAAGCATATCAGGCACTTTGGCGCTAACGCGCTTGAACTCTGCTATGTAGCAAATGGTTTAACTGACGCTTTTGTCGACGTTCGCGGAAAACTCCGCACGACAGACGTAGCGGCTGGTTTTCTCATCGTCAAAGAAGCTGGCGGAACAGTGACATCGCCAGATAATCAAGCGTTAAACGTTGAATTGGACCCTAAGCAAACCTTGAGTTTCATAGCCTCAGGCAACATGCAAATTCACAAGAAAATCGTCAGCTTGGTTAAATCCGCATGTTAAATTTGCTTTGGCCCCACCCTGCAGCCCTTATAAAAAATGGAAAAACTAAAACTCTTCTTATCGCTGACCCACACCTCGGCTGGGAAATGTCACTTCAAGAAAAAGGCATCCATGTCCCGAGCCAAACGCCGAAGATTCTCAACAAGTTAACGGCGATAATTACAAAATACAAGCCAGAGCAACTGGTTATCCTTGGCGACGTAAAGTACACTGTCGTGTCCAGCGAACTAAGTGAGTGGCATGATATCCCGGATTTTTTTGCCAAATTGCAAGGCTACGTTGGCGCTATAGCTATTGTACGTGGTAATCATGACGCTAACCTTGAACCGCTGCTGCCGGAAAACGTCAAGCTTCTTCCAGCGACAGGAGAAGTAATCGGTGATGTAGGCGTTTTTCATGGTCACAAATGGCCCTCGCCAGCCTTGCTGCAATGTAAAACGTTGGTTATGGGGCATTTGCACCCCGTTGTGGTTTTCCGTGACCCAGCAGGCTTTAAAATTACAAGGCAAGTGTGGATGAAAGCAAACTGTGACTCCGAAGCCTTAGCCAAGATTCTGCTGCAAAAACACAACGTAAAAATCAAAGGCACCGTTGCTGAAACACTCAAGAAGCACTATAATATCAGGCTGAAGGCGAAGGAAATTTTCATAATGCCAAGCTTCAACGATTTCCTCGGCGGCAGACCAGTAAACGAAACAAGACCGAGAAAAGAAATTGGCAGCGAAGCATTGATTGGTCCAGTGTTGCGCTCGGAAGCCGTCGATGTTGATAATTCTGAGCTTTACCTCTTGGACGGCACCTACTTAGGAACATTAAATCAACTGAGAAGCCTGTAAGCTATCTAAAAACGCTTTTACCGCTATCGAGACCTTAGCCTATCTTAAAGTGATAAGACTGAAATTCTTAATATTAAATTGACCTTAGAAGAGAAAATCTTCCTGATTAAGCCGATTCTATTTTCTAACCCATATCAAATATGCTGTTCCAACTACTGCAAAAAAAGTACCAGCTATCAGGGAATAAGAGATAGCTGGTGCCCAAGAGAGCCTTAAGTTGAGGTACAAATTTGATGAAGTATGGGTTTCTAAGTTAAACCATAATATGGATACTCCGAGAAGTATTAAGGCTAATCCGCCAGCTATCGAGACATAACCTATTTTGCCTCTAACCCTTAACCCAATTATTATTCCAAGGGTCATAAAAAACGCTCCAGCCATCAGATAAGAAAAGAGACTGACGGTATTCAAATTGTCAAAACCTATGTCATTGATGTAAGGGTATATGGAATTAATTAATAATGTGTATACATCAATAATGATTAAGATAAATCCGCAAGTAATTGAGACGTAAGAAAATACGTTGGTAATTTTTCTTAAGATTGCTAACCCTATAACTGTGACAAATGAGCCAACCACCAATGAATAAGAGATAAGTGGTGCCAAAAAATGCCAAAAGAAATGCGCAGTTTCATAAGTAATGCCGTTAGTTACAATACTCACCATTAAAATGATTATTCCAAAAAAGATTAAGGCAAGTCCGACAGCAATCGGAGCATATCCCCATTTATTTCTAACCTGTTTATCCATAATTTTTTACCTTAAGCCTTAATCAAATTTAAGACTTATCTCTTTAAGTTTCCCGCTTATCGAGAGCCGCTTTTTTTGGAGGTACTTAAAGCCAGCAAAATAGTTCCTTTGATGGTTGAGGGATTGGCTGAGAAAGAAGTCACAGTTGCCTAAAGTGCCTACTTTAAAGTAGATAACTTTAGAGTTTGCTGGTTAACTCTTATATTTACGGCATGTTATAAGCATGATATAGTTTGAGGAGGAATAAACAAATTGAAACTTGTAACAGTCCTGTTACCAGAAGCTTATCTTGAAGGTTTAGATGAATTAGTCCGAGCTAACATGTATCCAAGCAGAAGCAGCGTAATTAGGTCTTCAGTACGCGATCTGCTTAAAAAAGAGCTTTGGGAAAACAAACGCCAAAGATAACCGCGCCTACACCCCTTTTATTGAAGAACAAAGTTTGCTTGCTGCTTTGGCTGGGTCTTCTGCAAGAGTGATTTCTCGCCCAACGATGAGGTAGCTGGCGCCCGCTTTAAGAGCCGTTTCAGCCGCTCCACCCTGAGCACCGACTCCAGGTGAGTAAATGGGGACTTTTTCTCCAACAATCTGTTTTATTTCAGTTATTTTTTGCGGGTAGGTTGCTCCGACAACTATTCCGTCAGCACCGTATTTCAAGGCTTTCTTGGCAAATGAAACGTACTGCAGGGTTTTTTCACCTGTTTCAGCGTCGATTATTGTTTGGCCGTAGCCTTCACTTGCGCCTTTGTGGCTCATATAGCAGAGAAGTATGATGCCTCGCCCAAGCCGCTGGGAAACTTCAAAGAGCGGTTTTAAGCCTTCGTCCCAGCCTACGAACGGGTTAGCGATTAGTGCGTCAAAACCCGCCGCGTAATAATAATCAGCTATGACTTGGTTTGTGGCGCCTATGTCGTTTACTTTAGCATCCATAATTGCCAGCAACCCTTGCCCGCGGATTTGCTCCACAAGTTGCTGCACACCATCAAAAGTGCCGAGCGGAAGAACAAGATGATGATTAATTTTAACCGCACAAATATAGGGATGAACTGCTTTGAGGATTTTTTGGGCTTTAACCAAAACTTTACTTCGGTTCTCTGGAGATTCGTAGGGAAAATCTAACGCTAAAACAATCGGTGAATTCTTGCTCTTGGCTGCTTCTTGCATTTTTGCTTTAAACGACAAGGTTATACCTCCTGCTCTATGTTGTTGATTGCTGGACTATTTCATTTTTTCGTCTGCTGTGAACATACAAAAGACACAAAACTATGTTGAAAAGTGCATACGTCGTGTCTATGCAGTTCTATGTTGAATCATATTTGAAGCATATTAGAAGCATATAGTAGACCGGGAGGGTAGATTGTGCGCACACATATCCCAAAGCAAAAAGCCCATTAAAGCTGAAATTTTTAAGATAAACTTAATTTCCAGCCTCAAATAGGCATATAACAATAAGTGAGCTTACTCCAATAAACTGCACTACTTGAAAGGGGAAAACAAATGCAAAAAACCGTCGCGGAAAAAGTAATCAGCCAACACTTAGCCAAGGGACGCATGGACCCGAGTGAAGAAATCGCATTAAAAATAGACCACACACTAACTCAGGATTCCACAGGCACCTTAGCTTACCTTGAGTTTGAAGCCATGGGAGTTCCAAAGGTCAAAACTCAGCTAAGCCTAAGCTTTGTTGACCATAACATGCTTCAGAATGACTTCAGAAATGCAGATGATCACCGCTACTTGCAAGGAGTTGCAGCTAAATACGGTATTGTTTTCTCGCGTCCAGGCAACGGTATCTGCCACCAGCTCTACCTTGAACGTTTTGCTCAGCCAGGACTAACGCTTCTGGGAAGTGACAGCCATACTCCGACTGCTGGTGGCATGGGAATGATTGCCATTGGCGCTGGAGGACTTGATGTTGCGGTAACCATGGCTGGAGAGCCCTTCTATTTGGAAATGCCCAGCATTTTAGGAGTAAAATTATCTGGGAAGCTTTTGCCTTTTGTTTCAGCCAAAGACGTTATTTTGCAAGTGCTAAAAGAGTTAACAGTGAAAGGCGGAGTAAACAAGGTTCTGGAATATTTCGGCTCAGGAGTTAAAACCTTAAGCGTTCCTGAACGAGGAACCATAACGAATATGGGCACGGAAACAGGAGCCACAACATCCATTTTCCCATCTGACGAAACCACAAGAGCTTTCTTGCGTGGACAGGGTAGAGAAAACCAGTGGACAGAACTTAACGCAGATGAGGACGCAGGATACAGTGAAAATCTTGACGTTGACCTTGGCAAGGTTGAACCACTAATAGCTTTGCCTCACAGTCCAGACAACGTTAAACCAGTAAGCGAAGTCGAGGGAACCCCAGTAGACCAAGTATGCATAGGAAGCTGCACCAACTCGTCACTCAGAGACTTAAAAATTGTCTCCGCCATGCTAAAAGGTAAAAAAATCAGCGAAAACGTCAGCCTCACCATTTCAGCCGGTTCTAGGCAAGCCTTAGAGAACCTAGCAGTTACAGGTGAGCTTGAGCCCTTGATTCAGTCAGGTGCCAGAATACTTGAAAACGCCTGCGGTCCATGCATTGGAGTTGGGCAGGCTCCGACAAGTGAGGGCGTGTCACTTAGAACGTTTAACCGCAACTTTAAAGGACGCTCTGGAACACAGGATGCAAAGGTTTACTTGGTTAGTCCAGAAACAGCAGTCGCATCAGCCATTACTGGTAAAATAACTGACCCGCGGAAACTCGGCAAATATCCTGAGATTAGTTTGCCTGAAAAGTTTGTGTTAAGCGATAACATGTTCATTTATCCCCCAATGAAGGCAACATCCTGCGTCGTTATGGGTCCCAACATTAAACCCTTACCCTCATTCAAGCCGATGCCCGACCGATTAACCGGTGAAGTGTTGCTAAAGCTTGGCGATAACGTTTCAACCGATGACATTTTGCCAGGCGGCACAGAAATCATGTCATTGAGAAGCAACGTTCCCGAAATAAGCAAATACACTTTCTGCCATGTTAACAAAACTTTTGCATCTCGTGCCCTCGAGAAAAACGGCGGGTTCATTGTCGGCGGCGAAAATTATGGTCAAGGCTCCTCACGTGAACATGCTGCATTGGCGCCAAAATACCTGGGCGTAAAAGCGGTTATAGCCACATCTTTCGCTAGAATACATATGGCTAACTTGGTTAATTTCGGAATTCTGCCCCTAGCCTTCAAAGATAAAAAGGATTATTCAGGTGTCTCGCAGGGTGACGAGTTGGATTTGGATGTTAAGGACTTTAACGAGTGCCTACTTGTGAAGAATCTGACTAAGGGCACAAAAGTAGATGTTGCCTTAAGCCTCAGCGAATTGGAATGGAGCATTGTTAAAGCAGGCGGAAAACTAGCTGCTATAAAGGAAAAGCAGAGAAAATAAGTTTGAAGAGCGGTTTAAACGTTCCAAACATTTGAACTTGTAAGCGAGTAAATAACTTCTAGTTCCAGCTCTGGATTGTTGTATTCTTGTATTTCGTTAAAGTTAGTCAGCATTCCTGTTTGCTGGTCAAAATAAATTGCGTCGTATAAAATGCGCTGTGTGCTTTGGGTTGGGTCCTGTGAGTAAGCTTCGGTAGTGCTTACTTGAACAGTAGACGCTTTCTCTGGTGCCGCTTGCATATGTTTGGGTGAGAGTTGCATTAACGGGAACCGTACTGCTCATCTGAGGATAAATCGGGTCACTTACTTTAAGGTTGGAAGGGAAAAGAAAAGAAAACCCGCTTGCCGTCGGTCATCAATCCGTTGGATAAGTCGATTGTTTGTTGCTGCGCGATGTCTGTTCCGTTTACGAATACCCAATCTGTTTTAAGCGTGACGTTGTCGCCCTGGATACCTGTTACAGTAACCTTGTAGTATTGGGTGTCATTAAGTTGGTAGAAGCCTGGATAATCTACAGTTGGTACTACGTCTGAGCAGCTGCCAGTTATGTTATAGGTGAATGTGTCACCAACTTGAACTCCTACCAGCGATGCCTTATGAGAAAATTTTTGGGACGTGTAGACTATGGCACCAGTTGCGATGGCTAATATTGCTACAAGGATGATGGCGGCATAGACTTTGGTGTGCTTAGATTTCTTTTTAATAGCCATAGGGGTATGATTGTAGTATTCAGGTATTTAGTTTTTTTCCCTAAAGGTCTTCTGAAGTTAAGTTTGGATAAATTGCAGAAATATTAAATTATTCATGCCACTAAACGAAGTTGTTTGAGGAAAATTTAAGAGATTGAACTTTTAATAAAGAAGTGTCGGTGAAAAGGTTGATTTGTCATAATTGTGGTGCTCAGATTCCAGATGATGCAGCGTTCTGTTCAAAATGTGGAGCAGGCACAACATCTACGCCTAAGGCAGCTGTGGCTCCGGCTTCGCCTGTTGTTGCGCCTTCTGGAGTGGCATCGTTGAAGTGCCCTAGTTGCGGTGCTCCTATCTCGCCCAAGTTTGGAGAGATGGTTATAACCTGCGAGTTTTGTGGTAGCGCAGTTACTCTGGGAACTCAAGGTTGGGCTAACATACAGAAGCAGACAATGCTTCTTTTGAAGGTCGCCACCGTTGACCAGGTGAATGCAATAATTACGCCTATGATGGATAAGGGTCTTCTGCACAGACACCTTCATGAAGACTCCAAGCAGGAGGAAATGAGCCTCACGTATGTGCCTTACTGGATTGTAAGCGTCTCTGCCCGCACAAGCATAACAGCAACGAATGAAACCGCGCAAGTAGCACAGACCGCTACAACCGCCGCGTTGATGGGCGTAATATTCGGCGGCATGGGTGGAGGTTTTGGAGGAGGAGGCGGAGGAAGAGGGGGCGGTTTTGGAGGCAGACGCGCTTTTGAAGGAGAACTTGGAGTAAGCAACCCGTTTGCCGGCATTCTAGGATTGAAGCGGATACGGATAATGTTTATGGGAATGGGATACGGTGGCGGAGGCGGAATGAAAAAGACTGAGCAAATGGACGCGAACTACAACTTCCCCGTAATAGCGTTAAAAGCCCTCACGGACTATCAGCCGCGGGACTACCAATTCAATCTCGAGGGTAGAGCGCTGTTTGACATTTCCAAGCTACCCAAGGACGTTAAGATCCTCAACGGAGACATCAGCGAAGAGGTTGCCAAATCCCAAGCGAAGACCCTGGTCGATCAGCTCCAATCACAAAAGGCGCACGCGAAATACCACATGATCCAGTCAATGAACACCGAGTCAGATGTCGGGGACGTGGAGCTACTTCACGCTCCAGTGTGGTTCGCAAAGTACGACCACAAGGGGAACAAAATCGTGCTGGTCATCGATGCCAACTCTGGCAGAGTGATCAACAGCTTCGGTCTCTGAGAGCGGCAACACGCGCTTCTACGCTTACGCGCTCGTCTCTTTTTTCCTGTGAATACACGCGTCACCAAAAAAAGCAATAGGATTCTGACGTTGTGGTTAATCCTTGTGACTGAATTTGGAATATAAGTGGCTCTGGTAAAGAATTAGCGATTATGCCTAAACCAAACACAACAACGATTACAGTTATTAGTGCTTAGTCCCTTAAAATCCTTAATTAATTTTTAGCGGTTCGCCTTTGTATGTCCATGCAAATGGTTTGGCTGTTTTATCGTATTCCTCAATGAAAGCTAAAAGCTGCTTTGTCAAATCTGGGACCGATTCAAAGTCCTGCTTAGATAGGAGCTGCCTTGATAGAATACTAAACCACAACTCTACCTGATTAAGCCACGACGCGTGCGTTGGGGTAAAATGAAAATGAACTGACCCGTGCTCCTCAACCCACCGCACAATCTCTTTAGTCTTATGAGCGCTAAAATTATCCATGACAATATGCAACTCTTTATCTTGTCCCCAATGAGCGTAGACTTCATTAAGAAAGCCCAAGAACTCTACATGCGTATGCTTCTCTTCTGTTTTGGCAAACACTTCACCTTCATGAACTTTAAGAGCAGCATAAAGAGCCAAAACGCCATGGCGCTTATAACCGAATTCTCGTCTCTCAACCCGACCGGGAGTCATGGGAAGCTTATCGTGAGTAGGCGAATTTGCCTGCAGACCTGTCTTCTCATCTAAACACACAACCAAAGCGTTTTTGGGCGGATGTAAATACAAGCCAACGATATCTGCCTGCTTTGATTCAAACTCTGGGTCACTGCTGAAGAGCCACATCTTGAACTGGTGCGGTTTTAGATCAAGCTCATGCATAATCCTGTGCAGCTGCGATTTGCTTATGCCAGTCTTCTCTGCTAGCTCTCTTAGTGTCCAGCGAGTCTTGATTGATGGAGGTTGGCAGGCGATGTCAACCATTCTTAGCCTTTCTGAATGGCCAGACTTGGCTGGTTTTCCGGGTCTCGGCAGATCCTTTAATCCTTCGACTCCGTACTTGACGAATCTGTTTCGCCAACGGCTTATGGCTACGACGGATAAGCCGACTTTTCGGGCGATTTGCTTGTTGTTTTTTCCTTCTGCGGCTAACAGGATGGCTTTGATTCTTTGGACGAATCGGTACTGCGCTGTTGGTTTGATGTTTGCTTCAAGCTGCCTTCTTTGCTCTTTGCTTAGGATTACCGCTGTGCAGGGTCTCATGCATGCAAATATTAGGTCGTTTCATTAATAAAGTTATTTACGGGACAACGTATTAGTATATCCGAACCTTCAGCCATTCAAACCGTATTTCAACCATGTGTTTGAAGCTGCCTTGGGGAGTTACAAGCGGTGAAGCGCTAAGACTAGTCAACCAAACCATAAGCAAAGAAGAAGGAGCAGCCAGAGCCTAATCAAGCTTTTTTGGTGAAGAAGAAAATGCCGTAACTCTTGTAGGGCAGCATCTGCTCAAGTTTGAAATTGCCCGCTGCAATTTCTGCCTTCAGCGCTTCGGGATTTTGAACTGGTGCGCCTGGGAAGATGCCTTTCTTTATGATCTCAACAATTATCAGCTTACCTTCGGGCTTGAGAATCCTGCCGAACTCTTTTAAAACGGCTTCACTTTCACCAACCTCATGGTAGACAGTCACAAGAAGAATCATATCAACTGAGCTGTCCTGTAGTTGAATGCTGACGCCGTTACTTTGCAAAAACTGAATGTTCTTAACTCCTGCTTTTTCAGCTTTGTTTTGGGCTTTCTTAAGCATCTCGGATGAAAGGTCAACAGCCACCACACTTTTGGCTTTTTTTGCGAGTTCTATGGTGTAATAGCCTGGTCCACACCCGAAATCTACCACTACATCATTTGGGGTTATGGCAAGTTTCTCTATAAGTTCGGAAGGCGGCTGAATCAACCGTCTTATCGGATTATCTAAAAAGAAGGCGCCTGACGCTGCATATGCTTCCCCTTTATGCGACATGTTTCCGATTCTCCTGTAAATCGTTTTTACTTTGGAATTAGCTTGTTTCTTCAAGAATATATGCTTTAAATTAGATAACGAGAAGTATGAGTTATTAGCTTACGTGTTTTGCAATTATTCGTATGTGCAAGTTCAAGCTAATCTTTGACTCCTGATTGGATGCATAACAAAACGAAATTAATGCCTAAAAGCATTATTAGCTAAACTCTATAATTGCATAGTAAAGCATGGCGTGTGGCTTTGTGAAAATAAATAGAGGTAAAGTCTCAACTGGAATTGCCCTAATTGTCATTATCTTTATTCTTTCTTTGACTTGCCCTAATACACAAGCGCAAACTAACACAGCCTTTAAACCCTCAGACAAATTCAGTGTTCCAGCCGATAATGGCAGTATCCGTTTTGCAGTAAACGGTGTCTATTCCAATGCAACATTTGATAACAACACTTGGACTTTTACAAATTTGTACCTCAATGGATCGCAGCCGCTTGAGAATTTTACCGTTTCAGCCCAAAACAGTAACGTTACAATTCTCTCTTATCAGACATTCAACGCCACAATATTTAACGGTGTACTGTTAAGCTATGTGGTTACGGGTAAAGGTACACAGATTCTAAACCTCGGTCTTGGCTCCGAAGAACAAGGATGGGAATATACTGTTACTTTCAATGGTGTTGTCATCGGTGAAGGCGAGGGGTGGAATATTTTGCATGATGGAACATTAATCGTAACTGGCGCAACTGGCAACGTAAGCATAATAAACTTTGACTACGGAAATAATGTGTCTAGTTCAAACCTACCCTTCTACCAGCAACATTCAATAGCCATCATAACAGCAATAGGGTTGGTTGCCACAGTCATTGTCGCTGGGGTAATTAAAGTAACAAGCAGAAAGCATTCGGGCAAGAGTGAGTTGGTGAAAAGTGCTTTAGCTAATTAGCAAAAGCTTAGCATTATGTAAGAAATAGGAAGCGCAAAGATGCCGTGGGAGAATCCCAGTAACATCGTATTACCCGTATTCGCCGCAATAATACTGGTGGGCATCTACCTTATTTTGAAACTGGCTAAAGACAAAACCAGTAAAGTCAGCTCATTGAGACTTTTCATTCAAATAGACGCTGTCATTGCAATATTTATGGGGCTTATATTAGGTCCCTTTAATACGCCTTTATGGCAGCCCCTGGGACCTTCGCCGCGCAGCCTGTTAGTTGGATCTAATTTTTTGGGGAACCAGTTTCCAGATGGTCTTTCTTTTCCTGTTTTAGCATGTTACTACCCTAATGGGCGAACAGTCACTTGTCCAATTTGGCAACTTCAAGCTTACATTTTCCCGTTTTGGAACTATCCAAGAGGCTATAACGTTTTATACTCTACCTCCGGTTTAGAAAAGATAGGCATAGTTTTAGGTTTGGTGGCTGTAGCCTCTATTATTTTGGGAAGGTTTTTTTGCGGTTGGTTGTGCCCTTTTGGTCTCTACATGGATGTGTTAACGCGAATTCGCAAAGCTTCACGGTTGCGGCATTTTCACTTTTCCCAAAAAACAAATACGGCGCTTGCACAATCACGCTATATTATTATTGCGGTTTTTTTAATTCTTAGCGTCATCTTTGCTTCATACGCCATTTTTGGCACTCAGCTTATTCCGGGCACCAGACCGGGAGGACCTGAGGGAACTGAAGCGGGAATTGTCGGTAACCTCAACGAGCCTTTTTGTTTGGTTTGTCCAATGAGGCCTCTTTGTATATTAATTGAGTGCGCTTTGGGCGAAATGAAGTGGTCATACGTCTCGAAAATAACTTATGGGCCTCTATGGATAGAGGGCTTTTATGTTACGTCCATAAATTTATCCGTCTTAATTGCGGTCACGATTTTAGCTTTAGCCTATAGGCGGTTCTGGTGCAGAATCTGCCCACTAGGCGGGTTAACGGCATTATTCAGCACTTTCACTCCTTTCAAACAAATCGCCATGACACGTCTGCAGAAGAACGAGCAAAAATGCACCAAATGTGGAGTTTGCAAACGCGTTTGCCCAACTCAAGCAACAGACGTGTTCGAGAAGAAAGGAGGCGACGTAACTGAATCCAGATGTATACTTTGTGCACGATGCGTTGAAGACATGTCCCTATGAAGATGCATTGGAATTAAAGTTTGCAGGAAAAACAGTGATGAAATCAAGAAACTGGTTGGAACAACAATTAAACTTGTAGAATTAATAACGTTTTGCTTAATTTCCTAGCTATTTCTCTCTCGTCCATTTTGATTATTATAGTTTGATTATTGCAGTTATTAATTCGGCAATTCCAAGCACTATTAGTATTCCTGCGCCTCCTATTGAAATCCATTTCCGCAATAAAGGTGCCTTGTTAAGAAGCCAACCGGTAGCTCCTCCCAGCAGTAGCATCGGAGACAAGGCGGTTCCTAAACCAAACAAGACAGCTAAACTCACACTGCCGATTGGAGTTGAGAAAGGTAACGAATAAATTAAAAGCGCTACCAACGGTGGACATAGGATTAGTCCTCTGCTTAAACCAAGCGAAAAAGCGCCAAAATCAAACCCAAACCTGCCTGTCTTTCCCTGCGCAACCGAGGTTTTGCTATTTGGTAGATTGCATTCACATGGTGACCTTAACTTTAGAAGGACGCTAACGCCAATAATCATAGTTACAATGCTGAAGGTAATTGAAGAATAAATTTGAAACGGCGAAATTGCGGTATTAGATAAAGCCAACCTGAACAAACCGCTAAACAAACCGACTAAGCATCCAATTAAGGCGTAAGCTGCTATCCGTCCAGAATTAAAAATCAAAGTGACAACAATGCCTTTGCGGAAACCCGCACCGATACCTGCAATGTAACTTGCGATGTAAGGTACACACGCTGCGGTGCAAACAGCTAATCCATATAATAAGCCACCAGCAAACGCTCCTAGAAACGGATTAGAGATTGTTGGTATCAATGACATGAAGAGTTCTCAGGAATATTTAATGAAAGCAAGTAATACAGAGACGTCATTTAAATCTTACACAATTTGATGTTAGCGCCTAATATTTTGAGGTGACCCAGAGGATTTGAACCTATAGCGAGATTTTTTTGGCAAGTGAGTGGGCGAATCTGCTGGCTTCTCAAAAAGCTTTTCAATAAAAGAAAAGGTGTTGTGAAAGTTATTGAGTTGTTTCTTGGCTTTGGCTTATTGGAGTTTACTTAGAGAGAAATTTCCAGGAGAGAACTATTCCGATTGCAGATAATATTACTGCGAATCCTATCACAACCGCGAAGTCAACCAAGAGACTATTCATGCCTGTCGCTCCTATCAACATCTGTCTTATTCCGTCGACTGCGTAGCTTACGGGGTTAACTTTTACGACGTCTTGAAGCCAAGCCGGCATTATTTTTACTGGGAACAATGCGTTACTTGCGAATAGTAGTGGGAGGTTGAGTAGGTTTATGATTGCCATTTGTGTTTGCCAGTCACCTGATCTTAGCGCGAGCACCGTGAACAACGCAGATAACCCGACGGCCATAAGGAAGATGATGAGGAATGCACCAGCAATTCCTTGAGGGCTGAAATGTGTGGTCTCCATCCCGAGAGCTACTGCAACCACTAGAACTATGCCTGCTTGTATCAGAGATCTACCGACACTTTGTAGGATTTTACCCATCACAATTGATCCGCGTGCAACTGGTGTGCTCAGAGCTTTGTTTAGGAAACCGAATCTACGGTCGAAGACTACTGACATTCCGCTGAAAGCGGAAGTAAAGAGGACGATGAAAGCAAGCATTCCGCATGACAAGAATGAGAAGTAACTTGTTGTTCCGAAAAAGTTCTTCAAAATTACGTCCTGTTGCGCTATGCTGGCTCCTGACCCTGCGATGAAGGAGCCAAAGTTCAGGGCTTTGCCGAACAAGCCAAGCCAGATAATTGGTTGAATTAGTGACACAAAGAGTTGGATTGGGTTGGTGTACCACTTTCGAAGATCTCTGAGTGTCAGCGCCCATAAACCGTGAAAGGGACTCTTGTTGAGCTTTGGAGCTGCCCTGAATCTTCGTTCCTGCTGGGCTGAATCCTGTTCGGAAGTTTTGGTTTGGTCTTCGGATTCTTTTGAAGCTTTGATTTCGGTGTCTGCTGTGTCTTTGTCCATGATTGTCACCTTAGGACCTCGCTCTCCTCATGGTTACCCGTTGACGGAACATCTGCATCTTGTCGACTTCTTCCTCTCTGAGGTTACGGCCTGTTAATTCAAGGTAGGCTTCGTCTAAAGTGGGCTTTGTCAGAGAGATTCTTGTGACGTGCAGTCCCTTGGATCGGATCAGGTCGGTTATCTGGGGAGATGCTTCTTCCCCATCGTTCACCTTGATCCTGTAATTTCTGTCTTGCTTCTTGACTTCCTTGACGAGCTCGATTTTGGCTATGTCGGATGAGATGTCTGGCTCGTTCTCTCTTACGTCGACGACGATGACGTCTCCGCCTACGCTTTGCTTTAGTTCTTCGGGCGATCCAATCTTCACTAAGTGGCCATGATCTATTATGCCTATTCTGTCGCAAAGGGAATCGGCTTCTTCAAGATAGTGAGTTGTGAGAAACAGTGTCATTTGGTACTCTTCCTTCAGCGTCTTGATGTATTTCCAAACTGCAGTTCGCGTTTGAACGTCAAGGCCAAGCGTAGGTTCGTCGAGGAAAAGCAGTTTCGGGTAGTTAATCAGGCCGCAGGCGAGTTCTAGGCGCCTTCGCATTCCTCCCGAATACGTGGAGACTTTCCTGTTTGCTGCGTCTTCAAGCTCGACAAGTTTTAGAAGTTCTTTTGCGTGAGCCTTCGAATCTTTTCTGGGCATTCCGTAAAGGTCCGCGCAGAGAATGATGTTGTTGATTCCTGACATGTCTTCGTCCGCCGTGTATTCCTGTGGGACAACTCCCACGTTTCTTCGCACTTCGTTTGCGTCTTTGAATATGCTGAATCCGCAGACCACGGCTTTTCCCGACGTGGGCTTTAGGAGGGTCGTTAGCATGTTGATGGTGGTGGTTTTGCCCGCGCCGTTGGGTCCAAGAAAACCGAAGATTTCTCCTTCTTTGATCTCGAAGCTCACGTTGTCAACTGCCTTGAGGCTTCCGAAGGTTTTTGAAAGGTTTTCTACTGTGATTATGTTCGGAGTTGGCGTTTCAATTTTGTTTGTGGACATTTGTGTTTTCCTCTATTTTTTTAAGCGGTTTTGTTTTCGTTGGTTATTTTGGAGAGTCTTGACTGGAGTTCCTTGATTTTTTCTATATGAGGAGTGAGTTTGGTAGGGTCGGATTTTGCGAGGTCTTCAAAGTAAGAGACGAAGCTGTTCATTTCGTTTAGGACATCTTCTATCGTGCGCGGGAAGTTTGACCTCATTCTGGAAGGCCAAGCCATTTCCTCTTTTCCCTGCTCGGTTACCTCGTACTTGCCGTCTTCTCTCTTTTTTATCGACCCCTCTTTGGTCATTGTGTCAAGCAAAGGATATACGGAGCCTGGCGACGGTCTCCACCAGCCTTGACTCATGTTTTCCATGGCGTCCATTATTTCAGCGCCGTTTTTTGGTGAAATTTCTAACGCATATAAAACCCAGCCATGAAGGCCGCGGCGTTTGTGTTTCATCCAATCAAACCACATATCGAATTACCGATATCGAAATACCGATATATGCTTATAAAACTTACTCCTCTTTCAAAATGAGCGATAATTGATTTGTCCAATTCCTGAAACAGATTTTACTGTTGGTTGCTCGAGTCTGAGTTTTGCGGAGTTAGCTGCTGGATGAGTAATCCTATTAGACTCATGAAAGTTCCGGTGGCAAGTATCAAACCTGTGAAGCTTAGCTTTAAGGCAATGTTGAAATTGTTGGTTATCATACATAGGAAAGTGCTTACAACAAAAACTGAGGCCAACCCGAGTAAAGCGAGAATAAAGTACGGGTGATCTTTCTTTTTTTGAAGCTCCACCAGTCTGTTAGAGCCAGCCTATTGTGAAGAATATGCCAGTGAATATTATCGCGATGGAAGTGGCGATGACTTCGCCGTTGACTATTGTTGGAACGAGCTCAGGTCTGGACAGAGACGTTGTTGAGCCATGCGAAAAACGAGCGCAATTGCACCACCAGCCAATATGACTGCGTTGAGTTTTCGCAACATTTTGCCTTCTTTTGCTTTGGAATAAACTCTGTTTGCTTTAAAAGTATTATCTATTTTGGCTCTGTTAACTTGTCGGGCGTCACCTTTCCAACTCTGCTTTTCACGTTTCTGAGCCAAGCAGATCTCCCAGAAATCGGATTGGACTTTAGAGCCTTCATTACAATGAGAATGAAAAGTGTTCGAAGCCTAAGAGAGATGACCCGACTGCTCGATTCTGATCCAAGGCTTAGAGAAACTGCTTTTGATCAAAATAGTCTCGCCAGCCTTTAACTTTCCTTTTTTCTTCAGTTCAGTTTCCCCAACTCGCTTATGCGGGGTTTAGATGTGCGTATGTGAAGTTGGCCGCTTGGTAAAGCCATGCAACAGTAAACAGGAGAGCGAATAGCACAAAGAGCCATCTCCACCACTTGTTCGCCAGATGAGTTGCAGGAACAGAAAGAAGTGCAGGGGCAGCGAAAGACAAGTATCCTAAAGCGGAAAGCAACGGTGAGGAGGTGAGGCTATATTTTAACATTGAATATGCATCTACAAAAGCGTACAAGCCTACTACCGCGGCAAAGTAAGAAACAGGTTTCAGATTAGCATTCAAGAATAACGTGATCGCACCCGTCAAAAGCAATAGGCCGCCAAGTGTCGCGATTCCGCCGAAGAGCACATTGTATACTCCGCCTGAGAGGGCGAATGGCCAGCTGAAACTGATCATCATGCCTGATAGAAACAGGTAAGATCCCGCCGCTCCTGCAGCGATTGCGAATCCTCTTCGCAAATCTCCAGTGTTTTCATCAACTAAACCTGATGGTGCCTTGTAATGAAGCATAATCGCTCCCATGCATAATAAGAACGCACTTAGAGAAACATCCCACGCCATAACATCCAGAAAATCACAAGCTATCACCATAAAATTCACTTTTATTGGGATTACGCGGGCTCTCTTTGGTTAATAAGTAACCTATTTTTTATTCTCCCACTGGTATAAAAAGTTGCTTAAGAAGTTCTTCCTAATGGTTTTGGCTGCTAAAACATTTAGGATTTTGTCACTAAAAAATTAAGAAATGGCGAATTAGGTGTGAATTGGAAGTAGCAATCCTGCCATTCTTTTGCATGTTAATAACTAATAGCGGGACAGAGCAATGCGCGTTACGGAGCGACAAGAACCATTCATTGCTTTCTCCAGTTTAATCCGCTAACGTAAATTAAAACTTAGAGATCGTTAGATATTGAGCTTTAGCGTTATCCTTCATAACCAGCCTCTTCTTTTGAAAATTACTATGAGGGTCACCGCTACGCCAATCATTATCGCGTCCATGGCGTAGAAGCCTAAAGAGCTACTGCTGCCAGGTATAAGGAACCCTTTTCCGAAGTTGGTTCCGTATATTTCAGCAATCAAGGCTAAGGGAAGAAAAATTGCAGAGATAATGGTGAGGATTCTGATTATGTTGTTGGTGGTTAACGTTTGAACATTAATCAAGATGTCGGTTATATCGCTGATTTCTGCTCGATGGTTGTCCACCACTTCAATCAACGAGATTGTTCTATCGTAGAGATCCTCAAAGCGGGACATTGTAGCGCTGGAAACTAGAGCAAACTCGCCTCTCGCTATTTTTCCCACTATTTCACGCATTGGACCTATGGACTGCCTCATGACCAACACTTGATCCCTTGACTTAGAGATTTCTAATCCAAAGCTCGTTTCCGACCGTTGTGGCCTTTCCCTAAAGAGGGCTCCTGCCTTTTTGGTCAAATTCTGCAATCTTTCATGTACTAAATCAGAAATCAAAAAGAACTCATTCGTGATCAAATCCAAGAATATATACAAAAGAATATCTGTGGAAGGCGAAAGTGAAAGCGCGAAATAGCCATGCGTGCTGATTTTTTTGTAAACGGCGCATGTTATATCTGAATAACCCCTGTGAACTGTGATAATCCACCTTTTCCCAACAAGCAACGAGAGCCTTTCCATTTTTACGTCGGAAACAAAGCCCTCCCTTTTAGGAAAATTAAGAATGCAGGATATGCGGTCCTCTTGCTCCTCAATCTTTGACCGCTGACCTTCCTCAGTCAGTTCCTTCAGCCTTAGTTCATCTAACTCAAAATGCTGCCCTATCGCTTTGATTTCGGCATCCGAGGGATCCTCAACATCGACCCACAACACGGAATCTTCGCTGAACTTCTCAGGGAGAGACTCCAACGTATCAGACTGCCATCTTCCTTCTTCATGCTTCCTAAGCTGAGTTATGGTTAACAGTTATGGTTCACCGTTGACTATTACTGAAAACTCTTGTCTAAACTTATAGTTAGCCATACAAAAAAGCTACATATTAAGCATGCGTTAGGCTTAAGTTCTCGGTTAGCTCTCCTTCAAAGGGTAATGAGGATGTATAGCGGAAAGTCTTTGCCCTATGTAAATTCAAGCAAAGTGGACATGAATATCTTTGTAAAAACCAAAAAATTTAGGAGTTGCTTCTTTTTAGGTAGTTCTTCAATGAAGAGCTAAGTTGGCTGCTCTGAAACGTCCTTTTTGTCGCCGGATCCCTTCTTATTTAGGTGAATTATGAGTTGGTGGTTTTTCTTGACAATAGTTACATCTTCTTTTTCTATACTGTCTGCAATTACTTCCCCGTTGTATTTCATACGGCTGGTATAGCCCAGTTCTTTTAGTTCATTCATGAGGATTTCGCGTAGTTTTCTTAGTTGCTCGCCTGATGTTTGAGGGTCTCTTTTGAAGCAGAAAGTAATGGTTTTTTTGTCAGGGTCATAGTTTGCTCGGGTGCCCTTGCCCAGTTTTTCTACGTGACCCCATATTGTTTTGTCGCTCTCATCTCTCATGTTTTCACCGTGCTATTTCTCTCTTTTAAAGGAGCCATGTCCGCCTGCTTTAGTGATGTTTGTGACTACGCTTTGGCTTACTTCGTCGAGAAGTTCTTCGGCGCGTTTCCAGTTATCAGCGGAGACTTCTACGCTGTATCTGGGAGCGGCAATAACGCAAAATTCGATTTTAGCGTCTTTAGCTTTTTGTGCTTTCTTGGCGTCGATGAATGCGTCTTGGATGCATTTAACGCCGTTGGGCTTCATGCAGCGAATTTCAAGCGTACCTCTGACTTTCACCATTTTGATACGAATGCGTTCTTCTGCAACTTGGACGAAGGCTTTGGCGATGTCTTCAGGTATGTCAAGTTTAGTTAGGGCTTCTGTGCCTTCTTTGAGAGCTTTTTCGAAGCCTTCATATAAACCGATGCTTTCTTCCAGGATAACGCCTGCTTTCTGGTAGACTTCATGCACGGGCAAGCCTACTTTTTCTGCGACCGCACGCAGAAGTACTTCGCCTTTGCGGTCTCTTTTCCAAGCTTTGATTTTTTCAATTCTTTCGCGTTTTGTAACGCGTCTGAGGGATAAGTCAATGTGGCCTTTTTCAAGGTTTACATGGAGAACTTTTAGAACCATTTTTTGTTTTTCACGAACGTAGTCGTGGACGTTTCTTATTCTGGCGCTGGAGATTTCGGAGATATGAAGAAACCCGCGTTTATTGTATTCATCTAGGTTAGCGTAAGCTCCATAATCCATCACGCTCTCTATGGTGGCGATTACGAGATCTCCAGATTCAGGCCATTCAGATTTATGTTCGGACATAGTTTACATCTGCTCTAACTTGCAGAGAAAGAATGTGATTGAGTGTTTTATTCTTTTTTGTCCAACTTGACAATATAAATTTCTTTGTTGCGGACTCTGAGTGCCGCATTGAATTTTCTGTCTGGTTTCTTGTTGTATGACTTAACTCTAAATGAGAATGGCGCGTACATTGATCTTACCGTTTTACCCTCAACTTCAACCTTAAACATCTTCTCAGGGCTCTCAATAATCTGCTTGAAAACCGCATCATACTCGGGAATCTTGGCGATTTTTCTTCCTTCAGGTATTTCCTTGACTGGGGTTGCTTTTGCCACTATTTGCTTATTCTTACTTTTTTCTAGTTTAGACATATGTATTCACACTATATACATATCAGTTATACTATTAAAGACTAGCCATAACATCGTCACAAATAATTATGGTTAAGTCAACGTAATAGTGAATTAATAATAAGTTAACTATTGACTCAAGGTTCAAAACCAAGTCACAAAACGGGAAACCTAATTTGGGCTAAATACACGCCAATTAATTAAAACTTTTATTCGGTGTAAAACGCTCGATTGCAGCACTGAACGTTTTACTCGCCTTTTGTGTCATTTCTGTTACATTCCGCTTTTGGTCTGTATTCTCTTTTTCTGGTTCGTTGCTTATGATGCTTTTCGCATTCTTTTATTCTTACCAGCATCCAATCTTTTTCTTCATAAACGCATCCGCAAATCAAAGTTTTAATCGTCAAGATTGCCACCCTTCAAGCAAACTTACCAGTACACCAATGTATTAGTCACCAATATTCATAATGATTTCTCTCAGAGTTAAAAGCAAGCGAAGCGCGGACTCTACACGTAAGATAATTTCATAGGCAAAAGAATCTTCTATTTTATTCTCGATCTTGTTTCAGTTCTCAAGAGCTAATTCAGGGCAAAGAAGAAAGCCTAAAATGGAAAGGTAAGCAACCGATTTTTGACTGTTTAGATTCAGAAAAACCCCTTTTAAGCTCGAAAAAAAATCGGGCGGTTTTTGTGTTATTCAATAAAAATCACGCGCAGTTCTCTAATTTTCTTCCAGAAAGGGTAATGTTTTAGAATGCGGGATGCGTTTGTTTGCTTGGTTAAGGTGAATATATGAGCGTGATGAAAAGAAAAAAGAAGAATACACAGCTTGAACAGCAAAAGAAAATGCAGCGAGAAAAAGATCTAAAAAAGAAACAGATGCGACAGCAACTTCCTGCTAAAGGAAAGAAATAAACGGCCTTAAGCACGAAGGGCAAGAAAACTTACATTTTAGTTTAAAGGTAACTTCGCTCTCTGCGAGAAGAACTACCAATCGCCCGTTTGCTTATGTGCTCTCTCTTCATTGTTTTTTCAATTCCCGTAAATGTCCTTTTTCGTTTCTCACTAAATTTCTCAGCTAACCTGTTTATCTGATAGTATAGCGGCATTTTACGCGTGGGTCTAATAGCTATAGCTAAAATGTGCCTCTGACCTCTATTTGTATGATGGACAAGGCGTTAGCGTTCGAGACAAAGTGCTGGGTGAAGGGAGACGACGTATGTGAAGCACCAAAGCATAAATGTTATCGTCGTCTGAGCTATGTCGACTAATTCGTTGACTAGGAGACGAAGCACCCTCGTTGCTGGTAGTGGTGTAGTTCCAGAATACGCAATGTTTACAAAGATGAGTGGAACCAACATTTGGCAGCCGCATCTAATTTATTTACCGTTAGCGTGTATGCAAAGATGTTTGCCACCAGCTCATTACCCAAGAAACTCTATCTCATAGGCGTAGTAGTTATCTTCCTCTCTGTCTACTCACAATACTTCATACGTTACGGGTCAATAACCGGGTACCTAGTCGTCTACGGAATACCCGTTCTCGTTGTCAGCCTCCTCTTCGGCAGGCAACTGCTCCAGCCGAGCGGGCAAAAACAACAAGGACGCCGCCAAATTCGGCTTAGGGCTATTCGGCGTTTTAATCGTGATCAGCCTTTTACTCTCCATTATAGCTTTAGCTATAATAACGCATTTTGATCCGCACGCCGCAAACCTGCTAAACAAGCCGAATCCTGTGCTCAACGTACCGTCCAACGTTGCGTGGCTGATGATTCCCGTTTCCATACTTGTGGTGGGTCCCGCTGAAGAGTACCTGTTCCGCGGCTTCATCTACGGCGGGCTCCTCAGCATCTCCAAGGGAAGATACTGGATTCTGCTGGCGGTTGTTTCAAGTGTGATGTTTGCCTCCGTCCACGCCTACTACGCCCTCACATACGGCGTCGCCAGCGTCCTGCCGTTTATAGACTTAATAACTTTCGGTTTAGCCATGTCCATCACGTATTACTGGTCAGGCGGAAACATACTGGTACTTGCGCTCATTCACGGCTTATATGACGCCACAGACTTTCTAGGCGTGGCCACCACAAGCCAAATTGGCCAAGCTGCACAATTCGTGATGATATTTGTCGGCATAGGGTTTGCAGCAGTTTACCTTCCCAAAAAAATCGCCATGCGCCAAACGCCTAACACCTCAGTTCCCCCTGAAACCACGCCTGAAACGCAGCCGCCACCTGACCCTCCACAAATGTAGTTGCACGTTTAGGACTTAGAACCAAGAGAAGACCCCGTTTTTTCTTGGGTGCGCTATCCCAACAAACCTAAGATATTTTGTATGCCTTTGTTTTCCATGCAAGTTAATGCAGTTAAATTCAAAACGCAGATTTTTGTACTCTGATCTGTCACATCTTTATGGAAAAGTTGAAGGGTAGCGGCCCATGGCTTCCAGTATTTCTTCGGAGACCGTCTTTTTTCCAAGATTTCGCACAAAATCGGCAGCGACGACTATCCCAACTAATCTGTTCTGCTTCAGTACTGGAAGTCTTCTAATTTTATTGCTTGACATTAGCCTAGCCGCCTCCTTAAGCGAAGCATCAGGATCAACTGTAATAAGAGACTTAGACATAATCTCCGAGACCTTGGTGTCCAGCGGCAATTTTTTCGCCACGACCCTTCTGACAATATCCCTTTCAGTAACTATTCCAATGGGCACTTCGCCATCCATGATAACCAAGCAACTCACTCGTTTGGAACTCATGAGCTCCGCAGCTTCAAAAACGCTATTATTAACACCGATTGAAACAACATTCTTCGTCATGATATCTTTGACTGACGGCATAATCTCTCTTAAGAAAAACGCCTAAATAAGATTATTCGGATGTCAAATTTTTTTAACTTCAGTTAAACGCATAGACAAGGAATCCACTGCTTTCTTTATTTGCACGTGAACCTCTTGAAAAAATATTGAGAGTGCAAGACTTCTAAGCCTTTTCCGCGGGTTTTTTTGCTTCGTATACGTATTTTCCGCCTCTTAGCGCGGAGCAAACTGCAGCTACAACGCACATTATCGCGCCGATGATGAACGCCTCTCTCAGTGCAGTCATGAACGGAGCTGAAATTGCATTTGGGAAGAAGGTTGATCCCGTGAGATAATTCATCGTTGCCGTTGGTATGGTGCTCACTAACGATGCCGGAAGGGTATGAAGTATTGTTGCGACTGGGTTGTAGCCTAGAAATGAGGCGAAGAGGGCTGCTGAGGCTGGCGTAGCACTGAAGATATGTGCAAGCTGCGGAGTGCGCACCAGCACTCGTAACTGCGGCTGATAGTGCACCTGGAAGACTCGCGCTGAGCGAAACTATTATTATTGTGAAAAAGATAGCTTGGCTTATCGTCATTGCACTGTTCTGTATGGTTGCGCGCATTCCAGATGCTGCACCTCTGTGTTCCGCGGGTACTGAGTTCATTATAGATGCCATGTTGGGGGAAGCGAAGATACCACCCCCGATACCCATTATGAAAAGCACAGTTGCAAAGGACATGTAGATGAAATTGACTGGGAGCAGCACGAACCCTATGAAAGCAACTGCGGAAATCACCATGCCCAGAGTGGCGAGTAGTCTTGCGCCGTGCTTATCGGATAGCCAGCCACTGATCGGCCCAGTTAAGACAAAGCCTATGGACATTGGTATCATGAATATGCCAGCCCAAAACGGTGTGGAATCAAAGCTATACCCGTGGAGAGGAAGCCATATTCCTTGAAGCAATATAATAAGCATTATCAAAACTCCGCCCCTTGACATGGAACTGAAAAGCGAAGCAAGGTTACCTGCACTAAACGCTCTTATCTTAAACAGCTCAAGCCTAAACATTGGATCTGCAACATGCCTTTCGATAAACGGAAAAGCAATAAGAAGACTCCGCTCCGGCGACGAGGGCGGCAATGACCCATGGATTTCCCCAGCCCATAGCTGAGTTTCCATAAGGTATCAAACCGTAGATAACGCCTGCTAGAATTAATGTTAAGCCCCCGCCAAAGGCGATGTTTCCCCAAATGTCCAATTTTTGGTTTTTTCTAATAGTGCCGCGTTCTTTCAGCTTCAAGTACGACCAGACCGTGCCTACCACTCCAACTGGAACGCTCACCAGAAACACGAGTCTCCAGTCATAAATCGCTAGAATTCCCCCCATAACCAGACCAATTATAGAACCCGCAAGGAAAGATATCTGGTTTATTCCAAGTGCTTTTCCACGTTCATTGCTTGGAAATGCATCAGTTATTATTGCAGCGCTATTTGCAAACAAGAAAGCACCGCCAATTCCTTGGACTATTCTGAAAACTATTATCTCGATAGCGCCTGCGTCACCTTGACTTGGAGTTATTGAAAGCAGTATCGAGCCAACTGTGAAGATAAGAAATCCAAGGTTGTAGAGTCTTACCCGCCCAAACATGTCTGAAAGTCTGCCAAAAGTAACTAGCAACGTGGCAGTAACAATGCTGTACCCGAACAGTATCCACAGCATGTACTGAAAAGACGTAAAAGGATTAATGTTAATTCCACGAAAGATTGCGGGCAGCGCAATCAAGACAATGGTGCTGTCGATTGAAGCCATCAAAGTGCCCAGCGTAGTATTCGAAAGCGCAACCCACTTGTACTCAACCATCTATTTCACTAAAGGTTTATTTGGTGTGTCAGGTGTGTCATAAATAGTTTATCAACCAAAGTTCACTGTTTTCGCCTAACATCTGTTACTGAAAATACATTTCCGACGTCCCCCGAGCTTTTGCAAACTCAAAACAGAGAAAGAAAATTGCAACCGCATAAACGTAGCGCGCAACCAGCCCTCTCGGCTAAAGAAAACTCGTTATAACAAATGATGCCCACTTTGGGAGCACCATGCGCACCGTCAAGTTTTAGAAAAAATTGCGCTGTTCATGTCAAATTGCGTAGTTCATGTCAAAAACGAAATCAGGTTATTCCGACTCTTGAAGATAGTTTCGGTTGAAAAGAACAGAATTTAGATAGAAATTAGGTCTTTATCAGCTTAACAAATGGGTCTATTGCCGCGATTTTGTTCAAGACAAGTTATATCAAACTTACGTTTTATTATTATCTGCAGGTCGGGGAGCACGCTTTAGACGCGATGCATTGAGGCATTGAGCGTGTCAATTAAAACAGCGGAAAATTGATACGCGTCAAAGACTTTGCTTCGATGGGCTGGACATGCACTGTTGCAGTGAGGAGATGAGCGGCGTGGTCAAAACGGTGAAAGACCATGCAAGCGACTAAGACATCGCCTCAGTGGACCGCGAACATGTTTAAGGCTCAGACCCAACCTGTTCTTCTTAAACCTAAACCATAGAAAGCTCTTTCTTTTAATACATAAAAAGGTGTTTTCTATGGCTTGATTCTTTCGTATATTCAAATTGTTCTTTAACAAAATAACTCCATTCATATCTCGCTGGAGAAGTTACCTTGTTAGCCCATATTATGAAAGGGAAAGGTTATGTTTGAGAATCGGTCACATTATTTGTGGAGGATAATTCTATGTGTATGGGAAAAGTAATTGTTTGTTGTCCTATATGCAAAAGCCAGATTCAAGTCACTAGACCCGACAGCAATCACCCGTTTTGGTCTACAAATAAACCTGTAAAAGATGAAGGCATAGGGAGTGTTGTTGAACAAGTTCTTGAATGCAAAAATCCATCATGTGCTTCAAAATTTTCGATTTATTGGTACGACAAATAAATAAAATCACTGACAAAAAATTGCTGACAATATAAGAAAATGACTAACTATTTAGTCACGTGGGTTTAAGGGTTTTTTTGAATATTTCTTCTCGCCACTTGCGCTCCCAGCTTGCCCAGCCAGTCTTCACAAGGCTTTCTCTCAAGTGAGGCTTTTCAGCAACCCACTCCAGAAATGTCCAGAAGCGCCTCTTGTCTTTGAGTATTTCCTCAGGCACCCCTTTTTCAACACACCATCTAACATATCCTCTTTCAACCAACTGCTTAAGTTCGCCTGTAGATTCGACCCTTTGAACTTTGAACCCTAAGCTTAGTAAGTACACAGCCACATTGGACAGAACATATTCTGAACAAACCTTAAAACAGGTTTCAGCGTCAGGCTGCATTACCGCGACAATCTCGTTGGCAATCTTCACCGCGTCATCCAAATATTTCTTGTTCTTGAAGTTCGGCGGCTGAAAGGAAGACGTCGGGATTCTGCGCTCCATCACCATAGGGTCTGGAGGCTTGAGCGCTCCAACTACCACGCCTAATAAGAGATCGCCCCATCCTGACAGCATCAATTAAAATCGTCTTTCCAGGAAAAAAACAATCCAACGGCAAACTCAATCACCACATGAGAAACAATTACGAGAAAAAGAGAAAAAGGGTTTTGAGAGTTTACTGTATTCCCCATCTCTTTATGATCTTCACTATCAGGAAGATTACCAAGGCTACGATAAGGAAGGTTATCAACGCCACAAGGAAGTCACCGATGGTGAATGGCCCTGTTGTGTAGGTCGCTAAATTTTTTATGCCTGGTATTAGGAGTCCTATTGCCGGCAGTAGCAGATCTTTGACGAGTGCCTGAACGAGTCCCCCTAAATAAAGCCCCATTATGAAAGCAACGGCGAGCCCAAAGACACCGTATTTTGACAGAAAACCTTTGAATTCAGCCCACATCCCTTTTGGCTCAGGCGGCGTAGGTTTAGGCTCTAGCAGTTCACGAATTTTTTTGAGTTCATCAAGCATTTCTTGGTCGTTTGACATAAAAACCACACAATTCTATGTTGTCGCTAAGCACTAATAAAACTATGCAAAACGGAAAAAGAGCGTAACCAAGAAATTACATTTGTCCAAACCTCGGCAGTAAAAACCTCAGAAATTATGTGTTAACTAAACTATTGAAGGCGCTTAAAGCATAAATTTTAACAGATCGAATCACTCAAGTAACATCAGAGTAAGGAGGTGATTTTGGTGAGTGTGAAAGAGAATATGATGTTGATGATGACTTTAGATGATGCTTGGAACAATCAGGATTGGGATACATTCAAAAAACGCCACGCAGAAAACGTGGTAGTTTACTGGCCGGGTCAGTCAGAACCCACGCAAGGAAGAGAAGCACATTACAAAGAATCGGTGGAATTCTTCAAAATGTTCGATAATAAGCTGGTTAATAATCCTTACAAGATTCTTTTCGGCGATGGTAATTACACCTGTTCCGTCGCTGATTGGACAGCAACAATGATTGGACCACTGAAAATGCCAGATGGAAAAATCTTTCCGCCAACCCGCAAAACAGCTAAACTTGAGTTCTGCACCGTTGCCACTTGGAAAAATAAAGAAATTCAAGAGGAGCGCCTCTTCTACGACGTTGTAGGAATGATGAAACAGCTTGGGCTAACATAATGCCTCAAAATCAGGGCACAGTAATCAGCGATTAACCCTAAAGAGGTTAACGACAAACTTTTCATGATAGAGGATAAAAAAGAAAAAAGAATTGCCTTTGTAGAGTGCAGTTTTTCTTCTTGTGCATAACTTGTTGTTATGAAAATGAAGTCAACCATTGGTCTGAAAGACCTCTGTAGCCCCCGGTTCGGGGTCTGAGCGGCGCTAAACCTGACTATATATGGGTCAAATTTAAATTGTACCCCATCCTAAAATGTAGAGCAAACGAGTAGTGTTCATGAGACGGATTCCGACGCAGTTCGTTACTCCGGTGTGCAGAAACCCCGAACTCTTGGTCAGCTTTGCTAGAGTTTCCTACAGGGGGCTTGTTAAATCAAGACTAGATTATCGAAATGAAGATGGAAGCAGCTCTTCCCTTGGGTTGCTGAGCCTAAGAATTACGCATCGTTGTAATCACAGATGCGCAATCTGTGCACAATGGGGACAAGCCGGATACAACGCACGAGAGGACACACCAAAAGTTACCGGGGAAGTCCCAGTTGAAATTTACAAAAAAGTAATAGACGAAGTTGCCCCAAAAAAAGTTCACGTTTACATAACGGGTGGAGAACCTTTTCTCTACGAACCACTTGTACCCCTTGTTAACTACATGAAACAAAAAGGACTAACGGTTCAAGTGGTAACAAACGGAGTGGGATTAGAAAGAAACGCTGAAACCATAGTTGAAAACGGATGGGACATGATTTGCGTCTCCTTCGATGGCCCAAGAGAAATTCACGACAAATGCCGAGGTGTCCCAGGCGCATTAGATACAGCAAAAAAAGGAATATTGGCAATCCAAAAAATAAAGAAACAGAAAAAAAAGACAAAACCGGGTATCTTCATTATCACAACAATCTCCAAGAACAACGAATCCACGTTACTTGAAACCGTGAAAGAAGCAGAAAAACTAAGCCCTGACGGCATGACAATCTACTATTCATGGTTCACCAAAGAATGGATAGGACAAAAACACACGAAAATAGCGGAAGAAAAGTTAGGCGTGACACCTTTCGCATGGAAAGGCTACGTCCGCGACACAACAAAATTGAACATAGACAAAATTGCTGAGCAAGTTCAACAAATAAAATCTAAAAAAACCAAAATGCCCATTCTGTTTGTACCTGACCTCAAACCCGAGGAGATTCGAACGTACTATACTGAACCTGAAAATTTCTTCGGATACAAAAAATGTGTTTCACCGTGGTTCCAGTTAGACGTAATGCCAAACGGAGACACCGTCACATGTAGAGACTTTCCAGACTTCGTTACAGGAAACATTAAGGAATCAAGTATCCTCGAAATATACAATAATGAAAAACACCGTAAATTTAGACGCGCCCTAAGAAGCTGTGACAATGGAGTTTTTCCGATATGCTCCCGATGTTGCGGCTTGATGGGGTATTAAAAATGCTTTACGCCTAAGAGGAGAACACATTTGACCGACCAGCTACCGATTCAGCTAAAAAAGAGGACAGCAAGCAACCAAAACTTTCTTTTTCAAATAAAATTAAAAAGGTCATCAGCTAAAAAAATAGGTTGATTACGATGGAGTCCATAGATGTTGCCATTCTCACAATGAACAGCGAACGAATGTTGAGGGAATGCATTAATTCTGTTTACCAGAACGTACCAGTTAACAACCTGATTATTATTGATGGTCACTCCACTGACTCAACAGCAGACATAGTGAAGGAGTTCCAAGAAAAATACGGAAACGTTAAGTTCATTCAAGAAAAGGGAACAAGAGGCACCGCTAGGCAGACCGCAATTCAACTAGTAAAAAGTGACTGGTTCATGTTTGTAGACAGCGACGTTATCCTGTCAAAAAACTGGTTTGCCGAGGCGGAAAAACTAGTAAAAGACGACGTGGGCGCTATCTGGGGAATCGAAATTTGGTCCGTGCTGAGAGAATCGAAAAAATTACTGAGGCTGTTTGAAAGGGTTACAATAAAAATATTTGATAAAAGAGGCGGAACCCACGACACGTTGATTCGGCGGAAAACAGTTGAAGACATCAAAATACCCTATCAACTGCATACTTACGAGGACGGATACATCAAAGATTGGATCGGCAAAAAAGGCTACAAGGTACTAGGCGTCTACGAACCATACTGCATCCATTTTCGTCCAGATGAAGTGTGGACAACCAGAAAACACGTCGAACTCATGGTCAGCGACCTTAAGTACGCCGTTCACCGCCCAGTACTTATACTTTCGTACGGCTTCTACGCAGCCATCGTTATTTACCAAATCTTCTTAAGCAAATTCAACCGAACAGGCTCGCCATCGATGATTTCGGCAACAAGGTCGAAAAAACCCTAGCTCAAAAAGGGCTGAGATTAGAAAAGATTTTTCGCTTCAAGCCTTATTTACGGTCACGGTATTGTCTGGTTTCTCAAAAATATTGCAGGAAATAGTGCGGGAGCATAAAAAATGCTACTCTACTAGCTATTTCACTGCTACTTTGTGCTTTTTAGGTGCGGGTGCAATCGTCTTCTTTGGGATGGAGACTTCGAGTAATCCGTCTCTAAATGTGGATTCAGCTTTCTCAGGGATTACTTCTTCGGGGAACGACAGTTGTTTGTAAATATGCGAGTAAACGCGTTCTCTGACAACAAAGTTCTTCTCCGTATCTTCTGTTTCAACATCTGTTTCAGCCGAGATTTCGATACCATCCTTCGTCAATGCTACGTCGATATTGTCTTTAGCTACGCCAGGCATCTCAGCATGCACCACAAACTTGTTTCCCTCATCAACCAGATCTACAGTTGCCTCACGGACTGGGACTACTGGTTCAAGACTTATCCATTCAAATGGAAAAGCTATACTTTCAATGAAATTTTTGCGAAAATTATCCATTAAATCGTCAAAGGTCGTCAGAACATGAACTGCAGGAACTTGTTTGGCAGGAATACGTTTAGCGGGAACTTTGGCAGGAATGGGTTTAGCAAGAACATGTTTTACAGGTTTTACTGCGATTTCAGATTTTGCGATCGCCTTCACCGGCGCTTTTTTTTGTTCTTCACTCATTTTTTTTCACCTCGATTAATTTATTATTAGAATCCTAAAAATACGATAATCAGCTGTTTGCCTAAGCTATTTTTGGATTGACACAGTCGTCTTTTGCGTTATTGCTGCCGTTTTATTCTGACGGGAAAAGAAACTTTAGGATCTATTCTTTCTTGGCGATCCACGTTTTTACTGCTTCTTCGACAGCTTTAGACAAGTCGCCTTTTTTCCCGCCGAACCTCTCGACTGTTTTTAATCTGAGCTGCTTTTCCAACTCATTCGGGAGATCCGCAGTAATTCGACCCATATTTAATCGCCAACATATTTTTTTGTTGCTCGGTTCCACGTTTCAATCGTTCTTCCAATAAGCGAACTGCCGGACTTCGAATTCTATTTTTGCTTGAGCTATCACTTTTCATTCACCTTTTCCGCTTATTAGCTTATCGACATAGTCTACTATATGACTACGTACCTATATAGGTATTGGCTCAACCTAATTCTTGCTGAAAGAAGCCAGATGAACCAAACCTCAGAAACTCCAGAAACTCGCCAACGAGAACCACCAAACGATTTGAATATGTTGGTGCGGGGGTGAGATTTGAACCCCAAGGCTATGAGATTTCATCGCTTTTTCTCTATTGATTGTTGGGCGAGAATTAAGCAAAACCCTTAACTTTTTCCGTTGAGGAGATAATCTTTGCAAGAAGTGGCATGATGAGCTTTCCTACGGCGTCGAGTTGTGGGGTTTCGAGGTTGTCTCTTTTTGTTTTAATGCTTGTGGTCTATTCGAAATCTAGGTTTCTAACCCTGACGTTTCTGTCTTTGTATGGTTTAATTCATGGTGTTGCATGTGTGCCTGGAAGCAGGGTGAGCGCGGTGAAAAGTTTACTCCGTTATGGTGTTGATGTGCTTCAACATGGGTTGGGCTCACCAATTCAAGCCGCTAACACTTGAGATTCTTCTCCATGCTAGCTTACTATTTTTACCATAAGAGCTCTAGTACCCTCCCTTTCCCTTTATGGAGGGCTTGTTTTAGGTTGTTTTTTTGGTTTAGGGCTTGAATTAGCGTTAAGATGCAGATATTTGGCAAATTTTTGTTTATAAAAGGTAAAAAGGCATTAAAGAGTGCTTGCCTGTGAACCTGAAATGTTTCAAAACCAAATTGCAAACAGGTAAATCGAATTGTCCCAAATACCCATAATCATTTTTTGGTGCAGGGAGGGATTTGAACCCTCAAGGCTGTCGAGATATCTCCCGTGCAACTCTCTTTTTCTTTTTGTTTGCGTTTCTTAAGTGCTAATGTATTTGGCTTAAGTTATAAGTGGAATCTATCGAATCGTATACCTCGGTTGCAATGAGTACTGCTCCTTGACTGTTAGGGTGCACGCCATCTACGAAATAATCACTGCGATTACCAAACGTGCTATATATATCAATTATAGGTAAATTCATTTTGTTTGCCAAATCTTGGGTCATCGGAATTATGGTGTCCGTTAAGTATGTAGGGCTTAAATCTGAACTGTTGCTGAAAATCGGCGGCGACGTCACAATCCAAATTTGTGGCTTGCTTTCAAGCTGTTGGAATGAAGTTATTAGTTCGGCGTAATCAAGTTCAAAGCTTTCATTATACGGATGAAGCTCCATAAGGTCATCGTTAGTTCCAAGCATAATAACAACGATGTTGGGCTCAAAAACTTTAGCGTTTTGGAATTGAGTCTGGTTCATGTATGGTTCCCAAGAATTAAGCAACACGGTTGATCCGCTGGCGCCAAAGTTACCTACCGTATAGTTATCGCCAAGCAGCAATTGAAGGTCAGACGGGTACCCGCTATTCTCGGTGATGCTGTCACCAACGCATGCAACCCGAATGGGGTCACCAGGGGAGTATGTTGGGGATTTCGTGTTTTGTGAATTAACTATTTTAAAAACCGCCAGAGGTGAGATAAGGATGACCATTGTGATAGCTATTGTAATTAACTTTGTTTTCTTTTTCATACTTTTTACTTCGATTAAAGAAAGTCGTCACGTTAACGATTGATTTATTCGTATTGGTCACGGCCAAAGCATTGTTTCAATTAAAGGTGAAAAACACATTAATTAAAGGTAATCTTGCTTGGTGCAGGGGGTTAGATCTAAACACACGTCTAAATTTAACGCGCAGGCCCTAATCACTTTAACTACGATAGAGGTTCACCAGATCTTTTTGAAGGTAAACCGCCGAGATTTAACCCAAAACGAGTTAAAATTCCAATCCATAACAACGGTATTTCAGAAACAGCCAATCCTTTTTCGTAATGGCGGGTCCGATAGGATGCGCTTAAAGTATTAAGCGAATCCTTAAACAATTAGAGAACACATCTTTCTTTCGATTAAGTGAAGCCTGGGGCTATTTAATGCGTACTGGCGTCTAGTATAATGTAGAGAATGTTGTTTCCGCGGAGCAGCACATTGCCGTAGTTTGTCATCAATTGTTCATCTTTGGATTCGGTTGCGCCTTCAAGAAGAATGTTCATGTACCCATCGCATTTTATCATTTTTCCCTTATACTCATAGCCATTTTTGAGAACAACTTCAATATTTCCGTCCAACTGTTTTATGAGAACATTCAACGGTTTTTTACTTGGTTCCATCATATTACTGTGTCCTATTCCATTTCTTGCAATATCCAAGAACCCATGACCCCTCTATGGCTTGAAAACAATTAAATAATCGTTGCTCATTTCGAATGAGAAGTGTCTTTTCTTTAGAAATATTCCAATTAGTTGACGGTTATAATCGCCTCTAATCTGCAATTGGTAACTATCGGATTTTCGCTTTTCAATAAGAACTAAAGACGGCTGTATTAAACTCACAGAACCTAATTCTTTCAGTAGTGCTACCGCTTCCTCTCTCTTCACATGAGCCACTCAAGCCCTTGTAAACGCACAACACTAATAACACTTTGCTCCGAACCCTATCCTTTAAGCCTCAAACATTTTGTCTTTACCAATCGGGTTTTCTCTTCCAAATGTTAAATGTGCATTGACTCCAACAGTAAGAACCAGCTTTGTATTGACAGCCGTTACAGGCAATACCAGTGAATTTAGGTACAGACTCTTGTTTTGAGTGAACGCGAACAAATACCTTTTTCGGCTCGTCACTTTGATTCACTGACACGCCGTCTTTTTGGTACTTCAAACGCTGTGGGCATTTTTCGTAAATTGAAGAATTAGAAAAAATAGATTGAGGACAAGTTTGACCTCCACACTCACGAATACTTAATTCAAATTCCCCTAAACCAGTCTCGACTTTAGCGTATTCACAACAAACCAACTTCACTTTCCCCCGTCACAAACTCCCTAATCAAGTAAAAAACCTCTTCAAACTTCTCTTGCTTTACTTCCTATTCTTCGTCCATATTTTTTCTTAAGATAACTTGCCCCACACTTGTTTGAATGGTACATTTTTTTCGGATCATACGTTTTGAATACGATGCCGCAAGGGCAGGTTCTAATGAGAACTACATTACTTAATCTTTCAAAGTTTTCCATATCACTCTATCCAACAATTTGTACATTCAAGGAACTTATGAACAGCCTTATCCACATCATTATACTCAACGATTAAAGATAATAAGTCCTTCTTTTCCTCTTCAGTATTCTAGGATGCTCTAAAGCTAACTGTTCTAACTGTTCTAAAGTTACTCTTTTCTTTTTCAATCTTTCCACGCTTCAATAGGGTCGACAAGCCAGCGTGCGAAAAGGGCTCTTTGCCAGGCCGTCGGCAACCTTCTTGTTTTTCGCATGGACTTTTCCCATGTGGTAACACTATTAAACATTGAAGGCGAATTGAAAAGCTTAACTGCGCTCTTGTTCATTTAGCTGTTAACAGGTATGGGTTACCATGCAATATGAAAATGTCATATTTCCGGATTCAGTAGGCTTTCAATGTAAGAATTGTGGAGTTTGTTGCAGAGACGAGCCATCAGATATTAATTTGAAAGAACAACAAAGGATAGAAGCTAAAGGATTCGTGAATTTTTTGGAAGACCCTAATGATCCTCGTAACAGGAACATTCGCAGAAAGAAAGATGGAAGCTGTTTCTTCTTAACCGAAGAAAACGCCTGTAAGATTCACGATGTCAAACCTTCAATATGCGTTTTGGAACCGTTTATTATTACAGACTTTGATTATAAAACAAATAGGATTTTTCTCGACTTAAATCCGCTTGCGGCCATAAACTGTAAAGGTGTTTTCACCGGTGAACTGATTGCTCCAGAAGAAATAGGAAAAGCTGCCCAAAGCATCGTGAGTGAATTCTTAGAAATTGTAGCAGAGAAAACAGGACTTCCGGTTACAGATAGGAAAGTTGCTTCATTAACAAGGAAGCTATTATTGAATTTATAGTTCATTTAAGTACTTGTGGCATGTATAAATATAATTCGGAACTATTTTGGAGCTATAACTCGGGTGAACATTTTGAGGATCGGCTTTTTTGTTTATGAGTATCCGCCGGCGATTGTTGGTGGTTTGGGTACGTATGCTGAAAATGTAACGCAGGAATATATCGACTTGGGGCATGACGTTTCAGTCTTCACGCTGAATGGGGGCAATTTGAAAACCAGGGAAATCCTAAGAGGTGTGGAGGTTCATCGGCCCTTGATTGCTGATGCGAGCAACGTTTTTCCATTTTTTGTGGTTGATGATTTAAAGAAGTGGGGCACTAACATCAAATTCTTCAATGACATTTTCATATATAATATTCTCAGCGCGACTAAATTCATTAACGGCCTGATAAAAAAGGAGAAATGCCATTTTGACGTTGTTTGTGTGCACGATTGGCTGAGCAGTATTTCCGGTCTTATAATAAAGAATGAAACAAAAATTCCAGTGGTTTTCCATACGCACAGCACTGAATGGGGAAGAAGCGAGGGTCAAGGATCAGAAGTTGTGTCGCATTTTGAAGATGCCATGGCTCAAAACTCAGACAGGATAATCACCGTTAGCTACGCTATGCAACAAGATCTAGTAAGGCACGGTTGGGCGCCATCAAAAATAAGCACGGTTTGGAACGGCGTGGACCCCGAACGTTACGACATGGCAAAATGCGAGCCGAAGGACATTGCTGCGACTCGCGAAAAATATGGCGTTCCCAAGGACTGGAACATGCTTCTGTTCGTTGGAAGGCTATCTTGGGTAAAGGGCG
Organism: Candidatus Bathyarchaeota archaeon; assembly: GCA_963785215.1. GTDB lineage: Archaea > Thermoproteota > Bathyarchaeia > Bathyarchaeales > Bathycorpusculaceae > Bathycorpusculum. Next base: position 177,312 of record CAWAUU010000022.1, read on the forward strand.
CTAGAAACCTTTTGTTAGCAATGCCCTCTGTCTTGAAGGAATACCCTAACACAAAACTCGTAATTCTGGGCAAAGGGGAAGAACAAAGAGACATAGTTGATTCAGCGGAGAGGTTAAACATTAAGAACAATGTAGCGTGCCGCTTTGATTTTGTTCCAGAACCTGAGAGAATTCTGCATTACGCTGCTTCCGACGTATGTATATTTCCATCCGTCTATGAACCCTTTGGCATAGTTAGTTTGGAGGCCATGGCAATGGAAAAGCCAGTCGTGGTAGGTGCACGCGGCGTGGTGGGTTTCAGAGAACAAATACTAAGCTCTGGTCCGGACCAGAACGGCGTGCATGTTAACGGCGGAGATCCCCTCGATATAGCTTGGGGAATAAAAGAGACCCTGCGAAACCCCGAAAAAGCCAGAAACTGGGGTGAGAACGGACGCAAAAGAGTACTAGAATACTTCACATGGCGCAAAGTTGCTGACGAGACACTAAAAATCTACGAATCATTACTCTGAAGAGATTCAAGAAAACTATCCATTGTTCCTTTCCATTGACTAATCAGTGACCAGGCTGCTTGATGCTGATCCGCGACTTAGATAACTGTGTGCCTGATCAAGACAGACGAAGCGGCCTATCCGAGAAGTTTCTTAGTTGTTCATCCAAAAGAGTCGGAGAAGAAAACCGCACCAGAATAATTTTTGTTTTTACGAACTGTAAATAGGTGCGCCGCATAGGTTAAATTAGAGGTTAATTAAAAAATGAAGATAGTAAAATGTACAAAAATTAGCCCAATAATTGCAACAGCAGGCGATAGCATAGAGTTAAACTATATTTCGCTGGACGGCAAAAAGCATCGGCTGCTTAGGGAAACCATAATTGAAGATAAAATTACATTTGACGAAGCGATGATTTTTAAAGTTGAACCCACTGATATCGACGGCGCAGTAGGCGGTTACGGTGGCGCGTTCCTAATCCCAGCAAAGCGTAAGTGATAAATCATGGCTAAGTCTCAGGTATGGTTAAACTGCTAAAATCAAAATTCCTTAGAATCTTTGCGTATTTATTTTTAAATAATTTAAAGTACTGTTCAGAGTCGCACGCGCGCTTAGAGTTATCAATATAAACGTAACTTTTCAATTCGCTTTTTAGCCAAACTATCAAATTTCGTTATATATAATTTATCACCATAATTACTTAATTACTCTGCTCTATCGCCTATGAAATTTACGATTATGACGATTACTTTTAACATAGGCGTTTTTAGGTTTAGGTTTATTTTCTTCATTAGGTTTAATTTTATTTTCTTCATTTTGGTTACTCAATTTACTCCGACCTCAAACTATTATTAAACATTCGACACGATTACTGCGACCATTCAGAGGTTAGAAACTTAACGACGTTTAGGGCTATTAAGAAAATAGCTAATTTAGGGAACAGTGGATGTTTTTTAAACTTTTTGTCTTTTTAAAATTGCGTTTTCTAGCACCTTTTTCGCATATTCTAAGCCGTTGCCATGGTCATCTATTGAAATTAACTCTCTATTATAGTTTGTTTCTATGCAATATTGGTAACCTCCTATTAGACTATCTCTTGTAAGTCGTCCACAACGATACCATTTATAATGAATTTTTTCATTTCCAACTAAAATATTACCCTCAGAATCCAGTTTTACCATTTTTTTTACCCTTTGAAGTGATTAGTTCTTTTGGTTTCTGTTTTAAGTTTTTGCATCTCAAATTTTGAATATGCACATGATAATTACTTTCTACAAGTGATTAACTTTCAATTAAGAAACAGGTAAATTACAGAGACCATTAAGCTTTAAGGATAGTTTCAAAGATTCACGCTTTTTTTATCCAAGTTTCCAGAGACCATTAGAGCATGGACCTTAAATGTACAGGCAACTTACAGAGTACGGGTAGGCTAAGAATGGATAGTGGTTTATAACTGGGGTTTGAGACTGTGTGAAAAGTCAAATTTGTTTCAAGAAATTGCCTCTTATACGTGAAAACACTTCCCTAAACCCCATCAGTTCGCCATAAACTTAGCAATTTTCGGAAATTGAAAATAGTTTTCACACAGGCTCGAAAGGGTTCAGAACCAAAGTGAAAAACAGAAATTGGATATGGCGAATATCGGACAGTTAACGGGCGGTCCTGAGAGCAAGTCGGGGAAATTTTCAGACAGCGAATTTCCCTTCCTAATTATTTTCAAGAGGATGTGGTAGCAGAAATGCGGGCCCGACGGGAATGCGCGCGCAGCGCGGCAAATCTAAAAGGGAAACAGCATTGAAAGGTGAAGCGTTACCCGTTATTCCGTACCTAAGAAAACAGCAGGCAGTCTGTGTCTCTACCGACTTACCCCAAAACAGACTGCCGAATTTAACACTGTTTTTTTAAAGTCCCCAGCTTTGTGCAGCGGTTTGGTGCGGCGGTTCTTTCTCATGTTTCTCTTTTTTCTTATCGATGCCCTTAAACCTGTTGATTTTTACGGTTGCACCTTCAACGGAAACCCAGTGAGTGCCGTTTAGGTCTCGGTGGTAAACAAACTTTGTAACTACATGCTGCAGTTCCTGAGCAGACACCTTTTCTGAATCCACCCTCAACTTGTCCTCAACTTGGGAAACGGAAACTTTGAGGTGTAATTGCAGAAAGCTGGTCAGGTTCTCTTTTTCGCTTTGCAAATCGCCTAAGTCTACTTGGAGTTCCATTTGAGGTTTATTTTTGTGTCCAAAGAGCAAAAGTGCTCCCCCTATTAAGCAATCTAACAGATTAACATTGAAGACTTTATACTTACCTTCTCATGCTCTTTCACAAACTAAACTTTTTTAAAATCGTAAGGAAACATCAATAACCTCGGCTATCTCCAGTTAGTTGGTTCACCATCAAATAAAATATCTAACAGTACAAAGGAAAATCATCTTTCATTTTATGTTTTCATTATATTTACTATCCACTCTCTTCTTTTTCTCTTTCAGTTTATAGAAATTTCCAAATCATATGATTTGTAGTGTAAGTCGATTATCTAATTTAATTGGTTTTTGTGCTATTACGAAAGAAGTTCTAACAAAGGATGGTCTTTCATTAAGTTGATAGCGCGCTATCAACCGATTTTTCACAACAAAAACCATCAACCGACAACTTCACAGAACTCATTTAGTTATAAGCTTTAAGAAGTAAGCTTATGTATTCGGTAAGTCAGCAGACGAAATTTCATATGACCCAAAACAGACGAAGACTTGACAGAACCTGGAATTACACTACAAAAGGCGCAGGCTTCTGCAGCCTTCGAACCTGATTCATAAAGCTCCTATACCAATTCTCAATTTCTGGCGATATGCTCGGCGGAACCTCCTCCATAGCTTTCTCAAAATCGCTGAAGGTAACCTCTTTTGCGTTGATGTCTCTTCTCAAAGCGTTCATGGCGGCCTCCCTGCATACGGATGATATATCGGCGCCGGAGTAACCTTTCGTCATGCGATGCTCCTTGATGTCCACATCATTTGATAGTGGCATGTTCTTCGTGTGAATCTTAAAGATGTCAAGCCTAGCCGCTTCGTCGGGTTCTGGAACATAGATTAGCCGATCGAATCTGCCTGGCCTTAATACGGCTGAGTCGACGATATCGGGCCTATTTGTCGCAGCTATAACTATGATGTTTTCTAAGGGCATTAATCCATCCATTTCTGTTAAAAGCTGGCTGATGACGCGTTCAGTTACGCCGCTTTCGCCGTAACCCACCCCCCTCCTTGGAACAAGAGAGTCAACCTCATCGAAGAATATGACCGCTGGCGAAGCCATTCTAGCCTTCCTGAAGACCTCTCGAATAGCCTTTTCAGACTCGCCAACCCACCTAGAGAAAACCTCCGGACCCTTAATCGAAATGAAGTTTGCCTCGCTCTCAGTTGCAACAGCCCTAGCCAGCATGGTCTTCCCACACCCGGGCGGGCCTATTAACAGTATACCTTTAGGCGGCTGAATTCCCAATCTCTTGAAGACTTCAGGATTTTTCAGCGGCCACTCAACAGCCTCCTTTAACTTCTCTTTAACCTCCTCCAAGCCTCCCACTTCATCCCAATGAACAACCGGAACTTCCACAGCAATCTCCCTCATAGCTGTAGGCGTAATCTCCTTGAAGGCGTTCATAAAATCATCCATCCGAACCTCCATCTTCTCCAGGACGTGGGGAGGTATTCGCTCTTCCTTCAGATTTATCTCGGGAAGATACCTAAGTAGAGCTTTCATAGCTGCCTCTCTGCACAGGGCGGCCAAGTCAGCACCCGTGTAACCGTGCGCCCGCTCAGCAAGCACCTTTAAGTCAACATCATGGGCTAAGGGCATACCTCTGCTATGAATCAACAATATTTCATGACGCCCCCGCTTGTCCGGGGTCCCTATCTCTATCTCGCGATCAAACCTCCCAGGCCTCCTGAGAGCTGAATCCAAGGCATTCGGTCTGTTTGTTGCACCTATTACTATGACATTTCCTCTACCAGTCAATCCGTCCATGAGAGATAGAAGCTGAGCGACAACCCTTTTCTCCACTTCACCTGTAACCTCCTCACGTTTGGGCGCGATGGAGTCCAGCTCATCTATGAGTATGATACTCGGAGCGTTTTTATGAGCCTGTTGAAATATTTCTCGAAGCCTCGCCTCCGACTCCCCATAGAACATACTTATTATCTCAGGCCCGTTTATTGAGAAGAAGTTTACATCAGACTCATTTGCTACTGCTTTAGCTAGGAGTGTCTTTCCGCAGCCGGGTGGACCGAGCAGTAGAACCCCTCTGGGAGGATCTATTCCAAGCGTCTGGAAAATCTCGGGATGCCGCATTGGAAGTTCAATCATCTCCCTTATCAGTTGAATCTCCTTCTCCAAGCCTCCTAAGTCCTCATAGGTGGTACGTGGCACACTTTCAGCTTCCGCAACAGGGTCAGACAATATCTGCAATATAGTATCGAAAGTCATTTTGACTATTCCTTGGGGCTGCACCTTCGCAACAGTGAACTGAACAGAATGACCAAGCATCATAACGGACGTCTTGTCTCCCTCAACAAACGTCCTATCCATAAGTCTGTTCTTCACAAAATTTGCAAAGGCTTCGTCAACATTCAATCGTATATCCACTGGAGCAAGCACTATGCTCACAGCATTTTTAACTTCAGCCTTACGAACTACAACGTACTCGTTTATTGATACGCCAGCATTTTTACGTAAGAACCCATCGATTCGCATAATGCTTGGATCCTGGTCTTCAGAGTACGCTGGCCAAACGATCGCCGACGTTTTTTTCTTCCCTGAGAACTCTATTACGTCTCCAGATGAAACCCCTAACTTTTGCATTGTTCTCTGGTCTATTCTAGCGATTCCTCTTGCCACATCTCTCTGTCTGGAATCCAGAACTTTCAGCTGAACTTCGCTCAATTTTCAACGCTCCATTAAACATATTTCTGATAGAAACACTAAATCCGTTCTCCCAACATCTTTC